>CAMWNI010000001.1 GCA_947175545.1 uncultured Porphyromonadaceae bacterium
CCCCGGACCCTCTGATTAACAGTCAGATGCTCTAACCGACTGAGCTACTGAAGCAATAATTAAAAAGGATAATTCATTGTTGTTGGCGCTCCAGCAGGGACTTGAACCCCGGACCCTCTGATTAACAGTCAGATGCTCTAACCGACTGAGCTACTGAAGCAGTTTTCGTTTTTGCGCTGCAAAGTTACGCCAAATCTTTCAATTCTCCAAACTTTTCGCCAAAAACTTTCAAAAATTTCTTCATGTACTGTTACTCCGGACGTAGATTGGACGTTTTAGAATGAAATATCTTACATTTTTTTTGTATCTTTGCAAGAAATAAATCAAAAACACCATTCCTCACCATGAGAAAAAGACTTATAGAGTGTGTCCCCAACTTCAGCGAGGGTCGCGATAAAACTGTTATCAAAGCAATTACGGACGCAATTGAGAGCGTCGAAGGCGTTAAACTTCTTGATGTCGACCCCGGCGAGGCAACGAACCGCACGGTCGTCACCTTCGTCGGCGAACCGGAACCGGTCATGGAGGCCGCATTCCGCTCGGTTCGCAAAGCCGCAGAACTTATCGACATGAGCAAGCACCACGGCGCGCATCCCCGAATGGGCGCCACGGACGTTCTTCCCCTCATCCCCGTTTCGGGCATCACGCTCGAAGAGTGTGCCGAACTGGCCCGCAGTCTTGGCCGACGCATTGCCGACGAACTTGAAATTCCGGTCTACGCATACGAAGCCTCAGCCCTGCGTCCCGGCCGAAAGAATCTGGCCGTTTGTCGCAGCGGCGAATATGAAGGTCTGGCAAATCGGCTTGGCCATGACGACGGTGCCGACTTCGGCGACCGGCCAATGGACGAAAAGATTGCGCGCACCGGAGCAACAGCCTGCGGGGCGCGCGATTTTCTGATTGCGGTGAACTTCAACCTAAACACAACCTCAACCCGACGCGCCAACGCCATTGCGTTCGACGTGCGCGAGAAAGGCCGCCCGAAGCGCGAAGGAGGCAAACCGAACGGCAAGCCGCTGACCGACGAGAACGGCAAAACCATCATGATTCCCGGCACCCTGAAGGGAACGAAAGCCATCGGCTGGTTCATCGACGAGTACGGCATTGCGCAGGTCAGCATGAACATAACCGACATGGCCCGCACACCGCTCCACGTAGCTTTTGACGAAGTCAGCCGCGCGGCCGCCGCCCGAGGCATCCGCGTCACCGGCACGGAGATTGTCGGTCTGGTTCCGAAGCGCGCAATCATTGACGCCGGAAAATACTTCCTCCACAAGCAACAGCGCTCAAGCGGCATCAGCGAGGCCGAAATCATACGTCTCGCAATCCGCTCCATGGGTCTTGACGAACTTACGCCATTCCGCCCCGAGGAGAAAATCATCGAAGAGATGATTGCACCGAAAGGAGAAAAAGCTCTGACGGACATGACCTGCCGCGAATTTGCCGACGAAACGGCAAGCGAATCGCCCGCCCCCGGCGGCGGCTCAATATCAGCCTATATGGGTGCGCTGGCAGCCGCGCTTGGAACGATGGTTGCCAATCTGTCAGCCCACAAAGCGGGCTGGGACGACCGCTGGGAGGAATTCTCAGACTACGCCGAACAGGGTCAGGCCCTGATGGGCGAGCTACTGGCTCTTGTCAATGAAGACACGGCAGCATTCAACCTCATCATGACAGCCCTCGGTCTGCCAAAAGGGACGGACGAGGAAAAACTGGCACGCGCCGAAGCCCTTGAAAAAGCAACGCTCTATGCAGCCGAGGTGCCGCTGCGCACAATGCGTGCGGCGCTGAAATCATTCCCGCTGCTGCGCGCTATGGCCGAGAAGGGCAATCCGGCCTCGGCGAGTGATGCCGGAGTCGGCGCCCTTGCCGCCCGCGCAGCCGTTATGGGCGCCGGACTGAACGTCCGCATCAATGCCGGAGGACTGGCCGACAAAGCCCTTGCCGCCGAACTTGTCAAGACAGCCAATGAACTCGCCGCAGAGGCGGGAGGTGCCGAGGCCGAAATACTTAAAATTGTTGAAGAAAAAATCTAACGACGCGATGACTGATTTCAAAAAAGCGGTTGCCGAAGGAATTCCCGCAGAGATTCCCGCCGCGAAGCCTTACGACCAGACGGTCAACCATGCGCCCCGACGCAAAAAAATCCTGACTCCGGCTGAGGAACGTCTTGCACTGAAGAACGCCCTGCGTTACTTCCCGCCACAGCAACACGCCGCACTCGCTCCCGAGTTTCTGGATGAACTGCGCACCTATGGCCGCATCTACATGTACCGCTACCGTCCGGACTATGAAATGTACGCCCGTCCAATCGAGATGTATCCGGCTCGAAGCCGTCAGGCCGCTGCCATCATGCTGATGATTCAGAACAACCTGGACCGCAGGGTTGCTCAGCACCCCCACGAACTGATAACCTACGGCGGCAACGGAGCCGTCTTCCAGAACTGGGCCCAGTATCGCCTCGCAATGAAGTATCTGAGCGAGATGACTGATGAGCAGACCCTCGTAATGTACTCCGGTCACCCCCTCGGGCTTTTCCCCTCCCATAAGGACGCGCCCCGCGTAATCGTCACCAACGGCATGGTCATCCCCAACTATTCCAAGCCGGACGACTGGGAGCGGCTGAACGCGCTCGGCGTCTCGCAATATGGCCAGATGACCGCCGGCTCTTACATGTACATCGGACCGCAAGGCATTGTCCATGGCACGACAATCACTGTTCTAAACGCCGGACGGAAACGCCTCAAGGAAGGCGAACAATCGCTGAGCGGAATGTTATTCGTGACGGCCGGACTCGGCGGTATGAGCGGCGCGCAGCCGAAGGCCGGCAACATTGCCGGAGTGGTCAGCATCACAGCCGAGATTAACCCGAAAGCGGTCGAGACCCGCAAGTCGCAAGGATGGGTCGACGAAGTCTACACTGATCTGGACACCCTGCTTGCCCGCGCAAACGAGGCCCGACAGCGGAAAGAAACCGTCTCACTTGCCTATCAGGGCAACATCGTGGACCTTTGGGAGCGGCTGGCAGCCGACGGAGTCAAAGTTGACCTCGGCTCGGACCAGACATCGCTCCATAATCCGTGGGCAGGGGGCTACTATCCCGTCGGCATCTCGTTTGAAGAATCAAAACGGATGATGGCTGAGAATCCCTCGGAATTCAAGGAGCGCGTACGGGAGTCGCTTCGCCGCCAGGTTGACGCAATCAACAGGCTGACCGCCGACGGAATGTACTTCTTTGACTACGGCAACGCCTTCCTGCTTGAAGCATCGCGCGCCGGAGCCGACATCATGAATCCCGACGGCACGTTTCGCTATCCCTCTTACGTCCAGGACATCATGGGTCCCGGGTTTTTCGACTACGGATTTGGCCCATTCCGATGGGTCTGCACCTCCGGATCCGAAGCCGACCTCCAAAAGAGCGACGAAATCGCCGCACGAGTACTTGAGGAAATAATGGACTCGGCTCCGGATGAGATCAAAGGTCAGCTCGCCGACAACATCCACTGGATTAAGGAAGCCGGACGGAACCGCCTTGTCGTCGGTTCTCAGGCAAGAATCCTCTATGCCGACGCCGAGGGCCGTACGAAAATAGCCCTTGCCTTCAACGAAGCAATCAGAAAGAACGAAATTTCAGCCCCGATAGTTCTCGGACGCGACCATCACGACGTCTCCGGTACGGATTCACCCTATCGCGAAACCTCCAACATTTATGACGGATCGCAGTTTACCGCTGACATGGCCGTTCATAACGTCATCGGCGACTCGTTCCGCGGCGCCACATGGGTCTCCATCCATAACGGCGGCGGAGTCGGCTGGGGCGAGGTCATCAACGGCGGCTTCGGCATGGTCATTGACGGTTCGGAGGATTCCGCGCGCCACATCCGCGAAATGCTCCTCTGGGACGTCAATAACGGAATTGCACGCCGTTCGTGGAGCCGCAACCAAGGCGCGATTTTCGCCATTAAGCGCGAAATGGAACGCACGCCCGGACTTCGGGTGACCCTTCCGAACATTGCCGACGACAATTTATTAGATTCCATTCTCTAAAACCATTGATTATGCACCATATATCAACCGACCGACTGACAATTGACCGTATCGGCGAAATCATCGCCTCCGGCTCCAAAATCGCCCTCAGCGACGAAGCCAAGGGCCTGATTAAGAACTGCCGCGAGTATCTTGACCGAAAAATGGAGACGCAGGAAAGCCCGATCTACGGCGTGACAACCGGCTTCGGCTCGCTCTGCAACATCTCCATCGGCAAGGACGACCTATCGGCTCTCCAACGCAACCTGATGATGAGCCACGCCTGCGGCACCGGCGACGAAGTCCGCCCGGAAATTGTCAAAATAATGCTTCTCAACAAAATCCAGTCGCTCTCCTATGGCAATTCCGGCGTCCAGCTTGAAACAGTCGAGCGACTTGTCGACATGTTTAACGACGACATCCTGCCGGTTGTATACCAGCAGGGGTCGCTCGGTGCCAGCGGCGACCTCTCGCCCCTGGCCCATCTATGCCTGCCGCTTCTCGGACTCGGAGAGGTTAACTATCGCGGCGAACGCCTCAGCGGCGAAGAACTGCTCAAGCGCAAGGGCTGGCAACCTGTCGCTCTCCGGAGCAAGGAGGGGCTGGCCCTGCTGAACGGCACGCAGTTCATGAGCGCACACACCGTATGGGCGCTGCTGAAGGCAAAACGCCTCAACGAACTGGCCGACAAAATCGGCGCGCTGAGCCTCGACGCCTTCGACGGACGCATCGAACCCTTCGGCGATGAAGTGAACCTCGTGCGCCGCCATCGCGGGCAAATCGAAACTGCGCGAGCCGTGCGCGCATGGCTCGACGGTTCGGAAATCATTGTCCGCCAAAAGGCGCATGTCCAGGACCCCTACTCGTTCCGCTGCATGCCGCAGGTTCACGGAGCCGCCAAAGATGCCCTGACCTTCGTCTGGCAGGTAATCGAAAATGAAGTCAACTCGCCGACCGACAACCCGACGATTTTCCCCGAAGAGGACCTTATTGTCTCCGCAGGCAATTTCCACGGCGAACCGATAG
This sequence comes from uncultured Porphyromonadaceae bacterium, assembly GCA_947175545.1. Taxonomy (GTDB): domain Bacteria; phylum Bacteroidota; class Bacteroidia; order Bacteroidales; family Muribaculaceae; genus UBA3263. The sequence goes on from CAMWNI010000001.1 coordinate 5,053, forward strand.
CCATTCCGATGGACTATCTGGCCATAGCATTGTCCGAACTCGGCTCAATCAGCGAGCGACGAATCTATCAGCTGATTTCAGGCTCACGCGGCCTGCCGTCATTCCTCGTTGCCCACCCCGGACTGAACAGCGGATTCATGATTCCGCAGTACACGGCGGCATCCATCGTCAGCCAGAGCAAAGGCCTCTGCTGGCCCGCAAGCTGCGACTCCATTCCTTCGTCACAGGGCCAGGAAGACCACGTCAGCATGGGGTCGAACTCAGCCACCAAGCTCTGTCGCATAGCCGACAACACAGAGCGCATTCTTGCAATCGAGCTTTTCAATGCCGCTCAGGCCCTTGAATTCCGCCGTCCGCTGAAAACCTCAACGGTTCTTGAAAAATGGGTGGCAGACTATCGGAAATCGGTGCCTTTCGTCGAAAACGATACGATTATGGCTCCCAATATCGCTAAATCAATCGAGTTCATCGGCCAATGATTGTCACGAACATCGGCCGGCTTGTCGGGATAGACCAGCCGGCCCGCCGGCGCGGCCATGAAATGGACATCCTTCCAGGTCTCGATAATGCCTGGCTGAAAGTCGAAAACGGTCTTGTTGCCGACTATGGGCCAATGGACACCCTGCCCGACGTCGGCATGGAAGAAACCGTCAACGCCCGTGGAGGCTACATTCTACCCTCATTCTGCGACTCGCACACGCATATTGTCTACGCAGGCACGCGCGACGGCGAGTTCCTTGACAAGATTCACGGACTGAGCTACGAGGAAATCGCCCGCCGCGGCGGCGGAATCCTCAACTCGGCCGATCGCCTCCATCTGACCTCGGAAGAGGAACTCTTCGAACAGTCAATGCAACGCGTCCGCGAAATTATCGGCTTCGGCACCGGCTCCGTAGAAATCAAGAGCGGCTACGGACTGACTCTGGCCGACGAACTAAAAATGCTCCGCGTCATCGCACGCATTGCCGAATCAACGCCGCTGCGCGTTGTCGCGACCTTCCTTGGCGCTCACGCCGTGGGCCGGGCATATGGCAGCGACATTGACGGCTATGTAGCCCACGTTTGCCGCGACATGATTCCGGCAGTTGCCGCCGAAGGTCTCGCGCAGTACGTCGACGTTTTCTGCGACCGCGGATTCTTTACTCCGGACCATACGGAACAAATTCTGGAGTGTGGTGCGCGTCACGGCCTCCGCGGCAAGATTCACGCCAACGAACTTGCCGTCAGCGGCGGAGTCGAAGTCGGGGTGAAGCATGCAGCCCTGTCCGTTGACCATCTGGAGCGCGCCGAAGAACCGCAGCTCAGACTCCTCGGACAGAGCGAGACCGTCGCCACAATGCTCCCCGGAGCCTCCTTCTTCCTTGGTATGCCTTATGGCGACGCACGCGCTGCGATTGACGCCGGAGCAACCGTCGCTCTCGCCTCGGACTATAATCCGGGGTCGTCCCCCTCGGGCAACATGAGGTTCGTGGCCTCGCTGGGTGCAGTCAAAATGAAGCTGACACCGGAACAGGCCCTCAACGCCACAACCCTGAACGGCGCAGTCGCGATGGGTCTCGACTCCGGCACACTCAACCGTGGCAAACGAGCCGACTTCATTCTGACAGAACCGATGCCATCGCTGACATATCTGCTCTATGCCTACCAGACACCATTGATTCGGCAAGTATTTCTTAACGGAAAAGCTCAGTAAAATAAAAAAAACATGGATACGTTTCTCGCATCCATGTTTTTTTATTATGTTCCGATTACTTTTTATTTCAGGTAGCCATCCTTTTTGCAACGCTCGGTCATGCGTTTGATGCGCTCGGCCGTGTCAGGATGAGAGGAAAACATCTTGTCAACATAGCTTGACTTATGGTCTCCTTCAAGAGCCTGCATCTTTTCGAAGGCACGAACCATTCCATAAGGGTTCTTTCCATTCGACTTGAGGAAATCATAGCCGCAGTCGTCAGCCTCCTTTTCTTGCTTCTGCGAGTACTTTGCCCCGGCAAGCGATTCGCCAAGCAGACCAAGCTGAGAGTCCGTCAGGGCGGCTGCCTTGCCGCCGGTTGAAGCAATCGCATCCTTCAGCGCACCGGTCAGCAGAGTCTGGCGGAAGCCCTTTTTCGAGTGATGTTTGGCAACATGACCGATTTCATGGCCGATGATTCCTAGCAGCTCTTCATCGTCCATAATATCCATAAGCGACGAAAAAACTCTTACCGAACCGTCAGGACAAGCAAACGCGTTGATGTCGATAACCTCATAGACCTTGAAGTTCAAGGGAATGCCATCGGCCGATTTGAGGCCCTCCGTCAGACGGTTAAGGCGTTTGGTGTACTCACTGTCAGGGTCAGAGACCTTATTGTGTGTATCCATCCAGTCGATTGACTCCTTGGCATAGGCAGCCATCTGCTCGTCAGTCAAAGTCATTGCCTGAACGCCTTTGGATGCTGCATTGATAGCTTTGCCGAGATTAAACTGCGCGTTGGCCGCTCCGGCACACGCAACCGCCATTACAGCGGCAAGAAACAGCTTTTTCATTTTTGTCTATCAGTTTTCTGTCAAATAAAAGGGGAGCTTCCGCCAAAACAAGGCGAAAGCTCCGTAAAAAAGATTCGGATTTAGAAACGAACAACCTTGCCGCCAACGATGTAGAGACCGCGAACGGGGGCAGCGACGCGGCGACCCTGAAGGTCATAGATAGCGCCATTGGCTGCCGCTGCGTTGATTTCGCTGATGCTGTCTTCGTCGTCAACTTCACCAACGATGTTGATGTTCTTGATTTCCCAGGTTCCGGCAACATTTTCCGTAGAGATGTACTTGAAGCCGAAGTCAACCTTCTTGCCGCATTGTGCAGTCAGGTCAACGGGAGCGTTGTTGTAGAAGTTCCAGGAGAAGGCTTCGGGAGCGGTCGGTTCGCCGATTTCGGTCCATTCGGCAGCACCTGCTTCGCGAACAACGAGTTTGCAGTAGTCAACAATGGCGTCAACATCAATGAGGTCGTTGCCGTTCTTGTACTGGTTGAGAGCCTGCGAGAAAGTCAGCGTTGCGCTCTTGTAGCCGGTCAGGTCAACAGACGCGAAAGCAACAGCCTCGGCTGCGTGCTGGGTAGCAGCGTCATCGCCTTCAAGTTTAACGTAAGCAGAAGCCTTCAGGCCATACTTGCTGTCAAGCTGCCAAACATTAAATTCGGCCGGGTTCTCAAAGCTGAAATTCTCACCCATCTCAGAGGTGAAGATAGCGCCGGCAACCTTAGCGGGGCGTACGGTCAGGAGGTAAGAAGCCGAACCTGCGCGGAAGTCATCGTTTGCTTCAGCCTTGGCAGTGATGCGGGCAGTGCCTTCGCCAACGAGGGTAACGGCGCCGGTTGCAGCGTCAACGGTAGCAACGGTTTCCTTGTCGCTCGAGTAGGTCACGACAGCGGTGGTAGCCTTTGAGAGAGTCGGAGCGGTGAATTCTTCGCCGAGATAAGCGATTACGCTCTCTTCTGAGAAAGCGAGTCCGGCGTTCTCGCGGTTGTCGGCAGCGCCACCTTCATAAGTGATGGTGATGGTCTTGATCTGCACGGTACCGGTCTTGCCGTCGCGACCCTTGTTAACAAGTGCAATGCTCTCAGCCGAGCCTTCGAAAGTGCCGTCGTCATAGCCTTCGCCCTGAAGATAACCGAAGCTGTTACCGGTAAACTTCATTGCAGTGATGACGCCGCCGTTGCAGCTGATGGTGATGCCGCTCTTGTTATTCACTCGGAAGGTCTGAACGCCGGCATCCGTTTTCCAAAAACGCACGCCTGAACCCTCGAGTTTGTTGGCGGTGATGGTGATTGCGCCGTCGCTGAACGACGCGCCGTCTTCCATGTAATACTTATCGTTGGCAGAGCCGGCTACGGTCTCTCCGTAGTTATTGGTAGTGAAATCGAGAACGATTTCGTCGGCACTGGCAGTAGCAACGCATGCCAGCGCAGCAAAAGCAGAAAGTAAAAATTTTTTCATAAAAAACCTGTTTTGATTAAATTTTATTATGGTTATATTACGACTGCAAAGTTAGTTCAAATTTTCCATCCGCGCAACCCCTTGTCCGCGTAATGGCAGCCAATCTGTTTGACAATTAGAGTACAGCCGGACGTGGAGTGCGTACCCGAGGTTTCAGTTCACCGCCCATCAGCAGGATAGTGCCGTTCGGAAGTAGAGCCGTCGCGGCTCCGGCACGCGCACGATCCGGATTATAATCAAGTGCGATCCACGTCTGGTCACAGGGATGAAAAATATATGTTTTCCCGTTAAATCTGTACCACTCCACCGGATGTTCGAGATAGTCAGGAGACTGATTCGTGATGGCGTCAAGGAAAATCCGACGGTTCACGCCTCCGGCACAAACAATGCGGTTATGGTCAAGAGTAACGGCAACACCGCCGCTGAGGGTCACACCCGAAGCGGGTTCGGGCATTTCTGTCCATTCGTTGGCTGCCGTATCATAGCAAAGGCCGGAAGTATGGACCGTTTTCGGTTCTCCACCATAAAAACCACCCCAGACATATAGTTTATTGCCGGCGGCGGCCATCACGGGCTGGACGCGCGGCAAACCGGGCATCATGGAAATCATCTGCCAACCCTCCTTAAGATTATCGAGGTCCAGGCATAAGAGTCCGCACGAAGGCTCTCCATCAAGATTTCCGCCGGCAATGTAGACAACATTCCCGATTGCAGCCCCGTAAGCATTATCAAGGGTTTTCGGCAAGTGGGGAAGGTCATGCAGTTTGCCGTCGGCAGTCAGCAACCAGGCGTTTTTAGTGGAGCCACCGGCCATTACGAGACCCTTGGGGGTCTGGGCTGATGCGCCGTAGGCCGTCTTGACCGGAAGCGAACCGACACGTTCACCGGTCAGCCCGTTGTATATTCCGCAATAGAATGTTTTCGACGCTGCGGGAACACTTATCGGGTCTTCGAACGGGAAGTTACATCCGCCGGCAAAGACGGGTATGTCACCCATCATTCCGCCAAACGAGCCGCTGACCCCATATTCGATCCCGGGTTCGGCAACAAGGGCAGCCACTGCAAGTATCATGGTTTTAATCATTCTTGTTCAAGAAGAAATGCCTCAGCATCAAGAGCGGCGCGACAGCCCATTCCGGCAGCCGAGACGGCCTGGCGATAACGCGGGTCGGCGACATCGCCGGCGGCAAACACGCCTTTGACTGAGGTTGCGGTGGTTCCGTTGAAGGTCTTGATATAGCCCTGGGCATCAAGTTCAATGAAGGGTGCGAAGATTTCGGTTTCAGGCTTATGACCAATGCCGAGGAAGAAGCCGTCGACGGCAATGTCGAAAAGGCGCTCTTCAGGGGTTCCCTTATGCTCGACAAGGTGGACTCCCTCAAGGAAATCATCACCGAAAAGCCCGACGGTGTTGCAGTTGAAAAGAATCTCAATGTTTTCCTTCTCCATTACGCGCTTCTGCATCACTTTTGAGGCGCGCAGGTTCGGTTTGCGGACAATCATATAGACTTTAGAGGCAAGATTGCTCAGGTAAAGAGCCTCCTCGCAGGCCGTGTCGCCACCGCCAACAACCGCCACTACGCGCTTGCGATAGAAGAATCCGTCGCATGTTGCACAGGCGCTCACGCCCTGGCCTTTGTAGCGGTCCTCATCAGGCAGTCCGAGATACATTGCGGAGGCGCCGGTTGCAATGATGATTGTTTTTGCTTCGAGCCAGTTTCCGTTGTCGTCCTTCGCCGTGAAAGGATAGACATCCAGGTTCACCTCGCTGATGCGTCCGGGACGAATGTCCGCACCGAAGCGGGCTGCCTGTGCGCGCAACTTCTCCATCAGTTCAGGACCGGTGATTCCTTCGGGAAAGCCGGGAAAGTTCTCAACGTCGGAGGTGGTTGTCAGCTGGCCGCCGGGAGTGAATCCTTCGTAAATAACGGGAGCGAGGTTTGCGCGCGAGGCATAGGTCGCGGCGGTATATCCGGCCGGACCGGATCCGATTATCAAGCAGTTGATCATTTTTTTCTTGAATTTATATGGTTGAGTGTTTATGAGGGTTATCTGAGGTCAGTGACAGTGACTCCTTTCGGCACCTTCAGTTGGAACGCGGAAAGGGGGCTTTTGGTTTTTCCGGGGGTAAATTTCATGTCAGCGACAGAAAGCGTTCCCGCTCCGGCAACTATGGTCATTGACTGCGGCCAGACTCCGGTGCCGGGGAAACTGACGGTCACTTCCGAGATATCGGAAATTCCGCTGAGTGGCATCAGCCGATAGGTTTCACCCTTGAGCCTGACTCCGCTGAAGGCGGTTCCGAGAGTCGAAAGGATTGCCGCAGGATTTCCGGCGGCAAGCTCGTCGGCCGTCGGGTTGATGATGGACACCTCCTTGTCAGGAACCAAGTAGGCCCACTGGGTTGTGCCGTCATAGTAAACGCGAGCGTCACCGAGGTCAAGCGCAAACTTACCGCCGTCGCCAAGGAGCATGCGTCCGGGGCGCCCGTTGACCTTGAATTCAACCCGGAGCGTTGGAGTTGAGTTGACACTCTTGGCCGCTTCCTTGACGCGAGCCGGAAGCTCGGCCGAAGCAGAAAAGCCTAAAAGCGCAATTAGCGCAAAAAACAGGAGCTTTTTCATCTCTTTTCGTTCTGATTTAGTAATTACGGAGAGGGTTATCCGCCAAAAATTCGATCCAGATCCATTGGATCAACCAGTACCTGACGCGGCTTTGAGCCGATTGCGGGGCCGACAATTTTGGCCGCCTCAAGCTGGTCCATGATTTTGCCGGCACGGTTGTAGCCAATCGAATAGCGGCGCTGAAGCGACGATGTCGAAGCCGTGTCACCCGCACTGACAATGAATCGCGCACACTCCTCGAAGAGCGGATCGCGGTCGCCGTTTCCGGCGCCGAAGACCGGCGCGCCGTTCTCGCCCGGGTCAGGCACGAAGTCCGGAAGTTCGTAGGCATGCGGATAGCCCTGCTGTTCGGATATGCAATCGCAGATGGCTTCGACCTCAGGGGTGTCAACAAAAGCGCACTGCACGCGCTCAAGATTGCCATTGGTCGAAAAGAACATGTCACCACGGCCAACGAGCTGATGCGCTCCTGTGCGGTCAAGAATTGTCTTTGAGTCGACCATCTGAGAAACACGAAAGGCAATACGTCCGGGAAAGTTTGCCTTAATCAGTCCTGTAATCACATTGGTCGAGGGGCGCTGAGTGGCAATAATCACGTGGATACCTACGGCACGGGCCTTCTGGGCCAGGCGGCAAATCGGAGCCTCGACTTCCTTGCCGGCGGTCATTATGAGGTCTGCGAACTCGTCGACAATCACGACGATATAAGGCATGTACTCATGACCCTTTTCCGGGTTCAGACGTCGGGAAATAAACTTCTGGTTATACTCCTTGACGCCGCGACATCCGGCCTTACTCAGCAGCGAATAGCGGTTGTCCATCAGCACACAGAGTGAATTCAGGGTGGCAACGACCTTGTTCGGGTCGGTAATGACAGCATCTTCCTCCTCGGGCAGTTTGGCAAGATAGTGGCGTTCCAGAGTGCGATAGAGCGAGAATTCGACCATTTTCGGGTCGACAAGCACAAATTTCAGTTCGGCAGGATGCTTTTTGTAGAGCAGCGAGGTGATGATAGCGTTCAGGCCAACGGATTTACCCTGACCGGTAGCGCCGGCCACGAGCAGATGAGGCATCTTGGCCAAGTCTGCGATAAAGACTTCGTTGCTGATTGTCGCTCCAAGGGCCATCGGGAGTTCATAATTGCAGTCCTGGAACTTTTTCGAAGCGATAATCGAGCGCATTGAAACCACCTGCGGGTCACTGTTCGGCACCTCGATGCCGATTGTTCCCTTGCCGGGAATCGGAGCGATGATTCGGATTCCGGTTGCTTTGAGTGCGAGGGCAAGGTCCTCCTCAACGCGCTTGATTGCCTGAATTCGCTGACCCGCGGCCGGCACCACTTCAAAGAGCGTGATTGTGGGTCCGACCGTGGCGCGGATGCTCGAAATCTGAATGTCAAACTGGGCAAGCGCATCAAGAATACGCTGCTTGTTGGCCTCAAGTTCGGCCGCATCGACCGTAACGGAAGAGCCGCGGCGGTCTTCAAGCAGGTCAATCGGAGGGAAATGATAGTGAGAGAGGTCGGCCGTCGGATCATAGGCATCGGTTGAAATGCGGTCAGCCTCCTCGATCTCGTTTGCTTCAATTTTGAATTCCTCCGGTTCAGGATTTGCTTCCGGTTCAGGTTCGGACGCCGCCGCTACGGCCATGTTGCCCGGCTCGGAATCAGGAGCGCAGAAAGCGTCAAACGGGTCCTGCTCCGGCTCAGGGTCAGACTCCGGTTCCTCCGCGGCCTCGTCTGCATTGTCAACAAGTATGTCGTCCGCAGCAACAACAGGCTCGGGAGCTTTTTTTTGCGTATTGCGGACAGATTCTGCCCTGCGACGGGCCTGAAGTTCCTTAAATTCCTGCATGCGCGCGCGAACCTTATTATAAAAGCGCGAAATCTGGGTCATGAAGATAATCGCGACAAGAGAGACCAGGGCGCAGCTGACCGCGATAGCGCCAAAGGGCGACGTGTATTCAATCAGGAATTTATTAACATAGTAGCCATGATGGCCGCCAAAACGGATTGCGGAAGCGGTTGCATAAGTCAGCAGGCCAACGACGATACTGAGCGAGATGGCCAGCACCAGACTTTTCAGCGTCAGCGCCCAGAAGCGAATCTTGATGACGCCGAGCATTGCAAGGCCAATGCAGACAAGCCAGAACACCAATACGAAAGAGCCAACACCGAGCGAGCCGGTCAGCAGCGTATTGCCGAGCCATGCGCCCGTCGGTCCGGCGGAATTGGCAACAGAGCCGCCGGTGCTGACAATCTGACCGACGGAGTTATAGACAATCACTGCCTGATCGGCCGACGCCGTGAAGAGCGTCGACATCAGAGCCAGGAGAAGATAAGTCGCGAAAAGCAGAATGACCACTCCGCCAAACATAACCCAGCGGCTGTCGAGGGTCGGCACGACGCGTCTGCGCTCCGAGGAGGACTGGCGTTTCTTCGGCGTCGGAGCAGACTGATCTTTTGCGCGAGTCTGACGCCGACGGGACGCCGGCGGCTGATTCCGGGTCTCTTCCTGCTCGGGCGCCTTGGGGTCGAGTCCCCCCATCAGGTCGTCAAGCTCGTCATTATTGCGGTCCGGATTATAGAAATTAGCCATAAATTGTCAGTTAGAGATATGAGACAGGAGATGTTTATTTCTGGAAGGCGCGGGCAATTGCGCGCTTGTCATCGCGCTCGCGGATTGACTGACGCTTGTCAAATTCCTTTTTGCCGCGACCAACGCCAATAACAAGCTTGGCAAGCCCACGGTCATTGATAAACATGCGCAGCGGCACGATTGTATTGCCCGGCTCCTTCGATTCTTTCTCGAGCTGGCGAATTTCCTTTTTCGAGAGCAGAAGTTTGCGCTCGCGTCGCTCGGTATGATTATTATAGGTCCCGTAGAAATATTCGGCGATATACATGTTCTTGACCCAGACCTCGCCCCGGTCAACATAGCAGAATGTATCAACCAGCGAAGCCTTGCCGAGGCGAATCGACTTGATTTCCGTTCCGGTCAGGACAATTCCGGCGGTAAAGGTGTCGCCGATGGCATAGTCAAACGTGGCGCGCCTGTTCTTTATATTGATTTCCTTGAATTTCATTTTTGTTGCCATAAGCTCACTTTCTTTTTTTGTTTACTCTAAAGCCCTACGCTCCGCACACCGGAATAGGGTCTTATCCCGCCATCGGGCCAAGCAGGCCTCCGAGGATATAGACCGGAAGAATCACGGCAACAATACCGAACGCGAGCATCAGTCCGGTGCGTGACGAGTCAACGCCGAGAAACCCACGCGCCCTGTACATTACAACGACGACGAACAATGGCAGGAATTGCAGAATCGGCACTTCGGCCGGCAGCAGATTCTCAATAAACCCAATCAGGGCCATCTGGCCGACGTTCAGCGCTGCAAAAACCGAGATGCGCTCGCGGTCAACGAGTCCGTCCTCGGTGATTCGCGGGAGCAACGCCGTCAGCAATGCCTGAGCGATAAAGTATGTCAGCATATAGACGGCAAACGTAATTACCGAACGAATGATGACAGTCGACAGCAGCAAGTGAGAATCCCACAATGCCGCGACCCCTACGCTTGCCCCGGTTAACACACAGAGCGGCAGCAGGCCGAAAAGCAGAATCCGGTGTGCGTCAGGCATAGCCGCAGCCACGTCGTCCCACCCCTTCGAGGGGGCAAGCACAAGCTGGAGCATCAGTTTCAGGTAATTAAGCATAGGGAAAGTATTTACAATTGCAAATTTACGTACTTTCCACTGATTCTCCAAAAAAACTTTAAGCCATTGCGACAAGAAAACAGATTTTATTTTACTTTTTTCGCGTAAAATTTGGCCGTCAGAATTTTAAGCCCTAACTTTGCAATGGTTTTGTGACATTTTTTTATTACATTTGGCATAAAATAGCCATCGCAATGAAACGACTGAAACGACTAACGGCCTGCATATTAACAATGGCGCTATGCGTCATTGCCGGCCATGCTCAAACCAACCGCACGAAGGTTTCGGACAAGACCAACAGCGAACTGACCGACAGCCTCCGCAGCGAACTTGCCCTGGTCAAAACATCGGCAGACAGCATTCCGATTCTATATGACATTTATGACCTCGCCAACTATGCCAACCGGTATGAAACAGGCGAGGAACTCTATCAGGTCGCCGTTCGCGCCAAAAACGAGAAAGTTCAGATTGACATGCTCAACCGCCTGTCAAGCATTGCCATGTCAATGTATCAGACGGACAGCATCCGGCTGATGCTCAGCCGCATTGAAAGCCTTCCGGAATCGCCGGACAAGCGGATTGCCGAGTGTCTGATCAAGAGCAACCTCGGTGCTTCAATCAAATTTTCAAGCGAGCAGGAGCTTGCGGACTCGATTCAGGTTCTCCTCAACGAAATCAAGGTGAGCAAGGAGCGCGGAATGGACCGCTACGACCGCATTGCCCGCATGTTCATTCTCTGCGAGTATCTCCAGGGGTTCACTCAGGGATCGTTCCTGACGGAATATATTGACCGTCTTGACGCGGAGATTTCACAGTTGCCGTTTGATCAAGCTGTGGCAATCCGCAACAAGTTCTATGCGAGCGCGGCCATGCTCTATCTCCGAAACGAGCAATTCGAAAAAGCGGTCAACGCCGACCGCAAACTCCTTTCGACAATTGACCGAATCGAAGCCCATAATTCAAAATCGGAACGCAAGTTTTATGACCCGATTATCAATCGATACATCAGCCTGCGCCGCATGATAAAATGCTATCCGGCCCTGAGCGAGGCCGAGACCCAGGCAATTTTCGACAACATCATGGAACTTGCCGAGCGCAACGAAGACATTCGCTGCGACATGGAAGTCAACCCCTTGCCGGAAATGGCACTCTACATGAAACGCCGGGAGTATGACAAGGCGCTACCACTGTTGAAAATCCTGGCCAACAACGCCGACACGCTTTACAATAAGAAATACTACCTGCGCCGGCTGTGCGAGGCCGCTGAAAGCATTGGCAGCCACGAAGACCTGGCCGAGGCGTCAATCGAGTACAGCAGGATTCTTGAGGAATTCACTGACCTGAAGACCGCCGAGCGCCTGCGCGAGCTGGAACTGAACTATAAATATGAATCGCTCCGAGAGGATGACGCCGAAAAACTGCGCAGCCACGAACAATGGGTAACCACTCTGGCAATCGTCGCGTCCGTTCTGCTCGCGATAGTCATCATTGCGTTCATTGTCATGGCAGTCCGGCTCTCCTCAGGCAAAATGAAACTGGCCCGCGCCAACGCTAAACTGCTCTCCGAAGGCGAGGAACTGCGCCTGACCACGGAGTCGCTGACAAAAGCACGCGACTGCGCACGCAAGGCCGACACTGAGAAGACCAAACTCGTCAACTACGTGACCAACGAGGTACTGAACCCGATTAACACCATTATTGAATACTCACAGATAATCATTGACAACGCCCAGGGCGAAAACAAGGCTTACCTGGAACGCTTCAAATCAATCATTGATATGAACGTGCGTCTGCTGCTCGGTCTGATTGCCGACGTTCAGGAACTTGCAGTCGTTGAAAGCAGCACGCTGCCGGTCCATCGCGTTCCGGTTGACCTCAACGCTGTCGGCCAGGATGCCGTTGACTCAATCCTTCCGCAGATTAACAAAGGCGTGGAAATTCAATTCCATCCCGGCGGCGACAGCAAAAAACTGATTTACAGAACTGACCCGCGCCGCGTTGAAATTGTGCTGCTCAACCTGCTGAGCAATGCCGCAAAGTTCACACCACAGGGACGCATTGACCTCAGCGTTGAAATCTCGGCCGAAACCGGCGACGCAGTCTTCACCGTCACGGACACCGGCATCGGCGTTCCTCCCGAAAAGGCCGAGACGATTTTCAAACGATTCGAGCGTCTTAACCCCGAAATCGAAGGCTCGGGACTGGGGCTGAGCGTCTGTCGCCTCGTTTGCCATACTCTTGACGCGACCGTTACGCTCGACACGTCATATGCCGGCCCCGGCTCACGCTTCATTTTCCGCATCCACCCTCACGAATAAATCCCACTAAACAATAACCCATGAAGATTGGAATAATCGTTGCCATGGAGAAGGAATTGCGCCTTCTTCTCCCTCTTGTTGAAAACCCATCCATAATCGAGACCGAAGGCTTCACGCTTCACTGCGGCATGATTTCCGGCAAAGAAGTCTGCATTGGCAAGTGCGGTATTGGAAAGGTCAATGCCGCGCTCGGCTGCTCAGCCCTGATTCGAACGTTCAGTCCTGACCTGGTAATCAACACGGGAGTTGCGGGCGGGACCGGTTCGGCCGCAGTTCTTGACGTGGTCGCCGCAACCGCAGTTGGCTATCACGACGTCTGGTGCGGCCCCGGCACTATCCCGGGCGAGGCCGCCGGATGTCCGCGACTGTTTCCCGCCGCTCAGGTCGCAACCGAGGCGCTCAGGCGCTCAGGCGCCCGAGTGAAGTTCGGGGTCATGGCCTCCGGCGACGTCTTTGTCGACTCGCCCGAGACAGTCAGCCGGATTCTTGAACTCTACCCGGATGCAGCCGGATGTGACATGGAGAGCGGCGCCCTAGCGCAGACGTGCCATCATTTCGGAGTGCCGTTTTTCTGCCTGCGCGTAATTTCAGACACTCCCGGAAAGGTGTCGGACAACGGCGCACAATATGAGTCCTTCTGGGTCAAAGCCCCGGAAGAGACATTCGAGATTCTTAAATCAACCCTTGCCTGTCTATGAAAAAAATCCCCTCGTTCACGATTGACCATAACCGCCTGATTGCCGGCGTCTATGTCAGCCGGCGCGACTATACTCCAGGCGGTGACTGCATCACGACCTTCGACGTGCGCCTGACCGCTCCGAACCGCGAACCGGCCCTCAGCCCCGAGGCGCTCCACTCGATAGAGCATCTTGCAGCCACCTTTCTGCGCAACGATGCGGAATGGGCATCACGGGTTGTATACTGGGGTCCGATGGGTTGCTGTACCGGCTCCTACCTCCTGCTTCAGGGCGAGGTTGAGCCGACAGAGATTCTGCCGCTGCTGAAACGCATGTTTGACTTCATCGCCGGATTCGAGGGCGATATTCCGGGGGCAACAGCCGCTGACTGCGGCAACTATACGTTCAACGACCTCGAAGCCGCACGCCTCGCCGCCTCCGCCTTCAGCAAGAAGCTTGCCGAAGGTGTTCCGACGGTCTACCCCTCCTAAAATCAGAGCAGTTCGGAAAAATGCAGTGGCAATCCGCTGCGCCAGAGCATAAGTTCCAGCCGACCATCAGAGCCAAGCTGACCAAGCGCGCCTCCGGTCGGCAGGCGCTGGCCCATTGTCACGAAACACTGCTTCAGGCCCTCGTAGCGACTGACAAACTCATTCGGGTGTTGCATGATGACGATCCATCGGCCCGACGCGACGTCGAGATGAGCGTCAAGAACCGTTCCGCTATGAATTGCACTGACAGTAGCATGACGCGTACTTTCGATGCGCGTAATCGTTCCGCCGACGGAGTCGCGACGCAACACCGTCTGGACCGGGGCGCGGAAACTCATTGACGACGCAACCACCGGAGTCACCACAGACAGATTATAGCGCTCGCGCTCGGTCCACTCGTCAACAAAGCGGCGTTCTGCCGCCGAGGCACTCAGCAGAGTGTCGACCACGGCAGGCACATTCTCAGCCGGCACGACGGAATCGACCTCGCCCGTCAAGATTGCGCGCACGTTCCCAATCCAGGCCGTCTGGACCGCCTGAAGCTCAATCAGCGAGTCGAGACGCAAGCCGTTCGCAACCTGTACGCGCCGCTGGTCCGGACGCATATAACCAGGCAGAATTGACCCGAGCGGGGTCAGCCCCAGCAGCAGGGCGACCAACGCACTGACGGCCGCCACGCATACCGCTCCGAACAGCCAGGCGCGCGTGCGACTCATGCGCAGGGTCCAAAGCGAGTTCAGAGTGTTCTCACTGACAAACGTCAGACGGTACCTCCTTGTAGTTTTAAAGCCTTTTTTTCTCATTTATGGTGCAAATTTATGTTTTTTCTCCCTTAAATCAAAAAAAGTTGCTAACTTTGCCTCCGCATTATAGGTTATTCAGTTAACCGCAAAGGTAAAAAAGAACAAACTTATGAAATCCAACGAACTTGACTGGGCAAATCTGTCATTCGGCTATGTGCCGACCGATGTCAACGTGCGCTGCACGTTCCGTGACGGACAATGGGGGCCGATTGAAGAAACTGCCTCAGAGCATATCAACCTCCACATGGCCGCAACCGCACTCCATTACGGCCAAGAGATTTTCGAAGGTCTGAAAGCCTTCCGCGGCAAAGACGGAAAAATCCGTATTTTCCGCCTTGAGGAAAACGCCAAACGCATCATCGAATCGGCCAAGGGCCTGATGATGGAACCGGTTCCGGCCGAAATTTTCTGCGAAATGGTCAAGCGGGTCGTAAAGGCCAACGAGCGCTTCATTCCGCCCTACGGCTCAGGCGCATCGCTCTACATACGTCCGCTCGAAATCGGCATCAGCGCGCGCGTAGGCGTCAAACCCTCGTCAGAATACACCTTCATTGTCTTCGTATCGCCCGTAGGCCCCTACTTCAAGGAAGGCTTCAAGCCGACCAACATCTGCGTCATGCGCGAATTTGACCGCGTGGCACCCAAGGGAACAGGTCGATGGAAAGTCGGCGGCAACTACGCCGCAAGCATCGCGGCAGGCGAGAAAGCCCACTCGCTCGGCTATAGCGCCGTTCTCTATCTTGACCCCCGCGAGAAAAAGTATCTTGACGAATGCGGTCCCGCCAATTTCTTCGCCATCAAGGATGGAAAATACATAACACCCGCCTCCGACTCAATCCTCCCTTCGATTACCAATAAGAGCTTCATGCAGCTTGCGCGCGACATGGGTCTCGAAGTCGAGGAGCGTCACATTCCCATCGAAGAGTTGGACTATGTAAGCGAAGCCGCCGCCTGCGGCACGGCCGCCGTGGCCTCGCCCGTGGCTGAGGTCGATGACCTTGACACCGGCAAAAAATACATCATTGCCAAGGATGGCAAACCCGGCCCTGTGACCACTGAACTCTACAACCGCCTGCGCGCAATTCAGCTTGGCGAAACCGAAGACATTCATGGCTGGAACACCATCCTTTGATTATCAACGAATAATTGACAAATACTATCCCGAAGGCACCCGCCTTCGGGATATTTATATGCGCCATGGCCGCTCCGTAGCTGCCCTAGCCCTTGAAATATCCTCACGCAAGCAACTTCCCCTATCCCCCGAGCAGATTGAAGCAGCCGCTATGGTCCACGACATCGGCATCTTTCTCTGTGATGCTCCGGGAATCTACTGTCACGGCTCGGAGCCTTATATTGCCCATGGGCCGCTCGGCGCCGCACTCCTGCGCCACGAAGGCGCACCGGAATGGGCGGCACGCGTGGCCGAACGCCACACCGGAGTGGGCATTGGCGACCTGGTTCCGGAGACGATGCTTGAAAAACTGATTTGCTACGCTGACAAATTTTACTCCAAATCCGGCTCCATGGAGCGCAAACCCCTTGAACGCGTTGAGGCATCCATTGCCCGCTTCGGGGCCGACAACCTCGCCCGCTTCCACGCCCTACACTCCCTTTTCGCCTGACCGGCCGGCTCTATGATTTTATAGCAACGCCGTCAGTCTTTCTCCGCGGCCGTTACTTCTTCGGCAGTTTGCGAAGCGTCGTCAACCGGATCCTCCTTGGGATCTTCCGAGACCGCAGGGATGCGGGGGAAGATATCATCAGGGCCGGTTGGGCGCAAGTCAGCCTCCCAACGGAATTTGGGCAGGTAGAGGAGCGATCGTTTTGCAAGATAGAGGGGAGTGACCGTGCCGGTTGTT
Source organism: uncultured Porphyromonadaceae bacterium (assembly GCA_947175545.1). Classification (GTDB taxonomy): domain Bacteria; phylum Bacteroidota; class Bacteroidia; order Bacteroidales; family Muribaculaceae; genus UBA3263. Next base: position 21,508 of record CAMWNI010000001.1, read on the forward strand.
TCAGGCCAAAGGCGCGCACGCTCGATTTCGCGGTCTTTGAAATAAGCCTGAAGATAGCTGGACTCAAGGTTGACGATTTTGTTGACGGTTGAGTCATTTTCTTCAGGTAGCATTATTGCCTGAACAGAGCCGTTGAGTTCCAGTTCACGAAGATCGCCATCCTCAAACCGGGCAATCATTGCCTTGCCGCTCATCTGGTTGAAAAATTCATCTTCAACGGCTTCAGCAACAAAGGCAAAGTCAGGAAGCTCAACGCGGTCAACGGTAGAGTCGTTAAGATGCACCTTGATTGTATTGCCGAAAATCTGACGGTTTGCGTTCCAGACAATCGGGTTGCCATTCATGTGGAGCATCGAATCAGGTTCGACGAAGGTCATTGAGTCGCAAACGCCCTGAAGGTCGACGCGCCAGAAACGCACATCGGGGTTCACAACCATCAGACGCACGGAATCAGGAGTCAGAAACGTGCGGATTTCGCGTCCGTGGAGAAAAAGCGTATCAGGCTTGGAGAACTCCAGGGCGCGTGCGCGTCCGGTTGCGTAAGCGCTGTCAATCTGCTGGTTGAAATAGCCATAGTCTCCTTCCAGACGCAAGGAACGGGCCGAATCCGTGATGACCATGGCGCCGAATGCTTCGCCGATGCCTGTTGCGCGATTAAAGACGATTGAATCGCCCGTCAGGGTGTTTCCGCCGGAGGTGTGGACTGTCGAACGGTCAAGAAGGGTCGCCGTGTTGTTAGCAGTGTCGAAAATTCCGTTTGTGGTCACAATGTCGCCCTGACTGCCGGAAATGCGCGAAAAGACGGGCAACTCGGCAATGCGGCTGACTGTGTTGTACATCAGAGTGTCCGTAAACACCCGGATTGTATCTCCCTTGGCGTTAACACCGTTGAGACGCACACGGGTGTAGAAGTTTGCTTCCTTGGTCGGGGGAGCATATTCTCCCTCGAATGAAACGAGAGTGTTCTGCGGGTCGGTCAGACGCCCGCCCTGGTCATAATAACCCAGGTTGATTGCCATTGAATAATTAAGCACCGGAGCCTCCAGCGTAACGTCACGATTAATCAGCCTGACGTCGCGCCCAATGCCATAAACGGTTGCACGCTGCTCGGCTCCGGAATACTCCATTTCGTCGCCAAAGAGAAAAAGCGTATCGCCCTGCTCCATGCGTATGTTGCCAAAGGCCTCCATCGAGTCAGCCGGGAGCGAGGGTGAAGTGTAGAATCTCGCCGAATCGCAATACATGAACATGTCGCCGCGGCGAAACGTCACAGAGCCGACAAGAATTTGCACATCAGGCTCAGAGGGGTCGACGCGCAGCGAGTCGGCCCGTTCAAGGAACACCCGGTTGGGCTGATAGCGGTCCTGGGCCGGCACCTGCGGAGAAATCGGGGTGGTGTCCGGCGCGGAAAGAAGCGACCTGCGCGGAGGAGCAGCCATGACGCCGGCTCCGAGCAGCAGCGCCATCATCAGCAGCGGAGCATGCTTCATTTCGACTTATTCTTCAGCCAGTTGTAACGCCAGTCGGGACAGTCGCTCCATCCCGGCTCGATACGGATATAGGTTTCAGCGATTTTCTTGTTAATCCAGTCGGCAAGGATGCGTTCGCGCTCCCGGTTTTCATACATTGCCTTAATCAGCTGATAGTCATTGGCGGCATCGGCGCGATGAGCATCAATGCGGTTCTTCAGCTTGACAATGGCAACGATGTCCTTTGCGCTGTGGAGGTCCTTCATGACGAATGCCTTTGAAACCTGCCCGGGCTGAAGATGAGACACCTCGCGGGCAATTTCCGACGGAAGTTCGCTCATTTTGAAGAGCGACGTGTTGTAATTGTTAGAGCGACGGTCCTGGTTTGTCATCAAGCCGCGGTTGTTGCGCGTATCCTTATCCTGACTGAGAACAGTCGCTGCATCCTCGAAGCTGAATTTTTCGTCGAGAATGTCAGCCCTGATTGAGTCAAGACGCATGCGGGCATCCTGGAGGTCCTTTTCCGCCACCTTCGGACGCATCAGTATGTGGCGAGTATTAATACGGTCGCCGCGTTTCTCAATCAGCTGGATAATGTGGAACCCATACTCGGTCTCGACAACTTTCGAGGCCTTCTTCGGATCGTTCAGGCTGAACGCGACTGCGGCATACTCAGGTGCGAGTTCGGCTCGCGCCACCATGCCGATTTCGCCGCCGAAATTGGACGAATCGTCCTCGCCATACATAATGGCAAGGGTCGAGAACTCGGCGGTTCCGGCGTTCACGCGGTCAGCGAAACCACGAAGGCGGTCCTTGACATCCTCAATTGTTTCGCGGGGAATGTAAGGCGTCAGCGTAACAATCTGCACCTCGACCTGAGTCGGAACATAGGGAATCGAGTCAGCCGACAGTTTTTCGTAGTAACGCCTGACCTGCGAGGGGGTGACCTTCAGTTTTGAGGTAAGCGCCTGCTGCACCTGGGTGACGCGATAGTTATTCGTCATTGTTTCGGTCAGAAACTCGCGCAACTGAGGAAGCGACTTGTGCATATATTCCTCCAGGCGCTCACGCGAGCCAATCTGGCCAATCCATTCGTTGATGCGGGAATCGACCTCAGCGGCAATCACCGAGGGGTTGACTTCAACAGTGTCAAGGTCAGCCTGATGAAGATAAAGGCGCTCAAGGGCAATCTGTTCCGGAACAAAGCAATAAGGGTCTCCCTTGATGGCGACTTTTTCCTGCTTCATCTGCTGATAAGTCTCCTCGACTTCGGAACGCCATATCGGCTGGTCGCCAATCATCCAGACAACCTCCTCGGCCGTGTTGGCCTCAGGGCCTGCCGCACGGACTCCGGCGGCAGCTGTGGCGGCAAGCATTGCCGCATATATAAGATGTTTCAGTCTCATAAATATCTAATTAAAGCGCAAATTTAGAAAAAATCCGCGACATTAACACACACAGGTTTCCTAAAAAAACAAAAAAATTATCCGTCATCACGACGAATAATCTTCTTACCTTAAATCTAATACCATGAAAAACTGGCGCGAAGTTAGATATTTTTACGAATTTGACAAAATACTTAACACTTTTTAACATATCTATTCTATAAAATTTCCGGGGTTGAACCAGATGGCACTGTCAGTTTGTTTATTTCATGGAAAGTACGTAAATTTGCGGAAAATAAATTTTAATCCTATTAATGATGAAGCGCATTTTAATTGCTTTTGCAGTCATTTTCAGCCTGGTAGGCGCGGCTCTGGCCCAGTCTCCCAAGTCAGGCAACCGCTATCGCGTGTACGGCATAGCATTTTACAACCTTGAGAACCTGTTCGACACGATTAACACGAACGGGACCTACGACCTTGAGTACACTCCGCAAGGAGCTAAGCAGTGGGACACACGCAAGTATCAGAGCAAGATCCACAACATGGCCTACGCAATCTCACAGCTCGCAACAAAGACAACCCCAAAGGGTCCGGCCATTATCGGCGTAAGCGAAATTGAAAACAAGTCGGTTCTTGACGACCTCGTCGCAGACCCGCAGATTGCCTCATGGAATCTCCAGGTTGTCCACCATGACGGTCCGGACCGACGCGGAGTTGACGTCGGCCTGCTCTATAACCCCCGACAGTTCAAGTTTGAGAGCGTCGAGAACCATCGGCTCCACATCGAGTCATATCCGACGTTCCGTACCCGCGACCAGATGTGCGTGACAGGCACCCTCTCCGGCCAGCGCATCAGCGTGATTGTCAACCACTGGCCCTCGCGCCTCGGCGGCGAAGAGCAAAGCAGCTGGCTCCGCGAAGCCGCAGCCGCCCTGAGCAAACAGATTGCCGACTCGATCTGGGCAGTCGACCCCTCGCGCGGCGTCATCATCATGGGCGACCTCAACGACGACCCTGACAACAAGTCCGTCGCCAAGGTTCTCGGCGCAAAGAAGGACACCAAAGGCGTCGGCAAGCATGACTTCTACAATCCGTGGTGGCGTCTGCTCCGCGACAAGGGCATCGGCACGCTGGCCTACAAAGGCGCATGGAATCTTTTCGACCAGATTGTCTTCTCCGGCAACCTTCTGCCTCAAAACGCAACCGAAACCGAACTTAACTTCTTCAAGCAGCAAGTCCATAACCATGACTTCCTGATTGACCCCAACGGCACGCGCCAGGGCTATCCGTTGCGCACATTTGCCGCCGGAAGCTGGCTGAACGGCTATTCTGACCACTTCCCGACTGAAATCTTCCTGAAAATTGCAGTTCCGGCAGCGAAATGAACGTAAAAATCGTTAACAACAGCGGATTTGACCTCCCGGAATATGAAACACCGGGATCGGCCGGAATGGATGTCCGCGCGGCCCTGAACGAGCCGATGACGCTTCAGCCCGGCGATCGCGCACTGATTCCGACCGGACTGCGCATCCAACTTCCAGAAGGCTACGAATGTCAGGTGCGTCCCCGCTCCGGACTCGCCCTTAAAAAGGGCGTCACGGTCCTGAACACCCCCGGGACGGTCGACGCCGACTATCGAGGCGAAATCGGCATCATTCTGATTAATCTCTCGCGCGAACCGTTTGAGATTGCTCCCGGCGAGCGCATTGCCCAACTGGTTATTAACCAATACACCCGAATCCACTGGGAGCCGGTTGAACGCCTCGACGAAACGAAGCGCGGCGACGGCGGATTCGGCCACACCGGAACAAATTGAACAACAGAATCGCTCTAAAAATCTTATCTCCTTTAGTGTTGCTTCTTGGCGTCATGCCGGCTATCGCCGACAATGAAGCCAAGAGCGACTACTATTTTATGGAGGCGATGCGCCAGCGCTCGCTCGGCAACGACGCCGATGCCGAATCGCTGATGGAACGCGCCTTCGAACTCAATCCGGACCCGGCAAGCGAAATAGCCAAATCGGTTGCATTTGCCCGCATTGCAACTGCCGGAAATGACACCGCCACATTCATTGATGCGCTTTCTCGGATTGACCGCTATGTGGAACTGAACCCTAACGATTCATACGCAGCCGTCAGCCTCGCAGACTATTATGCCCGCGCCGGACTCATCGAACGTGCGCTGCCGCTCTACGCCCGCGCGGACTCGCTCAACCCGACCCAACCGACGCTCGCGCTGCGCCACGCAAGGCTCCTTGAGATGATGCGTCGGCCCGACGACGCCCTTGAAGTTTATCGCCGCGTTGAAATGCGCGAGGGCAAGCGAACCCAACTGACCTACGTCATTTCCAACCTATTGCTGAATCAGAAAAACGACACAATTGGCGCATTAGCCGAAGTCGAAGCCCTGACATCGGCCCTGCCGGGCGACATTGAGGCCCTGACCCTGGCCATCTCGGCCAACACCGCAACAAACCGCCCGGACGAGGCAATGCGCCTTGCCGCCAGAGCGATTCAGCTCGAACCGGACAACGAACCGCTCCATGAGTTCTGCATCCAGACCGCCTATGATCTGAAGGGAGCCGACGCCGCCTTCGATGCATTTGCCGGCTCTCTCGCGTCAGACGACCTTCCCGAGCAGGACAAGAGCGCTCTGCTCGGCTTTTTCGTCAACGGAATGAAAGTCAACCCGACGGATGAAATCACCCCTGTCTACTATAAGGCAACGGAACTGTTTGAACAGAAATTCCCGGAAAACACGTCAGGGATGATACTCAGAGCGCGCCTGGCCCTACTTGAACGCGACTTTGAGCGGGCGGCCACTGAACTGGCCCATGCGTCCGCGCTTGAGCCGACCGTCGGTATTCTACGCTCGGAGCAGATAAGAATGCTCGTTCTGGACAATCGGCCCGAGCAGGGAATCGCCATTGGCGAGGACGCCCTCAGGACCGAAGGCCTGACTGACATCACGGAGGTCAGACTGATGCTCGCCGGCGCCTACATGAATATCAAGAACTATCGCGCGGCAGCCGAAACGCTGCGTCCGCTGATTGATGACCCTGACCTTGACGACGAAACGCGCGCCGAAATCATATCGACAATCGCCGACGCCGAACAGTTCTATCGGCCGGCGGAGGAAGTCGCCGCTCTCTATGAACGCGCAATCGCGCTTTTCCCCTCTTACAATCTGGCCAAGAATAATTATGCCTACATGATTGCCGAAAAGGGCGGAGACCTTAACCGCGCCGAAGAACTGATTACGGCAGTGCTGAACGCCGGCGAGCGCCGACCTATTTATCTTGACACTGCCGCATGGGTTGCTTACAGACTTGGAAAATACGGCCCCGCAATCGGCTACATGGACGAAGCCCTCGCACTTTTGCGCAATGAAGACCCGGAAGCGGAATTCATGCTCCACGCCGGCGATATATATTATCGGGCCGGAATGTCAGAAAAAGCGCTTGAATTCTGGCAAAAAGGACTCGAAACCGACCCCGAATCCAAAGATCTGAGGCTTCGGGTTGAACTAAAACGCATCCCCGAATGAAAAAATATCTGCTTTTACTGTTAGTTGCCTTTACGGCCGTTGCCCTGTTGTCATCATGTCGCTCAAAGAAAAGCGCCGTAGAAACCAATACACAGATTTCCGCCGAGGAAGCCACCTGGAAGAACGTGACTGTTCCCGTCAGGCTCGAACTGCTTGAGCCTCAGAAAATCTCCTTCAGCGGCCGCGCGACGCTTGTACGCGACGAATATGTCTACATCTCCGTGCGCATGCTCGGCTTTGAAGTGGCCCAACTCTACGTTTCTCCGACTGAGGCCGACGTTGTTATCAAACAAATCAATAAAATGTGGATTCAGGAACCGATTGGCGAGAAATTCGCGCGCCTCAACCTTCCGTTCCAGGTCCTACAGGAAGCGATGCTTGGCGAACCAAAGGCAATTGAACGGCTGCCGAAGAACCTGGACCTCACCGTCAGCGGCACGAAAACATCGCCGGTGCTGACACTAAAGGCAGGTGCCAAGGGCAAGTCCGTCACCGGACGCATGACCCTCAGTCTCAGCGAAGCGCAATGGGACTCAACGCGCCCCGCCACATTCTCGGCTCCAGGCTCTGACTATAAGAAGACCAACCTGAAAGGGCTGAAAGACGCACTGCCGTCACTCTGACCCTATCTCTCCTTACACTCAACACATTATCTCATTCGCCCCCCTTATGATGAACCGTCTGCTAAAAATATTGCTGATAATTTTACTGCTGCCGCTGGCGGCAGAAGGCGCCAGACCCAAAAAGCGCTCCAGTTCCGACGCTCAGTCGCAGCGCCGCAAAACCGAGCAGCAAATGAAGCAGACCTCTAAGAAGCTGACCATGACCGAAGCTGAAATCAAACAGCGCCTCGGCAAGATCAATACGCTTCAGCAACAGATTAGCCGCTCGGAGAGCAACGCGACGGCACTGAAACGGAGACTGGACTCTATTGCCGTCCGCTCGGCTAAAGTCCAGGACTCAATCAAGGAGAACGAGGCAGAGCTGGCACGTCTGCGACAGCTTTACACATCGGCCGTGCGTTCATCGCGCCGCAACCGCCGAGAAATGAACACACTGACTTTCATCTTCTCGGCCGATAATTTCCGTCAGGCCTACCGCCGAATGAGATATCTGGAACAATACTCTACATGGCGCCAGAGAAAAACAGAGCAGATTGGGGAAGTTGTGGCAAATCTTGAGACGCAAAAGGCGGAATTGGCCGAAATGGCCCGCCATACGGCCTCACTGCGTTCGCAGGAAATTGCGGAACAGCGCCTGCTGAAATCAAGCCGCGACAGCGTCAACACTGTCGTTAAATCGCTTCAGGGCCAGAAAAAGAAGCTCAATTCAATGCTGAAAGAGCAACAGCAGACAATCAGAAAACTCGACGACGAGATTTCTCGCCTGATTGCAGAGGAAGCCGAGGAACAGCGCCGGCGAGAGGCTGCCGAGGCCAAGCGCAAGGCTGAGGAGGCCGCACGCAAAGCCGCTGAAGCCGATAAAGCGAAGAACAAGCCGGCAGACGCCAAAACCCCGGCCAATAATAAGAAGAAACCGACCTCAGACAAACCCCAAACCAAACAGCCGGAATTTAAACCGACAGACCAGAGCATCAGCGACGCAACCGGCGAATTCGCATCGCGTAAAGGCAAACTACCGTCGCCATTGAGTCATACATACGTAATTGCGCGTCCGTTTGGAGTCCAGCCACACAAGACTCACACCCATGTTGAGGTCAACAATCCCGGCTTAGACCTTGAGACCGCGCTTGGCGCCACAGCCCGGGCCGTTCATCCCGGCTTCGTGTCGGCCGTCTTTGTCCAGGACGGATTCGGTCATGTTATCCTGGTTCGCCACGGCTCATACCTGACAGTCTACGCCAACGTCAAGACAATCAATGTCAAGAAGGGCGACAAACTGAAAGCAGGTGACGTCATCGGCACAGTCGCACCATCGGAGTTCAACCCGTCACGCGGCATGTTGCATTTTGAAATTCGCCGCGAGCGCGACAAATTCGACCCGCAGCAATGGCTGAAACGCTAACGTCAAGGGTAATCAAAGCAACGTCACTTCTGGGGTCCACCCAAGTGATCAACATGCTCTGCTACATTGTCCGCACAAAAATGCTGACCTACTGGGTCGGGACAATCGGAGTTGGTCTAATGGGAATACTGACCCTGACAATCGAACTTTTTTCAAATTTCACCCAACTGAACATCCGCACGACGGCGGTACGCGACCTGGCGGTTATCCCACCAGGCCAACGAGGCGAAACAATCGGCATTGTCCGCCGTGTAAGCACATCGCTCGGCTGCATTGGTCTCATTCTGATGTTCGTCCTTGCGCCGCTGCTCAGCCGCCTGGCGTTCGACTCCGAAGCCTACGCATGGCCCTTCAGAATAGCGTCACTCGCGCTTCTGCTACAAGCCCTGCAAGGCAGCGAGCATATCATTCTTCAGGCAGAAGGCCGGTTCGGACAGATTGCGTCATCCGGGCTGATTGCGTCGATTGCAGGCCTGCTAATCGCACTCCCTCTGTTTCTGCTTCTTAAAACCCAAGGCGTCGCCCCGGCAATTGTCGGCTACGCTCTTGCCGGATGGCTCGTAGCGGCATGGTTCACACGAGGCTATCGCTCCGAGGCAAGGTCGCTGAGCCTGAAGCAATGTTTCATCCGATCGCGTAAATTCATTGAAATGGGATTCTACACGGTTGTCGCGGCCCTTATCGGGAATCTGATAAGCCTCGGTTTCTCAACGTTTGTCCAGCGTACGTCCGGCGATGTGGCTCTCTCGCTCTATATGGGCGGCAACACGATGTTGGTTCGCTATGTCGGAGTGTTTTTCACTGCAATCGGCGTCGAATTTTATCCACGATTGTCAGCCGCCATCAACCGTCCGCGCTACGCATCGCTGCTGATAACACACCAGGCACGCGTCAGTACCTTTTTGTTTCTGCCTTGTGGCATCACGGCGATCCTTCTGACTCCGTGGCTGATCAGACTACTCTACAACGAAGAATTTCTGGCAATGTCGCCATACTTTATCTACGGAATGGTCGGCATGATGATGCGCCCGGCCTCAACCGTTCTCTCTTTCGGATTTATCGCCGCAAATAAGGCCAAAGCTTATTTGATAACCGAAATACTCTCATCGCTGGTTGGATTCGCTCTGAACATCGCCGGATATATGATTGGGGGATGGACGGGACTCGGTCTGGCAACCGCCCTATGGTATCTGTTTGACATCCTGATTATCTACATTGCGGCCCGCAGAATCGCCTCGCCCGTCTATGGCATCAGGACGCTGCTCCTCAGCTTTGCTTCAACCGCTGTCATGCTCGCTATCGCTTACCTCCTGGCCTGACAAAGTCTAAACCAAGCGCAGGCATTGTCCTATTGGTAAAGTAAGACGCGCATCATAACATTTTACAGACTTATCTGAGTTCTGCGTCTGACACGCGCAGATAACGTGCATCCCCCCTGTCAACAGCCCTTTACCGGATTCATTCGGATTCTGTCCGTTCTGCCGCTTTACAAAAAAAATAGAGGCCGTCTGACGAATCAGACGACCTCTACTATTAGTACAAATTTATGAAAACTTACTTAGCCTGGATGGTTACGCAACGATCGAGGTAAACATTTTCCTTGCCTTCGTATTTGTTACCGGGGTTGGTGGTAACGTCGAGCTGTTCAGCCTTAACACCATTCTTAACGAGAATGTTCTTAACGCTGTTGGCACGGTTCTGACGGAGACGTGCGTTGATAGCGTCGCTGCCGGTGTAGTTGTCAGCCCAACCGCAAACGTCGTACTTAACGCTGGTGTCGGCCTTCATGGTAGCGGCTACGCTCTTGAGGACGTTAGCGTCGGTGCGAGAAACGGTGCTTGAACCGATGGGGAAGTAAACGGTTGCGAGGGGAGCAACGCAGGGAGCAGCCTCAGCAACGGGCATCGGGCGACGGAGACATTCGTCGAGCTTGCGCTGAGTGTCGGCGAGGCGAGCTTCAGCTTCAGCAAGGCGAGCGCGGATGGGGTCGCAGTTTTCAGCCGGCGGGCAAACGGGAACCACGGGAGCGGTCCAGGTGCGCTGGTTGAAGAGGTAGGTTACACCGAGGAATGCGGCGAGGTTGCTGTTGATGCAGTCGTAGGCGAGCTTGGTCTCGTGAGTAGCGCTCATTGCGGTGTAGCGGATGTCGAGGCTAAGAGCGACCTGCTTGCTTACGTTGAAGCTGTTGATGATACCGCCACGGAGAGCGAGACGGGTGTCAAATCCGTTGGTGTCCCACTTGCTGTCGCTGCCATCTTCGTGCTGCAGACCGAAGTAAGTTGCACCACCTACGTATGCGATGAAGTTGTAAACACGGTTGGGTTTGTAGCCGCACCACCAGTTGGTAACGTTCAGCATAGCGTCGAAGTTTACACCGAGGTTAGCGACTTTGGTCTTGTAGTAAGTGTGACCATTGCTTTCGAAGGTCTTGGGCTGACCGGCTTCGTCGTAAACGAGACCGAAAGCGTCAGAACCGTAAGAGAGGCCCTTAGTGCCGAGGTAGGTAAGACCACCGCGGAATCCCATCAGCGGAGAGAACCACTTACCAACCTGCAGACCGAAAGCGGGTGCGAAACGGTCAAGAGCATCGCGGTTGATGTCATGCTTGCTGAACTGGAAGTTAGCACCACCCTCAGCGGTGAGGAACCAGTTGTCCTTGAAACGGTTGAAGGTATAGCCCTGAGCGGGATCTTCAACGTAGGTCACTTCCTGTGCGAAAGCAGAGCTGCTAACAAAAGCGGCACAGGCGAGCGCCAGAATCATGCTTTTTTTCATAAACAGTTATGAGTGATTGAGTTAAATAAATAGTTTTCGCGTTATTAGTGTACAATCGACACTTTTTGCGGTGCTAAGTTACGATTTTTTTTTGAATTAATTATAATTTTTTAAAAAAAAGTTAAATATTTTCAGCTACGGCTTCCGAAAATATCAGTTCCGATACGGACAAGAGTAGCACCATGGGCCACGGCAATCGGCCAATCTCCACTCATTCCCATACTTAACTCCGTCGCATCAGGAATTACACGACGCAGACGCGCTCCACATTCGGCAATTGCCTCAAAGTCGGCGGCAATGCGGTCAAGACTATCCGTATTAGTCGCCATACCCATAACGCCGCGGACTCTTACGTTCGGAAGGGACTCGCACACGCGCGCGCATTCTATAAGGTCATCCGGGAGAAAGCCTGTTTTCGTTTCCTCAGCGGCGACATGAACCTGTAACAGGACGTCGACCGTGCGGCCAATGCGGGCTGCTTCGGCGCTAATCAGACGCAGCAGCCGCTCGGAGTCGACACTCTCGATTACATGCACAACAGGAATCAGGCGCCTAAGCTTGTTGGTCTGGACATGGCCAATGAAATGCCATATGCAGTCGGGCGGCATCGCAGCGGCCTTCGCAACAACTTCGTCAACACGGCTTTCGCCAAAAATACGCTGACCGGCGGCATAGGCCTCACGCACGGCTTCGACCGGATGGAACTTGCTGACGGCCACCAAGCGCACGCCCTCGGGTATTTCAGCGCGGAGACGGAGTAGATTACTGCTGATCTGCGGCATCGAGTTTTGCTCCGTAAACGTCGAGAATCGGAGTCTCCGTAATCGAGACAATTTCAAAGTCTGCCATTGTGCCTTTCATGCCTTCCATGAAGTTATCATAGGCGTTCTTGAAATTCGAACCGGCGGTCAGAATCTGAGAGATTGCTCGCTTTTCAACAGCGGATTTTTCGTCAATTGTGATGAAAGCGACCTTTACGAGATACCATTTATCGGCGGTGTCATCGCGGAAAATTTCGGAAATCTTGGTTTTCTTAACCGATGCAACCTCCATTTCGCCGCTGACGTAAGGGGTCACCTCTTCAATTACGCGGGCCTCGGCTTCTGTGAAGCTAAGGGCATCAACCATGAAAGTATCGGTAACTTTTTTCTGGAGTCCGTTCTCAACAATTTTGTGATACGCGACTTTACATTCGAACCAATTCACGTTTTAAACAAAAATTAATAATAAAAAATGAAAATTGAATACACGTTTATTGTGCCGATGGCACTTGATTATCCTCTCCGGACATAAAATCCAAGAATGTTCCGGATGTGCAAATATATAAAAAAAACGAGAGCCGGAGAAAATTTCTCCGGCTCTTTTTGTGAACAAGTTATTAACAATTCAAGCTTATTCGGCATCGGCACGCGCGCTGACGCGAGAGCCGACAAGAGCGTAGAACAGCAGGTAAGCTGCGCAGCCAACAATAACCCAATAAGAATCGATGTAACCGACAGCATCAGCAACCGCAGCCTGAATGAACATCATCACTGCGCAACCGAACACCATTGTCATGAAGATACCGGATGCGATTGCGGTGTACTTACCAAGGCCCTCAACGGCAAGGTTAAAGATTGCACCCCACATAACAGAAGTGCAGAGACCGACGAGCAGGAAGGCAAATATGCCAACGGGGATTTCCGCCCAAATAACCGAGAGGGAACCCCAGTCGATGCCGGGGAAGCTAACCATAATGTCTGAGGGGGCATACATGCCAAAGAGGACAAGAGCCAAAGTGGCGATGCTCACGGTTGTAATCATTGAGCGAGCGCTGAACTTACCGCCGATAGCGGCGCCGACGAGACGTCCGATCAGCATCATGAACCAATAAACAGCCACAAGCAGACCAACGATGTTACCGGCCATGCCGCGTTCGTTGATCAGATACTGCTGAACGAAGTTGGGAGTACCTACCTCAATGCCCATGTAAAGGAAAATACCAAGCGCGCCGAGGGCGAAGTGGCGATAGCTCATAGCACCCTTGATGAGGCTGAGCTGTACGGGAGCCTGGGCTGGTTCTTCGATTTTGGTGAAGCATATAACGATGAACGCTACAACGAAAATTGCAAGAGCAATCATCAGGGCGATTTCAACGTCGGCAATCTTCGAGCGTGAAACGTCGGCAATCAGCGCACCCATAAGGATGTAGCAGGCAACGGCTGCCGAAGAGTTGAACACACCGCCAAGCTGAATCAGCTGGTTACCCTTGTTGCCACCGCCGCCGAGAATGTTCAGCATCGGATTAACAACGCAGTTGAGGATACACATGCAGAGCCCTGCAATAAAAGCGCCAATCAAATAAACGGTGAAGACCACACCGAGCGACTGGCCCATGCCGTCAATCAGACCGCTGGCCCACTGAATCAGAATGCCGACAATGCCGACTGCAAGACCGATAAGCGCGGTCTTTTTGTAGCCGAATCTGCTGATAAGCATACCGGCGGGAATACCCATTACGAGATAAGCGACGAAGTTGCCGTAGTTACCGATCTGGGCAAGCACGTTTGAGATTTCTCCCTGGTTCTTGATAATAGTTGCCATCGGCGTACAGAGGTTCGTCACGAAGGCAATCATGGCGAAGAGCGCAATCATCACAATGATGGCTCCCCATTGCTTTTTTTGTTGACTCATAGCGTTTATACGTTGAATTGATTATAAATGAATTTTCATGGCATTATTATGTCCGTGCAAAGGTAGTTAAAATTATCCGAAAAAATGTTTTATTACGTCATAAAAAATCAATCGGATGGTTAATTTTCTATAATATAAATGGTTTTACAACTTTTTAGCGTACCTTTGCGTTATTGAAACAAGTATAATTAATCAAAATTCAAACTAAACATGAAAAAATCTCTGTTTGCGCTCGGCGCTGCCGCCCTCCTTATGACCGCTTGCGGCAAGAGTGACAAGTACTCCATCGAAGTCTCCGTTCCCGAAGCGCTGCAAGGGCAGACAATCGCGGTTCTCAATGCTCAGAACGGCGACACACTCGGAAGCGCCGTCGCAACCGACTCGCTGCTGACCATCAGCGGCTCTGTCAAAGCCCCCGTGATGGCAATCGTATCAGCCCAGGGCATGCCGATGTTCCAGCTCGTTCTTGAACCGGGCAAGATTTCATTCAACGACGAAGGCCTTGCAACCGGCACAAAGTCCAATGACGCCTTCGCTGCCTATGCCGACGAAATCACTCCGATCATGGAGAGCCTGCGCAACACAACCGATGAAAACGAGAGCGAATCAATTCTCAAAGACCAGTTCGTTCCCGCAGCCGTCAAGTTCATCAACGGAAACCATAATAACCCCTACAACACGGCCGTTTTCGGCTCGGTTGCCCCGTTCCTCAGCGAAGCACAACTTAAAACCGTCTTTGAAGCCGACACCGCAATCGCCAACAACCCTGACGCTCAGCACGTAATGGCCAATGCCGTCAACAAGGCCAAGACTTCCGCCGGATCGAAGTATGTTGACCTGACCATCGCTCAGGAAGACTCAACCCTTGTCAAACTCAGCGACTATATCGTTCCCGGACGCTTCACCCTCGTTGACTTCTGGGCATCTTGGTGTCGTCCCTGCCGCCAGGAAATCCCCGCGCTGATCAGCCTCTACAACAAGTACAAAGATGCCGGACTCGACGTTGTCGGCGTGGCCGTCTGGGATAGAGTTCCCGACACCAAGAAAGCAATCGAAGAACTTGGAATCAACTACCCCGTAATCCTCAACGGCAACCGCGAGACCACTGATGCTTACGGCATCATGGGAATTCCCTGCATCATGCTGATTGACCCGCAGGGTGTCATCATTGCCCGCGACCTCTTCGGCCAAAACCTGATTGACACCGTTGACCAGGCTATTGCCTCCAAGCGTCGCTGAACGCCACTGACATCCCTCTCTGACAGAACAAGCTGCACCTCAAAAGTTAAATGCAAACTTTTGAGGTGCAGCTTTATTTTACTGTGATTCCTATGCCCGGCAGCGGAGGGAGGATCACTTTTCCATCAACGATTCTGAGTCCGTCGAACGGGTCGTTGGCAATAAGCAGATTTCCATCAAGGTCAACCCAGTCAGCCAAAGGAGCAAGCTGGGCCGCAGCCGTAACCGCACATGACGTCTCGGTCATGCACCCGACCATCACCTTCAAGCCGAGCAGTCGGGCCATTATCGCCATTTTGTATGCGTCATGCAATCCGCCGCTCTTCATCAGCTTGATGTTTATGCCGTCGTAGGCATCGGCAAGCGCCTGAACGTCGGCCGAAGTCTGCACGGCCTCGTCGGCAATAATCGGCAGCGGCGAGCGCTCTTTCAGCCAGCGATGACCCTCAAGGTCTGTTTTCGCCATTGGCTGTTCAACAAACATGACGTTTCGCTCCGCAAGCCATAGAATATTTTCCAGTGCTTCTTCGCGTGTTTTCCACCCCTGGTTTGCGTCAACACAGAGCGGACGGCTCGTATGGCGCCGAATTGTCTCGATGAGTTCACGATCGCCCGGAACTCCCATTTTTACCTTCCATATCCGATACGGCTCGGCCTCGGCCATTTTCCGGGCAAGCACCTCGGGCGAATCGTTCGAAATCGTATAGGATGTGCAGGGGGCCAACGCAGGGTCAAGTCCGTAGATCTGATACCACGGCCGCCCCATCATCTTGCCCGTCAGATCATGCAGGGCAATGTCAACGGCCGCCTTGGCCGCACGATTGCCCGGTGCAAGGGAGTCAAGATACTGATGTATGGCCTCAAACTGAAACGGGTCGGACAATCGCGCAGGGTCAACCCTCTCTAAAAAACTCATGACCGACTCGACCGACTCACCCAGGTAAGGGGGCATAGAAGCCTCGCCATAGCCTGTCAGCGAATCAAGCCGCAGCTCAACCTGCACGCCCGGAGTCACCGTTCGCGACATAGTTGCCAGATTAAACGCATGGTTCAACTTCAGTTCATAAGGATAGAACTTCAATTCAATCTCCGAGGCGCCTGCAAAAGTCGCACAGCCGGCTATGATGCTTAAAATAATCTTTTTCATATCAAAGGGTTGTGCCGTCGGAGCGGAGGGTACGTACGGTCAGGTTCTTTCCACGCTTTTCGATAACGGTCATGGTCGCATTTTCGGGGCCGGGACCGCCGCCGACAATCACGGGCCAGGGATTACCCTCGGCGCCGACGGGAATGTAGTTATACTCATGAGTGTGGCCGCAGACATTGACATCAAAGCGACCGTGGCGCTTGAGTTCGTCACCCCAGAGTTCTGTACAGGGCTGATACTTATCAGTATTGCCCCAGACGGGGATATGATGAAGCAACACCCTGTTGCGCGCCTTTCTGTAAGGCTTGGAGGTCAGTTCTCGGCGCAGGAAGTCGAGCTGTTCATTTCGCAGGGCCGTAAAGTCGTTCAAGCCATAGTACACCCAAGTGTCGTCCGGCTTGTCCTCGCCGCAGTCAAGAGTGACAAAGCGGATACCAGCCAGAGTGAACGCACCGTAGGTTTTACCGCCGGGGCGGTCAAAGAGCGACGGCATGCCTGAAGAATAGGCATTGCGGATTTCATGGTTCCCCCGAATAAAGAGCGACGGATTCTCAGCCAGATTGAACGCACGGGCAAGATAGTGAAGTTCATTGACGGCGGCCTCGCGCGAGGGAGGCTCCGACAGACAGTCGCCATTGAACACTATCAGGTCATGCGGGATACGGGAGGCCAGGTCGGCCATTGCCGTTATAGTCGGTCTATGGTTGTGGAGGTCATTAAGCACAATGACGGTGAAATCGCCCGAGTTTTCAGCGGGAACAGTAAACCGATAGAACGGAGTGACGGCCTCACGTCCGAATTTTTTCGAATAGGCATGATTCTCAAGAATTTCACGCGCACGCACGCGATAGAAATATGTTCTGCCTGGAGTCAGCGAGTCAAGGCGCACTTTATGCTCCAGGTCATGCACCACTTCCTGACCGGCCAGCAGCTGACGCGCGCTGCGCAGGTCAACTGTGTCGGTTCCGAATTCGACGGCCGTAGTGCAGAGTCCCCGGGTCTGGTACATCACCGTAGCCCCGTCAGAAGCAACATTCTGCAAGTATGGCTCATGCCAAAACAGCACACTGTCAGCAACCACCTCTCCGGCCGCTGCCGAATGAATACCAACTGACGTCACCAGCGTAAGCATGGCTTTAACAATCATATTCTTCATAACATGAGCAAAGTTACGAAGAAATCATGAAAATCGCGATGTGAATTTAAGACTATTTTCGGATTTTAATGAGGTCCGACAGCAACGATAGCGGAGTGCGGTGAATGGTTGGCGCTGTCATGTAAAGAGTAACCACGAAAGTGACGAATGTTGCGGCAAACTGACCCCAGACAAGCAGTATCAGGCCGTCCGTACGGCCAAGAAACGGCAAGGTGACAATCAATGCCACGAGCGCAACCACGTCACGCACAACCTCACTGACAACCAACAGGCGAGACCGGCCGACGGCAAGCATGAAGTTACAGTACAATCCACAAAGGACCACAAAGATTCCGCGCCCCATAAGAATCCGGAACAGCGGAATGGCCGCGTCCCATTTCGTGCCGAACAGCAGATGAAAACAAGGTGTAGCCAGCACGATGGCGAGAATGAAAGTCGGGAACAGCAGCAGCGAGACCTTGCGGTGGATCGTGCGCGTCATGTTCGCCAGGCGCTCAGGCTGGTCCTGCACCTCGCTCAGGGCGGGCAGGAACGAGGATGTTATCACCTGACTGAGCGATGCAGACGCCATTTTGCTCCATTTATCGGCCTGGGAATAGATGCCGAGCGGCACCATGCCGACTTTATGGCCGACAAAAAAAGGTATGATGTTCTGAAAAACAGTGTTCAGAAACGACTGGACCATCACTCCGGACCCGACGGAGAAGAATGACCGCAAGACGGCGACAGAGAAGAACATCAGCGGGCGCCAGCGGATGAAAAGCCAAAGAAGCAACGTGCGGAAACCGGCCATGGCCACCTGCTGCCAGACAAGAGCCCAGGCGTCACAACGCGTAAAAGCAAGCCATAGGCCGACGGCAGCGCCCATAATCTGGCCCAGAAGGTTGGCCAAAGCAACCGGACGGACATTGAGCATCTTCACCATGCGGTTGGTCTGTACAATGCCGGCCGCGTTGAGAATAAAGGTCAGAAACATGACGCGCGCCAGGGGAATCAGACGCAGGTCATTCTGATTCCACCGGGCAATCAGCGGCGCGCAGAACCAAAGAACAATAAAGAGACCGACGGCCATCATCATGTTGAACCAGAAGATGGTCGAATAGTCACGCTCAGAGGGTGCTTTGCGCTGAATCAGGGCCGAGGCAAACCCGCTGTCGACAAACATTGAGGCAAACGCCTGAAAAACAAGTACAGCGCCAACAAGACCAAAGTCTTCCTTGGAAATCAACCGGGCCAGTATAATTCCGGTAACGCCATAGAGCAACTGGGCCGAAATTTTATCGACCAGATTCCACTTGATGGCGCCGACGGTTCTTTGCTTGAGCGAGGTCACTCAATCATCTGGATTTTAACTCCGACGGTTTTCTGAGAGATTTCCGGAGTGCCTTTGATATAGACCGTGCCTGAGCCGGCGCCCTTGATTTTAAGGGTCTTGACGGCCCAGACTCCGACCGTGCCGGTGCCGGTACACCAGACATAGCCGTCAGTCGCGCGCAGGGCATCGGCCTGAATCACACCGGTGCCGGTCAGTTTCAGCGAAGCCTTGTTGCAGTCACCGCTGAGGGCAACAACCCCGTGGCCGCTGAGAATCGAACCCTCGACCTCGCCGGCCTTGATGTCTCGCACGCTGACACGCCCGTTGCCGATTACGAGGGCAGAAAAGCGCGCACCGGCCTCCGGCGCATTGACAATCAAAGTGCTGTCTCCTTCGTTTTCAACCTTGGTCAGATAAGAAGAATAGACCCGAACCGAGGGAAGTTCGCGGGGGACGGAGACTTGCTCGTCAGGCACACGCAAATGGAGCGTCAGCTTTCGCCCGGAGCCGGAAGCTTCGACCCAGCTGAGTTGCTCTTCGGCAATGCCGCTGATAAGAATCATGCCGGCGCTATCGGCCGACGACACATATTCGACATTCAACGGGCCGCGGACTTTCAGTTCCTGAAAGTCATGGGTCTTCAACGCGAGCGGGCCGGCAGCCAAGGCGGCCACAGGCATCAGAAGGAAGGAAATAAAACTGAGAATTTTCATTTTACAAAACGGATGTTACGGCTACACTCACTGCTGATTTGAAGGTCGCCGGAAGTTTTCTGCCTCTTGATGGCAATCTTGCCGGTCCCACAGTTACTGAGTTGCATTTTATTAAACGACGCACGTACTCCGGTAACGTCACCCGTACCGGAATTGGAAATCGAACACTCTGCGGACTTCACTTTGGCTTCGACATCGCCGGTTCCCGTATTATTGATAATCAACCGGTTGACCTTCCCGCTATCAATATCGACGTCGCCGGTGCCGGAATTGCGGATTGTAAGCGTCTTGAGGTTGATTCGGTCAATATCAACGTCGCCGGTGCCGGAATTTTTGATCTCCATGTCAACCGGTGCATTGACTTGCTTGGCCGAAACGTCGCCGGTGCCACTGTTAGTAATCGACGTAATATAGGAATTATGGTAAATCTTGACGGCCGAGACTTTATAGTTGTTTTTTCTGGCCTTGGTGATCGTCAGGCAGCCCGACGCCGACATGCTGAAACGAAGCGGGGCTTCGACCTCCGACGAGGAATAGACAACCTTGGTGACATCAGTCGGCGAATAGATCAACTCAACGTCGGCCTCCGATTTATTTACAATTGCCGTAATTCCCTTATTATAATTGAGGGAATACTTCTTTGCCGATGCACAAAGCGGAAGCAAAAAAAGGAGTAAAAGAACCAGTTTTTTCATATTGACAAATATGGGTTTAAGGGTAAAATTCGTGTTCGACCTCATCAATCAGGCGCAGCAAAGTTTCGGGATCCGGAGTCTGTAAAAGCTGAATCCGGCGGGCCTTGAAATTCGGAATTCCCTTGAAAAGGGGCGTCACTGCAAGGTGGCGGCGAATGTGGAGAATTCCACGCAGCGGGTCAATACGCTCAACGCTCTCGTGAATCTGGCGGCGAAGCAAGTTGAACTGAGTGTGGACATCAAGAGCGCCGCGGCCGGTCAGTTCGCTGAAAATCCAGGGAGCGCCGATTGACGCGCGCCCCACCATGACGCCGTCGACACCATAGCGGTCAAAAGCATTTTCAACCTGCTCGCGGGTCTTAATATCGCCATTGCCAATCAGAGGAATGGACAGTCGGGGATTCTCCTTGACGCGCGCAATCATCTCCCAATCGGCCTCGCCGTTATACATTTGCGAACGGGTGCGCCCGTGGACCGTCAGCGCCCTAATCCCGCAATCCTGAAGCCGCTCGGCAAGGTCAACGATGATGCGGCTGTCATGGTCCCACCCCAGACGCGTCTTTACTGTCACGGGGATATTGACCGCCTTAACAACGGCCTCCGTAATGGCCAGCATTTTCGGGACGTCACGCAACAAGCCCGCTCCGGCGCCCTTGCCGGCCACTTTCTTGACCGGACATCCAAAATTGATATCGATGATATCCGGTCGGGCCTCTTCGACGATTTTTGCGGCCTCGACCATCACGTCAGGCTCACGGCCATAAATCTGGATTGCGACGGGGCGCTCAGCAGGGTTGATTTCGAGCTTGCGCGTCGTCGCGGCAATGTTGCGAATCAGGGCGTCAGCACTGACAAACTCAGTGTAGACCATGTCGGCCCCCGATTCCTTAGCAATCAGGCGGAAAGAGGCGTCAGTAACATCCTCCATCGGGGCGAGCATCACCGGGCGCTCGCCAAGCTCAACGGGTCCGATTTTCATAGGGTAATACTTTCTGCTTCAATGTGACGACTGAGGAACAACGAACCCATTTCGGAAAATTTGGCGGCCGATTCCGTCGTCAGGTAGCGACACGTTCCGCCACGGCTCACCCTGGCGTTCATCTCGGGATGGCGCACAAGATAGTCCCGAAGCGAGCGGGCAACTATGTCGCCCTGAGTGACGACACAAACGTCCGTCGGGACCGCCTTGCGAATTTTCCGAATCAGCAGCGGATAGTGCGTGCAACCAAGCAACGCGGTGTCAATGGCCGAATCGCGGCTGAGGAGCGAAAAGACATATTTATGGACAAAATAGTCCGCACCGGGGCCATCCGCCTCGCGATTTTCAACCAATGGCACCCACATTGGACATTCCTGGCCCGTCACGCGGAAATCCGGATAAAGTTTGGCAACTTCCATGTCATAGCTGCGGGAGCGAATTGTGCCGGGCGTGCCGAACAGTCCGATATGGCCCGTGTGCGTAATATCGCCGAGTGCCTCAACCGTCGGTCTGATAATGCCAAGAACGCGACGCTCGGGGTCAATTGCAGGCAAATCGTTCTGCTGAATTGTGCGCAAGGCCTTTGCCGACGCCGTGTTGCAACCGAGAATAACCAGATGGCATCCTTCCTGAAACAGACGTCGGACGGCCTGGAGCGTAAACTGGTAGACAACCTCGAAGGAACGAGTGCCATACGGCGCACGCGCGTTGTCGCCCAAATACAAGTAGTCAGGCTCAGGCATCATCCGCCTGATTCCATCAAGAATTGTCAGTCCGCCATAGCCGGAATCAAAAATTCCGATTGGCCCGGGTTGTGAAGACAGGTTCACTGCTTATTTTTCAGCAAATCGCGAATTTCGGTCAACAGCACTTCTTCCTTGGTCGGTTCGGGGGCGGGAGCAGGAGCTTCAGCCACGGCCTCCTCTTTCTTCTTAAATTTCATCATGACGCGAAGAGCCACGAAGATACTGAATGCGATAATCAGGAAGTCAACAACGTTCTGGATAAACATACCGTAGTTGAGCGTAACGGCCTCCTTGACAACCTCACGGGTCGTCGGGTCAATCTCGGCCTTGGTCAGTTCGGCCGACAAATCAGTGAAGTTTACGCCACCGGTTGCCAGGCCGACAACGGGCATAATAACGTCATTTACAAGCGAGGACACTATTTTGCCGAACGCACCGCCGATGATTACACCGACTGCCATATCCACGACATTGCCCTTCATGGCAAAAGCCTTAAAATCAGAAAGAAAACTCATTTTTGTTCAGTATTAATATTGCGAAAAAACTTTAGATTCTATATTTTTAATTGATAATTTCCATCACGCTGTCCTTGAAGCCGAGGAAATAGAGAACGCCGTCGAGGCCAATGGTCGAGAGGCTCTGCTTGGCCGTTGCCTTCACTTTAGGTTTGGCGTGGAAAGCGATTCCAAGACCGGCTGTGGCCAGCATGGGAAGGTCGTTCGCTCCGTCACCGACGGCAATCGTTTGTGCAATATTGACGTTTTCAACCTGTGCCAACAGTTTTAGCAGTTCAGCCTTGCGTCGGCCGTCAACAACCTCGCCGACATATCGTCCCGTCAGCTTCCCGTCCGGGCCGACCTCAAGTTCGTTGGCATAGACATAGTCAAAGCCGAATTTCTGTTTCAGATAGTTGCCGAAATAGGTGAAACCACCTGACAAAATCGCCGTTTTATAGCCGGCGCGCTTCAGAACGGTCATCATTCGCTCAAGGCCCTCCGTAAACGGCAGCTTTTCGGCAATGTCCTGCATGACACTGACGTCAAGTCCCTTCAGCAGCGCAACGCGCTCAGTGAAACTCTCAATGAAGTCAATCTCGCCCCTCATGGCGCGCTCGGTGATTTCCTTGACACGGTCGCCGACCCCGGCACGTATGGCCAGCTCATCAATCACTTCCGTTTCAATCAGGGTCGAATCCATATCGAAACAGATCAGACGGCGCGTACGGCGGAACACGTTGTCCTCCTGAAAAGAGATGTCAACGTTATGAGTCGACGCAATTTCGAGAAAGCGGCGGCTAAGGTCCGACCGGTCGGCCGGATTGCCGCGCACGGCCATTTCAATGCAGGTCTTGCTCTTAGGGCCGGCGTCGCACTTCAGAGATATTCGTCCGGTCAGACGCTTGATATTCTCAATGTTCAAGCCCTGGCGCGCAACCTCGGCCGTCAGCACGGCAATATGGTCAGCCGTCAGGCGGCGACCGAGCATCGTGATAATCCATCGGCTTTTGCCCTGCATGCTGACCCACTGCTCATACTCATCGGGGGCAAGCGGCGTAAATCGGGCAATCAGATTAAGCTCCGCAGCCTTGAAAAGCAGTTCCTTCAAAATATAACCCGAGCGGCGCGAATCCGTGCGAATAAGAATTCCGAGGCTCAGATAATGGTGAATCGTACTCTGGCCGATGTCGAGAATCGTCGCCTCATAGCGTCCGAGAATTTCGGTCAGTGACGATGTGATACCGGGACGGTCCGGTCCGGTCACATTGATGAGAATCAGTTCGAGTTCTGGCTTTTCAGTCATAGTTTGGAATGGAATTTAACAAGGCCTCTCATCGGACGCCCCTCAATTCTGACAATTGACAGTCCGGCAGGACATGCACGGCGTATTTCAGGCTCAAAAGCGGCGGCCACTCCCCCGGTCAGCGCAACGTCGGTCTCGCCGTAGCGGCCAACAAGAGTCCGGAAGAAGTCACCGAAAATCGAATCCAGAGAAGCCTGCAACAATGGGAAAGAAGTGCTGTGACGGCGGATAAAGGGAACAAGGGAGGCCAAAAACGCATTTGCGCGCGGACGGCGATAAACGCCCTCAAGCACTCCGGAATAGGTCAGTCCGGTTTCGCGTTCAAACAGGTCGCGCAGCGACGGTTCGAACTCTCCGCGGTAAAGTCCGCGCAAAAAGCGTATGGCAATGTTAGCGCCGGAGGCCTCATCGCCGAGTATATAACCCAAAGGAGGAATATTCCCGACAATGGCGCGGCCGTCATAGAGGCCGGTGTTCGACCCCGTGCCGAGAATGCAGGCAACTCCGCGGCTATGGCCAAGAAGGCTGCGGGCGGCAGCAAGCAGATCGCTCTCGACTTCAACGGTGTCAGCATCAGGCAGGCAGCAGCGAATCCGCGCGGCAACCTCCACCGATGTCACGCCCGCTCCATAGAAATAAACAGCCCGCAGCCGTGGCAGACCGAGCGAGCTGAAACTCTCGCGCAGGTCTGCCGCGGCTGCGGTCAGGGCATTGACTCCGGGAAGCTCGAATTCACGGGTTGAACCGTCCGGTGCCAGCAGGCACAGGTGCATCTTCGTGCTTCCGGAGTCAACAATCAGTTGCATCGGGTTAGAGAACCTTATAGGTCGTCGGAGTCTTAACGCCGGCACGGCTGAAATATTTGGTCAGGGTGCCGTCAATCATAATCTTCGTGCCGACCATCGAAGGATTATCAACAATGTTGAGTGCCGAGCGGATTGCACCGGCCGGAAGTTCAACGGGGATGCACTTAGCATAGTCGGTTTCGGAGGCCGAAGGAGCCAGAATCAGGTTTGTGTTGGCAGCGCCCTCGGTGCCGAAGACCGGTGCCGAGTTTTTCAGCGAGCCGACGATATAACCTTCAACCCAGCCCTTGACAGAGCCGTCGAGAACGTTCAGAGTAATGACATCAGCAACGTCATAGGGTGAGGACTCGGTGCCGTCGCCATTGACTTCGCCGGTCGGCGGAGTCACGGGGGTATCAGGGTTCTGTCCTCCCTGGCCTTCAAGTTCGAAGGCGGTTGCATCCTTGACGCCGGGCAGACCAAAGTACTTTGTCAGCGTACCCTCGATTGAGAGCATCTTGCCATAGTTGCCGGGATTGTCAGCCAGGTTAACGGCCGAGCGAATGTCGCCGATGGGGAGCTGTACGGCAACGGTCTTGCTCTTGTCGGTCTCGTTGGGGTTGTCAGCCAGAGCGACGCAAGAGTTCACGGAACCGGCACCGTTGACGAGCGCGGAGTTCTGGTCATAATCATAATAGCCGACAATATAGCCCTTGACCCATGACTTGGTGCCGGGATTGCCGAGGCTGATGACGGCCGCGCAGTTGTAAGGCGAAGCCTGGGTGCCGTCACCCGAGCCGCCGGCCGGCGGAGTCACAGGATTGTCACCGCCGGAGCCTTCGCCGTTGAGTTTGTAAGCGGTTGCGTCCTTTACGCCGGGCAGGCCGAAGTATTTTATCAGCGAACCTTCGATTGCAAGCTTCTTGCCAAGGTTTTCGGGGTGATCAGCGAGGTTGACGGCCGAGCGGATGTCGCCGACGGGGAGCTGTACGGCAACGGTCTTGTTCTTATCAGTCTCGTTGGGATCTGCGGCAAGAGCCACGCAAGAGCTAACAGAACCGGCTGCGGTCACCAGTGCTGAGTTGTTGTCATAGTCATAGTAGCCCACAATGTAGCCCTCGACCCATGCCTTGGTGCCGGGATTTCCAAGCGAAATCACCTGAGTGACATTGTAAGGCTTGGCCTCGGTGCCGTCGCCGCTCTCAACAGGTGCGTTGGGGTCTTCGATTTCAACACCCTCAATTTCGAAGGTCGAAACCGTACCGGTGTTGTTGATAACGGCGTTTGCGCCCATATCCTTGGCAAAGCGGCCCTGAACCTTGAAGAGTTTGCCGAGGTTGTCAGGATTGTCAACGAGGTTGCCGTACTCTGCCATGGGAGTTCCCTGCGGGAGGTTAACAACCAGAATGTCGTCGATTGTATAGTTGTCAACGTCGGGGACGAGGACCAGAGAGTTGTTCATGATGAACGGCTCGACGGTCCAGATGTCGCTCAGAGAGCCGACTTCGGTAACTTCAGGAGCGAGAGTGCCGACGATGTAACCCTGGGCCCAGCCGGAAACGGTTGAACCGGAGGCAATCAGACCGGCGACCTCTGAAACCGTGTAGGGATCGGTCTTGCCGCCCTTGTTCGTCGGATTACCGATGTTCATCAGACCGGCAGCGTCGTTAAGTATCAACTGCCAGTTGCCGTTATAGTAGTCGAGAAGACCGACGATGTCGAACTCTGAAGCAGGCAGCGGAGTGTTCCAGAACTTGGAATAGCCGGAGGTGCGGACGGTCAACTGCGTATCGCCGACGTTGAGTGCCTGGTTCTGCTCGGCGCTGACAGAGGTCTTATAGTTGGCGCAGAGTTTCTCGCCTTCAACACCCGCATTGGCAAACTTGACGTTGTTGAGACGAATCAGCTGGCTCTGCCATTTCTGCAGTTCTGCGGGAGAAGAGCCGATTGAGGCGAAATTCTCAATCAGCACCGTGTCAACCTTTGCGGGTTCAGGCAGGCCGTTCAGCTCGCAGTGGAGATTGAACAGCTCGGGAGCCATAAAAGAGGTCTGCCAGGTGTTGCCGTTGGCATACCATGAGGGGAAACCGAGCTGGAAGCATCCGGCATACTTGCCGGCATACATTCCGGTGAGGTCAATAACCAGTTCCTGACCGATTCGGTGAATCAGATAGAGGTTATACTGGTTGATGCTCATTGCGAGGGCAGCGGTCTCGTCCTGAATAATCAGTTTCTTGAATACGTTGCCATCATAGTCACTTGAAACGACGCGGCCTTTGATAACATAATGCGAACCATCCTCGCGGGCCGGGATTTCGTCACAATAGTTTGAGGCTTCATCCTGCCAGAACATGGCCTTGAACTCGGCGATTGTGAGGTTCGGAGTCTGCGACGCAACGGGGGTCTCAATGGCCAGATCGTCAAACTTGTCCTGACATCCGGTCAGCACTGAGCCGCCGAAGAGCAGTGCGGCAAATGCCTTGAAATATTTCGAAAGATTCATTGTCTAAGAGTATGTTTTGACGTTTATTTAGGTTGATAGAGAGTCGGCTTGGTGCCGCGTGCGTCGGGATACCAACCGTAAGAATTATACTGAGAGTCGAACTGCATGACCTTGCCCTTCTCGACATTCTCAATGGTGGCGGTGCCGTCGGCAGCAATGGTGATGTTCCAGAAGTAGCCCTTATCGGCGCTGTCGGGAGTGGTCGAGAGGTTGACGAGGTTGACACTGTCAAAAGTTCCGGTCATCATCAGGTAACGGCCGTCAGGATTCTGGATTGTCCAGCCGTCGGCCGTGCTGGTTAAAGTGAAACCGTTTGAGGCGGCCGATGCGGTGATTGTACCGTCGGCGGCAGGAGTGCAGTCGCTGACGTTCATGTAGCCGTAGTTCTTGTCGGCAGCAAAGGCCAGTCCGATTTTGTTAGTCGCCCAGAAGGCATAGACTCCTCCCGAAACAACCTCGGTTGATTTCACAAAGACTTCATCCTCGCCGGGTTCGGCAGGCGCGTCACCGATAGCCTCACCGTTAAGCATCGCCTCGGTTGCGTTTTTGACGCCGGGCAGACCGAAGTAGGCCGTCAGGTCGCCATAGAGCGCCAGTTCCATGCCGAGGTTGGCCGGATTATCAAGCAGGTTGACTGCCGAGCGGATTGCGCCGACGGGCAACTGAACCGCAACGGTCTTGGCCTTGTCCGTCTCGTCGGGAGTCATGGCGATTGCCACATTGGAGTTGGCAGCACCTTCGGCTCCGGTAACGAGACTGGAGTTGTTGTTATAGTCATAGAATCCGACGATATAACCCTTGACCCACGCTTTGGTGCCGGGGTTATTCATAGCAATGACCCGGTCAACCGTGTAAGGAGAGTCTTTGGTTCCGTCAGCATCACCGGGATTATCATCGCCGGGATTATCGTCGCCGGGTTCGTCGCTGTTGTCGAAGCCGCTCAGGCCGTTGCTGTCAACGAGATAGAGCGCCCACTGGCTCTGGCGGTTTACGCTCAGATACTTGTAACAGAGAATACCGGTCACAGAACCGCGGCCAGAGGGAGTCGTATCATAGACGAAATCAGCATAGGCGCTGACAGGCAGATACATTTTATTACCCTGAGCGTCAGTAATCGTATGATAGTAGCAGTTGATTGCGCCACCGCTCTGCGTATTTTCGACGGCCGGGTTAGCAAAGGGCTGACCGGCGCCGTTGATGGTCACGTCGTTGAAGGTAACGAGCATGTGGCCATACTTGATCAGGTCTTCCGCAGCGGTTGCGTTGACAATGTCGCCCATGTCGAGGACGGTCGGTTCAACGCCGTCGCCATTGGGAAGTCCGTTAAGTTCAACGTGATTCTGGAACGTTTCAAGCTCCATGCGGCCGGCTTCCCAAACCTGCTGGGCCTCATACCATTCAGGCTTGCCGACGAGGAGTTCGGTGTTCCACTTGCCTATGTTCATCTCCGTCAGGTCAACAACGAGTTCCTGGCCGATTTTATAGGAGTCGCTGAGTTTCGAGGCGTCAATCGAGAAGCCAAGGGCAGCCGTTTCGTCCTGAATATAGAGATATTTGAAAATATTGCCGCTGACATCAACGCCGGTAACGCGGCCTTTAACGATTACATGTTCGCCATCAGAGGCCAGTCCGATGGTTTCAATGTAGTTCTTCTCGTTGTTCCAATACTGGGTCTTGACGTCGAGAATTTTGCTGTTGACCTTGCTGAGCATAGGCGCTTCCGGAACAATCATCGGAGGCAGCACCGGATCTTCATGACACGAGGTGACAGCCAGTGCGCCCAGGGCAAGCAGAGGAAGAATTCTATATGGTTTCATTCTTTGAAAGTGTCTTTATAATAATAAGGTGTCGGGGAAGAGTTTTGTTTAGAAGCGGACGCCGATATTGAGGAATACTTTGGTCCCCTGGGCATAGCTAATCTTGTTAGGATACTTGCCCATGTCCCAGTTCTTGGTGTCAAGACGCCCCTGCTGCCAGACGTTGGTCTGGATGTTGCGGTTGTTCAGAACGTTGTCAACGTTCAGGTTGAAGTTCATTGAAACTTTGCGATTAATATACAGAACCTTACCGAGGCTCACGTTAAGTACAAACGCATTGTTCATCTTCTCCTGCATGGTGATTTCTTCCATTTTGTCACGCAGTGCGTCCTCCGAAGGATAAGACTCCCAGAGTGTCGGCTGCACTTCGTGGTAACGTGGAGCCAGTTTGACGTAACTGTTGCACATGTATGAGGCGTTGATACCTACAAACCAGTTCTTGGGAGCAGCCCAGTCCAGACCGATGTTGACCGCAGTCTGCGGAGTGCCGCCGACGCGATAGTTCTTCAGATAGATAGTCTGAGTCGTATCTGCCTCCATGCCGTTCTCGAACGATCGTGTACCCTTCGGGTTGTTCTTATAGCGATAAGAAGCAACAGTACCGGCCAGAGTTGCAGTCAGCGAGGGAAGAATCTTATAAGCCATACCGACTTCAATACCCTTGTTAGTGCGCTTAACGCCGGAAAGCACATAGTTGGTGAATGCCGAGTAGTTATCGTCATAGAACGATGTACGCTCGATTGCATCATAGAAGTCAGTATAATAAGCCGTGATTGAACCGCGGAATCTCGAGTAGTTCCAGCCATAGCTCAGATCTGCGCTGAAAATGCGCTCGTTCTGCGGATTGGCAATTGCGGTGTCCTTGATTCGGGGAGCAATGTAGATGCTTTCAACCAGAGGAGCATAGGTGCCGTACTCAACGTGGCCCATAATGTAGTTCTTGCCATCAGCCTTGTAAGTGGCTCCGGCCTTAACCACGGCATTGTCGAAGTGGTGGCTGTCGCCGCGGCCATAAGAGTTTTCAGGAGCGCGTCCGTTGCGCATGTTACCCCAACGGTGGAACTGAGTCATGCTTATATTCATGCCGTAGTTCAAATCCCAATGGGCCAGCTGGATGCGGTTCTGGGCAAAAGCATTTATTTTCCAAACGTGGAAATCATAGTCATAGCCGAACTTGTCGCCGACGCCTACGTGGCGATTGGGATGATTAATATCGTTCTGGAGAATGCCGGGAACGATGGTGCTTTCGCTGTTTGAATACGGATCAATGTCAATCCAGAACTGGCCGCCGAGCAGATCCTTGATGGTCTTGTAGTAAGAAGCCTTTGTGTAGCTTGCACTCAGACCGGCCTGAAGGGTCATAAATGAGTTCAAGCGCGTGTTGACAACCGAGCCGATTTGGGCCTGAAGATTATTGCTGTGGCGCTTTTCGAGGATATAGCTCGAACCAAGCTGATGGTCAGCCGGACGTTCGAGATTCTGAATATTATTCAGTTCATTGACCAGATAGAGGCGATCCCAGTTAATCTGACGGAAACTTTCGTCGTGACGCCAGAGGTCGTCGATATACTCGCTCTGAGCGGTTGATTCGCCATTGTCAAGGAAATAGCTCGGCAAGTTGCGGTAGTAGTCCGGACGCGGGTCGCTTGCATTGAACCAGTTGAGGGCCGAAGTTGAGTAATTGACCGCACGGAACATGGCCGACGTTGTCAGCGACGTACCCTTGTCGTTCTTATAGAGCCACGTCAGCATGGCGGTCGGGTCAAAACTCTCAACAACGCGCGCCGAGCGCTTTTTGCCGTCATAGTAGCCCCAGTTCGGATTGTAGAGATTATTGTCAACCAGGTCGTATGCCTCCTGATAGGTTGCGCTGGCGGTTGCACGCTGGGTCGGAGCGCCCCATGCAGTCAGCGTCAGAGAGTGGTTAGGATTCAGAATCTTACCGACGCTCAGGAAGAGACCTGCGCTGTTGTAGAAAGTACCCTCAATAACGCCCTCGTTCGCATATCGTCCGATTGCGCTGACGGTCACACCCCAACCGTGACGGTTGATGCCGGTCGAGTAAGTGGCCATGGCGCGAAGCATGTAATTACTGTTTGTGTAAGCGACAGAACCGTTAAAGCCGGGAGCATAGTCAGACGTAATTGTCGAGATGTTGCTCGAACCGCCGATTGAGCCGAAGCCATAGTTCGAAGCGCCGAGACCGATGGTCGTCGTTTTATTGCGGAATGCGCGCGAAGTCATGCCGCCGAGGCTCGAATAGTTGAAACGGCCGCGAATCGGGTCATTCATGTTCAGACCGTTGATGTAAGTGGTCTGATACTGACTGTCATAACCGCGGAAACGGAAATACATGACCGAGAAGTTATAGTTCGACGCGTTGTAATAGATATTGTCGCTTGCGCCGGTCAGCGATGCGATATTCTGGCCCGAGCCTTCTTCATCGTCAAGGGCGGCTTCGTCAAACAGCAGGTCCTCCTGCTCTTCATAAAACTCATTCAGAACATTTGCGGCGCTGATCTTAATCGGCTGTTCAAGGTTCGTGCGTCGTCCTGCGGTCAATGTAACAGGCATTACGGTTGAGTAATAACCGGTTGCCGACGTTCCGAGGTTGAACTCGCCGGCGGGAGCGCCGGTAATAAGGAATTGTCCTTCAGCGTCTGATGACGCGCTAACGCCCTGCCCTACTATGGAAACAACCACACCGGACACGGGAGCTCCCGTGTAGGAATCGACAACCCGGCCGGCCACTGACGCATTCTGCGCCATCGCAGCCGAACTGATGCCCATCACGCCTACAAAGAGCGATAAAAGCTTTAATCTCATAAAGTCAAAAAATATGATGTTTTTAGTATATACTTAGCGCAAATTTACAAAATTTTATTAAATCTCGCTAATACCTTTTAAATTTTCCTCTTTTTTTAACACCTATGGAACACTAAAGGTTCGTTTTTCAACAAAATTAGACTATTTTGGTCCTACTTTGAATTTTTTTAAGTAAGTTTGCACTATGATTTACAAATTTGAACCGATTTGGGTACCGAAGCCCTGGGGCGGCGAATACTGGCTAATTAGCGCGGTCGGCGACCGGCTGTCAGTCGTTGCCGAAGGGCCGGAAGCAGGCCTGACGCTACCTCAATTGATTGAACGTCACGGCCCTGAACTGCTTGGCGACCGCGTTCACGCAGAAACCGGAGGTCGCTTCCCGCTGCTGCTCAAAATCATTGACGCGCGCGAGGACCTATCAGTCCAGGTACACCCGAACGACGCTGCCGCCGGACGCCTTGAAGGCATCGGTTCAAGAGGCAAAACCGAAATGTGGTATGCCGAACATGCCGACTCCGGCGCATCGCTCCTCTCCGGCCTGCGTCCGGGCGTCACACGCCAGCAATATCTTGAGGCCGAAGGCTCTGACGCGATCATGGATCTTCTGAACCGCTACGAAGTCCACACAGACGACGTGTTCTTCCTTCCCGCCGGACGCATCCACGCAATCGGGGCCGGATGTCGCATGGTTGAAATCCAGCAAAGCAGCGACATAACCTATCGGATCTACGACTACGGACGCAACCGCGAACTCCATCTCGAAAAAGCCCGCGAAGCAATAACATGGCCTCCGCGCGGCGACTATCGCGTCCCAATGGACCACTCGGCAAAACGCACCAACTTGGTTGTATGCAACAGTTTCGTAGTTGACCGATTCATCCTGACCACTCCTGCAACAATTCAGGGAGTCAACGGCTCATTCTCAATCATCACCATGCTCAGCGGCGAAGCCGAAGCCTCCGGCACACACCTCAACGCCGGCGAATCAGCCCTCATCGGACCCGGCGGTTTCTCAATTGCACCCCTCTCCCCCAAAGCCATCTTCCTCCTGACCAGCGCCTGACCCCCCCCCGGCCGGATACAGGCTTATCTGATTATTTGATGGCGGTATATATTGTGCAGACGCCGAGGGTCAGAGTGCGGAAGCCGGCGGAATTGAAGCCGGCAGCAGTCATCAGTTCACACATTGCCTGACGCTGCGGAACGGCGGCGATACTCTCCGGCAGATAGGAATAGGCGCGAGTGTCCTTGCTGACCAAACGGCCGACAAGGGGAATTATGCCTCGGGTATAGAGTTTATACAGGGGTTTTACAAGCGGATTTGCAGGCGTTGAGAGTTCAACAATACAAACCATTCCACCCGGCTTCAGAACACGATACATTTCGCGCAATCCTGCGGGAATGTCAGCGAAGTTGCGCACTCCGTAGGCAACCGTCAGCGCGTCGAACGTGTTTTCGACAAACGGCAGTGACAGACAGTCGGCCGGCCGAAGGGCAATGCGGTCCGACAGTCCGGCCTTTTCAATTTTCTCACGTCCAACCTTAATCATGCCCTCCGAGAGGTCCACGCCGGTAATCTCGGAGCCGGGAATCAGACGCGCAAGCTCCAGAGCGAGGTCGCCGGTTCCGGTTGCAACATCGAGAATCGAACGCGGCGAACGCGCCGCAACCATCCTGACGGCTTTCGTACGCCACAGACGGTCAATTCCCAGGGTCATGGCGCGGTTCATGAAATCATAAGCGGGAGCGATGGAGTCAAACATCTGCTCCACCTGCTCCCCCTTTGATTGGTCGGTACCGTAAGGCGTTATCCGTTCAACTTCGTTCATTTAGCGAGTTGAGAAAGACATTCGGTGACGTTGCCGGCAATACGTTCGGTCAAGTTCGTCTCAGGCGCGGGAACGAAGGTTTTGCCGGTGATATGCTCGTAAAGCTCAATGTAACGTTTGCTTACACTGTCAACAAACTCATCGGTCATTTCCGGAACCTGCTGACCGGTCTTGCCCATGAATCCGCGCTCAATGAGCCACTGGCGCACAAATTCCTTGCTGAGCTGGCGCTGGGGTTCACCTTTCTCGAAACGTTCCTGATAGCCGTCGGCATAGAAGTAACGGCTGGAGTCAGGGGTGTGGATTTCGTCAATCAGTATAACCTTGCCGTCGAGCAGTCCGAATTCATATTTGGTATCGACAAGAATCAGACCCTTGTCGGCAGCCATCTGCGAGCCGCGCTCAAAGAGGGCGCGGGTGTAAGCTTCGACCTGCGCGTAATCTTCAGCCGAGACGAGACCCTGTGCTATGATTTCTTCCTTCGAGATATTCTCGTCGTGGCCGGCGTCAGCCTTGGTTGTCGGGGTAATAATCGGTTCGGGGAATTTTTCATTCTCGCGCATGCCGTCAGGGAGTTTCACTCCGCAGATTTCACGACATCCGGCAGCATAGTCACGCCAGGCGCTGCCGGTCAGATATCCACGGATAATCATTTCGACGCGAAGGCCTTCGGCGCGACGGCCAACGGTCACCATCGGATCCGGCGATGCGAGTTTCCAGTTAGGAACAATATCGGAAGTGGCATCCAGGAAATATTCGGCAATCTGATTGAGAACCTGACCCTTGAACGGAATTCCCTTCGGAAGAACAACGTCAAACGCCGAGATGCGGTCCGTTGCAATCATTACAAGCAAATCCGGATTGACGGAATAGACATCGCGAACTTTGCCATGATAAACGTTGGTCTGACCGGGGAAATTAAAATCAGTTGTAAGTAATGCGGACATTGATTTAAAAATTATTTAGTTAGTTATTCTTCATTTTCGGAAGCGGCGGAATCCTTGGCGGCCTGCTCGCTGTCATACTTCTCGTAGGCTTCGACAATCCGCTGGACAAGGCGGGCGCGGACAATGTCTTTTTTGTCAAATTCGACCTTGCCGACACCCTCGACATTGCGCAGGACGTTCAGCGCGCGAACCAAGCCCGATGCGGTTGAGCGAGGAAGGTCTATCTGAGTAACATCGCCCGTAATGACCATCTTCGCATTCATGCCCAGACGGGTCAGAAACATTTTAATCTGGTGCGTGGTCGTGTTTTGCGCTTCATCAAGAACAATGATTGCATCCGAGAGCGTACGGCCACGCATAAATGCCAGAGGAGCAATCTGAATCACCTTCGTCTCCATATACTCCTTGAGTTTCGCGGCCGGAATCATGTCCTCCAGCGCATCGTAGAGCGGCTGAAGATACGGATCAATCTTGTCCTTCATGTCACCGGGCAGAAAACCGAGTTTTTCACCGGCTTCAACAGCAGGGCGGCTGAGTATGATTTTCCGCACTTCGCGGTTCTTGAGCGCACGCACGGCGAGCGCTATGGCAATATACGTCTTGCCCGTACCGGCCGGACCGAGGGCAAACGTAAGGTCGTTTTTCAAAAAAGTCTCGACAAGTTCCTTCTGGTGAGGCGTACGCGCCTGAATCGGCTTGCCGTTGACGCCGTAAATAATAGCCTCGTCGGCTTTCAGATCGTTCGGCTGCTTGCCGTGGAGAACATCAATGATGGCATCCTCTGTCAGTTTGTTGTACTTTATGCAATGGGCCTCCAGTTCGTGAATTGCCTTTTCAAAGCGTTCGGTTTCGGCATCCTCGCCAATCACCTTGATGACAGACCCGCGCGCAGCTATGCGCAACTTCGGATGCAGATTCCTGATTAGCTGTAAATTGCAGTTGTTAACCCCGTAAAAACTCACCGGATCAACTCCGTCAATTATAATTATTCGTTCAATCATACTGCAAATTTACGTTTTTTCCGCCAAATCACCAAACTCAAAACAGCGTCAAAATTTGGACCGGAGCTTTATTTTGTGTAATTTTGCACCACTCATCAGAGGGTCCGTAATCGGAATTACAGCGACTGGATAAGATGTCGGGTGCGCCCGGAAATTTCTTATACGGTCGCTATGTCTTTATGTAGTGACCCAAAAGGTTTTTGGTACGAAAAAAAATGGAGAATTCAACTAATGCCGGGCTTGATTATGCCCACGAAAAAATCGGACATCTTTTCAGGAAAATTTTCTTTCCCACGCTGTGGGGCATGATTTTCAACGCTTTAATCACAATCATAGACGGTGTCTTCGTCGGACAAGGCGTCGGTCCTGACGGCATCGCGGCAGTCAACATCATAGCCCCGGTCTATATGGTCTGCACCGGCATCGGCCTGATGCTCGGCATCGGCGCTTCAGTAACCGCGGGCATGGCTCTTGCCGAGGGAGCCGGGCGGAAAGCCAACGCAATCGTCTCTCAGGCGTTCATTTCAGCATCTGCCGTAATGCTGATCTGCATGATTGCCGGTCTATGCTTTCCTGAAAGGGTCGCTTTACTAATGGGCAGTTCACGCTATCTTCTTCCATATACAACTGATTATCTGAGATGGATTCTTCCGGCCGCTCTGTTCATTTCCTGGAGCAGCATCGGCATGATGGTTATCCGACTTGACGGCTCGCCGAAGTATGCGATGTTGATAAACATTATTCCTGCGGTTCTGAACATCATCGGCGATTACATCCTGATTTTCCCGCTGGGAATGGGCGTTAAAGGCGCCGCCATTGCGACGATGGGGAGCATTGCCGTCGGAGGCGTGATGGCCCTGGCATATTTTCGCTTTTCTTATATCATTAAACTCAAGTTTGACCTGAGCGACATCTGGCGGCATCTTCAGCGGGTAACTGCAATCGGTTCATCGGCCTTTGTGACGGAAATAGCCATGTCAGTCATGATGCTGACGGGCAATTATATATTCATGCGTGACTTTGGCGATACGGGCGTAGCCGCTTATAGCATTGCATGTTACCTTTTCCCTTTGATTTTCATGATGAGCAACGCCGTTGCCCAATCGGCCCAGCCGATAATCAGCTACAATGCAGGCATCAGACAGCAGGAACGCGTAATGGAGGCCTTCAGAATGAGCCGGCGCATTGCGTTTTATTGCGGATTGGTGATATTCGCCGGCATATCCCTTGGCTCGAAATGGATTGTAAACCTCTTTATTCCGCTTGATTCACCGGCCGGAATGCTGGCAGCAGGAGGCTTGCCGATGTTTTCGGCATGTGCCGTGTTTTTCTCACTCAATATCGCCTACATCGGATTCTGCCAGAGTCTCGGCCGCGCCTCTCTCGCGATGGCCTATACCCTTTTGCGTGGAATCGTGATTCTGGTGCCTCTATTCTTCCTCATGCCCTCACTGGTTCCCGGCTGGGGCATCTGGGGAGCCATTCCCCTGTCCGAAATCCTTACCTTCCTCATAATCCTCCTGCCTCTCAAAGCCTCCGCGCCCCAATCAGCAAGAGCCTGAACCAAAGCCATCCTTGCAAAGGCGCGGGTTACAACTAAGGCTTTGCGACATCATGATTTGAGGTCGCGTTCGGCAACGGCAAGATGGTCAATCAGGTCAGTCAAGTCGCCGCCGAGGACGCCCGGAAGGTTATAGACCGTATAGTTGATCCGATGGTCAGTTATGCGACCTTGCGGAAAATTATAGGTGCGGATTTTAGCCGAGCGATCGCCCGTGGAAACAAGAGTCTTGCGCCGCGAAGCAATGTCATCGAGATACTTCTTATGTTCGCGGTCATATATGAACGTGCGCAGGCGGCTCAACGCACGCTCCTTGTTTTTCGGCTGGTCACGCGTTTCCGTACACTCAATCAGAATTTCCTCGCTTTGACCCGTCAGCGGATTCCGCCACATATAACGCAACCGGACTCCTGACTCAACCTTATTGACATTCTGGCCGCCGGCGCCACCGGAACGGAACGTGTCCCACTTGATTTCGCCTTCATTGATTTCAACGTCGAACTCCTCGGCCTCGGGCAGCACGGCCACGGTAGCCGCCGACGTGTGGACGCGGCCCTGCGTCTCGGTGGCAGGCACACGCTGAACGCGATGAACTCCGCTCTCATACTTCAGAGTGCCGTAGACATCCTCTCCGCTCACTGCAAGGACAATTTCCTTGAAACCGCCCATGGCGCCCTCGCTTTCAGAGCTGACGGTCACCTTCCAGCCCTTCGACTCGCAGAATTTCAGATACATCTTCGTCAGGTCGCCTGCAAAGAGTGCGGCCTCGTCGCCGCCGG
This sequence comes from uncultured Porphyromonadaceae bacterium, assembly GCA_947175545.1. Classification (GTDB taxonomy): domain Bacteria; phylum Bacteroidota; class Bacteroidia; order Bacteroidales; family Muribaculaceae; genus UBA3263. The sequence continues at coordinate 59,219 of CAMWNI010000001.1, forward strand.
TGCCGGCGCGAATTTCGAGAATCGCGTTTTTGCCGTCTTCAGGGTCAACAGGAATCAACAAACGCTTCAGTTCCTCCTCAATCTCTCCAATCAGAGCAGTCTGTGTCTCAAGTTCTTCACGGGCCAACGCACGCAAATCCGAGTCGGATTCACCCTCAACCAGCTCGCGCGCCTCGTCGCGGTTGGCCAGGGCGCGCCGATAGCGTCCGACCGCCCCCTTAAGGGTTTCCAGATGTTTATACTCGCGGGTGAGTTCGACGTAGCGCTTGCGGTCAGCAATCACCTCCGGGTCTGTAATCAGAGTCGACACCTCCGCAAAGCGGTCGTCAACTCCTTCAATCTGTTCAATCAGTTCCATTGACTGCAAATTTAGCGATTTTCAGCCAATTTTTTTGGTTAAAAACTTATAAAATTGAATGGTGGGATGGAAATTTGCGGAAATCTTTGTAATTTTGCACGTTGATATACTTTATCCTAAGTTAGAAAATAATGAAATTACGATTCGCGAAGTTCATCATATCGGGTCTGCTCGTCGGCGGACTGCTGACGGCATGTAACAAGAATTCGTCCGACGACGAAGACGACACATCTCTGGCCGACGTCGGTTCGGCGTCGACAATCGTCACGGGTTTCTCGCTCAAATCAAACTATAAACTTCTCGTAGGCCTTGACTCTGTATTCTTCAGCATCGACCAGGTCAAAGCTCACATTTTCAACGCCGATTCTCTTCCTGAAGGCACAGACGTGCGCAAACTTCAGGTAACAATCAGCGCACCGTCATCGGCCAAAAGCGTCGAAATCATCATGCCGAGCCGATATGACGGCCAGGACACGATTATCAACTACCTGAAGAATCCGAACGACTCAATCAATTTCAGCCGTGGCAGCGTGATGCTCCGTGTCAGCTCCGCCTCGGGCCTGGAGGAGAGAGTATATACGGTAAACGTCAACGTCCACAAGGTGAACGCCGACTCGCTCCAATGGAATGCGCAGAACTCGCGCCTGCAATCTGACCTGTCGCCGCGCCCCATTGAGGAAAAGTCAGTGCAACTCGGCGACACGTACTTCACGCTGACGCGCAATGCGGCCGGTGACGCCTGCATGGCCACGTCGGCCAGCCCGCTTTTCGGCTCATGGACCTTTGCCCCGGCCGCCCTGCCGGCCGACGCCCGCATCGAGACCCTTGCCGCAACCTCCGACGCCTTATATATAATAGGCGGCGAGAAACTTTACCGCAGCACCAATGGCCTGACATGGACCGACACGGAGACCGACGGCTGGACATGGCTCTACGGCGGCTACGACACCGACATTATCGGAGCCAAGGGAACCGACCGATGGGCCGCCTATCCCTCTACCTCGCTCGAAGGCGAAATTCCTTCCGGAATGCCCGTCAGAGGAACCTCGACTCTCTGGGCCTACTCTGACGACTGGTTCATCGCCCCGCAGGCAATGTTCATCGGCGGAATCGCAGCCGACGGTACTTACTGTGGCGACACATGGGGCTTTGACGGCGCCAATTGGGGTCAACTCAGCAGCCGCAACGCCCTCCCCGAAGCGGAAGGATTTGTTCTCTTCCCTTACTTTACCTATCGGTCAGGCAACAACAAGTTCTATATCATAACGAAATATAGCTGCTGGATTGCCCTTGGCGGCAAAACCGCCGACGGCATGAACAATAAGGTTTATATCAGCCTCGACAACGGCGTCAACTGGCGCGAAGCGTCACAGTCAATGCAGCTTCCTGAGGCAATCTCGCCCCGCTCCGGCGCATCGATCATGCTTGCAGACAAAACCTTCAACTCGCGCGCAACCGCCCCGATTACCAGCTGGGACGCCCCGTTCATTCTTCTGAGCGGCGGCTACAGCCGCGACGGCTCACTGTATGACCAACTCTGGACCGGAGTCCTTAACCGATTAACATTCAAGCCCTTGCAGTGAACCTCCTCAGGCGCTACATACTCCTTTTGTCGCTGACGCTCAGCGCCCTGACCGGCAATGTCCAAGCCCGGAACTCCGATGACGCCGACTCTTACAAGTTCGACATCGGAATCGGACTCGGCATGAGCGGCTACCTCGGCGACATAAACGAGAGCAACATGTTCCGCCATCCCGGCTTTGCGGGCCAGCTCAGCTTCCGCTACATGCTCGACGACGCCCGCTGGGCCTTCCGCGGAGTCCTGACCTCCGCGTCTCTGCGCGGCAACTCAGGCGACTTCAAGAACTGGCTGCCGGGCGAGACTCCCTTATCATTCTCTTCGACGATTTACGACCTCGGCGGACGCGTCGAGTTCAACTTCCTCCCCTATGGCATCGGCGAAACATTCAAAAAACTCCGCCGCTGGACCCCATACGTCGGCGTTGGCCTCGGCGTCTGTCTCGCATCAGCCAACGGCACTTACGTCACAGGCTCCGTCCCCCTGGCCTTCGGCTTCAAGTTCAAGCCCCGCAAGCGTCTGAACCTGATGCTGGAGTTCTGCGTGAGCAAGACCCTCGGCGACCATCTCGACGGCAATCTCTCCGACCTTCAGGGAATCAAAAGCAGTTTCCTCAAAAATACCGACTGGCACTCCGGCCTGATGCTCAGCGTGACTTACGAATTCGGCAAGCGCTGCTCGACCTGCCACTATGTCGATTAACAACACAATAAACCCGAAAATGAGTCTCGAAGACAAGAGAAACCAGATAGACCCCAACCGGATTCCCGCCCATGTCGCAATAATCATGGACGGCAACGGACGCTGGGCCAAGACCCGCGGACTTGACCGCAGCGAAGGCCACGTGCGCGGAGTCGACACCGTGCGCGCCATCACTGAGATTGCCTCTGAACTGGGAGTGAAACACCTGACGCTCTACACCTTCAGCACCGAAAACTGGAATAGGCCCCGGACGGAAGTCAACGCGCTGATGGCCCTCGTCGGCATGGCGATTGTCCGCGAAACGCCTGATTTGATCAAAAACAACGTCCGGCTGACAATCATGGGCCAGCTTGACCGGCTGCCCGACGAGACCCTCCGCATGCTCCGGCAGTGCATGGCCGACACAGCCTCTTGCACCGGCCTGCAGCTCAACCTGGCAATCAGTTACTCCAGCCGCTGGGAAATCACCGAGGCCACCCGAAAAATTGCCGCCGACGTAGCCGCCGGACGCCTTAATCCGGCCGACATAACCCCGGAAACAGTCAGCGCCGCAATGGCATCGCCCGAAATGCCGGACCCCGACCTGCTGATTCGAACAGGAGGAGATTTCCGCATCTCGAATTATCTCCTATGGCAGCTCGCCTACTCGGAACTCTACTTCTCTCCCCTCTTCTGGCCCGACTTCGGCAAAAAAGAATTCATCGACGCAATTATCACCTTTCAGCAACGCCAGCGCCGCTTCGGCCTTACCGGCGACCAAGTTACCTCTCAACAGAAATGAAACCAGCAGCTATCATCGCAGCAATGCTTAAACGCTCAGTCCTGATAATGACCCTCGCGCTCGGCGGCGCCATCTCCGCGGTCGCCCAGTCCGACACGGTCATGGCCCCACAGGTAATCTATACCGCCATGCCGAAAACATACACTATCGGAGGCATCGAAGTGACCGGCGCGCCGAACTACATGCCGGAAATCGTCAAGAATTACGCCGGCCTGAAGGTTGGCGACCGAATCGAAGTGCCGGGCGTTGAACTAACCAACGCCGCCAAGCGCCTGATGAACCAGAAACTCTTCTCGACTGTTAAAATCAACGTCGTCAAGACCGTCGGCAACCAGGTTTGGCTCGAATATGCCCTGCGACAGCAACCCCGAATCCACGAGGTTAACTATATTGGCATGAAGAAGAACGAGAAAGACGATATCATTGAGAAGCTCCACCTGTCCCGTGGCTATCAGATCTCGCCTGACCTCGTCAACAAAATCAAGACGAAAATCAGCGAATACTACGACGGAAAAGGCTACAAGAACGCCAAGATTGACATCCAGCTCGTCGACGCCCTCGGCGAACCCAACGAGCAGATTGTCAACATAATCGTCGACAAGCAGAACAAGGTGAAAGTCAACTCCATAACCTTCACCGGCAACGAAGTCTTCAGTGACCGCACCCTGCGCAACACAATGAAGAAAACAAACCTGAAGTCCGACCTCATCAAACTCTTCAGCCAGAAAAAGTTTACCGACACGGACTATGAAGCCGACCTCAACCGAATCCTTGACAAATACAACGAATACGGCTACCGCGACGCAACAATCATCTCTGACTCCGTCGTGCCTAATGAGAAAGGGTCAGTCGACATTTACATCAACCTTGACGAAGGCAAAAAATACTATATCCGTGACATTAACTGGGTTGGCAACACTGTCTATCCAAGCGACCGCCTCCAGCAGGCTCTCGACATGAAGCGAGGCGACGTCTACAACCAGAAACTCCTCAACAAGCGCCTGCGCGAGGACGAAGACGCCGTTGCAAACGCCTACTATAACAACGGATACATCTTCTCGCATATTGACGAAGTCGAACGCACAATCGACGGCGACTCCATTGACCTCGAAATGCGAGTTGTCGAAGGTCCGCAGGCCCGAATCAACGCCGTCAACATCAACGGCAACGACCGTCTGTACGAAAAAGTTGTCCGCCGCGAACTCCGTACCAAGCCCGGACAACTCTTCAGCCGCGACGACCTGATGCGCTCCGCTCGCGAAATCATGCAGATGGGCCATTTCGACCCGGAAAGCGTCAACCCGGATGTCCAGCCGAACACTGATGACGGCACCGTCGACATCAACTGGAACCTCGTCTCCAAAGCCAACGACCAGATTGAACTCTCGCTCGGATGGGGACAGACCGGCCTTATCGGCAAAGTCGGACTGAAATTCACAAACTTCTCAATCCGCAACCTCTTCCATCCCTCGACATATAAGGGACTCATTCCCCAGGGCGACGGCCAGACATTCTCCCTCAGCGTGCAAACCAATGCCCGTTACTATCAGGCCTACCAGGTCAGCTTTCTCGACCCCTGGTTCGGCGGCAAACGCCCCAACTCGCTCTCTGTAACCGCGTTTTATAGCCGGCAGACCGGCGTCAACAGCCGCTTCTACGGCAAAAACTATCAAAACTACCTCAATCAGTACGGCTACAGCAACTACTACGGCAACTACGGCTATGGCTACGGCGACAGCAACTACTTCTATCAGGACGCCTACGACCCCAACCAGTGGCTCCAGATGGCCGGCCTGACCGTTGGATTCGGCAAACGCCTCAATTGGCCCGACGACTATTTCACCTTTAACGCCGACCTGACCTATAACTACTATGGTCTGAAAAACTGGCCCTATCTCTACTATATGGAGAACGGCGCGTCAAACTCCCTCGTCCTGGGCCTGACACTTGCTCGCAACAGCATTGACAACCCCCTCTATACCCGTCGCGGCTCCTCATTCCAACTCTCGCTCCAGATGACCCCCCCGGCCTCGCTCTTCATGCCCGGAACCGACTGGAAGAAGCTGTCCGAGGAAGACACCGACGCCGCCAAGCACGAACGCTACAAATGGATTGAATATTGGAAACTCCGCTTCCACTCCAAGACATACACCCCGCTGACCAACCCCGAAGGTAAATATACGCTCGTTCTGATGACCCGAGCCGACTTCGGACTCATCGGATCATGGAACAAGTATGTCAAATCTCCGTTCGAAACCTTCTACGTCGGCGGTGACGGCATGTCAGGTTCTTACACCTATGCAACCGAAACAATCGCCCTGCGCGGCTACGAAAACGGCTCACTGACCCCCTACAACAAACCCTCATACGCCTACACCCGCTTCGGCGTCGAAGTCCACTTCCCCTTCCTCCTGCAACCGACAACGACCATCTACGGCCTCGCCTTCGCCGAAGCCGGCAACGCCTGGAACGACATCAAGGACTTCAACCCCTTCGCCCTGAAGCGCTCGGCAGGCGTCGGTCTGCGCGTGTTCCTCCCGATGGTCGGAATGCTCGGCATTGACTGGGGCTACGGTTTCGACCGCGACATTGTCAACAACAAAATCGGCGGAAGCCACTTCCACTTCGTTCTCGGCCAGGAATTCTAAACCTTTTCCGCCCGAAATTGTCTTAAATAATAACAGCTCCCCGATTTTCGTTATTAACCTATAAAATAAAACTGAAGATTATGAAAAAAATTCTTATCATGCTTCTGCTCGCACTCGGATGTGCCGCCGGAGCCTCTGCCCAGAAGTTTGCCCTGGTTGACATGGAATATATCCTCAAGAACTACCCTCAGTATGAAATGGCAAACGAACAGCTGAACCAGCTTTCACAGCGCTGGCAGAAAGAAGTCGAAGCCAAAGCCGCCGAGGCCGAAAACCTCTACAAAAACTATCAGAGCGACATGGTTTTCCTGACCGACGAACAGAAAAAAGCAAAGGAACAGGAAATTTTAAACAGCGAAAAGGCCGCAACCGAACTCAAATATAAATACTTCGGCCCGGAAGGCGAACTCTATCAGAAGCGCCAGACCCTCATGCAGCCAATCCAGGACGAAATCTACAACGCCATTAAAAAGATTTCCGACGAAAAGGGCTATCAGTGTGTCTTTGACCGCGCATCATCGGCCAATATCGTCTTCGCATCGCCCCGAATCGACATCTCAAACGAAGTCCTGGACAAACTCGGCTACAGTAAATAAAAAAACTTAAGTATACAGAATTAAAAATTTAAAATATAACTAACAAAACAAACTTAACAGACTCTAAAAAACTATGATTAAGAAAATCCTCGTGGCACTCGCCATCGCCCTTCCCTCTATGGCATTCGCGCAGAAATTTGCCGTTGTTGACGCAGAAGCAATCATGCAGGTAATGCCGGAAACAAAGGCTGCCGAAGAGAAAGTGCAGCAGGCATCTGCCACTTTCCAGTCCGAGTTCGACAAGCTCCGCGAAGAAATCGACAAGAAATATGCCGAATATCAGGCGCTGCCCGCCGACACCCCTGAGAGCATCAAAGAACGCCGCCAGCAGGAAATCCAGGAAATCGCCGAAAAGGCACAGCGTTTCCAGCAGCAGGCCCAGCAGGACCTCGAGCGCCAGCACATGCAGCTGCTCCAGCCCGTCCAGGAAAAGCTCCTCAACGCAATCAAGAGCGTAGGCGCCGAAGGTGGCTACACGATGGTATACCCCAACGGGCTTGCCCTCTATGTCGGCTCAGACGTTACTGACATCACCGACGCCGTCAAAGCTAAACTCGGTCTCTGATTGAGCAATGAACGTACTTGACAGATTTCTTGACTATGTGAAGTTCGACACTCAAAGTGACGAACTCACCAACATGTGGCCTTCAACTCCCGGACAGTACAAGTTTGCCGAGTATCTGAAGGAAAGAGTCGCCGAAATGGGCCTGACCGAGATTTCTCTCGACGAAAACGGCTACCTGATGGCAACTCTCCCCGCCAACACTGACAAACCACTGCCGACCGTCGGTTTCATCGCCCACCTGGACACCAGCCCCGACATGAGCGGCCGCCACGTCAACCCCCGCATTGTCAGCGCCTATCCCGGAGGCGACATAGTGCTTAACAGCGAGAAAGCGATTGTCCTTTCCCCGCGCGAGTTCCCCGAGCTTGACCATTACGTCGGCCAGGACCTCGTTGTCACTGACGGAACAACTCTTCTCGGGGCTGACGACAAAGCCGGAATCGCCGAAATCATGGCAGCCATCGAGTTCCTCCAGGCCAACCCCGAAATCAAACACGGCAAAATTCGCATTGCCTTCAACCCTGACGAAGAGATTGGTCGCGGAGCGCACCGCTTCAACGTCGAGCAGTTTGGCTGTGACTGGGCCTACACAATGGACGGCGGCGAAATCGGCGAACTGGAATATGAAAACTTCAACGCCGCAAGCGCCAAAATCACCTTCATCGGACGCAACGTCCATCCCGGCTATGCCAAACACAAGATGATCAACTCGCTGCGCGTCGCAACCCAGTTTGCAATCATGCTGCCCCGCTGGGAAACCCCGGAACACACCGAGGGATACGAGGGATTCTACCACCTCGTCGGCATGCAGGGGACGGTTGAGAAAACCGAGCTGACCTACATAATCCGTGACTTTGACCGCGACCGCTTCGAACGCCGCAAAAAGGAGTTTGAACACCTCGTGCGAAAAATAAACAAGGAATTCCCCGGCTGCGCTTCGCTGGAAATCAAAGACCAGTATTACAACATGCGCGAAAAAGTCGAACCCGTCAGCTACATCGTCGACATCGCCGAACAGGCAATGAAGAACGCCGGCCTGACCCCGAAAGTCGTACCCATTCGCGGCGGCACAGACGGCGCTCAGCTCAGCTTCAAGGGTCTACCCTGCCCCAACATCTTTGCCGGAGGTCTCAACTTCCACGGACGCTACGAATTCGTTCCCGTCCGCAGCATGGAAAAAGCAGCTGAAGTCATCGTCGAGATTGTCAAGCTCGTCGCTGAAAAATAACCGTTTCAACTCACAATAAAAAAAGTCATTAAGGAGCGAAAGGCCAATTCAATGGTCTTAGCATCCTTAATGACTTTAATAATAATCTGATAACCCGAAAAACCGTTATGCGTAAGATTTTTCTCCTCATTCCGGCTCTGCTCCCTCTCCTTGCAGGCGCCCAAATGCTTCCCGCCGAACTCTGCCAAGGCAGCCGCCGCCCCTATCCTGAACCGGACTCAATAGTCGCAGCCCCTGACTCGCTCGTTGCGGTCATGATTAACCACGTCGGACGCCACGGCGCACGCTACGCCACGGCGCCAAAGCGATTTGCCGACATCACTGACGCAATGACCAATGCCGACCTTACCCCCTTCGGCGAAAAAGTTCTCTCATCCGTCAACAATGCCGTCAACGTGACTGACGGCCGCTGGGGCGACCTTGACTCGCTCGGCCAGGCCGAACAGCGCGGAATTGCACGTCGGCTCTGCCTGGCTTACCCCCAGTTGGTAATCGGCCAGAATATCTCCGCAATCAGTAGCTACGTCGGACGCTGTGTTGCCTCAATGGACGCCTTCACATCAACCGTGCGCAGATTCCAGAGCGGACTCGGCTCGGTCCGCACTCAATCCGGACGTCAGTTCAACAGACTCATGCGCTTTTTCCAGACAGACTCGGCCTATGTCCGCTGGGCGGCCGAGAAACCTTACAAAACCGTTCTTGACGAGTTCACGTCGAAAACAACTCCCGGCGCGAGACTGACCGACCGCGTCTTTCGCTCCTTGCCCGAAAACCTCGACCCTGAAAAGTTCGACGCCGACCTCTACTACTGCCTCTCATCGCAGTCGGCAATGGGACTGCCTCTGACCTCAATGAATCTGCTGACAGCAGACGAGATGAACCGCCTGTGGCAGATCGACAACCTGCGACAATATCTCAGCCGCACCTCATCGACCGTCTCAACCCTCCCGGCTGACATTGCCGCGCCGCTGCTGCTTGACCTTATCCGGTCAACCGACGACTTCATTGCCGGACGCTCAACCGAGACCGTCCGACTGCGCTTCGGCCACGCCGAGACCCTGATGCCGCTGCTATCTCTGATGCGACTGCCTGACTGCTACTATCTGACCCACTACTTCGACACAGTCAGCGCCCACTGGCAGACCTGGCATGTCGTGCCGATGGCCTCCAACCTCCAGATGATTCTCTTCCGCAGCCCCGCATCCGGACGCCATTATGTCCGTCTGGACCTCAACGAGCGTCCCGTCGCAATCGACGGACTGACCTACATTCCCTGGGAGCGCCTCCGCGCCCATCTCCTCTCCCTCCTCCCCGCCTGACATCAATCTTTTTTTCGCAGAAAAGACAAAAAATACGCTCACTCCGGGCTACGGGTGCGTAACTTTGCACCCGAATGGAGAGTTTAGAGTCTGTTTATCAAAAAGATTTCGTGCGCTGGGCGCGCGAATGTGTCAGAATCCGCCATAAAATGACGGGGCAACTTGTCTGTTGGGAACTCAATGGCCCCCAGCGCAAAGTTTTGGCATTAATGGAGCGACAGCGGCTTGCAGGAAAGCCGATACGCCTCATTCTGCTAAAGGCTCGCCAGTGGGGAGGGTCAACCCTCATTCTGCTCTATATGGCCTGGATTCAGCTCTATCACACCGAAAACTGGCATTCGCTGATTTGTGCGCATTTCAAGGATGCGTCGACTACAATCCGCGGACTCTACTCGCAACTGGTCGATAATTACCCCGCCGGACGGCTTCCTGAGGGAGTGAAGCTTGTTCCTTACGAGGGTATGCGCTCGGTCAGGCTGCTTGCGGGTCGCGGATGCCGAATCTCAGTATGCTCCGCCGAAAATGTCGATGCCGCACGCGGCGCCGACTACTCGATGGCACACCTGAGCGAGGTCGCTTTCTGGGCCGACACCCCCGGAAAGAAAGCGTCTGACCTGGTTCGGGCAATCTGCGGCTCGGTTCCGCGCGTTCCGCTGTCAATGATTGTGATGGAAAGCACCGCAAACGGCGTCGGCAACTTCTTTCATCGCGAATGGGTCCGCGCCGTTGCCAGCGAATCGGACAAGACACCCGTATTCGTTGCCTGGCATGAAATCGAAATGTATCGCGAGGAGCTTACTGTCAGCCCTGAAGCCCTGGATGCATCGCTGACCGACTATGAACGCCGCATCAAGGAACAGTTCAGTCTGGATGACGAACAGATCAACTGGTACCACAACAAAAGCCGCGAATACCCCTCGCATGACCAGATGACCGCCGAATATCCTTCGACACAGGCCGAAGCCTTCGCCGCATCGCAGGTCTGCGTCTTTCCCGCGGCCTTCATCGAAGCGATGCGCACCCAAATCACCCCCGCAGTCCGCACAATGGACTTCAACCCGGAGCGCGAAGAATTCTTCAACGCTCCCGGAGCAGCGCTGGAAGTCTGGGCCGACCCATGTCCGGAAACCGAACTTGGCGTAAAGCCCGCCTACATTGTGACCGTTGACGTCGGCGGCCGCTGGAGCGGCGCAGACTGGAGCGTAATCGCCGTTTTCGACACCCGGCGCGACGGACGCCTGGAACTGGCCGCGCAGTGGCGCGGACACGTCGACCATGACATTCTCGGGCGCATCGCTCTTGCACTTGGACGGCATTACCATGACGCACTGCTCGTCATTGAGAGCAACACCCTCGAAAGCCAGTCGCTCGGCGTCCTCGAGCGCATAGCCGCCTCAGGCTATCGCAACCTCTACCAGCGCGTCTGCTACGAAAGTGCTGACGGACGCCAGGAGGTCCGCTACGGATTCCACACCAACGTGGCCACGAAATCAGCGGCCATTGCCGATCTCATGGCTCTCATGCGCGACGGCAAACTGATTGAGCGGTCCTCCGCCGCCCTCGAAGAACTTGCCGCCTATGCCCGTCGTCCCGGCGGCTCAATGGGCGCCCCGGACGGCATGCACGACGACATGGTCATGACCCGCGCCATCGCCGCCTACGCTCTGCGCCAGTCCCATCCCCGCAACCTTCTGAGATTTAAAAAGTAAGGTCCCGCAGTCCGCACGTTCAGAAGGGGTATCCGATTGCCAGATGGAAGGCCAGGGAGTTCTTGAAGGAAGTCATATTATAATACCCTCGGTGTGACGTTGCATAAGGGGCATGGATGCCTATGCCGAGGTCGCCGCGAATCACGAGCATCCCGATATCGACGCGGAGGCCGGCACCGGTACCGAGCGCAAGGTCGCGGCCGAAGGTCTTGGTCCTCAACTTGCCGCCGGGACGTTCGGGGTCATCCTTCAGCAGCCAGACATTACCGGCATCAAGGAAGACCGCACCATGAAGCGGTCCGAAAATCGGAAATCGCAACTCAACGTTCGCCTCAAACTTGAACGTGCCGGTCTGGTCGAAATAATTGCCATTGCGGTCAGCCTTCGGCCGATAAGAGCCGGGGCCGAGCGAACGCACCGTGAACGCGCGGATTGAATTGGCGCCTCCAACCCAAAACTGCTCGGCATAAGGGACCTGAGCCGAATTGCCGTAGGCGTGGGCAACACCGGAAGCCACGCGTCCGTAAAGCCAGATATCCGAATAGCCCAGCCGTCGTCCGTAGACCAACTGTCCTGAAATCTTGAAGAACTGCGAAATCGGAATACCAAACATCTGCTTCTCATGCTTCCGGCCCGCAAGTCGCCATAATCCGCAGAAAACGCCGCCCGCCTCCTGAGCCGTTGCTGTCCAGCTAAGAGAGTTCATTCCGCCGAACATGCGGTCATAGTTGTAAGTGTACATTATCTGCGGCACGAACTGCGAGCGGAAACTCTCGGCAATCGCGCGGTTGGCGTCCATAATGGAGTCGAACTCCGTGGTTGTGTGCAGCAGATTCGTGTAAGTCATCTTCAGCAGGGTCAGCGTGTTCGAGGAATAACGGGTCGGATTCCAGTCGTAGGAGTACGAGGCGTTGAACTGCGCCATGCGGAAATAGTGGGGACGGTTAAGCAAATCGGCGTTGAGGGTTATGCGCGTCCAGCTCAGGTCGCGGCGCAGGCGCGGCAGGAACTTCGGCGCCAGCAGGCGCGGGAACGCCAGCGAGCCTTGCAGACCGATTTCGTAAGAGTTGAACACCGACGACCGCCGGCGACCGGTCTGCCACTCGTAAGTTCCTGTCAGCGTCACGCTGAGTTGCTCGCCGCCGCCGAATATGTTGCGGTTGGTAACTCCGAAGAGCAACCCCGGGCCGAGATATGAATTGGACTTAGACGAGACGTTAGCCTCCAGACGAGCCTCCAGCGGCACGTCGAGCGTACAGTCGACTGTAACATCCAGCACATCCGACCCGCGGCGAAGCGCAGTGCTGTCGGTCGGCTGCACGCTGATGTCGATATTGCTGAAAATGCCGAGGCGGCTCAGGCGCGTCTGCGTGTTGTTGATTCCCCGGAGCGTCAGGCGGCGTCCCGGACGGGTAACTATGCACTCATCGACCAGGCCGTTGCGGAAGCGGCTCGGCATGAAGCGGACAAGAGTTGCCCCGCGCTCGGTCCGGAAGGTGTCAGGAGTGCCGGGTTCGTTGCCGGCACGACGCACAATCATCGTGACCTTACCGGTCCTGTAACGCCGCAGGGCCGGCGCAGGAAGATTGGACGCCACGGTCATCCTCAGCGCTATTTTCCCCGGATTCTGAATCGAATCGGCGAGATACTCTATGAACTCCGGCGAGAAATAATAGTAACCGCGGTTACGCAGGGTCTGGGCAATCTTAGTGCGCACACTTGCAAGCGAATCGACGCTGTAACGGCTTCCGGGGCGGAGATAAGGAATCCTCAGCGCAACGGAGTCAATGAGGTGAGCAAGATGGTTCGTGTCAGGCAGCAGCTCAATGGTGTCAAGCAGGAAAGCCGGACCGGTCTTGACCGTGTAAGTGACGGTTTCGATTTTGCGGTTGCGGCCATGTGTCAGTTTATAGTCCACAGAACTGTGGAAATAGCCGTTATTGTGCAGCACCTGGTCAATCATCCGCGTGCGCAGGTCGGGCCTCACGTCGCTGATCAGCACCGGCTCCGACGCCCACTTCTCATAGACCCAATGCTTGAATCCATGCTTATGCCCGCTCCAGTGGTTCCAGATCCAGAGGCCGATCGGGAATGGATTGCGCACGTTCGTCATCGGCCACGGATTGTTCGGTTTGACGCTGACCGACTTTGAGATTTCGCTTTTCAGTCCCCCGGCCACTTTCTCGCCGGGTTCCCCCTCGATTTTGAGTTTCATGCCGTCATAGAGGGCATCGTCCGAGGCAATTCGCTTCGTCGTCGAACAGCCTGCAAGCAAAAGCGGCAGAATCAGGCAGATGTATTTCAGAGCGCGCATCATTTGTTCTTCTTGTTTTTGCGGAAAATAAACAGGTCGCCAAGGCGGCTCACCTTGCGGCGCATCACGAAGCCGACACCGGTCTGGGTCACTTCACCCTCAAGGATTGACTCATAGCCCGTGTGGCGGAACAGGCGGACATACATCGAGCCGGCATCGTTCAGCAGATATTCGAACGATATGTCGCTGACCAGGTTCTGCGCCAGATTCTCCTCAGGATTGGCATCAGTGGAATAATTTCCCCCCACAACGATTTTAAATCGGTCGTTAAAGAGCGACTTCGACAGCTGATAACTGTACTGAGTGGAAGTGGAGGTCGCGCCGTCGCGCGTACGGTCATACTGGTCCATGCCGAAACTGAGGTCCACACCCTTGATTGTATTTGCAGCCCAGGTGTTGAGCTGCGAGGTAAGGAAGCCATAGAGGGCATTGCCGCTGAGATTGGCGTTGCCCGTTGAGCCTTGGCCGGTGTAGACGCCGTAGAGCAGGAGATTCATTGCCTGATTGGCACGCTGGGTGGCACTCATGGAACGCAGTTCATTCTGCACGGTTATGTCATCGTTCGTTTCCAGGTCGAACGCAACGTCCATGCGTTCGAGAGTTCCGGTCACTCCAAGCAGCACATTGAACACCACCAGGCGCGAATTTTCGCCCGATCGCGTCACGTTGGCCTTAATGTCGTCCGTAGCGTGGATGTTGAGCGTCGGATTCATTATCGGACCGTTGAAAGCAACATAGCTGCCCTGGTTAAACGAGAAGTTCTTTTCGGAGATAATCGGCAGCGAATAGCGGAAGAATCCGGAATTAATCGTGAATCGGCCCGTCAGTCGACCGTCAGGCTGAGACGGACTCATCGAATAGTCCAGAAGGCCCTCACCCTTAATCTGGGCGCGGTTCTGGCCGTCGGCGCTCAGGTCAACCGTGAGGGTCGACCCCTGGCGTATGTCGACAAGAGCGTTGAGGCTCATCATCATTGACGGAGCGGCAATGGTGTCAACCTTGATTGTTGCCGCAGTATCAGCAAAGTTTACGAAGCGAACCATATCGTTATCGCTCTGGAGGCCGATGGCAGATGCGCCGGCCGACTCGACCATATAAGTCACGTTGGTCTGCGGAAGCAGCGCAAGCGACGCATCAACGTCCAGGAAACGCATTGAGCCGCGTACCTTCGCGTCAAGATTAATGAACGCACGACCGTAGATGTTGACGTTCTTGGCCTTCTTGGAGTTGATGATCTGCATGTTGTTTGCGTCCAGCGCCAGGTTGAGCCTCGGAGCGGCGAAATCACGCAGGTCAACACTGCCGTTTATGAACAGCGGGTTGGCATTTGAGCCACGTATTGCGAACTTATTGAAACGCACCACGTTGCTGTCGACCGGGACGGCCAGCGAATCGAACGCGAACGACGAACCGATCATGCCAACCTTCACCTTGGCTTCATGGAAATTCAAGGCCCCGTTCAGCACCGGTGCGTTCAGTTTACCCGTTACGCTCATCCGGCCATTCAGGACGCCGCTGAGGGCCGCATACTCGCGAGGCAGGAATGGATTTGCAATTCGTAGCGGCAACTCCGTCACCCGCAGGTCAACGACCATAGGCTCGGTGCGCGTCGTATCGTTCATGACGCCGTGGGCCGTCAGGGCCTCCTTGCCGTCAATGTCCATGCTGACCTCCGCGTTGATAAATCCGGAGCGGTCCGTCATAACGTCGAGGTCCAGGTCAATGTCTCCCACTTTCTGTTTGCCGTATGTGAGGTTTTCAAGACTCAGAGTGCCAAGACCGTTCAGCGACGAATTGCCCGCACGCAATTTGATATAGGCCGACGCATCGCCGGCAATCGGCGGCGCGAATGGATTGATTTTGAGCCAGTCCTGAAGGTGGACATTGTCAACCCTGAGCATCAGGTCGTCAGTGGCAGAAGCGGCCGACAGCGAATCAGAGGCCGCGCGAATCTGTGAATACAGTTGCAGACGCGAGTCGGAGCCTTCAGCAACCAGATTGGCCTGCAGGCGCTTCGTCGACGTATCGAACGCGATGTAATTGCCGGCGTTTACGGTCCAGTTCTTATATGCAATCACCGGATTCAGCGGATTAACCGTCAGGGAGATGACGGAGTCGGCACTGTAAACGCCAAAACCGATTGCATAGCCGGTCTTGCCCTGAATATTTGTCTGTTTAAGGTTGAAGTCGCCGCGATTGCGATCCCATTTTCCGGCAAGACAGACATGGGCGAACTCGTCGAACGTTCCCGGACGGTTGTCCATGTCAATGTCTAACGCAAGCGCCGGTCCGTTCTGGTGAATGACGGCCGAGATTGTGTCAATGCGGAGCGACTCGCCGGAGCGGAGGCCGAGCATTCGCGCGTTCAGATGAATCGTTGAGTCGCGACTCGCAGTGAAGTCGAGATTGCCAAAGCTGATTTTGCTTGTTTGCAGGTAGTCGTTAATCAGATTGTCAGGGCCGGCGGTCAGGTCAAGACGGAAGGGCGGCAAAGCGTCGGCGAGCGAGTCGGCATAGACAATGCGCGACGCGAACATTTTCTGAGCCAGGGCCGCAGCGTCACCGAACTTGGCTCCGAGTCCGGCAAGCGACTCAGCCGCCTTGAATTTCAGGTCCAGACCGCGATTGCCGGCCCGGGCCTCAGTGTCGAACCTGCCGGTCAGAAGTTCCAGCCCGAGCGAGTCGGTCAGCAAGTGGACCTGACCATACTTGAAATCAAGGTTGCGAATTAAGGCAGAGCCATGAATCGAATCCTCGCGCGGAATCATATAGCCACACGAAACCAACTTCAAGGAGCCTTCCATAATGGAGTCGGTCATATTCAGGGCGCGCAGGTCAAGCCTCCGGATGTCGCCGTCAAGATTCCAGTCAATAATTTCGGGGCGCAGATGGCCGCTGAGGTCAATCCTGGCGCGGGCCGGCGCCATGGTCGAAACAAGGCGTGCGGTCAGTAGCGACGTGTCGAGAGCGGCAGTCAGATTAAGTCCGCCGAGGTGATTGCCCTTGTAGAGCAGCGAGCGTATTGCAACATCGGCGTTCAGGCGGGCGCCGCGCGCCATCGGGTTAAATCCGCGACCGGAGGCCTTTACAGAACCGCTGACCGTGCCGATTCCAAGGTCCGGCATAAAGGCACTGACGGGAAATGAGTCGAGGCGCAGATCAGCCTTATAGGCCGGCGCCGAGCCGCTCAGAGCGCCCTTCAGAGCCAAGCGTCCGGAGCCGGTACGCGCCGTCAGGTTGGCCGAATAGTCCGAGCCGGCGGCATGGGCCGTTGCGTTGAGCGCAATCGGGGGAATACGGAGGCCTGAATCCTTTGGGAGCATCGCATTGACAGGCGCGGGATTCGTCATTGACCCCGTCAGGGTTGCGTCGGCACGCAGATTCTTCAGGTCAGTGAAATCGGCAACGTCGGCTGACCCCCTGAGCAAGAAAATGCGCTCCATAGATGCCGAAATCGTATCGACCCGCAGTTCAGCCATGGAGCCGCGCGCATTGACTGCGAGGCTCAGCGGCAGGTTCTTTGGCAAAGTCGCCATCACGGGCAGCAGCGCAGGCATTGCCAGAGCAACGTCGGCGGGCATCACAGAGGCCGCGGCGCTCACCTTCAGCGGCGCCCTGGCCGGAACGGAATCAAGGCCCATGCGTGCATCTAACGTCAGAGCGGTATTATTGGCCTGAATCTTGAAGCCACGGGCGGCCAACATGGTCGAGTCCATCTCAAACAGTCCTGAACCACTGAGAGTCAGGCCGCAGCGCTCGGTCAGCGACAGACTCCGAAGAGGTACGCTCAATGCCGTGCCGCGCATGGCGAAAGAGTCGACCCGCGCCTGTGCATTGGAAATTTCAAGCCAGTTCAAATCAAGACCCGGAAGCGGTTCAGCCCCGATTTTGCCATACAGGGCGCGTGAAAGCGCCATCCGGACCACCCCTGCGTTAATGTCAATTGTATCGGCAACGAGCAACCGGCCGTCAGAGAGTGTCGCTTCGGAGACAAAAGCGGCAATTGTGTCACCGGTCGAGGCCATTGACATCCGATAGTCGACATTGCGAAGCGACAGCGGTCCGGAAGTAATCATCAACGGCTTTGTGGCCGTGGAGTCCTTCGGCGATTCCGTTGAGTCGTTGCCCATCAGCAGCCGGACGCGCGCGCCGTCCAGGTCGGCATGCTTCACGTTGATTTTGCTGAAAGCAAGGTCCATGACCGCCGCTGCACCGATTGAGTCGACAGAGACGCCGACATAGAGCGAATCCGGACCTCCCATCTGATAGAACGCATTGCGGACAACGGCGTCGCTGACACTCACGTCGCCGGCAATCAAAGCCATAGGATTGACGGCAACATCGGCGCGACTCAGAGTGAGCATCGTGTCGCCGCGCTGAGTGACCAACGCATCGCTGAGGCTGAGGGTCAGCGGGAAACGCAGACGCATGTCTACAAATTCCACGTGCATTCCCGTCGACTCCTCGACAGAGGGGAGAACCCATGTTGCAACCCTATTCAAGACCCCGGGAACATAGAGCAGGCCAACGACGACAACCACCAGCACCAGCGGCACCAGCGGAATCAGCCACAACAGACGCCACCACCGACGGCGGCGGTTCTTTTCGGGCTTCGGGGATTGCTCTTGAACGTCGGTCATAAAACGATGAATTGAAACGTGTCTACAATAGTAACCGCAAAATTAGTAAAAAGTTCCGCAAACCGGTTAAATTTCATTGACTTTTAGTAATAATTATCTGACAGTAACATTGTTTTGACACAGAAGCATTTTCCGCTGTCCGTTATGTCTAAGACTCCGGGACACACTGAATTGGGAAAGGGTGCTATTGACGTTATTTTGTGCTTAAATGAAAGAGCCGTGGGAAAAAAGCGAGGAAAATGCAGAAAAATTTGCGGATTGAGGGGAAATTGCGTAACTTTGCGCTTTAGAATAACAATAATAGCACAATATGTCTGCAAACGAAGAAATTAAAGAACCGATTCTCCCCGCAGAAAACAGCGAGGTGAAAACCGACAAGAAAGTACGCTCAATCATGATGTGGGCGTCAATCGTGATTGCTCTCGTAGTCATCGGCACTATCGCCTACATCTTCGGCTATCGTCAGCCTGCAATTGAGAAAGGCAATGAAGCAATCGGCGAAGCGGACCGCATTGCCCTGTTCCAGAACAACGACTCGCTTGCGCTCGCCACTTATCAGCAAGTTGCCGACAACTATGGCTTTGACGCCGGTAACCGCGCGAAACTTTCCGCCGCCATCATTCTTTACCGTCAGGGCAATTATGAAGACGCTCTGAAATATGTCAGCGACTATAAGGCCACAGACAACGTTATCGGCGCAACCGCCCTCGCACTCAAGGGCGACTGCCTGGTTAACCTGGACAAGAACGCCGATGCCATCAAGGCATACGACAAGGCAATCAAGCAGGCCGACAACAATCCGCAACTTGTTCCCTATCTGCTGAACAAGAAGGCCGTTGTCCTGATGTCAATGGAAAAATGGAACGATGCAGCCAAAGTTTACAAGACCATCGAGACAGACTATCCCGAATTTGCCGCATCGGTTAATGCCGAAGGCCGTCGCCTTCAGTGCGAATCGCTTGCCAAGTAAAATTTTTAGTAAACTCATAAGTGAATTGCATCTCTGATTCCGGGGATGCAATTTATTTTTATGTATAAGTAAGTTTCAGGACTCAGTTTATGAAATTTAAGAGTGTTTTCTGTTGCGCAATGGCAACAATCGGCGGCGCAGTCGCCGCCCTGGCATGCACGTCGGCCATAATCGGTCCGGGAGCGTCGCTCTCAGGCAAGACCCTGCTCTGGAAACATCGCGACACGTCACACAAACATAACTTTGTCAGACGCGTTGAGCGTCCGGGCCGGTTACCCTTCATTGCGCTGTTTAACGCGAGCGATACGGCTTTGGCCGAGGCATGGGTCGGAGTGAACACGGCCGGATTCGCGGTCATGAATACCGCGTCGTATAATCTCGCGCCCGATACGGCGACTTATGTCGACCGCGAGGGCTTCATCATGGCGCAGGCTCTTGGACAGTGCCACACGCTTGCCGATTTCGAGGCTCTGCTTGACTCTCTTCCCCGACCGCTTGGCGTGCAGGCAAATTTCGGCGCGATCGACTCAAGCGGCGCAGGCGCATATTATGAGACCGATGACCACGGCTATACAAAGTATGCGCTCAGGGCAGATTCGATGTTGATCCGCACGAATTTCAGTCTTGGAGGGAAGTGTGGACCCGGCCTCGGCCGGGAGAGATATGCCGCGGCCTGCCATTTACTTTCGGAACGTCGCGACATTTCCCCGCTGACGTTGACTGACACGGTCAGTTGCTCTTATTGGCCGCGACTGACGCCGCCCGCACCGGAGGATGACCGCGGACAGTACATTCCGCGCCGCTCAACGACTGCGTCTGTCGTTATTGAGGGCAGGACGATGACTGTCCGCCTGGGCAATCCGACGGCGCCGGGAGCAGAAACCAAGACACACGAGATTTAGGCCCTGTTCCTCAAAAGTCAGACCCCGTTCCCCGGTGCCCCGGCATTAACTTGAAATAAAGTCGGTTAGAAATTTTGCCGTTTGAAGATTTTTTGTTAGATTTGGGCGATTTCGTTTGGATGGTTAGGAAATTATGGCTAATTTCGTCGTAGAGTTGACCCCCTAAAAAGTTTGAACGAAACAGAAAGTATAATAAAAGACATATTACAAACGACTTGAAGACAAGTTATTTGGCGTTCATTAAATCTGGTCAATCATAGCAGTTCAGTCTTAAAGCGGTTGTTTTTGAGTTGTTTTTGACCTCAAAATTAGCATAAAAGCTCATAGGTTTCCGTTTTTTATGGATTTTTATGCTATCTTTGCGATTGAAAGCCTTTACCGAATTTTACAAACCTGACATAAACACTCATAATTTATCCACATTTATCCACCTTTAAACCCAACCATTTTTCATCACATGAAAAGGACTTTGCTATGCCTTGCCACAGGCGCAATTCTGTCATCGTGCTCGAATGGCGGAGGAAAACAGGCATTTCTTGAAGATATCCTGTTCGCCAAACTCGTGCCTGTATCCACCTATGACAGCTACGGATTCATAAACCCCGACGGCGAACTCGTGATTCCGGCCAGCTTCGCAGCCGTCAACTTCTTCCACGATGGCCTCGCATGCGCCATCGACTCATCAGGCGAACATGTCGGATACATCGACGAAAAAGGCCTATACGCCATCAAACCCGCATATGCCAGTGCATCGGACTTCTCCGACGGACTTGCATGGGTGTCCTTGCCCGACTCTTCGCTCACCGCCATCGACAAAAAAGGGAACGTGAAGCTGCGCTGCCCGCAGGCATACACCATCAGTCCATTTCTTGATGGGTATTCCGTTTTCTATACTTTCGCCGGCAAACCCGGAGTAACCGACAAGAAAGGGAACATAACCATGATGCCTGACTCAGTAAGTCGCATCGACTCCCCTTCGTACGGCTATCTCGGCGCCTTAACCGACAGCGGCCGCCACATCATCTACGCATTCAACGACGGCAAACTCGCACTCACTCCCGTATCTTCCCGCTTCGAGATAAGCGATTACGACAACGAGTCACGGCTCGCGGTGGTAAAACAAGGCGACAAATACGGACTCGCCGACTACGACGGAAACCTCAGAATCAATCCACGCTATGACCGCCTTGTCAGCGACGGCAACCGATACATCTACCTCAACGAGAAAGAAAAGTACGGCTGGATAGACTCCGAGGGTAAAGAACTAATTCCCGCAAAATACAAATTGGTCGACCCGTTCTTCAACGGCATGCCGGCATCCGTTTTTGATGCCAAATACACAATTGTGTCAACCTCCGGAAGCAAATACCAGGTAATCGACCTTGACGGCAAAACCGTAATCGGACCTAAATACGAACGAATCAAAAGTTTCGACGGACGTTACTTTATGGTGAAGACATCCGTGGGCTGGGGACTTGCCGACGCCTCGTCGGGCGATATCGTATGCGACCCCCAGTTCCAGAACATGGAAGCCGCCAGCACCAAAGTACTCATGGCCACAAGCGGAGACAACAAATGGGGCGTAATCGACATTCACGGAAAGTACCTCGGTCAGATCAGCTATGCCAAACCTGACATGAACTCCAATATCGGCATGCAGGCCCGCTCGAACAGAATCGACATAGAAACAGTTGCCGCATACATCCACGAGCAGGCTGTCAGGCTGAATGACGAGGAACACACCACCCTCGGCCAGCTCATTAACCTGTTCAACATCAGAGAAAGCGAGCTTTCAGTGTCACCGTTCGCGCCGCTCTTCTCACTTTCCGCCTACAACGGGTCACTTGACATTGCCGGATGCGTCAATCTCAACCGCGATGCAAAAACAATAAGCTACTCCGGCTACTGGAGCCGCCGCGCGAAAACCACCGTCAACCATGATGCCAAAGCCGAAAATTACATCATTTTCATCACCGCGCCGGGCAAAAACCGCGCAATAGCCGAAACTCTTGAGAAAAATTATGGCTTCAAAATTCAGAGCGAAGGCTACAGCGAAGACGCTTTTGAAACAGGCGAAACATTTAACATCGAAATCACTCCGGGGCAGCCGATCATCATCACTCCACCCATATCCGACATGTGGGATGACGAATCCGCCGGTCTTGACGATTATGTACAATAATTAAAGCCATGAGAAAAGCATTCACTACCGCAGCCGCATCAGCGGCCCTCATCATGCTACTGGCATCCTGCGGCGGCACATCCGGACGCATGCACAAGATTGCCGACACCGTTGACCTCGACCTCATCCCCTCTTTGCAGCCCAACGGCAGAACCCAAGCCTACGTCAACACCCTTGGCGAGCCAAAGCTCGAATACAGCGGCGACGGAGAGTTCGGCCAGGCCGGCGACCTGAGGCTGAATCTGTTCCACAACGGAATGGCCGCAATCAACACCCGCGGCTCGAAAGAATCACGCTTCATCGACAGCGAAGGAAACGTGGTAATCGACTGCTCCGGCATTGCTCCGGGGCATATAGCCTACGGAGGTTTTTCCGAGGGGATTGCCTTCATACGCGACGGCTGCGACCGATTCACAGCCATTGACACCAAAGGTAATATTCTGTTTGAAATAGAGGGGGAAATCCAATCACCCATGCTTGGAGGATTCGCCCTTTACAGCGACAGATACGGACGTAAACTCGGAGCCTTCAACTCCAAAGGGGAAATAGTACTCGAAGCCGGAACAGATGACGAATACATCCCCTCCGGCTTTACCCGCAACCCCGCGCACCTTAGCCAGGTACCTATATACGGAAAGGAGGGATTCATGTATGTACTTGACCTCGCCGACGGAAAGCACTACCTTGAAGGTGTGGAGGCGGCGGATCAGCCATGGCTTTCCCTTGACTGGAACAACTGCGCCGTATGCCGCACCGACGGCCGCTACGGACTCATGTCGGCCGAAGGCGAATGGCTGATCGAACCGCAGTTCAGCTATATGGCCAACGACGGCGACTGGTATGTCATCACACAGGACAACATGATAGGCTGGTGTGACAAAAACGGCAAAATGATGATTGAACCGGAGTTTGAAGCATCAGGCCACGCCGCCTGGGGAGTGAGCAAAACCCGTTTCGGACTTGACAAATGGGCCTGGATCGGCAAGGACGGCGTGTTCATTGACCGGGAGGGGAAAGTGGTACTCGAATGCGAACACTATGCGGAGACCAACTTCATCGGCGACAGATGTCTTGTCACCGTAGGCGGCAACTCCTCCATGATGCACGCCTGGATGGGACGTGACGGACAGCTGATCGGCGAGCCGTTCCTCAACGACGAGAGGTCCACATATATCATCCGCGACATGTCCCGCGAGCTTATCCCCCCATACCCCCAATATGAGATGCCCTGATCCCTACAACCATAGGCAATAAACGGTCAAGGCCCTGTGCAGACATTGAATCTGCCACAGGGCCTTGCTTTTTTTTGCGTATGCCGGGAAAGTGCGGCGGTCACTTGCGGAGAGCCGAACGGAAAGCGCCGGCGGCGGAACGCCAGGCGGCAGGCACGCTGTCGACCGGGTATACTGTGAATCCCGAGCCGCGTCCCGACGGCGGCACCGTGAACGCCAGTTCATAACGGGCGTCGCTTACAACGGCGCATTAACTTGGGGAACGGGGTCTCTTAAAAAGTCGAATATGGATTAGTCAGCTGAGAAGCGGAGGACGTAGGTGACCGGGGATGCGGGGATGCAGTAGGCGGGGAGAGTGCCTACGTCGTGACCGCAGGAGGCGTTGCCGATACCGCGCATGGCGCCGTCAAGGTGGAGGACGGTGTAGGGGCGCGGAGTGAGTTCCCATGTGTGGGCGGCATTCATGAGGTCGGCATCGGTCCAGGGGAGGGCGCTGAAGTTGACCTTGCCCTGGGTTTCGATTGTGAGGCTGCGGCCGGTTTCGGGGTTGGAGAAGCGGACGCGGCGGAGGCCTTCGCGATTGCCGGTTGACTGCGGCTTGACGTAGCGCTCGCCGGAGTTGGCCACGGTTGTGGTGTATGTGCCGGGAAGCTGACCGTCGAGGCGGTCGTTTGAGTTACTCAGCGGGCCGTGGGCAAAGTATTCCATGGAGGTCAGTGTGGAGTCAATGCCGAGGCTGATGCCGGCGCGGCGCAGGTTGGGGCTATGAGGGGTGATTGTCACCTTCATGTCAAGGACACCCTGGGGGTAGACAGTGTAGACGATTGTTTCGTCGGCCAGAGAGCCTTTGCGTACGCTGGTGAAGGTGTTGCCGGATACGGAGGTGTGTGCTTCAGACTCCATGCCGCTGTCAGTGTTTCCGAAACGGTCGTTTTCAATCCAGCGGTGATTGTCGAACTGCGGGCTGCAACCGGCTGCGACTATGTCGTTGCCATTGAGTTTGAGTTCGACGAGACGGCCGGTCTTAGTGTTGAAAGCGGCTTTGATTTTCGGACTGTGGAAGATGCGGACTCCGTTGACATCGTCAGAAATCATGTTGCCCCGGGGCTTTATGTCAGCAAGGGCCGGACGCTCTTGCAACTGATACCATGCGGAGGCCTCGGTCCAGCCGGCAGGCTGATGGGCCAGAGCAGCACGGCGTTCAACGAAGAGGCGCAGAATCTCTTCCTTGCCGGCTTTGAATTTAGGCAACTTGAGGGAGACCGCGACCGTCGCACCGGGGGCAGTCGCCGGGAGGGCTATTGTTTTAGCCTTGCGCACTTTGCCGTCGGTCAGCAGTTCCCAGCGCAGGTCGAATTCGTTGAAGTCGGTAAAGTCGTAAGCATTGCGGAGGAAGAGGGTCACGTTAGAGCCGTTGACGGCGATGGAGTCGAACTTGACCCACTGGTGGGCGGCTTTGACTTCGGCAAGTTTGGCGGTTTCGTTGCGCTCGGGGTCGATGATGCCGTTCGAGCAGAAGTTGCCCTGATGAGGTCCGGGATAGTCATAGCCGGTTGTCAGTTCAAAGACACCCTGCTTCATCTTTGCGGGATCGTAGATTGCCTGGTCGACCCAGTCCCAGATACATCCGCCGATGGTTGAGTTGGAGGCTTCGATGACGTCCCAGTATTCCTTTAGGTTGCCTATTGCGTTGCCCATTGCGTGAGCATACTCGCAGAGGAACATCGGCTTGTCCAGATTGGAGGTGTTGGCATGCATCCAGGCCTGGCCGGGGTACATTTTGGAGTAGAAGTCAGAGAAGCGGTTGCCGCCGAAGTCAACACCCCCCATTCGGGTGCCTTCATAGTGGACGGGGCGGGAGTCGAGCTCCTTTGCGGCGTCATAGCAGGCAGCGAAGTTAGAGCCATTGCCCGCTTCGTTGCCGAGGCTCCAGAAGATCACCGAGGGATGATTGCGGTCACGGAGAACCATGCGGTCAATGCGGTCAACGAAGGCCGGAATCCATTCGGGGCGGTTGCTTATGGATTGGTTGGCATGGTCTTCGAGATCGGCTTCGTCACAGACGTAGAGGCCGTAGAAGTCAGCCATGGCCATCAAGCGGGGATCGTTGGGATAGTGACTTGTGCGCAGGGTATTGATGTTGTTCTGCTTCATGAGAGTTACGTCGCGGAGCATTTCATCGACTGTGACGGCGCGGCCGTGGATGGGCGAAGTGTCATGGCGGTTCGCACCCTTGAAGAATACGCGCTTGCCGTTGACGTAGAGGAGCGAACCACGGATTTCAACCGTGCGTATGCCGACGAGGATGCTAAGGGCCATTTCCTCGGTGTCGGCGCTGTGCTGAATGATGTCAAGACGGTAGAGGTTAGGCTTTTCAGCACTCCAGAGCAGAGGGTTTTCGACAGCGATATGCGGGTCAGACCCCTCGCTCAGAAGAACACCCTGAGGCGAGTAGAGTTTGTAGGAGACCCGGGCGTCGGCGCCGTCGGTCAGAAGGGTTTTGACGTTGACCGTGGCCGAGGCGAAGTCAGGGGCTACGTCAGTTGTCACGTAGACATCTTCAACACCTTTGACGGGTAGGCTCAGAAGGTTGACGTCGCGGAAGATACCGCTCATGCGGAACATGTCCTGACATTCAAGGTATGACCCGTCGCACCAACGGAACACCTCGACGGCCAGAGTGTTCCGGCCGGGGGTGACAAAAGGTGTGACATCAAATTCGGCAACGTTGTTCGACCCCTGGGAGTAGCCAACGTATTGACCGTTGATCCAGACGTTTGCCGCCGAATAAATTCCGTTGAATTGCAGCACGGTGCGTTCCTTTTCCCATCCTGCGGGCAGAGAGAACTCGCGCAGGTAGGAGCCGACGGGGTTTATGCCGTAGTTTTTGCCGCCGTCGTTAAATCCGGGACGGGCTTTGATGAATGGCGGGGTGTTGGAGTGAGGATATTCGACGTTGCAATAGATCGGTTTGTCATAGCCGAACATCTCCCAGTTGGACGGGACGGGGATTGTGTCCCAGCCGGATGCGTTGAATCCGGGTTCGAAGAAGTCGAGCGGACGCTTTGACGGTTCCGGAACCAGATTGAACTTCCAAGTTCCGTTAAGGCTCATTATGCGCGATGACTTCGGTGACAGCCAGGGGGCGCGCAGGCGGTTGACGTCAGCCAGCATCTCGGCTTCGGAACGATAGGGGTAGAAGGTTGCGCGGCCGGGGAGTTTGTTGATTGCGAAGACCTGTTCGTCTTCCCAGACGGGACTTTTGATTTTAGGTTTTTCGACCTGCTCGACTGTCAGCCATGCCGAACGGTCGGCCGCATTGAAAGGAGCGGCCTCGAATTCGCCTTTCTCGTTCAGGCGATACATATTGCCTTTAGAGGCGGAGGAGACAATCACGGCATTGCCGCCGTTGACACGCGTGAAGCGGAAGCGGGCATTGTTCCAGACACCGTCCTGCGCGGGCCATTGCAGCAAGCGGGTGATGGCGGGGTTATCGCCGCCGTCGTCCCAGTTCTGAGTGTAGAACGCGCCGCTGACAGCACGGTCAGTCGGATCAATCATCTTCACTTGCCAATACTGGCCCCTGTTTCCGGCATCTTCAGTCTCGGCCACAATCAGGGCATTATTTCCGCCGTCATCACCGTTGCCCAGCAGTTTGGCAGGGTCAGAAACAGAGCGGAACCGATAAGTGAGGTCCGGGGCAAATCCGGGCGTTTCAGACTTGGTAATAGTGACTGTGCCGGCCTTGGCAACAGGGACGAGCTTTTGGCCCTTGGCATCCCAGGCCAGCGAGGGGTTATTGGCGGCTACGATTTTATATCGGTCAGGCCCTACGGGATTGACAATCCACAACTGGGCCTCGTCAGAACCGTTGTTTTCGCCCCGGCCGACGGAAGCTCCGTCGGCGCGCAGCGCCTCACCGGTAAATGGATTAATAAAACGCCAGGACCCACTGAGTTCACTGAGGGTCCAGGCGTTGGAAGTGTCTGAATTTATCAGATAGAGGTCACCCGGGGTAAAATCCTGGGCAACGGCCGCGAAGGTCGCGTTTAGCGAAAGGGCGGCAACAAAGACGGAACGGGATAATTTCATGGCAGAAAAATTTTTACTGCCACAAAGTTACACAAAATTTCCGACCTCCGCAAGGTCAGAGAATGACCTTGCGGACTTTGCCGTTGCGGAAGCGTACGATATTGACTCCGTGAACCGGACCCGCAAGCCTGAGTCCACTGAGAGAATAGTAGCCTTCGATTTCATCAGCGGCGCTGACCTCGTCAATCGAAGTGTTGTCACCCTCGTTGAAATAGAGATCGTGTTCAGGGTCGAAGAATACCTGACGACCACCAAGGACGGGATGAGGGTCTTCACCGATTGTCTGACCGAACGCCTCACCGAGACGATAGGCAACCTCGCCGGATCTGAGTTGGGCGTCAGTTACGAGTTCGTGGCCGGCCGTGACACTATAGTTCTCAATGGCGAAGACATTGCTTACATTATCCTTGGCCGTTGAAGAGCCGATGCAGGCTCCGCCAAGGTTATTGCAGGAGATCGAGCCTATGCTGAAAACGTTTTCAACACAGACGGCCTTATTGGAATGTCCACCAAGGATTCCGCCACAATACTGAGTGCCGGTTATTGAGCCGGTGTTATAGCAATTTGAAATCCGGTCTGTTGCCTGCGCAGCAAAGCCGACAATGCCGCCGGCATAGTTTCCGGTGATTGCGACGTCGGCCATGTTAGCACAGCGGTCAACAGTTACATAGGCCTGGATGCAACCTGCAATGCCGGCTGCGTATGCCTTTGCTGTGACTGAGCCGCTTACGCTCAGGTTAGAAATCGAGGCCGGAGCGTCAGCGGAAGCCCCCTTTACATAACCGAAAAGTCCACCATACTGTGCATTGGGAGTATTGATATAGAGACCGTCAACCTTATGATTGTTGCCATTGAAGGTTCCGGCAAAGCATTTGGCAAACGTCCCGCCAATCGGAGTCCATTCATAGTCAGCCAGGTCGATGTCGGCAATCAGTTCGGCCTCCGGAGCGCCGCCCTCGGAATTGACCTTGTCGGCCAGCCATGCCAGCTCGGCGGGCGTCGCAATCTGATAGACTCCCTCGGGGTTGGCCAGAGGTTCTGTCAAGGTGACACCATCCCATCCGCCAGGGACCTCGACCATATCAATCGGGAAAATCTGCAGGCCCTCGGCATTGTCGGGTATATTGAACGTGTGGCGGAAACAGCGATAGCCGGGCAGCATTGCCGTCAGTTCATAGTTGCCATAGGTCCCGGAGTAGAGTCCGTCCTCATCGGGGGTCAGTTCAGTTCCGTTAAACAGCATGCGGATATCAGCATCGGCAACATTGCTTTCGGTGCGAATCTGAAAACTTCTGGTTTTTGAGATGGGGATTTCAACATCGGGAATCATACCGAAATAGGTCTTATGAGGTACGGCGGTGAAGTTCGGCGAGCGTCCGGCAATGTTGTCAATCGTGCGGTGATTGCCGATGGGGTCGCCGTAGCCATTCACCTGAATGACGCCGTCAGTCATCCGGATTGAGGGCTGGGCGTCGACGTCATGGTCGGCGGGAATGGTGACGGTTACTGCCTGGGCCGAAGGCGCCGAGCCGAAGGTGTATTGTCCGGAACCGAGAATCAGCGACGAACCGTTAGGCACGCCGTTGTAAGTCACATAAGCCGACATATTGTAGATTCCGGCAAGCTTATTGGCCGGATGGAAAAGGCCGGAATACTGGATTTTGACTTCATCGCCGGGCTGGAAAATCATACTGCCGGGGCGGGAGGTATTGATTAGTTCACGGTGACATGAGCGGGCGGTCAGTACCTGATAGACGGAATTGCCGGCGGCATCGGTCAGCCTTACGATCTGGCGGCCATCAGTCAGCAGCAGCGAGTAAGAGCCATCGTCATTGAGCGTAACGCCGTCGGATGAAAATCCGGAGTAAGAAGCCATCCGTTCACCGATTTCAGGGCGTGCCATTTCAACGGAGACTGCTCCGACGGGAGTAAACGTGTAAACGGCACCGGGTTCGGAGTCAAGGTAGTAGAAAACGTCGTGTTCGGCATCAACGCTGGATCCTGCCAACTTTAAGGCACCTGTATTATAGTCCTGGTTAATCAGCATGTTAGGCTCGACGGCCGAGTCAGCGGAACCTACGGTCACAACAAACACGCCGGTGTTTTCAGGCCAGATTGCGCCCCAGATCTCACCACCCATGTAGTCTTTGCGATCATTGCCGGAGTAGAAATTCAGGCCGATGGCATCGTAAGTGACCAACACCAGGGCTGTTCCGTTGCCGACGGCATTGAGTTCAGCCCAGGCCGATCCGGGAGTCTGACGAATCTCAACAACGTCGGTTGAAGGCCGGCCGTCAACCGAGATAACAGAATAGTGAAAATCCGGCTCCATGAAATAGTTGTTGGTTGAATTATCGGTCAGCTGCCACGAGCGCATTGCGTGGAGGTTGAATGACTGTCCCTGATTTAGTTTCAGATGTCCGCGCTCGTTGATGTTGAGAAAGATATTGCCGGTTTCATAGCCTCCGCAGGCCGAAACGGAATGATTTATGAGATGAGGGTCGGCGGTTTCGTAGTCGGCAGTGTCGAAGGCTATGGCAGGCCGCTTCGCGGCGTCGGCCGACATGGTGAAGTATCCCGCGCGGGTCAGCTTGCCAGCCATGCCGGTGCGATAGTTATAGACCTGTCCGTGGGCGAGATAATAGGTATAGTTCGTTTTCCCGTCGGCGGTTTCGACTTTCAGCGGTTCAACGGGTGTGAAATTGACGAAATGGGCAAATTTTATGTTCAACTCGAAAGATGCCTCCTCAGGCACGGAAATGACGTAGTTCTCGCCCTTGGGGATAGCTCCATTGACATTGACGTTGCCGGTCAGGGTTGCAGACTTGTAGAACGTCGTGAATCCCTCGGCCTGATGAGCCTCGGAGGGAGTGAAAGTGGCATAATAACTGTTACCGTTCAACGCCAGGAAGGTATATCGATTGGCGGTGGTGCTTTTACCGAGAGGAACCTTCTGGACCGAACCTTCGCGCGAAGAGACGTTGACATCGAGAGAATAGTCACCGTTCTCAATGGTCCAGACTGAATTGTCGGCGTTTTTATTGGTGACATAGGCCGTACAGGTCAGAACGGTGAACTGCTGCACGGTGGCAGAGTCGGCTACGTTGATTAAGATTGAGCCATTGAAGGTAACGCCATCTTTATTGTATCCGGACAAAAGATATTTTCCAACCGGAACGTCGAAATCATATTCATTGTTTGAGGGCTGACCGGCATCAATGACGTGACCCGTAACGGGGTCAGACAGAGTCATCGTGGTCGAAATGGCATTCATTTTGACCTTGACGGGATTTGCGACAGTCGGCACTGTACTTCCAAGAAGGAGTGCGCCAAGGGCAAGACTAAGCAGTTTGTTATTCATTGCTTGATTAAAACGTGTTATAAAAAGGGATTAATAGACTAACTTTTTGCCATTGCGGACATAAATCTGCCCTCTGACGGGGTTCCCAACCGGCAGGCCCGACAGATTGTAAAGCGGGGAGGCGGGTTCGTTGACAACCTCAATTACTACGGACTCCGTGTCAGTGGTTTCCGAGTCCGGGTCAAGCGCAAGGAAGTGGGCAGGATTGATGTAGACGCCGTGAACGCCAAGCAGATTGCCCTCGGAATCCCACTGATAGAGCGCTCCGGCAGCGGCAAACGAACCGGCATCCGTCGCGTAGATGTATCCGCTGTAAGGGTTAACATAGATTCCGTAAGGCATCGTCATCTTTTTTATGTCGTCCAGCAGCGTGCCGGGGAATTCTTCGGTCACACCCTCGGCTCCGTTGCTTGCAAAAACCGCTTCGGGATCAATCTTGACATAATTGAACTGATATTCGCTCGTATAGTAAGAAAACCGGGAGCCAATGGCATAGAACTGACCGTCGGAAGTTTGTGAACTGTAAGTCGCAGCATACTCGAGCATCCGGAAACACTCCGCATCCGGCGCGCCACTGATGGCGGCTTCACAGTCGAAAATTATTGTTGCCGCAGGGATGTCATAATAATCGCCGGGCGAATTTATGCAAAGATACTTGCCGCTGACGGATAACTTGCCATAGAGATTAATCTGACCGGTATCGACGGTGCGCACAATTTTCATTGTCGCGGCGTCAATCACGCTGACAGTGGTTTCATATTCATGGTCTTCCTGAAAGGCATAGCCGCCGGTGTTGGCAACGAACAGATAGCCGTCATATAACGCGATGCCCTCGGGTTCATAGCCGACCTCAACGGCACTGACAACCTTGAAGGTGCTGACGTCAATTTTGGCAACGTAGCCCTTGTCGAACATCAACATTCCGTCAACGGTCGCAACCTCATGGCCATAAGATGAGACATAGACATAGTCTCCGTCAGAAGCGAGTTTGCGGTTATTAGGCACATCCTCGGTCGCAGCCACGGCAACGCCGTCGGGACGGATAAACTGTACGATGTTCGACCAATTGACGGCAATGGCAATCAGGTTTTCGTTGACCTGGATGATGTCGTTCGGCGTGTCGCCGAGTTTCTGGCCGTTGACGTCGCGAAACCATTGGTTGCTGACAATCCGACCGTCGTCGAAATAGGTGATTTTGCCATTGTCGGCCTGCCAGTTGCCCTCGTTCAGCAGAATGATGCGCTCACGGGCAACCGCTGCACTCCACAGGCAGAGAGCCGGTAATAACAGGGAGATCTTCTTAAGCATAACTTGTTTTTGATAGATTGTTTATAAGGAAAAAGTGACTGTCAGTTTAAAATTTCGGCCGGGCATCGGGTAACGCGGAATGTGTTCATACTGCACATCGAGCAGGTCATTGACCTCGCCCGAAAGCGAGAAGCGCCAGATTTTGGCCGTCAGCTTCATGTCAACATTGCTGTAAGGAGTTAGAATATCCTCAGGGTCGGCGTAGGACCACATACGTTCGCCAACGTAGAGATTTGAGACTGTCAGCTGAAGCATGCGCCAGCCAACTATGAGCGTCTGGCCGGAAGAAAACAGCGGCGAATAGCAGATTGGCTGATTATAAGTTGCCTTGTCGTCCGGGTCGGTGCGGTTCAGGTCTTTCTGAAGCGTAAAGGAGCAAAGGAGCGAGAACTGCCAGTCGCGCAAGGCGTAAGCGGCCGAGATAGTGGAATTCAGGCCGCGACAAAAGGTACGCCCGTAATTCATCATTGACCAGGTATAAGTACCCTTCAGCGGCAGGCAGACAATTCGGTTTTCAATATAGTTGAGATAAGCGTCGGCCTGTGCCGAGAATGAAAAGCCGGCGCGAGAGAGATGATACTCGGCACCAAGATTCCACTGGCGAGTATATTCAGGTTTGAGATTGCGGTTGCCGGCCTGAGTATAGTAGAGGTCGTTGAGAGTCGGCGCGCGAAATATGCATTTATACCATGCGCGGACTGACAAATCACCCGGCGCCCAGGCGAGAGTGACGGCGGGAGTGAACCTGCTGAGCGGACGTGCGGCTCCAACTTTCAGCCGGGTGTGATCCTTCATGTGTTGATAAAGCGCCGAGCCGGCGAGACGCAAGCAGCGCCAGTCTGCCTGGAGAGCGATGACGGCTTTTTGGTCGAAACGCCTGATCGGGCAGAACTTTTTCAGGTCGGCATCAAGCCATGAAACCCGCGCATCGTAGCCGGCATTGACGGCGAGCCATTTTACCGGACGCACGCTGTAAGCAGCGGAGGCGAATATGTCGCGCTGCCAGTAGTGATTGTCAACACGCGCCGTGTTCTGATTGTCAGGATAGTCCGTATTGTAACGAAGATACTCGTCTGTGTATTTGAGATTGAATTTCAGTTGATGAATCCGGGCAATTCGTCGCTCATATGCCCCTTGGACAAACAGGTCGCGATCCCATTCGCGCCCGATATTGGTGTATTTGTCAGACAGTCGCCGAACAATTCCGCCCGGACATCCGCGCTCGGAAACGTAACAGTAGACATGGGAGCTGAATCCGCCGCGAAATAGCGCGCCTTCCACTCTCAGATATTCAATGTCAGAGTTTTTTCGTCGGCCAACGGTGTCTTCGTAGGCGGAATGATAGCGGAAGGGATAGTCACCACGCGATTTAAGATACTCGCCGTCAAGAAAACCGCACCAGCCTTTACGGGAAAATTCGCCGGTCAGGCGCGCGCGCCATGTTGAGAACGAGCCGGCCCCGACCAGGACCGAGAGCGAGTCAGCCTGCGGGCGCCGTGTGGTCATATAGACAGTGGCCCCGGAGGCATACTCCGACGGCGACTGGCAAAAATCAAGCTTATTGGCATTATAAAGGGAGACAGACTCAAGAGTCGACAGGGAAAACTTCCCGAGGTCCACGGTTCCGTTCTGAGCATTGGTAATTCGGATTCCATCAATGTAGACTCCGACATGTTGCGCGCCCAACGAACGCACGTTGATGGTTTTAAGCCCTCCCAGGCCGCCATAGTCTTTAATCTGCACGCCGGCGAAATATTTCAGAGCGTCAGCAATGGAGGTTGACGACAGGGCCTGGAGCTTTGTCCCCGAAAGGGTCTGGCGGGTGGCCGTCGGAATACGCGAGGCCGTCACTTCCACTTCTTTGAAATGGATAACAGAGTCACTTTTTTCAACTGCGGCAGCTGAAAAACAGTTCAAACTGATAAGAAAAGCCAAAGTTAAAGCGCACGGGCGCAATAACCGCAAAGGTTTCGGGGTCATCAACGATGTCTTTTTTCCGCTACGCTAATCCACGAGCGCATTCATTGCGAAAGTTACGTTGGCAGGTCTTCTGACTTGTTTCTTGCCGTTATCGCCTTCCCAACCGTCGCACTCTTGCTTGGTCAGTGACATTAATGATTGCGGCTTCAATGAAACTCACAGCAGCGGGTCTGTCCGAGATTCTCACTCGATTCCCTTTTGATTCCGTTGTTAGCGGAAACCAACTTAAAATAGGTTGTCTGTCGGCTGCAAAGTTACGAAAATTTTCCAATATGGGCAAAAAAAAGCGGGCGCCCTTTTCCGGGCGGCCCGTGATTGATAAATGTTAGTAAGTAAAGATTGTTGTTTTAAGAGAGTGTGTGTTGGTGGGGTGTATTATATTGTGTGTATCGGTTGTCGAGGAGAGCTGCTTTCGCTTTTCAGGCGACTGCTGATGCGTCGGTTTCAGACGCAACGTTGAGGCCGGCGGCCTGCAACGGAAATTTCAATCTCCGGCTAACCGCCGGCCCCCCTCTGGAGTTAGTATTAGAGAGAATTTCTTTCGTTTGTCTCTATAACACTGCCGGCCGAGAATTTGTTCGCGTCTGCGGCAAAAAAATATCATTGGCCGACAACTCCGACCCTGACGCTCAGTCGGCGGCAGGCGGAGCGGGGGCGTACGCACCGAGAACCGCGCCACGCTCGCGGCCGTGGCGGTCAGCGGCAGGCAATTCGGGGTGGTCAAGGGCCGGGTCGGCGGCTGTCAGCACCGGCGAGTCAGGCAAAGGGAGATAGTCAAACGTATACTCCTTCAAATCGAAGTCGAGCAGCGGATCCGTCTCCCAAAGGCAACCGATGAAGCGGGCATCGTCCTTGCCCTCGACGTCGAAACATACGCGCTTGAACCAGACATCAGCCGTTTCCGGAGTCTCGGAATAATTGCCGACGGGCGTGTCGCGGCCGTAAATAATCGAGTTGACGAACTCGGCATGAGTTTTTTCCGTGTCAAGAAATTCAACAATGGCCATATCGGGCCACTTGAACAGATACCAATTGGCCAAGGTTGAGCGATGGAACTGAAAGTCACCGCCCTCGGCAATCAGCAGTGCGGAAGCAGCATTGCTGAGTTCGGAACCGAGGCTGAGGATTTTAGAGCCTCCGCGCGCCGCAATCAGAGTTGACCCGGAGTTATGGATGCGGCAGTTTTCAAGGCGCAGGTCAACGAGCGAGTCAAGCAGCACTCCGTCAGTCGTGTTGACGATTTCAGTGTGGCTCAGACGATTGGCGACAGAGCCGCGAGCGAAGATTACGCCGTGCCACTGGTTTGACATCACGTCATAACTGATGTCGGCAACAACATTGCCTGTGCGGTCGCCGCGCATCCTGACCGGAGCGTCAGCCGCGCCTTCGGCAATCAGAGTGCCTTCGACTTTAAGGGCCGCCTTGTCATGAAACAGCAGCGAAGTGCCGGCCCGAAGGGTCAGGGTTGCGCCGGGAGCAACGCGCAAGGTGTCGAAAATGACATGGGGCATCTCGGCTGACCAGACCGCCGAGCCTGATACGGTTTCGTCGCGATGGCGCACGACGTTCTGTGCAAGCGCCTTGACCGCCACAGAACGGGTTACTCCGTTGGTGACGACGTCAATCCAATCGGACATTTCAATCGGTTCGGCCGTCGGGGTTGGCGGAAGCGTACATTCGACAAAAACATAGATGGAGTCGTTAGGGCGAATTTCGACGTCGGCAAAATCGCGGCCGCTCTGTCCGTCAACGTTAATGCGGAAGAGCGCACCGTCACGCAGGCGAACGCTGCTGAGATTAATCTGCTTTGAATTGCGGTTGTAGACCATCAGCATCGCTGTCGGCGAGGGATTTTCAGTGAATTGCACACCCATGTCGAGTTCATCGACCGAAAACGATGGCTGGGCCGAGGGGCGCGTATCAAAGCCGTCTTCAATACAAGCCGTCAGGACGCCGGAGAGAAATATTGCGAAAATGTAGAATATCCGTTTCATCATATACCTCATTAACGGCCAATGACGCGGATTTATTGCCCGAGGTCGCGCAGCAGACGCCGGTTGAAGTCGCGCCGCTCGGAATCGAAAATCCAGCCCCATTTATTGAAGTAGCGAATCATGTTGACCGTGTGGATACACAACATACGCAATGATTTATAGCTTGCGGCCCGATGAGCATGGACAATGGTCGCCCCGGGCCAGAAAACGGTCCGGAAACAGCGATGGATCCTACGGGTCAGGTCAATATCTTCAGGATACATGAAGAAGCGTTCGTCGAAGAGTCCGCACCGACGCAGAGCCTCGGTGCGCAGAAACATGAAACTGCCCTGATGGTAAGGAACATCCGCCTCCGATGCGTGATTCCAGAACTCAAGTAAAAAGCGGCGATTGCGGCGGGCGGCGAGGCGGGCCGGGAGGAAGCGACGAAAAATCAAGTCGGCAGGGGCGGGAAGCAGCCTGACCACAGCCTGCTCACGGCCGTCAGGATAGAACGTGCGTGGTATCAGCTGGCCAATGGCAGAGTCCGAATCCATGCGGCCTACAATCAGCCGGATCACATCCGGAGCAAAGTAAACATCGCTGTTGATCACCAGATGATAGTCAACTTCGGGCCGGTCAAGCGAGCGGCGCAGCTCGATGTTATGAGCGGCGCCATAGCCGAGATTTCGCTCAGGGTGCGTGTAACCCACACGCAGTTTCTCCAGACAGAAATCTTTCAGAGACTCATCAGGCGAATTATCCACAACGGCCACACTGCTGACCCCGGCGGCATGGAGCGACTCAACACACCGCCGCAGCTCAGCCCTCTCGGTCCGATAAGTGACAATCGAGGCTCTGACTCTGTCGGCTAAATCTTTCATTTCCGGAGGCAAATTTACGGAAAAATTGGCGAATTGCCGAGATTTGCGTAATTTTGTAGCACTAATCATCATATTTTGCTATGTTTGCCCGAAAATTACTGATATTTAGCCTTGGCGTAATGGCATCGCTTAGCGCCACCGCCCAAGAAGAAACGCCAATTTCCATAGCCGAACTGCTTGGCTACGTAGAGGTCGAAGAAACTTATCCGGACTCCCTCGAAGTTGAACCGCAGGTGCTGACAGCCCCGCTGCCGCGCGTGCTGTTCCTGCCGCCGATTTACATGCCGTTCAGCTATGACATACGTCCTATTGTCATCACGACCAAAGAGAATGACGTCACTCCCGGACTTCAGTGGCTTCAGGCTCAAGGCAACGCCTTTGCCCTGGGCAAACTTATACGTCAGACGCACGCGATCAATCATCCGGCCGATGTTCATCTGAATCTCTACACCCTTCCCGAACCTCCGAAGGCTTACGTCCTGACGGCCGATCCGGAGAACGCGACCTATATTTTCACCGAGGCTCCCACCCTTTCGACCACTCCGGTCGAGATTGCTCCGACGGAAATCAAAAAACAACACTGGCTCAACAAGTTCGGAACGAACATTCAGTTCTCGCAGGCGTTTATCAGCCCAAACTGGTATCAGGGCGGCAATAATTCGCTCAACATGATTGCCGATTTCACTTATCAGAGCAATCTGAACACAAAATTCCACCCGAAGCTCCTTTTCGAGAACTTCTTCCAGTGGCGAACCGCCCTTCAGAGCGCCACGGATGACCCAT
This sequence comes from uncultured Porphyromonadaceae bacterium, assembly GCA_947175545.1. Lineage (GTDB taxonomy): Bacteria > Bacteroidota > Bacteroidia > Bacteroidales > Muribaculaceae > UBA3263. The sequence continues at coordinate 97,325 of CAMWNI010000001.1, forward strand.
ACCGCAAATACTCCCTTACGGAAAACCGCTTCCAGATTAACTCGAAGTTCGGTTATAAGGCTGCTAATAACTGGTACTACACAATTACCGGAGTACTGAAAACACCGGTGTTTAACGGCTACAAAAAAGGCACACAGACGCGAACGGCTTCATTTTTCTCGCCCGGCGAACTCAACATCGGTGCCGGTATGACGTATAACTTCAAAAATAAGAAAGAGAACTTCACACTTGGCGTGACCCTCTCGCCGATTTCTTACAACCTGAAGACTTGTCTGGACCGAAAAATCAACGAAACGTCATTCGGCATCAAGGAGGGCAAGAAGAGTTTCCACTCTTACGGTTCGTCAGCGGAAATCACCTGGTCATGGAACATCTGCTACAACGTTGCCTACACAAGCCGCATTTTCTGCTTCACGGACTATGACTATTTCCAGGGAGACTGGCAGAATCAGTTCCGTTTCACGATTAACCGCTTCATGACGGCAAACCTGAACGTAGACCTCCGCTACGACACGTCGGCCAACTCCGACTCTCACTGGCACAAGCTGCAACTGCGCGAATTATTCTCTCTCGGCTTCACCCACTACTTCACTCACTGATGACTCCCGAATCAACGACGAAACCACTGCGCCGACTTGAATCACTGGATATTCTGCGCGGATTTGACCTGTTCATGCTCGTGTTTCTCCAGCCGGTAATCATTGCCGTCGGCAATGTCTGGCATCCGGAGTGGCTCCAACCTGTGCTGCACCAGTTTGACCATGAAGTCTGGGAGGGGTTTCGCTGCTGGGACCTTGTCATGCCCCTTTTCCTCTTCATGACCGGGACAGCAATGCCGTTTTCGTTTGCGAAATATGCGTCGAAAGGAGCCTCGCCTGCCCTTTATCGAAAAATCGGACGCCGCTTCTTGCTGCTCTTTCTTCTCGGCATGGTCGTTCAGGGCAACCTGCTCGGCTTTGACTTTGACCGAATCTATTTCTACACGAATACGCTTCAGGCCATTGCCACAGGCTATCTGCTCAGCGCCCTGATTATTCTTCACTGCGGAGTACGCACCCAGATTATCCTGACGATAGTTCTTCTGGCCGTTTACTCACTTCCCATGCACCTTTGGGGCGACTTCACTCGCGAGGGGAGTTTCGCCAACATGATTGACTCGGTTGTGCTTGGACGATTCCGCGGTGACCCCTCCTACACCTGGCTGTGGAGCAGCCTGACCTTCGGCGTCACCGTCATGCTCGGCACGTTTGCCGGACGCATTATCCGCAATGCCGGGGCCATGACCTCCCGCACCGCACTGACTCTTGCCGCCATTGGCGTAGGGCTGATTGCCGGCGGAGAACTGTGGGGTCTCCATCAGCCAATAATCAAGCGTCTGTGGACCGGAAGCATGACATTATATTCCGGCGGGTGGTGCTTTATGCTGATGGCTCTCTCCTACTGGTGGATTGATGTTTGCGGACATCGGCGCGGCCTTGAATGGCTGAAAATCTACGGAATGAACTCCATTGCCGCCTATATTCTGGGCGAGGTTGTCAACTTCCGCAGCATCGCCTCATCGCTCACTTACGGGCTGGCACCGCGCCTGGGCGACTTCTATCCCGCGTGGCTGACATTCTGCAATTTTCTCATTGTCTTCCTGATTCTCCGCCATCTCTACCGCCACCGCGTATTCCTCAAAATCTGAAGTCATCGGCGGGGATTCGCTCCACTTCTTGCGAAAATGGATTTTTCTGCGTAAATTTGGGGCAATAAAAAACAAAAAGATTGTTATGATTAACCAGCCGGCAGAAAACAGCTCGGGCCACACGCCCGAGGAAGAGCGAATAATCGAAGAGGCTTTTCAGGACGTCCTTCAGGGCTATCTCAACTCAAACCACCGCAAGAAGGTGGAAATCATCGAGCGCGCCTATCGGTTTGCCAAAAATGCCCATAAAGGAGTCCGTCGCCGCAGCGGCGAGCCATATATTCTCCATCCGATTGCAGTTGCTCGCATCGCATCGCAAGAGATTGGCCTCGGTTCAACGAGCATCTGCGCGGCCCTGCTCCATGACGTTGTCGAGGACACGGACTACACCGTCGAAGACATCCGCGCCCAGTTCGGCGACAAAATTGCGCAGCTGGTCGAAGGTCTGACCAAGATTTCAGGCGGAATCTTCGGCGAACATGCCTCGGCCCAGGCTGAAAACTTCCGCAAGCTGCTGCTGACAATGAACGACGACATTCGGGTTGTGTTGCTAAAAATGGCCGATCGCCTCCACAACATGCGCACACTCGGCTCCATGGCGTCCAACAAACAGTATAAAATTGCCGGCGAAACGCTCTACATCTACGCCCCGCTGGCCCATCGTCTCGGCCTTTTTGCAATCAAGACCGAACTGGAAGACCTGAGCTTCAAATATGAGCATCCGGCTGCCTACGAAGAGATTTCGAAGAAAATAGAGGCCACGGAGCGCGCCCGCCGCATGGTCTATCAGGATTTTGCCGGCCCGATTGAGCAGAAACTCGTTGAAATGGGCATCTCATTCGAGGCCAAGTATCGTCTGAAGAGCGTCTACTCCATCTGGCGAAAGATGGAGACGAAGAAAATTCCGTTTGAGGAGGTCTATGACCTATATGCCATGCGCATTATATTCGACTGTCAGGACCCGACACGTGAAAAGGAACTGAGCTGGCGCATCTATTCGGCAATCACTGACATCTACAAACTGCATCCTGACCGCACCCGCGACTGGATTTCCGTTCCAAAGGCAAACGGATATCAGGCTCTTCACCTGACCGTCATGGGCCATGACGGCAACTGGGTCGAGATTCAGATTCGCTCGCGCAGAATGGACGACATTGCCGAGCGAGGCTTTGCCGCACACTGGAAGTATAAGGATGGCGAAAGCGACGAAGAACGTGAACTTACTCTCTGGATTCAGACAATCAAGGATATTCTTGAAAGCCCGGAACCCAATGCAATTGACTTTCTTGACACCCTGAAGCTCAATCTGTTCGCAAGTGAAATTGTCGTCTTCACGCCCAAAGGCGAACCGATTACCCTTCCGGCCGATTCGACGGTTCTTGACCTGGCCTTCTCGCTCCATTCCGAGCTTGGACTGCACTGCATCGCCGGCAAGGTCAACCATAAGCTGGTGCCGCTCAACGCAAAACTTCAAAGCGGCGACCAAGTTGAAATCATCACGTCATCTTCGCAGACACCTCAGCCGGAATGGATAAGCTTTCTCGCCACGGCGAAAGCACGCTCGCGTCTGCGCCAGGCCCTTCGCCGAGACCATCAGCCGCTGATTGACCGCGGACGGGAGAAGATGAACCGTGCGCTTCTCGAAGCCGGCATGGAAGACTCTAACGAGGTCATTACAAAAATGATGGGCTACTATCATGTTTCCTCACGCGACGATATCTACATGGGCATTGCGCGCGACGAAATAAACCCGGCCGAGTCGCTTGCCGCAATCGCCAAGAAGAAGTCCCAGAGCGGCGCGACGGCGATGTTCAAGAAGTATTTGATTGACCCGTTCATCCCCGCCAAGAAGACATCGCCCAAGGACCGCTGGAAAGCTGACGAAGAGGAGGATCTCGTTATTCCCTCAAACATCAACATGAAGGAAACATACGTTCTCCGCGACGACGGCAAGACTCGCAACTATGTGACGGCCGACTGCTGCAACCCGATTCCGGGCGACGACGTCATGGGCTTTCTTGAAGATAACGGCTCGGTAACCGTCCACTCGCTGACATGTCCGCGAGCCGCGGTGCTGAAGGCTACCTTTGGCAGCCGGATTCTTGCAACACAATGGGAAAGTTCAGGTGTCCCGAAGTTCACGGCATCGGTCCGCATGGAGGGCATTGACCGGCGCGGAATCCTCCAGGAAATCACAGCCAAGGTCAGCTCGGCCACAGGAATTGACATACGCAGCTTCACCATCGAGGCCACTGACGAGGTCTTTACGGGCCAACTGACAATCAAAGTGACAGCCGCCGAAGCGGTTGATGAACTTTGCCGCCGCCTCAAGGAAGTAAACGGAGTAACCTCTGCCGCCCGACTATGATCAAGAAATTCCCATACTGGACCCAGACTGCAATATTTATTTTTGCAACGGCAGTCATCGTGTGGCTGATGCCGCGCACTTCAACCTCAACATATATCTACGAAGTCAACCGCCCCTGGAACTACAAGCTGCTGACCGCTCCGTTCGACATCCCCGTCCGCCTTGACTCGCTGAGCGTCAAAGCCGCCTGCGACTCGATTGACAAATCGTTCATCCCGATTTTCCGCCGCGACCAGACAACCGACAGCCACGTGCGTCTGCGCGCTTCGCAGGCGCTTGGCGCAGTCAACGGAGTGAGCGCACTGACACGCTCACGCATCGAACAGAAACTTCGCGACCTATACCAGTCAGGCGTCGTTGATGAATCGGTATATACGGATATCGTTACCGGACGGATGCCCTCGATACGCATGGCAGCCGACAATACGCTGACAACACGCTCCGTTGCCGGTTTGCGTTCGCCCCTGAAGGCCTACGAATGGCTCAAGGAGCAACTTCCGAGCGATGAAGCCCATTATGCAATCGAACAGTCAAAACTTGCCGGCATCCTGGTTCCGAACATCGTCCTCGACTCTGAAACCTCGGACCGCATGCACCAGGACCTATACCGGAAAGCCTCGGCCCCGATCGGAGTTATTCAGCAGGGCGAGCGCATCATTGACCGCGGCGACATTGTGACCCTTCAGCTCTACACGATTCTGCGCACCTACGAACAGATGCAGGCCGAGCGCGGCAATGGCGGCGACGGCAACACCCTCTATGTCTGGATTGCAAAGGTCCTCTACGTCGGGCTGCTGATGGTTGTCTTCGCGATGTTTCTCTATGGCTTCCGCCGGCGTCTGTTCAGGCAGGCGAAGGTGTGTGCTTTTCTAACACTAAACATTGTTGTTTTCAGCCTGTTTGCGTTCCTGATGAACGAATCGTTCACGGCGGGACTGTACATTGTGCCTTTCGCCATGATTCCAATCATGATTCTCGTATTCTTTGACGGACGCACGGCGCTGTTCACCCTGCTGGTGACCATTCTGATATGTGCAGTCATATCCTCTTATCCGATTGAGTTCATATTCATGCAGTTTGTTGCCGGAGTGACGGCCATTACATCGCTGCGCGAAATGTCGCGACGCTCTCAGTTGCTTCGGACCGCACTGCTGGTATTCGTTGTCTACTCGATTGCCTACGCCTCGATTAACCTGATGATGACCGGCTCGTTCGCATCGCTGTCCGGACGCATTTTCGGCTTCTGCGCAATCAATGCGGTCTTTGTCAGCTTCGCTTATGTCCTGATTTTCGTGTTTGAGCGAATGTTCGGCTTCACGTCGCTTGTGGCGCTTGTCGAGCTGAGCGATATCAACCATCCGCTGCTGCGCGAACTTTCGCGCGAGTGTCCCGGCACGTTCCAACATTCCATGGCCGTCAGCAATCTTGCCGCCGAGGCCGCCGCGAAGGTCAATGCCAATGTCCAGCTTGTCCGCGCCGGTGCGCTCTATCACGACATTGGCAAGGTTCAGAATCCCGCCTTCTTCACGGAAAATCAGCACGGCGTCAACCCTCACGACGCGCTTGACCCGGTCCAGAGCGCCCGCATTATTGTCAGCCACGTGACTGACGGCGTGCGCAAGGCCGAAAAAGCCAAACTTCCGGCTGTTATCCGCCATTTCATCCTTGAACATCACGGTCGCGGTACCGCCCGCTATTTCTACCTCACATGGCAAAAACAGCACCCTGACGAAACCCCCGACCCGGAACTTTTCACCTATCCCGGACCGAATCCACAAAGCGTCGAAACCTCCATCCTGATGATGGCCGATGCGGTCGAGGCCGCCTCGCGCTCGCTGAAAGAATACACTCCTGAGGCGATTTCCGGACTCGTCAACCGCATTATCGACACTCAGATTGCCGAGGGACTCCACAATGAATCGCCAATGTCGTTCCGCGACGTTGCAATCATCAAGGATACGTTCATTCAGCGTCTGCGCACGATTTATCACTCACGTGTTGCCTACCCCGACAAGAAATGATTAACCGACGACTGACCCAGGACCTGATTCCGGACACGTCGCTCTGGCGACTGGAGGTCCGGATTGCTCCGGATTCGCTTTCGGCTCTGCTCATCGGCCCAATGAGCGCTGACCGCTCCGTGCTGGCCCATAGCGAACCGCTGCCGGACCCGACGCTGAAATCGCTTGAAAATGCGATATATGACAATCCGCTGCTGCTCGGCGACTTTCAGTCGGTTTCCGTCATAATCTCTACGTCTCAACTTGTCCAGATTCCACAGGGAATCAGCGCCCCATTGCGCGAAAACATTGTCGAGGCCATGCTGCCCGACAGCGATACGGCGCGACGGACAATTGCCGCTCCGATGCCTGACGGCGAACTGCTTGCGGCTGTCGATGCCGAGACACTCAACTTTCTGCTACGAACCTTCCCGGATGCGCGGCTGACGCTTTCGCTCAGTGTCGACGCTCGTTGGCTGACCTACTATAATCGCAACCGCGGCGACTCGGCGCGACTCTATGCGCTCTGTTATGCGGACGAGATGAAAATCCTGAAGTTCAACGACTGCGGCTCGCTGGTGTTTGCCAACCGATTTGACACCTTCTCGGCCGCCGACTGCGCCTATTATATATTAGCAACCGCCGGAAGCACCCCGCTGCCGGTCAGTGTTGGAGGTTCACCGGACTTGCGCAATGCAGTCATCGAACAGTTGCGGCTTGCCGCGCCGGGCGGAGAATTTATGCCGCTGACCCTGCCTGACTCGCTGCTGACAGTGCGCCGTCAGGCTCCGGAAATATGCGATGACCTTATTTTTCTAACCGAGTTATGAGAATTATCAGAGGAAAATACGGACGCCGGCGTTTCGACGTCCCGACAAACATAACAGCGCGCCCGACAACGGATTTTGCGCGCGAAAACATTTTTAATGTTCTCGAAAACATGATGGATTTCGAGGGAGCGAGCTGTATTGACCTTTTTGCCGGCACCGGCGCAATCAGCCTCGAAATGGTCAGCCGCGGAGCCTCGTCGGTCATTGCCGTAGAGAAAGCTCCGGTCCAGGCGCGCTTTATTGATAAAGTGCGTCAGCAGCTGAACTGCCTCGAACTGAAACTCGTCAGAGGCGACGCGTTCAAGTTCATTGCCTCGCCGGGACCGGTTGTCGATTTGATTTTTGCCGATCCGCCTTACAACATGGAGAACTTCGACGAGGTTCCGGACGCGATTCTTTCGTCGCCCCGATGCGGCGACGACACCATCGTCGTTGTCGAACACGGAAAAACAAGCGACTTTTCGGCCAACCCGGCGTTTATCGAACACAGAGCCTACGGTTCGGTCAATTTCGCCCTCTTCCGCAAAAGCAAATGAGGGTACTGATTGTCAGCAAATTCTTCTATGCCCGCGGCGGGGCCGACGTCGTCGCGATGACAACGCGCGACTTGCTGCTGAAAGAGGGTCATGAGGTGCAGGTCTTTGCCATGTCATATCCGCAGAACGTCAGCTTGCCGGAGTCGGCCACATGGCCCTCACAGATTGAGTTTGACGGTCCGCTGGCAGCAAAGATAAAGGCTTTTAGCCGCCTGATGGGGCTGGACGACGTTGTTAACAGATTCCGCCGCGTTCTGGACCGGTTCAGGCCCGATGTTGTGCATTTCCACAACATACACTCATATCTGTCGCCCATTGTGGTCTCCATGGCCCATGACTTCGGCGTCCGGACCGTCTGGACCGTCCACGACCTGAAACTCGTCTGCCCGGCCTACCTTGGCCGACGGCCGAACGGCGCGCTCTGTACTGATTGTGTCGACGGCCGGATGCACGTAATGAAGTATCGGTGTATGAAAGACAGTCGGATCGCATCGTTCATGGCGTGGCTTGAGGCTCTGCGCTGGAACCGCCGCAAACTCAGTAACGCAACCGACGTGTTCATCGCTCCGTCGCTGTTCATGAAAAAGATGCTTGAGCGCGGCCATATCTACGGCCGGCAGGGCATCAGCGTTCTGCCGAATTTCATCGACCCGAAGAAGTTGCGCGTAATTCTGTCAGCCCCTCGAAACGAAAACAGCGCTGAAGAACCGTTTTTTGCCTACGTTGGCCGCCTTTCGGCTGAAAAAGGAGTCAAAACCCTCGTGCTTGCGGCAAAAAAGGCCGGAGTTCGCCTGAAAATTGCCGGAGACGGGCCGCTGCGCGCGTCGCTTGAAGAACTTGCGCGCAATGCACACGTTGAATTCCTTGGCAATCTCGACGCTGAACGGGTTGCCGAACTGCTGCGCGACGCCTCAGCGAGCGTGCTGCCGAGCGAATGTTTCGAAAACAATCCGCTCTCCATCATCGAAAGTCTCTGTGCAGGCACTCCCGTAATCGGGGCCGACATCGGGGGAATTCCGGAATTGATTCAGCCGGGAATCAGCGGAGAGCATTTCATCAGCGGCTCGGTCGACTCACTGACGCAAGCCCTCCGTAACTTCAATGCCGCGGCCTATGACCGGCGGACAATTGCCCGTGAGGCAATCTGGCGATTCTCGGAACATGAACACTTGTTCAGACTCTTGCAAATTTATAAAGGAAAACGTATATGAAAATTGTGGTAACAGGCACCCGCGGCATTCCCGAAATTCAAGGAGGGGTTGAAACGCATTGTCAGGAACTCTTTCCGCTCATCGCAGCCAAGGGCCACGACGTGACCGTGGTCCGCCGGAAATGTTACGCACAAGACTCGCTGACAGAGTTTCGCGGCGTGAAACTCAAAGACCTCTACGCACCGCGAAAAAAATCAGTCGAAGCGGCCGTCTCGACCCTTCTCGGCGTCATTTATGCCAGACGCACCGGAGCCGACGTGGTCCACATCCACGCCGTCGGCCCCTCGATTGTGGTTCCCATTGCCAAGCTGCTCGGCCTGCGCGTAGTCATGACTCACCACGGCCCGGACTATGAGCGGCAGAAGTGGGGACGACTGGCAAAATGGGTAATTAAGCTCGGCGAGAAATTCGCTGCCGGATACGCCGACCGACTTATTGTCATTTCGCAGGTCATTGCCGACCGCATCGCAGCCGAATACGGCCGCACAGACTCCGTGTTAATCTACAACGGAGTGCCGACCCCGGTGCGGTCAACGCGCACTGACTATCTGGACGAACTCGGTGTCCGCCCGGGGCGCTATGTCCTTGCAGTTGGCCGTTTCGTGCCGGAAAAGAATTTCCATCAGCTCGTAGAGGCGTTCGACGCCGAGGGCTATAAACTCGTGATTGCCGGCGACGCCGACCATCCCGGCCCCTACTCGGACGCCCTGAAGGCGCAGGCGCACAACGCCGGCGCGGTGCTGACCGGATTCATACGCGGCGAAAAAATGAATCAGCTGATGAGCAATGCCGCTCTGTTCGTCCTTCCGTCGTCACACGAAGGGCTGCCGATTACGCTGCTTGAGGCAATGAGTTACGGCCGCGACGTCCTTGTCAGCGACATTCCCGCCAACCGACTCCGAGAACTTCAGTCCGACGACTTTTTCCCCGTAGGCAACATCGAAGCCATGCGTTCGGCAATTCGACGCAAACTCGGCTCTCCAACTCCGGAACGAACATATGACCTGACGGCCTACGACTGGGTGAACATTGCAGACCGGACGGCCGACGTTTACGAAGATTTGATAAAAAATTCGTAACTTTGCAGTTAAATTCTACTTTAGCATTTTTAATCTTTCATCTAAATAATGTCACTTCAATGCGGAATAGTCGGACTGCCCAACGTCGGCAAGTCGACCCTTTTCAACTGTCTGAGCAACGCAAAAGCTCAGAGCGCCAACTTCCCTTTCTGTACAATTGAGCCGAATGTCGGCGTAATCACGGTGCCTGATGAACGCCTGACGCGCCTGGTCGAGATGTGTCAGCCCCGCTCCGTCGTCCCGGCCACGGTCGAAATTGTCGATATTGCCGGCCTTGTGAAAGGCGCGAGCAAGGGAGAAGGCCTCGGCAACAAGTTCCTGGCCAACATCCGCGAAACGGACGCGATTCTTCACGTTCTGCGCTGTTTCGACAACGATAACATCACTCATGTCGACGGTTCGGTAGACCCCGTGCGCGACAAGGAAATCATTGACTACGAATTGCAGCTCAAAGACCTCGAAACCGTCGAGTCCCGTCTGGCCAAGACAATCAAGCAGGCCCAAACCGGCGGCGACAAAGTTGCAAAGATGCAGGCCGAGGTCCTTCAGAAGTACAAGGATGCGCTTGACGCCGGCAAGCCGGCTCGCTCGGTACAGTTCGACACCCCCGACGAGCAGAAATTTGCCCGCGAATTGTTCCTGCTGACCTCCAAACCGGTCCTCTACGTCTGCAACGTTGACGACGCATCGGCCGCAACAGGCAATCACTACGTCGAGGCTGTCCGCGAAGCAATCAAGGACGAAGGCGCTGACATTCTCGTCGTCGCCGCTCAGACCGAGAGCGAGATCGCCGAACTTGACACTTGGGAGGAGCGTCAGGAATTCCTCAACGAAATCGGCCTCGAGGAGTCTGGCGTCAGCCGTCTGATTCGCGCCGCATACGCCCTGCTTGACCTTCAGACTTACTTCACCGCCGGACCGGACGAAGTCCGCGCGTGGACCTTTATCCGCGGCAGCAAGGCGCCGAAATGTGCCGGAATCATCCATACAGACTTCGAAAAGGGATTCATCCGCGCCGAAGTCATCAAATATGACGACTATGTCAGCCTCGGCTCGGAAACCGCAGTCAAGGAAGCCGGAAAAATGAGCGTCGAAGGCAAGGAATACGTCGTTCAGGACGGCGACATCATGCACTTCCGCTTCAATGTTTAAGAAAACAACAAAAAAATAACGACAACACAGAAAAAACTATGACACGCCGGGAACTTATCAGCAACATCCAGCGCAAGCGCTCATTTCTCTGCGTCGGCCTCGACCCCGACATTAAAAAGATTCCCGCCCACCTGCTTGATGGGCCAAATCCACTGTTTGAGTTTTGCAAGGCAATAGTAGACGCCACCTCGCCCTATTGCGTGGCCTACAAGCCCAACCTGGCCTTCTTCGAAAGTCTCGGCGCCGACGGTGTGCGTCAACTTGAAATGACGGTCCGTCACATCCGCCAGAACTGTCCGGACCAGTTTATCATTGCCGACGCAAAGCGCGGCGACATTGGCAACACATCGGCCCTCTATGCCCGCGCTGCATTCGAGCAGATGGGAGTCGATGCGATAACCGTCGCCCCTTACATGGGCGAAGACTCCGTTAAACCGTTCCTTGGCTACGAAGGCAAATGGGTCATTCTGCTTGCACTGACGTCAAACCCGGGAAGCAAGAATTTCCAGATGCTAACAGTCGACGGCTCGGACGAGCGCCTTTTCGAGCGCGTAATCCGCACGTCATCAGAATGGGCCGGACCTGAAGAAATGATGTATGTTGTCGGCGCTACGCAAGGCCGGATGTTCGAAGATATCCGCCGCGTCGCTCCCCGCTCGTTCCTATTGGTTCCGGGCGTCGGCGCCCAGGGAGGCTCGCTGGAGGAAGTATGTCGCTACGGAATGTTGCCCGACGGTGAATGCGGACTCCTTGTAAACTCCTCGCGCGGCATCATCTATGCCTCGACCGGCACGGACTTCGCCGAAGCCGCCGGCGAGGCCGCCCGCACCCTCGCCGCACAGATGGATGCCCTTCTGTAAGCCCGCGACGGACCGGTATAAACTTAAAGCCCTCCCTGCCGATTCAATAGCGTACGGCAGAGAGGGCTTCAGTTTTTTTTACTATTAATCTTTTACTTGCGGCGGGAGAGAATATGGGTCAGTAGCGACAGGAGCATCTCGCGCGCCGGCGAATCGGCAAATGCGCCGGTCAGGACCTCCTTCGCGCGGGCAGCCAGGCGCTCGTTTGTGGCACGCGCATAGTCAATGCCCCCGTTGGTGACGGCAAAGTCAATCAGCCGCGTGATTTCATCTGCCGTAAGGTCTCCGCGGCTAACCAGTGCGCGCATCTCACCAACGCCCTCAAGGTCGTCGCGCAACAGCACGCTCAGCAATGGTAGCGTAACCTTGCCTTCGCGCAGGTCATTGCCCGTAGGCTTGCCGATCTCGCTGTCGGAATTAGCCGAATAGTCAAAAATATCGTCCGTAATCTGGAAGCAGAGACCCAGCAAGCGGGCAAATTCGACAAGAGCGGCCAGACGCGAGTCTGAAGCATCGCAACCTGCCGCATAAGCACCCATTTCCGCGCAGGCAACGAAAAGCGATGCCGTTTTGCGCTCAATTGTCTGCATATACGCTTCCTCGCTCAGGCGACGGAAGCGTGCGTTGTAAATCTGGTCCAGTTCACCCATTGCCAGCATGCGCCCCAGCGAAGCGAGCGATCCGATAATCCGTATATCGCCTGTTTCATTGGCCAGCTGAAGCGACGTCGACGTGAAGAAGTCGCCGACAAGAACAGCTATGTGATTGTCCCAGATTCCATTGACCGTCGGTTCATTGCGCCGCATCTTAGACTCGTCGACAACGTCGTCGTGAATGAGCGACGCATTATGGAGCATCTCGACCGCTGCTGCCGTCGAGATGACGCGAAAATCGGTCTGCGGACGGAAAAGGCGCGATGCGAGAATAACCGTAATCGGTCTGATTTGCTTACCCTTTCGCCGCAGATACTCCTGAATAATGCCATTCATCATGTCGTTTGATGATGACAGCGAGAGCATTATTCGCTGGTTAAGCTGCGTTAATTCCGGCGCAATTGCAGCGGAAATCGAATCGAGAGCGGCGGCTGAGTGTTCAAGCATTTAAATCTTTTTTTAGTCAAAAATGGGTGAAAGTCCGGCAATGGTCTCACCGGCAGTCTGATCCGGCCGAATCGGCGTTACGGTCACATAGCCACGGCTAAGCCAGTAGCTGTCAGCCGCAGAATCGTCAAGAGCCATGTCGATGTACCGGCCGGTCAGCCAGTAAAATTTGCGGCCAAAGGGGTCGACATAGTCCGCATATTCCTCGGTCCAGCGGCCGCGGCCACTGGTTGTCACCTTGATGCCCTGCGGCTCGCAGCCGGCAGGCATGTTGACATTCAGGCAGACATCCTCGGGCAGCCCGCATTTGATAACCGAGCGGATAATGCGCTCCATGGACGGGGCGGTCGGGCCGAAATCCGCATCAGGCCGGAAGTCCAGAAGCGAAAATCCGATAGCGGGAATACCAATCATGCACGCCTCCATGGCCGCGCCCATAGTTCCGGAGTATATATTTGAATTTCCGGCATTGGAGCCATGATTCACGCCGCTAAGCATCAAATCAGGCGTGCGCGGCACGATGGCGTGCATTGCAAGCTTAACGCAATCGACCGGCGTCCCGGTGACGGAAAACATTTTCGCGCCATTATAGTCCGGATGCGTAATAATCGAGAGCGGTTGGTTGACGGTGATTGCCGAACTCTGGCCCGAACGGGGTCCGTCAGGTGCAACGGCATAGATTTCAGCATCAGGCACAACGGACCTCATCCGGTCAATCAGAAACCGGAGTCCGTTGGCACCGATGCCATCGTCATTTGAAATCAGAACGATCATACAAGGTGAGAAATCAGAGTCTCGCGGTCGCCCGGAAGAAGGTCAATCACGGGAATCTCAACCATAGTGTATGCTCCGGGAGCCTGACGCATCGAAGCGCGGGCAGCTCCTACGAGAATCTGAGCAGTCAAAGCGGGATTGTTGATTGCCATGTTGAATTCAAGGCGCTGCGAGGGAGTGCGTCCCGAGGTGCCTTTGCGAGTCATGTTGACGCCATGGCCCATGTCGCGCACGGCATCGACAGACGGCACTTCAAACACGTGAGTCTCGTCCGATGCAAAGTAAGGGTCAGCCTTGACAGCGGCAGCCACATCCTCAAGCTTGGCTCCCGGAAGCAACTCAACGTAGACCATGCGGCGGTGAATACCGGTGCCGAGAGGGATGGTCATCGAAATGGCATCCTTGACGCCCTCTTTCGAGCGCACGCAGACGCTATGGCCCATGCTCATACCGGGGCCGAAATTAGTATATGTGACACCCTTCGGAGCGGCAGCCTCCATCAGAGCGCGCACAACTGAGTCGCTGCCCGGATCCCAGCCGGCGGCAATGACGGCGACTTTCCCATGTTCGCGTGCAACCTCACCGAGGTGACGGCGAAGTTCAACAATGCTGCCGTGAATGTCAAACGAGTCAACGGTGTTGATGCCCGCAGCGAGATATTTGGCGGCGTTTTCCTCGACGTGGCGCGTCGGAGTGGCAAGAACGGCCACGTCGACACTGCCGAGTTCGGCAATGTCGGTGACCACTTTATACTGTTTGAGTTCGGCCGGCACATCGGCAACCGAGCGGCGAACAATACCGGCCAGCTCCATATCCGGAGCCTCAAGAATTGACTCAAGCACATAACGGCCGATGTTGCCGTAGCCTACAATAGCGACTTTAATCATAATTTTGAAACAATTTCTTTAGTATCACGGGCAATCATCAGTTCCTCGTCCGTCGGGACAACGACAACTTTCACCCGTGAAGCGGGAGTGGAAATAATAGTCTCGGTGCCGCGAACACGGTCGTTGACCTCCTTGTCAATCTCAACGCCGATGAATTTCAGCGGGGCGCAGACGTTTTCGCGCACATCTGTCTGGTTTTCGCCAACACCGCCGGTGAAGACAATGATATCAACGCCCCCCATTTCGGCAGCATAGGCGCCGATATACTTGGTAATGCGGTTTTCATACATGTCAAGGGCAAGTGTCGCACGCTCGTCGCCGGCATGGAAAGCGGCCTCAACCTCGCGCATGTCGCTGCTGACTCCGGAAATGGCCGCAACACCGCTCTGCTTGTTGATTACGCGCTGAAGGTCAGCGACGGTCATGTTGTACTTCTCCATCAGGAAGGTCAGGGCGCCGGGATCAACGTCGCCGCAACGCGTACCCATCATCAGGCCCTCGGTCGGGGTGAGTCCCATCGAGGTGTCAACGCTCTTGCCGCCGTCAACGGCCGTAATTGAACCGCCGTTGCCAATATGGCAGGTAATGATTTTCTGATTCTTGATGTCAACGTCAAGAATCTCGCAGACGCGCTGCGAAACGTAGCGATGGCTCGTTCCGTGGAAACCATAGCGGCGCACTTCGGCGTCCTTGAAATATTCGTAAGGCAGAGCATACATATAAGCCTTCGGGGGCATGGTCTGATGGAAAGCCGTATCGAAAACGCCAACCTGCGGAACCGACGGCAGAAGAGACTCGATTGCCTCGACTCCAATCATATTCGCGGGGTTATGCAGGGGGGCCAGGGGGGTACATTCACGCACTTTGTTCTTGACCTCGTCAGTAATCAGCACAGACGATGCGAACTTGGTGCCGCCATGCACCATACGGTGGCCGACCGCACCGATTTCGTCGAAACTCTTGATTACGCCGACTTCCGAATCGGTCAGGACATCCAGCACGCCCTTGATTGCGCCGTCGTGGCCAACGAGTCCAAGCTCGCGGATAGCCTTTGAGCCGTCGGGCTGCTTGAATTTGAGAAAGCCGTCGGGCAGGCCGATTTTTTCAACGCCACCTTCGGCCAGAACCGTTTCGGTCTCTGAGTCGATAAGCTTATATTTAACGGAACTGCTGCCGCAGTTAAGAACAAGGATTTTCATTGTTTCTCAGTGATTGGTGAATTGATGTGTGCGTGAGGGGGTATTATTTCTGATTACAAGTCATGATAATCGTCTTGTAGATATCGTCGATTGACGCACCGCGGCTGAGGTCGTTAACCGGTGCGCCGAGTCCCTGAAGGACGGGGCCGACGGCGTCAACACCGCCAAGGCGCTGAACAAGTTTATAGGCGATGTTGCCCACTTCGAGCGACGGAAACACCAGGACATTGGCTTTGCCGGCAACGTCTGAACCGGGTGCCTTTTTGCCGGCAACAGAGGGAACGAGAGCGGCATCGGCCTGCATTTCGCCATCAACGGCGAGATCAGGAGCGGCCTCGCGCACAAGGCGGGTTGCCTCAATGACCTTCTCGACGCGTTCATGCTTGGCTGAACCCTTGGTCGAGAACGAAAGCATGGCCACGCGGGGTTCGATTCCGGCAATGTCGCGGGCGGTCTGAGCTGACTCCAGAGCAATCTGAGCCAGCTGGCGTGCGTCCGGATCAGGAACGACGGCACAGTCGGCAAACACGAGCAGGCCGTTGTCGCCATAAGGCGAGCCTTCAGGCAGAACCATCAGATAGGCTCCCGAAACGGTGTCGATGCCGGGGGCGGTCTTGATTACCTGGAATGCCGCACGCAGCACGTTGCCGGTCGTGTTTTCCGCGCCGGCCACCATGCAGTCACAGTCGCCGCCCTTAATCATCAGGCAGCCGAGATAGAGCGGATTCGAGGCGGTTTCGCGGCTCTGTTCCTCGGTCATGCCCTTGCTGCGGCGCAGGTCAAGCAGAATCGGTGCATAGCGGTCAATCACCTTTTCGTCGCGCGGGTCAACGATGGTTGCCTTGCCAATCGACTGAAGGTTATTGTCGGCGGCAAGCGCCATGATTTCGTCGGGATTACCGATAAGGGTAACCTTGGCAAGCCCTTCACCGATAATACGGTCTGCGGCAGAAAGAGTACGGATTTCATTGCCTTCCGGCAGAACGACGCGGCGCTGAAGCTCACGCGCCGTGTTTGTCATTTTTTCAAAAAGGTTCATACTTGAATTGTATTTTTAACTTTGCGGCAAAGTTACGATAAAAATTTTGATTTTTCCACCGCGACTCCTAAAAAACCTCAGCCGTCGCGCCTAAGGCTACATAAAAAGAAGTTCCCTCGGGTGTGGAGATGTTCTTTTCAGATTCATGCGGAGTGATTTTACCTGGCAAGACCCCTCGCCGTCTTGCCGCAGCGAACGCGCTCTTGATCAATTTGCCGATTCGTCCGGCAGAAAAACGGACCTGATATCGTGCAGATGTAAAGATTTGTATAAAACCGGTTTTACATTTTTTATGTTTTTTCAGGCCAAACAAAAAAATAATTGAAATTTCTGCCCAAAAGTGGACGGATTGAGGAAATTTTGCTAAATTTGCGGAATTAAACGAAACACATTTTTCAACAACCAACCACTAAATAACTCATGAGTAAAGAAAAAAAATTCATGACGTGTGACGGTAATACCGCAGCGGCGCATATTGCGTATATGTTCTCCGAAGTAGCGGCTATCTACCCGATTACGCCCTCTTCGACCATGGCAGAGCTCGTTGACGAATGGGCAGCCAACGGTCGCAAGAACATTTTTGGTGAAACAGTGCTTGTTCAGGAAATGCAGTCAGAAGGCGGAGCCGCCGGCGCAGTCCACGGCTCGCTGATGAACGGCGTGCTGACCAACACGTTCACCGCATCGCAGGGCCTGCTGCTGATGATTCCGAACATGTACAAGATTGCCGGCGAAATGCTTCCGAGCGTCTTCCACGTGTCGGCCCGCACCATCGCCAGCCACGCACTGAGCATTTTTGGCGACCATCAGGATGTCATGTCGGTTCGCCAGACCGGTTTCGCCATGCTTGCCGAAGGTTCCGTACAGGAAGTAATGGACCTCAGCGGCGTAGCTCACCTGGCGGCCATCAAGAGTTCGATTCCGTTCGTAAACTTCTTTGACGGCTTCCGCACCAGCCACGAAATTCAGAAAATCGAGGTTATCGAACAGGACGAAATCGCTCCGCTGCTCGACCGCGAGGCTCTTGCCAAGTTCCGCAGCCGCGGCCTTAGCCCCGAGCATCCGCAGGCCCGCGGCATGGCCGAAAACTCCGACGTATTCTTCCAGCACCGCGAGGCTTGCAACACAACCTACGCCCAGGTTCCGGAAATCGTCGAGGAATACATGGACAAGATTTCCGAACTGACCGGCCGCAAATACGGTCTGTTCAACTACTACGGCGCCCCTGACGCAGACCGCGTCATCATCGCTATGGGTTCAGTCTGCCAGGCTGCCGAGGAGGCCATTGACCACCTGACCGCCCAGGGCGAGAAGGTCGGCATTGTTGAGGTTCACCTCTATCGTCCCTTCTCTGCAAAGCACTTCATGGCCGCAGTTCCCAAGACTGCAAAGCGCATTGCCGTGCTTGACCGCACGAAGGAACCCGGCGCAAACGGCGAACCCCTGCTGCTCGACGTCAAGGAATGCTTCTACGGCAAGCCCGACGCTCCGGAAATCGTTGGCGGCCGCTACGCTCTGGCGTCGAAGGACACCACTCCCGCAATGATCATCGGTGTGTTCGAAAACCTGGCTCTTCCCCAGCCCAAGGACAAGTTCACCGTCGGCATTATCGACGACGTTACCTTCACCTCGCTTCCTCCCAAGGAAGAAATCGCCGTGGGCGACAAGTCGACCTACGAAGCGAAGTTCTACGGTCTCGGAGCAGACGGCACCGTGGGCGCCAACAAGAACTCGGTGAAGATTATCGGCGAGAACACTAATAAATATTGTCAGGCCTACTTTGCCTACGACTCGAAGAAGTCCGGCGGCTTCACCTGCTCGCACCTCCGCTTCGGCGACGCGCCAATCCGCTCAACCTATCTGGTTACGACCCCGAACTTCGTTGCTTGTCACGTTCAGGCTTACCTGCACCTCTATGACGTTACGAAAGGCCTGCGCGACGGCGGCACCTTCCTGCTGAACACCATCTGGGAGGGCGACGAACTTGCAGCCAACCTGCCCAACAAGGTTAAGCGCTACCTGGCCAAGCACAATATCACCGTTTACTACATCAACGCAACGAAGATTGCACGCGAAATCGGTCTGGGCAACCGCACAAACACGATTTTGCAGAGTGCGTTCTTCCGCATCACGGAGGTTATCCCCGTTGACCTGGCAATCGAACAGATGAAGAAGTTCATCGTCAAGTCATACGGCAAGAAGGGCCAGGACATCGTCAACATGAACTACGCAGCCGTTGACCGCGGCGGCGAATACAAGGTGCTGACCGTTGATCCCGCATGGGCAAACCTGCCTGACGACGAAGCCGTTGCCAACAATGACCCCGAATTCATCAACCGCGTTGTTCGTCCCATCAACGCCCAGGACGGCGACTCGCTGACCGTCAAGGACTTCATTGACCGTCCCGATGGCGTCTGGGAACAGGGTACCGCCAAATTCGAAAAGCGCGGCGTTGCCGCCTATGTCCCCCACTGGATTACTGAAAACTGCATCCAGTGCAACAAGTGTGCGTTCGTCTGCCCCCACGCCGCAATCCGTCCGTTCGTGCTGACTGCCGACGAAATGGCCCAGGCTCCCTTCGGCGAAGACCGCACCCTCAAGGCAATCGGCAAGACCTTCGACGGCATGCGCTTCATTCAGAGCGTAGACGTTCTCGACTGTCTCGGCTGCGGCAACTGCGTTGACGTCTGCCCGGGCATGAAGGGCGTCAAGGCCCTCGAAATGCGTCCGCTCGAGGAAGAAATGTTCTCGCAGACCGAATGGGAATACTGCGTTGACCACGTCACCTCCAAGCAGGACCTCGTCGACATCAAGCTGAACCCGAAGAACTCACAGTTCGCAACTCCTTACTTTGAATTCTCAGGCGCTTGCTCCGGTTGCGGCGAAACACCTTACGTCAAGCTGATTTCGCAGCTCTACGGCACCCGCGAAATGGTTGCCAACGCAACCGGTTGCTCGTCAATCTACTCCGGTTCGGTTCCGTCGACCCCCTACACCTTCAACGCCAAAGGCCAGGGTCCCGCATGGGGTAACTCCCTGTTCGAGGACTTCGCCGAATTCGGCCTCGGCATGAACATCGCCAACAAAAAAATGCGCGAACGCGTAACCCGTCTGGTTGAGCAAGGCACTCAGTGCAGCTGCTGCTCCGACGAACTGAAGGCCCTGTTCAACGAATGGCTCGAAGTCAAGAACGACGGCGAGAAGAGCCGCGCCGTTGCTGACAAGATTATCCCGCTGATCGAGAAGGGCGACTGCGACATCTGCCGCGAACTGACCGAACTGAAGGGCTATCTCGTTAAGCGCGCCCACTGGATCATTGCAGGCGACGGTGCCGCTTACGACATCGGCTTCGGCGGTCTTGACCATGTGCTTGCCAGCGGCGAGGACGTCAACGTCATCGTTGTCGACACCGAAGTTTACTCGAACACCGGCGGCCAGGCATCGAAGGCTACGCCCGTCGGCGCAATCGCCAAGTTTGCCGCTGCCGGCAAGCGCGTGCGCAAAAAAGACCTCGGCCTGATTGCTTCGACCTACGGCTACGTTTACTGCGCACAGGTTGCCATGGGCGCCGACAATGCTCAGACCCTCAAGGCAATCCGCGAAGCCGAGGCCTATGACGGTCCCTCAATCATCATTGCTTACGCTCCCTGTATCAACCACGGTCTGAAGGCCGGCATGGGCAAGAGCCAAGAAGAAGAGCGCAAGGCTGTTGAATGTGGCTACTGGCACCTCTGGCGCTACAACCCCGCACTCGAGGCAGAAGGCAAGAACCCCTTCACGCTCGACAGCAAGGATCCGCAGTGGGACAAGTTCGAAGACTTCCTCAAGGGTGAGGTCCGCTTCGCTTCAGTGCTGAAGTCCTTCCCCGACCAGGCTGCCGAACTTTTCGCTGCCGCCAAGCAGAACGCCCTCTGGCGCTACAATAATTATCGCCGCCTGGCACGTCAGCAATGGGGCATTGACCCTGACGGCGCCAACGTCGAGTAAGAATCTGACCTGAATCCTTTTAGGGGTTGCAGTGCTGACAGCGCTGCAACCCTTTTCTTTTTGACGCGCAGTCGCGCCGCCTGCAGCGCATTTGCCGCGAATTGCGCACAACGTTTGGACAGACCAAAAAATTTCGCGAAATTTGCAATGCTCCAATCCCCCCCGTCACCCGGGAGTGACGGAGCATTACATACGAAAGCGTTTACTCGACGCTTGATTCTTGACTAACCGAAACTTCGCAACTTTCAACATCCAGGCAAGGATTGAGTAACAGTGGATGCCTTAACGCAGTGTATATGCAAAAGTATGCACGCTCCTTTCGTGCCGCTTCCGCGGCGTGTTAAACAAGGGGTGTGTGCAATACATTCTTTAGCATAAGGTCTGCGCGTGGGTCTTCTGCAAGTTGCTCGTTCCTCCTGGATAGGGCGCATGCGAAGTCCCTGGTTAGCAGGACGAGCAAGAGTGTGGATTCCCACGCTTTTTCTTTATTATCCCTACATACATTATATAATAAGGAGTCTCATCAGTCCATCAGGGGAATCAACGGACGGTGAACTCCCTATTTTCCAAGCCTCTTTTCCGCCCATGAAACCGATAGGAGAACGAATCAAAGAGGAACTCCAGACCCAGGAACGCTCAATAACATGGTTTGCCGGCAAGCTCTGCCTTGACCGGTCGAACGTTTACAGGCTTTTCCAGAAACGCAGCGTCGACACAGACCTTCTAATGAGAATTTCAATCATTCTGAAACTTGATTTTTTTGCCATTTTAAGCGAAGAACTGAGCAAAAGGCAGACATCGCAACGGTAGTGTAGCAATCTCGCAACAGTCTGATAAGCGCGATTTTACGGAATAGGCGTAACTTTGCCGTGCCGAAATGTATATTGGCGGCATCAACGTAACTGTTGGCGCTCTGCTTATCACTAAAAAGGACAATAAACTTTCATATTAATCAATCATTATTAACAACAAAAAGTCTATGAAGAAAACCTTCGTAAAGATTTCGTTACTGTCAATGATGCTTTCGTTGATGCCCACTGCAATGACCTCTTGTAAGGACTATGACGACGACATCACTGAAATCAACGGAACGACAGATCAGTTGGGTTCACAGATTGCAGCACTAAACACTGCAATCGACGCCAACAAGACCGCGGCCCAGAATGCCCAAAACGCCGCCGAAGCAGCCCTTAAGGCCGCCCAGGACGCTCAGGCCGCCGGCGACCAGGCCGAGGCCGACGCTCAAGCCGCAATGGCTGTTGCACACGCCGCCGAAGCAGCCGCAGCCCAGGCGAAGGCCGATGCCCTTGCAGAAATCAAGGCTCAGGCCGAGGCTCTTTCCAACAAAATCGGTGACAACACCGACGCAATCTCCGCCCTGCTCGGCCGAATCGCCGCCGTTGAAAATGACCTTGCAAACCTCGACATTGAAGGTATAAACTCCAAGCTTGCCGATGTCAACAAAGCAATCGAAGCCGTCAACATCCAGCTGAAGGCCCTCGAAGGCTATGAAACCCGCCTAAGCCAACTTGAGAGCCAGTACAGCGCACTCTCAGGCGAAGTCTCCACGATCAAGACAAACATCGCCGGCGTCAAGGAAAATCTTACCGCACTGGAAACCCGAGTAAAAAACAACGAACTTACAATCAAGGACATCCAGGACGACCTCGCAAAGGTTAGCCAAACGATTTCAACTCAGGTCCAGAACGGCATCAACACCATTGCCGGAATCATCAGCTCACGTCTGACCTCCGTTACTCTGATGCCTAACCTTTACGTAGGCGGCATCCCCACCATAGAGTTCAAGTCAGCACAGTACAACTCTCTCGTCTGGCAGAACAACACCTGGAAAGAAAGCAACAAGTCATATCGCGTCTCGAACAACAAGACCGAGATTGAATATCGCCTCAATCCCGCAACCATTCAGGACGCCGACATTGACATCAACGGCCTCGCCTTTGTTTCGCGTGTTGCAACCTCCCGTGCCGCCGAAATCGACAACGACATCATCAGCGTGGTTTCAGGCAAGGTTTCGGCCAACGGTGTGCTGAAAATCACCGCAGGCAAGAGCAACACCAACTCGCTCAACCTCTCCGGCAACAAAATCAACACCGTGACCCTCAAGGTGCCTATCGCAAAGCAGCACCTCTTCGAGGGTGAAAGCTCGGCTCACGTTTACTCTGAGTACACCCGTCTGACCGAGACCTATTTCACTCCGAAACTCCACAAAACCAACAAGGTTGCAGGCTCAATCGCCAATCACTTCAACGACTCGACCGAAGTTTACGCCTCGTCAATGGACCAGCTCGTAGCTGCGGAAGTCGTTTATGACGGGGCGCTCGACCTGACGACTCTGGTTCAAGGCTGCGGATTCGTTTCGCCGTCGACCCATACCCTGATGTCGCTCGCCGAAATGAAGGAATATGGCTTCGAAGTAAGCTTCTCCCTCGCAACCAGAGCCTACACGACCGGCTCGGTAGACCATGCCAACCAGCAGGAATTTGCAAAAATCGAAGGCTCGACACTGACTCCCGGCTCGCCGACCGCTTCCGGTTTCAGCGCAGGCAACAAGACCTCCATCGGCAAGCAGCCCATCGTACACGTATGGCTGAAGGACGTCAACAACAAGACCCTTGTTGACCAGCGTTACTTCAAAGTGAAAATCACCCCTGAAGAAATCAAGCCCATCGAGTTCACCATCACCCCGAACAAGACCGCCAACATGGGTTGCGCCGACTACACATGGCACGTCACCTGGGATGAAATGACCAAGCAGGTTCTTTCTCAGTTCCCCGAAAACGGCATCTCGAAGGCTGACTTCTTCGCCCGCTACGGCGCTCACGCCACAAGCATTGAAGTTAAGGTTGACAACGTCATCAATAACAGCCTGGCCGCTAACGTCAGCGACAATGTAACCCTTGACAACACCGGCGCATCAATCCCTGTTATGTCGTTCACGCTCACCAATAGCGAACTCGGCATCCTTGCGCAGAACAAGTCGAAGACCTACACCGTCACCCTGACTTACACAGACCCGAACAACCTCTACTCGCCCGTATCAATTACCTTCACTTGCGTCGTTACCAACAACATTGCAAACCCAACGCTCGGCAACACCGACAACACGAAGTGGGTCAACGGCACTATGCTGCTCTACCCGATTCCTTACGGCTCGCCGAACGCTCAGACCAACGCCGAGTACGACACGAACATCATCGAGGGTCGAACCAACCCGCTTGTGAAGGGCCTGCTCAACTGCGCAACCTGGAACATGGCGCTTGCCGAGACCTACGGAGGCGTTTCAATGACCTTCCCGGCTAACTATGGCGGATGGATGCTTCCCGCAGCAGCCAACACCCTCAAACAGGTCAACGTCGCTATCCCCCACGACAGCAGAGGCATCAACCTCGTCGAAAACGAGACTAAGATGACCGTTAAATGGAACGCACGTCTGAATGGCATTGCCGGCAACGAGGTTACGTTCGGAACCTGCGCACTGCAGATTGTCAAGCCCCTCCAGAACCCGCAGCTCGACAACTCGGTCGTTCTTCAGGACAAGCCCTTCCAGCAGACCGTCAGCCTCGGCGACAAGTTCACCCTGAAGGATGCTTATGGCGAAACCGTTGCCAACACCTCCGGCATGGCCAAGAACCTCTGGGACTACTATGGCGTAACCGATATCATCTTCGCCAACGCCGCCGGCCAAATCATGATCACTGACGACATGAACGGCACGAACCCGCGTACTCTGGCGTCGATCAACATGACCGCCGACATCAATGTGGCAACCAAGGAACTCACCTTCCATGCCAACGGCGCGCCGCTGCAGTCTGACTGCTACCTCCAGATTCCCGTGCAGGTTAAGCACTACTGGGGTACACTGACAGCCAACCTTTACATCAGAATTCAGCACACTCTTTAATGAATGAGATGAATTCCTGTCAAGTAAATAAAGAATGTTAAGTAAATCGTGGCAACTATAACATCAAATACTTAACTCTACTAATTAAACCTGTAAGAACCGGGGTTCGGGAGAATCCCGGTTCTTCATCTCAACGATTATTTTGTGTGGAACGTCAAACCCATCGAAGTAAGGAAGCCCGGAGCAGATTGCCCCGGGCTTTTTTTGATTTATACCCCGTTCGCCACCGATAAACGGCTGAAACAGTAAAAATTTTTGCCATTTGATTTTTTTTACTTATATTTGCGTGCTTAATTATACACTAAATCAAACAACCAAACAATAAACAACAAACCAACTATTATCATGAAAAAAAGCATTATCTCTAAGCTTTTTGCCACGATAGCTCTTGGATTGACCTGCGCTTCCGCATGGGCCGTCAAGCCCGAAGCCGGAAAGGTTTACCGCATCGTCAACAAGGGTTACGCAAATTTCGTGATGGCCGCGCAGGGTCCGAGCAATCCGATTGCCTGCTCGCTGCAAAACGCCACCAACGACTCCCAGCTCTGGCTGGCCGAAACAAACACCACTGAGGGAACTCTGAGTTTCCGCTGTCTCGGTGTCGGCACTTACCTGCGCAGCTCAAACGCTCAGAGCAGCACCTGGTCCCTCTCGACATCCAACTCCAATAAGGCCACTCACATGGTTGTGGCCGGAAGCGGCAACGACTTCACAATCAAGGCCACCAACGGCAGCGGAACCTACGTCTACGCTCACTGTGACGGCCAGAAAAACGTGGTTGGCTGGAGTACTGACGCAACCCCTTCCCACTGGGATTTCACCGAAGTCAGCCTGACCAAGGAAGAAATCGATGAGAAGCTCGCCGCCAGCGAGAACCTTCTCGGCGAACAAAAGAACGAAGGCAAATATCAGGAACTGCTGAAAAAAATCTTCACTGACGACGCCTGCACCGTTCTCAACTCAACTTTTGCCGGCATGACTGAAGCTCAGATTAAAGCCAATGCTGACTTCAAGGCCCTGCCCGCCGTCCTTCAGAACGCCGTGCTGAAAGTCAAGAGCGGCGACTGGAGCGAAGTTGACCCGACCGACTCTTCAAAAGAATGGGACAGCGCCCACGCCAAGAAATATCGCGTTCAGATGGTCGAGCCTTATTCTCCCGGCGCGGAAGCCGCCCAGCTCTGCGGAATCCAGGCTTACACCAACATGAACAACCCGACCGGTATCCTCTCGGACAACGGCACGACGCTCTACGTCATGGTTGAAGGTCTGCCCGACGATGGCTGCTCGATGTTCATGGGCGGCGCAACCGGCAGCGGAATGTGGAACGACTACACCTCAGGAGTCGAACTCCACAACGGCCTCAACGTGATTCCCGGCTGGAGCGACACCGCACACCAGTTCATCTACTACACCGTCTACACCGTCACCGACTATCAGAACGACGGCCGCCGTCATCCCTCAGAATACAAGGTGACCGATTTCCCTGACGTAAAGGTACACATCGAAGGCGGCTCACTCAACGGCTACTTCGACTACGTCGGCGATGAACTCTATACCCCTGACACCACTGAAGACTTCTGGTATACCGCAAACCGCGCCCGCCACGAAATGTACTCCCTGGTCGGCAAATACGTCATTCTCTACTTCTTCCTCGAAGACACTGAAAGCAAAGTCGGCGCCGGCACCAAGTCATGGGGCCTGAAATCAGTCATGAACCCTGACAACCGTCCCGCCCACGAAGGATATGCAGGCCGCACATACGACCTCGTTGAAATCATGACAACCTGGGATAACATGTGCTGGAGCGAACGCATCATGATGGGCGTCAACTCGGCCGACAATATCAAGGAATTCAACGACTACTACACCACGCAGAATAACAACAACTGCGCTTTCTTCGCCCCCATCACCGGCGACGAAGAACTCATCAAAGGCCACAAGGTTGCGCCTCAGTATTCTTACCACGACTACTTCAACAACCGCATGATGGGCATCACCATGCAGGGCGACCTCTTCATGAACGCAACCTCATGGCGTACGGCTTACAACATCACCACTCTTGAGGCTATCCTCTGCTCCATCCCCTACGACTCAGGCTCGCTCTGGGGTCCCGCCCACGAATATGGCCACATGAACCAGGGTCCCGTGAAAGTTGCCGGCACGACGGAAATCTCGAACAACTGCTTCTCCAACGTTGCCGTTTACTATCACAACCAGAGTACCTCGCGCTCGAACTACCCCAGCGACATGGCCAAATCGTTCAACAAAGGTGACACCTATCTGGACTACGGCATCTGGAGTACCACCCGCATGTACTTCCAGCTCTTCCTCTACTACCATGCCGCACAGCACAACACCAAGTTCTATCCCCGTCTCTACGAACTTCTGCGCAACCACCCCCTCCAGAAGTCCTACTACCTCAACCCGCGTTACGACGCCCTTCAGTTTGTCCGCATGTGCTGCCTGGCAGCCGAAGAGGACCTCACCAACTACTTCGAGGCCTGGGGCATGTTCGTTCCCCTGAAGTCATACCACATCGGTGACTACTCCAACTTTATGGCCACTCTGACCGAAGAGGACATCAAGGCCGTCAAGGACGAAATCAAATCATGGGGCTTCCCCGAAAACAATCAGATTATTCTGATTGACGACCGTCCCGGCCAGACCAAGCTCGACGGCAAAAGCTCACGCCGCGAATGGGGCGACTTCATGTCGATTGCAGGCGCCGGCCCGCTCGGCGGCGTCATCGACTTCCGCAACAACAAGCCCGCATCCGGCGAAATGGGCTTCTCAATGAACGGCTTCAACGTTGAAATCACCATGGGCGAAGGCGCAAGCGCCGGCGTCGGCTTCCTCGTCTTTGACAAGGACGGCAACATCCTCGGCTTCGGCAATGACTACTCATTCCCCGTCAACTCCGAGTGTGCAAAGGCCCTTATCGAAGGCAGCGCCAAGGTTGTCGCTATCGGCGGCGACGGCAAAACCGTCGAGCTGACCAACAACTTCCTGACCTCCGACGCCGCAACCCGCCTGGCCGAACTCAACAAACTCATCGAACTTGTCAAGCCCGAACTGGAATACGTTGACGAAGAAATGGCACGCGCCGGATGGTACATGCCCTACTATGCAGAACCCGTCAACAAAGCAATCGAAGCCGCAAAGGCACTGACCGACGAGACCAACCCCGACGACGTTTCCGCAGCCTACATCGCACTCGTGGCCGCCTACAACGAACTGCGCAACAACTCAGCCGCAAAAGTTTCGTTCATGCCCGGCGCAAGCTATAACGTCATCAACAAAAACTTCAAGACCCGCGGCATCGGCACCAAGTCCAACGGCTCGCTGGGCAATGTGGCCGTCAACACCACAACCAAGATGGACGACGAAAAGAACATCTGGACCTTCGAAACCGTAAGCACGGCTGACCGTCAGTATCGCATCAAGAACGTAGCGACCGGCGAATATCTCGGCGTTGCTGAAAAGGGCGACGAAATCCCGATGGCAAAGAAAGCCAAGTCTGGCATCTACACCGTTCAGGAAAACGGCCAGGGCCAGTACGTCCTCGTACTTGACAACAACTGGGACCAGGGCGTGCAGATCATGCAGAACAAGACCACAGGCCCCATCGGCTTCTGGAGCGCCGGCGACCAGAACTCACAGTGGATTCTCCGCCTCCACGACGCGACCGCCAAGGGCGCATCGCTCGTTGCCCTCCAGCAGCTCGTTGCCGACACGAAGATTTCCTTCCCCCTGGCAGGCTCGGTTGACATTATCGGCGACAACATCAACCTCAAAGCCGAAAACATCACCTCGAACGCCCCCTACACCGGCACCTCCTATCCTGAAGACACGTTCACCTCATTCGACGTTCTTCTTGACGGCGATGTCAACACCTACTTCCACTCAAACTACGAAAACAACGCCGCTTCAACCGACGGCAAGAGCCACAACATCGCAATGGACCTTGGCGAAGGCAACGAGACCAACTCGTTCCAGCTCACCTGGACCAACCGCACCGTTACGGGCAACTCCGGCGTACACGCGCCCTCGACCGTTCGCGTTGAAGGCAGCAACGACGGAAGCAAATACACCCTCATCAAGACCCTGAACGACCTTCCCTCCGGCAGCGGCGACACGTATCTCAGCCCGATCCTCTCGTCAGAGACCGCTTACCGCTACATCCGCATCGTCGTGACCGCCTCAACCTCCGGAAGCAAATACTTCGTGCTGGCCGAACTGACAATCAACCACGCCCAGCTCAAGGTTACGCCCAACCCCGAATATCCGAAGATGACTCAGGAAATCATCCTGAACGTCTACAACGCGCTCAACGACGCCAACGCCGTACTCGCACTGGCCAGCCCGACCAAAACAAAGTGTGACGGCGCTTACGAACCCCTGCGCGCCGCTTACGTCGCCATGATGGAAGCAATGGGCAAGGAACCCGCCCCCGAGCTGAAGTACGACACTGAAAGCTCAATCGGCGAAATCACCGCCGAAGGCAACGTCATCGAAGGCATCTACGACCTCCAGGGCCGCCGCCTCAACAAGGCCGGCAAGGGTGTCTTCATCATCAACGGCGAGAAAGTCCTCGTAAAGTAATTAACAAGACCCTGAACTGACCGAATCGGCGCCCACATTCAGTGGACGCCGATTTTTTTGCGAAAAATCGCTAAAATAATTGACAGCATAAGAAAAAATGCCTAAATTTGCACGTTGAAGAACTAATTAACCAACAATTCATAAGATTCAGAACTAATGAAAATCGAAAAAATCATTGGTCGCGAAGTGCTTGACAGCCGCGGCAACCCCACCGTTGAAGTAGACGTAATCCTCGAATCCGGCGCACGTGGCCGCGCTTCAGTTCCCTCCGGCGCATCGACCGGCGAAAACGAAGCCCTCGAACTCCGCGACGGCGACAAGAGCCGCTACATGGGCAAGGGTGTCCTGAAGGCTGTTGCCAACGTTAACGGCCCCATCGCTGAAGCCCTCGTCGGCATGAGCGCTCTCGACCAGATCAAAATCGACGAAACCATGCTTGCCCTTGACGGCACCGACACCAAGAGCAACCTCGGCGCAAACGCCATTCTCGGTGTCAGCCTCGCCGTTGCAAAGGCCGCAGCTGACTACCTCGATCTGCCCCTCTACAAATACATCGGCGGCTGCAACAGCTACGTTCTCCCCGTTCCGATGATGAACATCATCAATGGCGGCGCACACTCTGACGCCCCCATCTGCTTCCAGGAATTCATGATTCGTCCCATCGGCGCAACCAGCTTCCACGAAGGCATCCGCATGGGTACCGAAGTGTTCCACAACCTGAAGAAAGTTCTCCACGACCGTGGCCTCTCTACCGCAGTCGGCGACGAAGGCGGCTTCGCTCCCGCCCTGGACGGCACCGAAGATGCCCTCAACGTTATCATGCAGGCAATTGAAAAGGCCGGCTACGTACCCGGCAAGGACGTAACCATCGGTCTTGACTGCGCTTCGTCTGAATTCTATCAGAACGGCGTTTATGACTACCACCAGCTCAAGGACGGCACCGTTAAGGAACCCAACGGCGTTAAGCGCACCAGCGCCGAGCAGGCCAAGTATCTCGAAGAACTGATCACCAAGTACCCCATCGACTCAATCGAAGACGGCATGGCCGAAAACGACTGGGAAGGCTGGGCTGAACTGACCAAGCTGATCGGCAACCGTTGCCAGCTCGTCGGCGACGACCTCTTCGTTACCAACGTCAAGTACCTCCAGCGCGGCATCAACGAAGGTTGTGGCAACTCAATCCTCGTTAAGGTCAACCAGATCGGCTCACTGACCGAAACCCTCCGCGCCGTTGAACTCGCACAGCGTAACGGCTACACCGCAGTCATCTCTCACCGTTCAGGCGAAACCGAGGACGCAACCATCGCCGACATCGCCGTTGCAACCAACGCCGGCCAGATCAAGACCGGTTCTGCAAGCCGCTCTGACCGCATGGCCAAGTACAACCAGCTCCTCCGCATCGAGCAGGAACTCGGCGACGCCGCACAGTACGGCTACGGCAACAAGACCAAGCGTAACAACTAATCAACGAAATGAAAAAGAAACTCACCCTGATTCTCGCCGCTTTCGCCGTTGCCGTCGGAGCGCACGCACAGTTCCGCTACGGACCCCAGGTCGGAGCTAACTTTACAGACCTGAAGTTCAAGCAGGATCTCGTCGGCACCTCCATGCAAGTCGGACCTTCAGCCGGAGTCCAGTGTGAGTTTATCTTCACCCACTTTGGATTAGGAATTGACTTCGGCATCGGCTACTCAATGACCGGTGCCAAGGTCAACCTTGGCGAAAAACCGATCTGGAGCCTACCGCAGCAAGGCGGCTTCGGCAACGAAACCACTCTGGCCCACAATCTCAACATCCCGGTCCACATCCGCTGGAAATGGACAAAGATGCAGGGCGTTGAGGAAATCGTGGCCCCGATTGTTTACGGCGGCCCGGAATTCAACATTCAACTGGCCAACAGCCGCAACCGCAACAACGGACTCAACGCCTACAAATTCTCAGGCGGCGACGTTCAGCTTGCGTGCGGCGCCGGCGTCGAACTGTTCCGTCACTGGCAGATTACCGCAGGTTACTCCTGGGGCATGACCTACATGGTCAAGACTCGCCTGCTTGACGATTACAGCGCCCGATGCAGCGGCTGGAATCTCCGCCTCGCCTACATTTTCTAATCCACATCCGACTAAAATCAGATTTCCCCCACCCGGACAGACACTCTCCGGATGGGGGAAATTCTTTTATCAAAAACAGAAACAAGAATCAGACTTTAGACTCCGTTCCCAAGTATTTGTTAACGCTGGGCGGACGGAACCTTATTATTTATATAGCCCTCCGTCGCGTTCTCTCTCGGTATAATTCTACACGGATTCCCAATTACTATGGAATGAGAGGGGACATCACAATTAACAAACGTATTCGGTGCAATCATAACATCATCGCCTATCGTGATTTTCCCAACTATCGTACAATTAATACCCATCCAGACCTCATTGCCAATGGTTGGGTATCCGCATCGCCTACCACGGTTCTCCTTCCCGATCGTTACGCCCTTATGAATATTGCAGTTCCTTCCAATCACCGCTAACGGACTGATTGTAATTCCATAAGGATGGCCAAGATATAAGCCCTCTCCAATCTTAACGCTTGAATAAATCTCACACGCATAACTATGGCATGTCAGCCGCAACATCACCTTATAAAAAAATGACAGAATTTTTGACGACGGTCGGTCTTGCAGTTTACGAAGAAAAAACTGATAGGGAGTAATCCGCCCTCCCCTCTTGCGATCTGATTCTAATAACGTCATGATTAAAGTCTATATTGTTAAACGCACAAAGATACTTCTTTTTTTTTGTATATACAAATTTGCCGAGATTTAGCGGGGGTTGGCTCTGAGCCGGTTTTTTGCGTAAAGGGGTTGCCGGAGGTGATTTTTTTTCGTAAATTTGCCATCTAAAAAGCAATGTAAGTAATGAAGAATATGCGCAATTTCTGCATAATCGCACATATCGACCATGGCAAGAAGCGCATGAAGCAGATCGACTCCGTCGAGGTCCCCCGGAAGGCCCTTCCTCGCCGTCCTCAAACTCGACTGACCCCGCCCCTGTTCTGATGCGCAGACTCCTTTACGTCATCATCGTTTTCTCAATGGCCGTGGCCTGCACCTCACGCCACGCCGTCAACGACCCGCAGTTGCTGCGGGCCGAGAAGCTGGCCGATGCCCACGCTCTATATCAGGCCGATTCCATCTTGCGGTTGATCGACAGCGTTGACTTCAAGACGCGTTATGACTCAATGCTCTATGCTTTGCTGCGTCTGCGCCTGGACCATTCACTCAATCGCCCGATTGCCAACGACTCCATGGCCGTGGTCCTGTCGGAATTCTTCAACGATGACCCCGATCCCGCCAGAGCCATGTATGCCTGGTATAAACGAGCCTGCGTACAGTTCGACAATGAGCAGTATGCCGATGCGGCCTATTCTGCCGAGCATATGCGTGAATTTGCCGTGAAAGCCGGCAATGACCTCCACCTGGCCCGCTATGCCGACATCATGGCCCACTGCCATCAGTTTGCAGGCAATCATATTAATGCCGCCAGCTTCTACACTCTTGCCTTCAGGATTTTCAACACCTCGCCTCAGTTTGACGCGTCTGACTTCCATAACGCATATTATTTCTATTCCAATGCCGCCAACCTCTGGACAGCGACTGCAAAGGTAGACAGCCTGCTCGAATTGAGCAGACAATTTCTTCCCAACGTGATGGCCAACGGTGACTCGGTCTCGTTCAATGCCTTCATATTCCGCTATATGTGCTTTCTAAACATACTGGAGACGGAAGAATCCAGGCTTGAAGCGGACAGACTGATGAATCTGACGGCTGAGAGAGCCGATTATGACAGCGTCAACCTCAATTTCATATTCCATAAATGGACCGACTACCTGAGAGACGGTCGGCCTGAAGACTACGCTGCAATGATTAACGCCATCGACAGTTCCGGCTATGGCAACGGCATGACTCTCGGCAACAACGGCATGGCAGGCCTATACGAACTCGACAGCAAGCTCCAGCAGTATCAGACAGAAGCGAGCCGAAAGCAGACCGACATTGCCCTGAAGCGCAACAACGTGGTCATCATCACGGTCGGCGCCCTGCTGCTTGCGGCACTGACCGCATTCGGACTCATGCTTTACCGCCGCAACATCCGCCGAAAGGATCGCGAACTTGAGGAGCGCGCTAACGAAGTGATGACTCTCCACTCCGAGATCGTGGCCAAGGCCGACAGCAACGACCGCCTGCGCTCGCTGGCCGACAAACTCTACTCGGCACGGTTGAGCCGACTGAACGATCTTATCGACACTTATTTCAACCACCGCGACTCGGCCACGGCAAAAACAGTGTTCTATCATGAATTCGAGACGCAGATCGCCGACCTCGGTTCGCGGGAGTCGCTGCAACAGACCGAGGCGCTGGTCAACGAATGTCGCGGCAACATCATAGCCCGGCTGCGCGAACAGCTTCCCGAGCTGAAAGAACAAGACGTGAATCTGCTGACCTATATCTATGCCGGATTTGCGGCAAGAGCCATCTGCATCTTCACCGGCATCAGCAAGGACAACTATTATGCCCGCCGCAAAAGGGTCAAGGCACGCATCGCGGCATCGTCGGCACCAGATCGCGACGAATTTCTCGCCGAAATGGACAATTAACTGACTGTCAGGGGTTTTCGTTTTAAGGACAGACTTATTTGTAAGTCGCTGATTATCAGCGCTTGTCAGCCACGCCCCAAAAGACACAAATATCAGGTATTGATTATCAACAACTTACGCACACCATTGTCCCACACTCAAACGGCAATTTCCTTGGCCTGACAACCTCCGCATACCTAACTTTGCAGCATCAAAATCAACTCAAAGAATCACTGCAAGGTTATGAACCAAAAACTGATTTTCCTGCTACTCCTGTCAGGCATTTTCCTCTCCGCGACCGCCTCCGCCGAAAAACGTCACGACGGATCAGCCTGGACAATTTCGGCCAACGTCATCAACAAGGTGACTCACGAGAACGTGACCGACACTATTCAAGTTGAGTTGCTCGCGCCCGACAGCACCACAGTCGACACCCGACGCATCTGCGCGCCCATCGGCGGCAAAGCCAGGTTTCAGTTCAGCGTCGGCACAGAACATGCATCATATATGCTGCGCCTGTCTAATCCCGACTATGAAACAACCCTCTATCCCGTCACTCTTGAAAAACGGCGCCGCCACATAGACTTCGGCGACCTGACCATCCGTCGACTGACAATGGCTGAACGCAACCATAAACTCGGCGAAGTGACCGTGAGAGCCACCAAAGTGAAGTTTTTCCACAAAGGTGACACCATAGTCTTCAACGCCGACGCCTTCAACCTCGCCCAAGGCTCGATGCTCGACGCCCTGATCGAACAATTGCCCGGCACCCAGCTGAAAGCCGACGGAACAATCACCGTCAACGGACGCTTCGTCAGCCAGCTGCTGCTCGACGGAAAAGACTTCTTCAAGGGCAACAACTCCGTGATGCTCGAAAATTTCCCCGCCTACATGGTCAAGAACGTGAAGGTCTACGACAAAGTGGAGCGCGACCAGCAGCGCCTCGGAGTGCGCACCTCCGACAATCTGGTGATGGACGTGAGTTTGAAAAAAGAGTTCCGCAAAGGCGTCATTGCCAACGCAGAGGGCGGTCTCGGCTCCTCGCGCCGATATGACCTGCGCGCCTTTGGCCTGCTATATTCCGCCAACAACCGACTGTCGGTGTTCGGCAAGCTCAACAACACCAACGAGATCCGTGTGCCGGGCCGCGAAGGCAACTGGAACGACAGCCGCGGCGAACAGGGACGCTCAACTGTCCGCACCGCCGGACTCGACTACGGCGTCACACGCTCCCGCATGGATCTGTCAGGCAATGTGATGGGCTTTATATATGACACCAACGAAAAACAGTTCATGGCCCGACAGCAATTCCTGCCCGAAGGCGATCTGTTCACCCGTTCCTGGCAGACAGACTTCACCCGCCGCTACAATCTCTCCACGCGCCACGAAGCGGTTCTGTGGCTCGGACAGCAGAAACAGCACTATCTCACCGCAGGCCTCTCTGCCCACCTCGCCAAAAACAACATCAACACCACAGGCATCGAAGCGACATTCAGCCAAGTACCCGATGACGACAACCTGCGCGAATCAATCATAACCGGTGCGCCGATTGTGACATCAGCCCTCAACCGCCTGCTGCAGAGTGCCTGCCAGCGCAAAGAATCTCTCGGCACTCAAATCTGGGTCAACGCACAAGGCAAAATCAATGGCCGCGACGACGTCTACGGCGCACAAGGCACCGTCAACTTCAACAACTCACGTTCAAAAAAGAACGAACAGCAGCAACTTTTCCTTGCCGACAACCCCGAGCAGCTCCGCAAACGCCTCAACAACACTCCGAGCCACTCCATCGTTGAAAATGTGGAACTATATTATGGCTGGCGCCCCTCCGCCCACCTCACCATCAAACCCAAATACAGAGTCTACAACAGTTCGATCACCGGCACCAACGACTGGTATGCCCTGCACCAGAAGGAATCCGTGGAAACCATGCTCCTTTCCATGGCCGCCGAAGAGGTGCGCACCCTTGATCCCGCCAACAGCTACCACTCGGTCAACCACACGTTTGACCACGCACCGAGCCTTCAGCTCAACTATGATTTTCTGCGCCGTCACGGCAACGAAGACGATGGATTCATATCGCTCCAGGCGGCGTTCGACATACTGCTGCGCCACGAAACCCTCGATTACAAAGGTGTCCGAGACTTCCGCCTGAGCCACGACTTCGTGTTGCTGAATCCATGGGCGATCCTGGCGTTCACCACCTACAAACGCGCCCACTATCTCGACGTTAAATTCCACATGAACACCTACTCTCCCTCGCTCATGAACCTGACCGACATCACCTTCACCTCCGATCCGCTCAACCATCAGTGCGGCAATCCCGATCTGAAGAACTACACCCAATATCGCTTCGAGACAAACTACCGCGCCGACGGCCTCTCGCGCTCCCACGGCATATGGCTCTCGGCTCAGGCGGGCTATCACTTCACGGTCGACGCCATTGCCATGCAGACCACCTATGACCGCACCACCGGAGTGCGCCTCTCATCTCCGGTCAACATCAACGGCAACCGCCGCGCCTGGGCTCGCTCAGATTTCCAATTCCCATTCGGCAGCGACCGTCGCTGGATTATCAACGGACTCGTCTACTATGCCTGGCAAGCCAATGCCGACATGGTGATGGAATCAGGCATGCAGAAGGCCGAACGGCAGCTGGTCCACACCCAAAGCCACTGGGACCGCCTCGGCGTTGAATACAACCACAACGGCCACAGCGTCAAACTCTCGGGCGAACTCAGCTTCAATCACTCCACCAGTCCGCGCGCCGGATTCACCACGATCGACGTTGCCAACTTCAACTATGGACTCAACGCGCGCTTCAGGCTCCCCGCCGACATCCAGCTGTCGACCGACCTGCTGATGTATTCCCGCCGCGGATTTGCCGACAATTCGCTCAACACCAACTCTCTGGTGTGGAATGCCCGCATCACCAAGTCGCTGCTGAAAGGCAAGATGATGATCAAGATCGACGCCTTCGACCTTCTCCACCAGATTCGCAAGACCTCAGTCTCCATCAATTCTCTGGCCCGCACCGAAAGAACCTACAACTCTCTGCCCTCCTACGTCATGCTCCGCCTGGCGTGGAACTTCAACCGCCAGCCACGCCGCTGACGACCCGATAGACATGGGCCTGCGGATCGCGACTGCGCCGACGGACCAGTTTCCACTGAGGATGCAGATACGGATCCTTCGGGTATACAGTCAACTGATGGCAATTAAAAATCCTTAACATGGATTAAAAATCCAAAAGGAGTTTTCCTTGACTTTCCGTCAACTTCCACTAAAGTACACGATTAGTACCCAGCCCACTCCAAACATCTCTGACAATCAGCCAATTTGCCTAAATAAGAAAAAATTCGTAACTTTGCGGAGTTGAATGATAACCAAACTGTTTTTTTGCATATAAACTATGATTCAAGGAATTCTAAGCATCGCCGGAAAGCCCGGACTTTATAAACTTGTCAATTCGGGCCGCGGCTCGCTCATCGTTGAACAGCTCGGAACCGGAAAGCGCATGCCCGTTTCGCAGCGTGACCGCGTTATCTCGCTTGCCGACGTTGCAATGTATACTGAAGGTGACGACGTTCCCCTGTCGGCCGTACTGACCTCGCTCAAGGAGGTTGCCGGCGGCGAGGCTGTCGACGCAAAAGCGCTTGACGAAGCCGGCCTGCGTGACTTCTTCGCCAAGGTGCTGCCTGACTTTGACCGCGAGCGCGTTCATCTGAGCGACATCCGCAAGCTCCTCTCATGGTACAACCTGCTGATTGCAGCCGGAGTGACCGACTTTGCCGATCCGGAGCCGCAAGAGGCCGAGGAATCAGCTGATGCCGCAGGTGAATAACCTTAAAGCAAAACTCAAGGGCTTTTTCGACCTGAGCGAATATCTCATTCCTCAGGCCGAGGCCGAACAGTCAATCCGCGAGGGAGTCAGCTTCCGCGGAATGAACATCATGATTCTCATCGTGGCGATTTTCATTGCTTCGTTAGGGTTAAACACAGACTCAACGGCAGTGATTATCGGCGCGATGCTTATTTCTCCGCTGATGGGTCCGATTATCGGACTTGGGCTTGCCGTCGGAATCCACGATTTCGAACTGATGAAGCGGTCATTCCGCAATCTGGCGGCCGCCGCTCTGTTTTCCATTGCGACTGCGGCTCTATATTTCCTGATTTCGCCCGTCAACGAGAACCATTCGGAGCTTCTGGCGCGTACGTCGCCGACAATCTACGACGTACTGATCGGCTTCTTCGGCGGCACAGCCGGAATTCTTGCAATCGGCTCCAAAAACAAGGGCAATGTTATTCCCGGCGTAGCGATTGCAACGGCGTTGATGCCGCCACTGTGTACCGTTGGCTATGGCCTTGCAACCTGGCAACCGACCTACTTCCTCGGGGCGCTCTATCTGTTCTTCATCAACTCGGTGTTCATCGCCGTCGCGACGTTTGTCGGCGTAAAACTGATGAAGTGGCAAATCAAGCCCCAGAGCAATCCCGTCAGGGCAATTAAAGTGCGCCGCATTGTTTACTGCATAGCGATTCTTACGATGCTTCCGGCCGTCTGGCTGACTTACCGGATGTTTGTCGAGAATAATTTCCAACAGAATTGTGACCGCTTCATAGCCGCCGAAATGCAATGGCCTGACACGCAAGTACTGAACCATACGGCCACGCTCAACTCAGGCGTCCGTCAGCTGACCGTGGCCCTGATTGGCGCGCCAATGCCTCAGGACTCCCTCCTGGCCGCCCTTGACGCGAAATTGCCTGAATATCATCTTCAGGGCCTCCGGCTCAGAATCATCCAAGGGTCAGGCGTGCAGGATGTCGACATGGGCAAACTGACCGACTCGATGCTCGGCAATATTTACGCAATGACCCAGCAGAACGCCGAACGCCAGCAGCAGCGGATTGACTCGCTTCAACGCTGCCTCTCAGCGGTTGAGGAGGCGGATTCTATCGGCTCGGTAATTGCGCCGGAAGTCAGAGTGCTGTTCCCTCAGGTCAAGCGTCTGGCGGTTACGCACGCCGTCATCTGCACGGTTGAAGGAGCCGCGAAACCTGACACGTCAAACATTGTCCTTGTCAGCTACTCAGCGCCAATGACCAAGGCTGAAACCGCTAAATTCCGCAAGTATCTTGGCGCACGCCTGCGCAGCGACTCGCTCCGCATTGTTGAACTATAACGCCCCGCCGGTGGTTATTAAAGTGCTATGACGCACTTTAATCTGACCCTCACCATAACCCTGACGCTTCTGCTTGCCGCAGGCTGCGGCTCTCCGTCCAGTCGGGAGGATCCTGACGAGACCGTTGTTGAATGTTCGCTGCCCGACACTCTTCGCGTCGGCACTCTCTACTCGCCGACCTCCTTCTTCATTTATCGCGGCGACTCGCTCGGTATTGACTACGACATGGCCCGTTCACTGGCCGACTCTCTCGGTCGGCCCATGACGGTCACCGTTGCCCGCTCGATGCCCCAGCTGCTTGCAATGCTCGACTCCGGGTCGATTGACCTGGCCGCGACTCAAGTGCCAATTACGTCGGAAACAGCCGGACGGATTCTGCCCGTGGGGCAGGAAACGCTTACAAACCAAATTCTCATCCAACGCGTCGAACCCGGCGGAAGCGCAGAGATAACTGACGTTACGATGCTTCCCGGGCGCGACATCTACGTTCTGGAAGGAACCAAGTATGAACAGCGCCTCAGAAATCTTGACAGAGAACTGGGGGGAGGCATACGGATTCACACCCTCAATCCGGATTCGGTCGCGCCGGAGGACCTTATAGATATGGTTGCTGACGGCAAAATCGAGCTGGCAATCATGGACTCTGACGTTGCCCGGCTTCACGGCGGCTATCATGCCAATATCAACACAGAAGTAGCGGTAAGCCTTGATCAGCGGGCATCATGGGCCGTAGCCCCGGGGGCTGACTGCCTTGCCGAGGCGATTAACGCATGGTCCGGCGACGAAGCGCCGAAAGCGCGCAGGCTTGAACTACTGAAACAGTACTATCAGCTTGAAAAGCTTGACCGGACAACGTTCGGAACAATTGACTTTACAGACGGAACAATGTCGCCCGCCTACGACCCTATTTTTCGTCGCTATGCGCCCCAAATCAACTGGGACTGGCGCATGCTGGCAGCGCAGGCCTACACAGAGAGCCGCTTCAACCCGAAGGCGCGCTCCTTTGCGGGCGCGCGCGGACTGATGCAGATAATGCCCCGCACCGGGCGTGCCTACGGGCTGAAAAACCCTACGTCGCCCGAGCAGTCTGTCAAGGCCGCCGTCAGCTATCTCGACGACCTTGACCGGATGTTCGCGTCGAAAGTACCGGACGCAGCCGAACGCAAAAAATTCATTCTTGCTGCCTATAATGCCGGCCAGGGCCATATTTTCGACGCAATGCGTCTGGCCGAAAAACATGGTCTGAACCCGAAAATCTGGGATGAAAACGTCGAAAAAGCGGTCCTGATGCTCGCAAATCCGCAGCATTATAATGACAACGTTGTAAAATACGGCTATCTGCGCGGACGTGAGACTTACGACTACGTCAACCGCATCATGACGCTCTATAACCTCGGCAAAACCGCCATTCCGGTCTGAATACGGCAAATTTTTTTGCTGTTTTTATGCAAAAGGCTTGACAAAAGGCGAAAAATGTTGTATCTTTGCAAATAATTTCACAACAGCCAAACACAACACACACCTATGAAAAAACTCGCATCACGCAAAGATTCACGCATTATCGACCTCATGATTAAATATGGCCCCGAGGGGTATGGAACTTATGCCCTGCTGGTTGAGTATCTGAAAGAGCGCAAGGCATTTCGCTCAGTCACTGACATCAGGCGCATTGCCTATGAACTTCACGTCAACGCGGAGATTCTTCGCGCCATAATTGAAGATTTTAATCTTTTCGAGATAATTGACGGACAAATAACCACTAAAGTCGCCAAACGGAAAACCACGGAGACCGGGGAAGCCGCAGAGATTCCGCCGGTTACGCAATGTCAGTCAGAGCCGGAAACGGTGCAAGACTCCGGAATCCCACTTGAAGCGACTCAGAAGCGAGAGATAACCGTATCCTCTCCTGAACCGCAGATAACTTCATCGTCGAAACGTCGCGCCCGCCGCAAACGACGCCATGATTCCCTTAAGATTTAAGAGAAAAAGTTGAATTTATCGTAAAATATGGCTATTTTCGCAGTCGTAAATACAAAAGTCAACAAAAATCAACATATTTTTATGAAAAAAATTGCATTGAAAGCGGGCGTCGTTATCGCCCTGACCGCCGCCTTCGGCTTTAACTCATGTATAGGCTCCTTCGCACTGACAAACCGTCTGCTGTCATGGAACCGCTCGATTGACAATAAAATCGTCAACGAACTTGTGTTTTTTGCCTTCTGGGTGCTGCCGGTCTATGAGGTAGCAGCAGTTGCAGATGCCCTCGTTATCAACTCAATTGAGTTCTGGAGCGGAGAAAACCCAATGGCAATGGGTACATCTAAAATCCAAGGCTCGGACGGACAGATATATCTGGTTAAATGTGACGGCAAGGGCTATGACATCATTTCAAAGACCGACGGCTCGAAAGTGCGCCTTGACTTCGACTCAACTGAACGCCGCTGGGACGTAATCACCCCCGCAGGCGACACGTTCGAGCTTATGACTTTCATTGACGATACTCACGTCAGCCTCCCGACCGCCAACGGCGAACGCACCACCGTTGAACTGACGGACCGCGGACTCTACGCCTATCGTAACTCCACCGGAGCATTCTTCGCCGCCAGATAATCTTCCAAGCCTGCGCACCCTTTACGACGCTCACCATGAAAAAGCTTCTGACCACGCTTCTGCTCGGCACGGCGGTGACATCCGTTCCGGCCCAGACGTTCAAAGAGTGGCAAAATCCTGAAATCAATGCGGTCAATCGCCTGCCGATGCACTCAGCTTATTTTGCCTACGAAGACCGGCAGGCGGCTTCACGCGCCGACAAGACCCTCTCGTCCAACTTCATGAGCCTGAACGGACTGTGGAAGTTCAATTGGGTCAAGGACCTCACAAGCCGCCCGACGGATTTCTGGCGCACGGACTTCAACGACAAAGGCTGGGACGACCTCCAGGTTCCCGCCGTATGGGAACTGAACGGCTACGGCGACCCGATTTATGTCAACGTCGGTTACCCCTGGCGCAACAACTTCCGCAACAATCCGCCCGTCGTTCCGGAAGAGAATAATCACGTCGGCTCATATCGCCGCATCGTCAAAGTGCCGGCCGACTGGAAAGGCAAAGACATCATTGCACACTTCGGCTCCGTGACGTCGAATATCTATCTGTGGGTCAACGGCAAGTTTGTCGGCTATGGCGAGGACAGCAAGCTGGAGCAGGAGTTTGACCTGACGCCTTATCTGCATCCGGGCAAGGATAATCTGATTGCTTTCCAGGTGTTCCGGTGGAATGACGGCACCTACCTGGAAGACCAGGACTTTTTCCGTTACAGCGGCGTTGGGCGTGACTGCTACCTCTATGCGCGCAACAAAAAGCGGATTGAAGACATCCGTGTGACCCCCGACCTGGACAATAACTATTCGGACGGCGTTCTGACCGTCAACCTCAAGCTGAAAGGCTCAGGCATCACAGACCTGGAACTTCTCGACGCCGACGGCCGCAAGGTTGCCGAAACAACCGTCAACGGCTCCGGAAGCGCCATGCTGAAGGTCCCGGGGGCGAAAAAGTGGAGCGCCGAAGTTCCTTATCTCTACACCCTGAACGCAACCCTGCGCGGAAGCGACGAAGTCATTCCGGTCAACGTCGGATTCCGCAAAATCGAACTGAAGGGCGATCAGATTCTGGTCAACGGCCGGCCGGTGCTTTTCAAGGGTGCGGACCGCCACGAACTTGACCCGGACGGAGGCTACGTCGTGTCGACCGAACGCATGCTTCAGGACATCGAACTGATGAAGCGCTTCAACATCAACGCCGTCAGGACGTCACACTATCCGAACGACACCCGATGGTATGACCTCTGTGACCGATACGGCATCTACGTCATTGCCGAGGCCAACATCGAGTCGCACGGCATGGGCTACGGCAAGGAATCGCTTGCAAATGACCCGGCCTACAAGAAGGCTCATCTGGAGCGCAACCGGCGCAATGTTCAGCGAAATTTCAACCATCCGAGCATCATTTTCTGGAGCCTCGGCAACGAAGCGGGCCACGGTCCGAACTTCGAGGAATGTTACCGCTGGGTAAAAAATGAAGACCCGAGCCGCGCCGTCCAGTATGAACGCGCAGGTTACAGCGATTTCACAGACATCTACTGCCCGATGTATGCAGACTATCAGACAGTCGAGAACTACGGCAAGAATCCGGACGCCACCAAACCTATGATTCAGTGCGAGTATGCCCACGCAATGGGCAACTCCGAGGGCGGATTTAAGGAGTATTGGGACCTTTTCCGTAAATATCCGAATCTGCAGGGGGGCTTCATCTGGGACTTCGTTGACCAGTCGCCCCGCCGTACAGGCAAGGACGGCGTTGAAATCTACGGCTACGGCGGCGACTTTAACCGCTTTGACGCATCGGACAATAACTTCTGCGACAATGGCCTGATGAGTCCGGACCGTGTGCCGAATCCTCACGCCTACGAGGTGCAGCGCGTTTACCAGAACATCTGGACTACGCCGCTCGACCTCGAAAAAGGCCTGTTCGAGGTCTATAACGAGAACTTTTTCCGCAACCTCGCCGACTATACCCTCAGTTGGGAACTGCTGCGCGACGGCAAGGCAATTCGCAGCGGCTCAGTTAACACCCTCGGCCTGGAGCCTCAGCAACGCGGCCCCGTCAAGATTGACTTTGGCCCGACCGGCCCCGACGCAGAGTATCTGCTGAACGTTGCTTACCGGCTGAAAAATGCCGACGGCCTCCTGCCCGCCGGAACAGAAGTGGCACGCCAGCAAATTGCCCTGACAGCGGCCGTCACTCCTGACATGACTCTCCGGAATGTCACGGAAACAAACCGCGCCGTTGAACTTCCGCAGGTCAACAACAGCGAACACAACTATCTTGTCGTGACCGGACCTAAGTTCAACATTGAGTTTGACCGCGAAAACGGCTTCATGAGCCTCTATCGCGTCAATGGGACTGACATGCTTGCCGAAGGCGCGCAACTGACGCCCAATTTCTGGCGTGCGCCGACCGACAATGACTTCGGCGCCAACCTCCAGACCCGTTTCGCCGCCTGGAAAAATCCAGCAATGAAACTGACTTCACTTGAAAGCGCCACGGAGCCGGACGGACTTGTGCGCGTCACTGCCGAATATAAAATCGATGCCGTGAAAGCGACTCTCCTGATGACTTATCTCATCAATAACGCCGGCGAAATAAAAGTGACCGAAAAGTTAACCGCAGACAAAGAGGCCAAAGTTGCGCCTATGTTCCGATTCGGCATGCAGATGCCGATGCCGGAAAGCTTCGACCGCATAGAATACTATGGTCGCGGCCCGCGCGAAAACTATATTGACCGACAGGAAAGCGCCGACCTGGGCCACTTTGTCCAGACCGTCGACGAACAGTTCTACCCCTACATACGTCCGCAGGAAACCGGCAACAAGACCGATATACGCTATTGGCGCCAAATCAACCATGCCGGCAACGGCCTGGAAATCATTGCCGCCGAACCCTTCTCGGCTTCCGCGCTGAACTACACGATTGAGTCGCTCGACGACGGAGACCGCAAACATCAGCGCCACTCCTCAGAGGTTGCGAAGGCTCCGCTCACCAACTTGCTGATTGACAAG
Source organism: uncultured Porphyromonadaceae bacterium (assembly GCA_947175545.1). Classification (GTDB taxonomy): domain Bacteria; phylum Bacteroidota; class Bacteroidia; order Bacteroidales; family Muribaculaceae; genus UBA3263. The sequence continues at coordinate 141,982 of CAMWNI010000001.1, forward strand.
TCTCAGATGGGTCTCGGATGTATTGACAGCTGGGGAGCATGGCCAATGGAAAAATACCGCCTCCCTTACGGCGACTATGAATTCACCTTCATACTCCGCCCGGTTAAAAACGTAATTCCTTAAGAGCGTATCTGACGGTCAAGCATCAGACGCTTGACCCGGATGCGTACCCAATCAGGCAGCGCTCCGACCAGCACGATTGCAAGACGGTTCAGCGGACCGTTGATATATTGCTTTCGGCGGCGGAGTGTCTGCCTGATTGCTTTGCGGACAAAGCGCCGGGGAGTCTGCAACACACCGATGCGCACGGCGAAGCGCTGGAGGTTCTTCGGCAGTCCGAACAGGTCTGTCGCTATGCCTCCCGGACAGGCAACGGTCACGCTCACCCCGGAGTCCTTCAGCTCGAGGCGCAGGGCGCGGCTGAACGCGCGTATGTAAGCCTTCGTCGCCGAATACATTGCAATGCCCGGCATCGGCATCCAGCAGCTCATAGAACTCATGTTGAGTATCATTCCCGAACCTCGCACGGCCATCCGCAGGCCAACAGCCCGACAAATCTGAGTCAGACTCCTGACATGAAGGTCAACATAGAGATCAATGCGTCGCTCCGACAACTCGCCGACGGGTTTAAAATCAAAAATGCCGGCGTTGTTAATCCAAAGGTCGGGCAACACTCCGATTGAGTCAAGCCATGCGAGGATACGCTCGGTCGCGTCCGCGTCGGTCAGGTCAATGACAAAGGCATCGGCATCGCCGGCAATTTCCGTGCGGTCCACTTTAAGCACCCGCCATGAGTCCTGTTCCAACCGGCGGCAGAATTCGGCGCCGATGCCTGAGGCAGCGCCGGTTACGAGAGCAATCATCGGCGCGCCTGAGCTTTGAGTTTATCAAGCTCGCGAATAAGCTTAGGAGGCAAGTCGCCGGCGCAATGATGGCACGCCATTTCGCGCGAATACATGCGCGCAATGCAGTAGTTTACATGGTCACATCCGGCCTCGGTCTCGCCCGCGGCCAGACGGTTGACAAAGTCCGGACGGCGCAGCAGCGCGCGGCCCATCTGGACAAACTCGAAGCCCTCGTTGAGAACGCGGTCAATTCCCTCGCGCGTTGAACACCCGCCAACGTAAACCAGGGGCAACTTCAGCTCCGCGCGGAACTTTCGCGCATCTTCCAGGAAATAAGTCTCCTCATAAGGCACCGTCGGAATCATCATCCTGCCACACATCTTTACGCCATACTTCAGCCACCAGGGATGCATATAGTGCGTCATGGACTTAATGGGCATCGGACCGCGCATGACGTACATCGGCGCACGACTGACGAACCCGCCGCTCAACACAAGGGCATCGGCCCCGAGGCGTTCAAGTTCCTTGGCTACGAGCAGAGCTTCCGGAATCTCCATGCCGCCCCTGAAGCCGTCACGCATGTTGGTCTTGACCAGTACGCCGACCTCGCCGTTTGCCGCCTTCATCACCTCTTCCATGCACATCTGCATGAACTTCATGCGATTCTCCAACGGTCCGCCATACTCGTCGCGCCGGTGATTCGTGTAAGGCGAAAGGAACTGAGAAATCAAATAACCGTGGCCCGCATGAATCTCAACGCAATCAAAGCCGGCGTCCTTTGCCGTGCGCACGGCGTCGCCGAAGGCGCGCGCCATCGGGGCAAGTTCGTCGCGCCTCATTCCGCGCACCGGAGTAGGCGAATAGAGATTAAATCCGGTCGACGCTCCAAGGGGAGTCTCGCCCGCCGTACTCTTATGGCTCATGTTGCCGCAATGACCCAACTGGACCGACGCCTTGGCTCCGGCGCGATGGATGTCGTCCGTGATCTCGCGCAAGGGCGCCACAATCTCCGGACGCATCCAGAGTTGCGATTTGAACGACAGGCCGTTGCGCGTAACGGACGCATAAGCCAGCGTCGTCATTCCAACGCCACCTTCAGCAACCGACACATGATAATCACGCAACATCTTCGACGGATTATTATCCGTTGCCATCCCCTCGAACGCAGCCGAGCGGATTGTTCTGTTTCTCAACTCAACCGGTCCGATTTTCGCCGGCGTAAAAAGCAAATCAGCCATAAGAACTAAAAAGAATTTGATTACACGCAAAGTTACAAAAAAAATCCACTCCGCGCCAATACATCCGCGCAGTTTTTGGAGTGAATTTAGTGGTTTTTCAGTGAAAATGCTTAACTTTGCACATTAATTGAATAATTAAACAAAAAGTCGATGAATATCAGTTATAATTGGCTCAGCCGTTATGTCGACAATCTGCCCGCTCCGAAGGAACTTGCGGCGGCGTTGACGTCAATCGGTCTTGAGTGTGACACCGTCGAGGAAGTTGAGTCGGTTCGTGGCGGCCTGCGCGGAATCGTTATCGGCAAAGTGCTGACCTGCACCGAACACCCTGACAGTGACCACCTGCATATCACCACAGTTGACCTTGGTCAACCCGAAGGCCCCGTCCAGATTGTTTGCGGCGCGCCGAACGTAGCCGCCGGCCAGACGGTCGTTGTTGCGACAGTCGGCACCACCCTCTATGACGGCGACAAAGAATTCAAAATCAAGAAATCGAAAATACGCGGCGTTGAATCTTTCGGAATGATCTGCGCCGAGGATGAAATCGGAGTCGGTACCTCTCATGACGGCATTATCGTTATTGAGGACCGCGTTGTCGCTCCCGGCACTCCCGCCGCCGAATATTTCGGACTGGAATCCGATTTCTCCCTGGAGGTTGACCTGACGCCAAACCGCATTGACGGCGCGAGCCACTATGGCGTTGCCCGCGACTGGGCCGCCAAGGCAATCAGCCAAGGCATTGTCCCCAACCTGCGCAAACCGTCTGACGAGGGTTTCCATTCGCTGGTCGGCCCCGCAGAGGGACGTGGCGTAAAGGTCAGCGTTGCTGACGCGGCCGACTGTCCCCGCTATGCCGGAGTCACCATCCGCGGCGTCCAGGTAAAGGAAAGTCCCAAATGGCTTAAGGACCTGCTGACCGCAATCGGCCAGCGTCCGATCAATAACATTGTCGACATCACTAATTTCATTCTTCACTCGTTCTGCCAGCCGCTTCACTGTTTCGACGTCAGCAAAATCAAGGGTGAAGAAATTATTGTCAAGACTCTGCCCGCCGGAACCAAGTTCACTACTCTTGACGGCATTGAACGCACGCTCCATGAGCGCGACCTGATGATCTGCAACACAGAGGAGCCTATGTGCATGGCCGGAGTCTTCGGCGGTCTTGATTCGGGCGTCACCGAATCGGCCACCGACATATTTATTGAAAGCGCATGCTTCAACCCGACGACAATCCGTAAGGCAGCTCGTCGCCACGGCCTGAACACGGACGCTTCGTTCCGTTATGAGCGCGGTGTAGATCCCAATGGATGTCTCTATGCGCTCCATGTAGCCGCCATGATGGTCAAGGATCTTGCCGGGGGCGAAATCTGCGGCCCTGTTGTGGACCTCTATCCTCAGCCGGTCCGGCGTGCGGTAGTTGAACTGACGTTTGACGAAATCGATTCTCTTATCGGAGCCGAGATTCCTCATGACACCGTGCGGACGATTCTGCGTTCGCTTGAAATCGAAATCGCCGATGAGAAAGACGGACGCATGACCCTGCGGATTCCAACCTATCGCGTCGACGTCACTCGCCCGTGTGATGTCATTGAAGAGATTCTTCGAATCTACGGCTACAACAACATCGGCTTCACGGACCATCTAAACGCAACCCTGAGCCAGAAAACGCCGACCGACATCCAGAACGCACTGACGCGAAAAACACTTGACCGCCTCGCGGCCCAGGGTTTTTATGAAATCCTGAACAACTCGCTGACGTCGACGGCCTATTATGCGGACGGAGTCACCTTCCCCGCTCAGAACTGCGTCAACCTTATGAATCCTCTGAGCAGCGACCTCGGCGTGATGCGCCAGACTCTGCTTTTTGGCGGACTTGAATCTATTGCCCATAACGTCAACCGACGCAACGGCGATCTGATGATGGCCGAATATGGCAATGTCTACGCTTTTAATCCTGACATACAAGGCACGAAAGAACAGCCGCTTGCCCCTTATACAGAAGGCGCCCGCCTTGCCCTATGGCTGACGGGCAATGTTCGCGGAGCCTCATGGCTCGGAACAGCCGAACCCTCCACTCCGTACCATCTGCGTGCCTATGTCGAGGGAATCATGCAGGTCCTCGGCATCGACTCGCAGGCACAGATGGTCCAGTCAAGCGATATGTCTGACATTTTCGCGGCAGAACTCACCCTGAAAACCCGCTCAGGAAAAGTCCTCGGCCACCTCGGCACTCTTCAACCCGCGCTCCTGCGCCGTTTCGACATTGACCGCCCCGTTCACTTTGCCGAACTTGACTGGGACGCCGTCTGCCGTCTTGCCGCAAAGTCAACCGTAACGTTCTCGGCTCTGCCAAAAACTCAGCCGGTCCGCCGCGACCTTGCCCTTCTGCTCGACTCGGCCGTCACCTTCGACCGCGTCCGTGAAGTTGTTGAAAAAAGCGAGCGCAAGCTTCTTCAGAACGTTGAACTCTTTGACGTCTACGAAGGCAAGAACCTTCCGGCCGGCAAAAAGAGCTACGCAATCGCCCTGACTCTTCAGGACCAGGAGAAGACGCTTCAGGACAAGCAGATTGACGCCGTTATGAACAAGGTTATCGCAAACCTCAAATCACAGCTGAACGCTGAACTCCGCTAAACAGAAAAAATTTTAATTCTTCACCTTTCATTTTTTCATTTACTCCAATGGGAAGAGCATTTGAATATCGTAAAGCCCGCAAGCTGAAGCGCTGGGGCAACATGTCACGCACATTTACCCGCATCGGTAAGGAAATCACCATCGCTGCGAAGGCCGGCGGTCCCGATCCTGACACCAACCCGCGTCTGCGCGCGCTTATGGCTAATGCCAAAGCGGCGAATATGCCTAAGGACACCGTTGAACGCGCAATCAAAAAGGCGACCGATAAAGACGCCAGCGACTATAAGGAAATCATCTACGAAGGATACGGCCCCTACGGCATCGCCATCGTCGTTGAGACCGCAACGAACAACAACACCCGCACTGTTGCCAACGTCCGCTCATACTTCACCAAACACGGCGGCTCGCTCGGCACGTCAGGTTCGCTCAGCTTCCTGTTCGACCATAAGTGCGTCTTCAAAATCAAGGCTAAGGATGGCGTCGAACTTGAAGAACTCGAACTGGAACTGATTGACTGTGGCGTTGACGAACTCGAAGCCGGCGACGAAGGCGAAATCGTTCTCTACGGCCCCTTTGAAAGCAACTCGACAATCCAGCACTACCTCGAAGAAAACGGCTACGAAATCATCTCGTCAGAGTTTGAACGCATTCCCAACGACCTTAAGGACGTTACCCCTGAACAGCGCGAAAAACTTGAGAAACTCCTTGAAAAATTCGAGGAAGACGAAGATGTCCAGAACGTCTTTCACAACATGCGTGAAGACGACGAAGCCGAATAATCGGAACATCCCTTCAAAAAAAATAATATCCCGTTCCCCGGCATTTAGCAAATGGGGAACGGGATATTAGTTATTACGGGGGGATTCAATTCATGGGAATCAACTGTATTACATTTCCTGAGGACTGCACGTCAGTCTCCGTGAAATCGCCGGTTTCAATATCAATAATCCTCATGTGCTTGCTTCCATCTGAAGGGTTGAGATATGTTATAGTTATTCTTCCCTGAGGGATGTTAACCTCAGTGTTTATAATGTTGGCAGGATAATTCCACCTTACCTTTCCATAAGTCATATCTTTGGGGTTAAACCAATCCGCACCGTCGGTCCAAACCTGCCAAGACTTACCATGGTAGACATTATTTTTATCCGGAATGATAACATGTTCACTTATGCCTTCCTTAACCAAATCGCGATAAGATTTGTCATTCTTATTGATGGCCAAAATGTTGCCACACATGAAATAATCGCCCAAAACATAGAAGTATACTCCTCCCATTTTGCGGGCTGATTCGGTCCAATCGCTTGCCTCGGGACGAGTGTAGTCATCCCACACATAATTTTTGCCTGTTAATGTAAAGAAAGGTTGGCCGACAGTTATATTGCCATATGACGAACCGATGCTAATTTCTACCAATGACCATTCAACATCCTCGTTGTCATATCTACATTGATAATTATAGCCATCTTCCTTATAATCCCAATGACTCTTGAAGTTCGAAGCGGGGCTTTTCAGCGCATAAATCTTCCCATCATGATATGTGCAGTTATACTCGTCCTTTATGTCAGTAGAACCCGAATGCCATTTGTCGTTACAGCCGTCGAATGTTTCGAAACCTCCGTTTTGATAGAGAACAGAAATGCACTGATTTATTGAGTTCCAACCGCCGACAAGTGATATGACAGGCCCATTGGAAAGGGGAATCAGTTGGCCTCCTATGAACGACCAAGAGTTGTTATCAGGTGATATGATATCATTTTGTGGACCAAAAGACGATATTGATGCATTATCCCCCTTTGTCTCCACCTTGACAACGCCCGCAGAAGTATGCATATAGAACGAGCCGTCAGATGCAACTATGGTATTATTTTCATACTCATCCATATCATCGTTAGGTAAGTGATATTTGGAGGGAAACAAGGCACGTGCGCTTTGAGGAATATAGTAGATTTTTCCTGTCTGCTTGTTGACAAGGATACAGAACCCTTCAAGCCAATACCAATATTGGTAATTCTCACCTTCATAATCGGCTCTTATGTCCCGTTGGTTTCCATTTTTGTCAATGAGATAGCACTCCTCAAGATATACGTATCTGTCTCCTATCGGGAAAACAACCAAGGGCCGGATGTTATAGTCGGTGACAACCTTTTCCTTGCCTCCGTTCTCAAGTTCAATCACTTCAACTCCAACGGCAACCAGATTACCATTTTCATCCATCTTGAAGAGCATGCCGCCATCGTCAGATGCTCTGGAAGCAGCGGCTCTCGGCGAACTGCCATTGACTATCGCCAATGCTTTTGCACCGGCTATATCAAGTTTGCTGAGGCGAAGACTTTTTGCATTGCCATCTCCTCCGGGTTCGTCTTGACTGCAAGCACAAAGTAATGTCAAGAAAACCAAACACGGGAACAGGAACGATATTCGTTTCATGTGTCATAATGGTGCCGCGGTCATCCTCTCGTTGGCGGTTAGATTGGTAAGTATGAGAAAAGCGTAGGAATCTGTATCTGTTGCCATCCTACCATCTGAGGCTTCTCGCATTGCCCTATCAAAGTCGGATGGCAACGCAGAAGCCCACGCTTGTATATGCACACAAAAACATTCAAGCGGACAAACCTCACGGCTTGCCGATGAATGCAGGATGTTACATATCCACGGGCATCTACCGTTGCTCAATCCTTGACTTTGATAAGAAATTTTGCGAGAATTTCAGATGGTCAAGAATTTGCGCGGATAAACGCTTTCTTTTTTATTATGTCTGCCGACCCCATCCCACTTGACCCTTGACCGGGCTTCTGCATGACGGTCAGCAATGCAAAATTACAACAATTTTCTCAAACTCAAGCAATTTAACGCCATAAACTTTCAGCAATCCAACCCATATGTCATTAATCTTTAGTTATCGGGGAATCAAGGGAGACGCTCAAGGCTCCGTTGCGCTTGTTGACCAGGATTACGGAAGCGGGCATCACGATGGCCATGTGGCTGCCCAGGTCAGCAGCTCCGCAGATGCGCTCAATTTCGACAGACTTCAGAGGGCCGGCACCCTGAGCAAACGTCAGGCGGTCTCCGTCAAAGTCAACGTAGTCGCTGTCAATCGCAAACATCATCAGGTCGTTCATGTTGCGATCCAATACGGGGTCGGCGTCTGCGCTAATTGAGGTGAATTTGTTGAAGAGTTCGTTGATCTTAGCTGCGGTAATCATTGTTGTCTGCTTTGTTTTATCGTTAGTTTTTTCGTTTGTTCGAAAGCCTAACAACGGAATGTTGGCAATAGTTTTTTGTGACACCGTTTTGTAACACGTTTTTAACAGCCGTGTGATTCCTGTCCGTAAAACCTTACAAAAAAACTGCCCGGTCACCATTAAATCGGCAACCGGGCAGGAACGTATTATTCAAAAATATGTTTGAGTTTAGAGAAGATGCGGCGCGTTGTAGCCGGATCCGGTTTGATGTTCGGCGCCGATTTCATCGCCTCGAACTGGGCTTTCTGTTCGTCGGTGAGATTTTCAGGGATGTAGACCATCACGTTTATGAGTTGATCGCCCTTGGCGCCGCCATTGGGGTCGGGCAGACCCTTGCCGCGCAGGCGCAGCACCTTACCGGGCTGCGTGCCGGCCGGAATGTTTAGCCGGGCGCGTCCGGTGATGGTCGGCACTTCGACGGCGCCGCCGAGGGTTGAGGTCGGCAGGTCAAGCATCAGATTGAATATAACATCATTGCCGTCGCGAATCAGTTCGGGGTCTTTGATTTCGTTGACAACAACGAGCAGGTCACCGTTGATGCCGCCATGGGCGGGCGCATTACCTTTGCCTTTTACGGTAAGCACCATGCCGTCTGAAACGCCGGCGGGTATGTTGAATGAAACGGTGTTTTCTTTTCGCTGCACTCCGGTGCCGCTGCAATGCGAGCAGGGGGTTGTTATGATTTTTCCGTCGCCGTTACATTGCGGACAGATTGCTTCAGACTGCATCGGGCCGAAGATTGACTGCTGCATCTGAGTCACGATGCCAGACCCGTGACAGGTTGGGCATGACTGGAAGGCGGTGCCGTCCTTCGCACCGGTGCCGTTACAGTAGGTACACTTGTCGTTAGTGGGAATTTTCAGTGTTTTGGTCACTCCTGATGCGATGTCGGCAAGCGAGAGTTTCACGTTGATACGCAGGTCGGAGCCTTTACGTACGGGTTTGCGTCCGCGCGCGGAGCCACGTCCGGAGGCGCGTCCGAAGCCGCCATTGTCGAAGTGACCGCCGAAAATGTCGCCGAACTGAGAGAAGATGTCTTCCATGGAGAATCCTCCGCCACCAAATCCACCGAATCCTCCGCCGGGGAATCCCTGCGGCCCCATGTTATGGCCGAACTGGTCGTACTTCTGGCGTTTCTCGGGGTCGGAAAGCACATCGTAAGCCTCGGCGGCTTCCTTGAACTTTTCTTCTGCCTCTTTGTCGCCGGGGTTTTTATCGGGGTGGTATTTTATGGCTGCCTTTCGGTAAGCCTTCTTGATTTCGTCGGCGGAGGCGCTTTTGCTGACTCCGAGGACTTCGTAGTAGTCTCTTTTTGTTTCTGCCATAATCGTCAGGTTTTAGGCATTTCTTTTACTGGCCGACAGCCACTTTTGCGTGGCGCAGAACCTTGTCATTGAGCATGTAGCCTTTCTGGAGGGTGTCAATTACCTTGCCCTTCTGTTCGGGCGCACCTGGAACGAGAGCCACGGCCTCGTGGAGTTCGTCGTTGAAGTCGGCACCGGTGCTTTCCATCTGTTTCACTCCGTTCTGCTCAAGATATTTAATGAATTTGTTGTAGATGAGGACCATTCCTTCCTTGACGGCCTCGGCATTGTCCGTGTCCTTGATTGCGTCGAGTCCACGCTCGAAGTCGTCGACAATCGGCAGGATTCCTTTCATTGCCGATTCGGCGCCGTTGCGCAGAATCTCAGATTTTTCGCGCAGCGTACGCTTCCTGAAGTTGTCAAATTCCGCCATCAGGAAAAGGTATTCTTTCTTTTCCTTTTCAAGGGCCTCTTGAGTTTCAGCAAGCCGGGTCTTGAAGGCCTCGAGTTCGTTGGTTTCGGAGGGCGTTTCTTCTTCGTGGGCGTCAGAACTTACGTCTCCGTCAGGATTGACCTCGGCGGGGGAGTTGAGCGTTTCGTCCACTTGTTCGTTTTCGTATGAGTTCTTATTTTGGTCCATATTTCTGTTGTAACGTTTGAATCTGTTTCGTTTTCCCATAGTTTAGTATATCAAAAAGTGTGCCATTGTTACATGCTAACAACCGAGGAGGGGAAAGCGTTCACCGGCTGACGTGAACGGCACACTCGGGAAACTCCTTGACAAGAAGGTCTGACAAAATGTCAGAGTCGGTTTTCGGGAATAGGCCGAACACGGCCGAGCCGCTGCCTGACATCTGCGCATAGACAGCTCCGAGAACCGAGAGCCGGGCCTTGATTTCGCCGATTTGCGGCCGGGCGATAATCACGGGACGCTCAAAGTCGTTGCCGAGGGCGCTCTGCCATCTGTCGAGAGGAAGCGCGAGGCGCTCCGTCAGTGGTTTGCGATGACCGGTGTATGGTCTCACTCCGGCATAGGCGTCCTTGGTCGAGATTCCAAATGGCGGCTTGATGATTGCAAGTGTATGGTTCTCAAGGATTCCGCTCTGAAGCTCAAACGGTTGCAACTCAGTTCCGGTTCCGGTACAGAGCATCGGGCGGTCATAGATGAAAAACGGACAGTCTGAACCGAGCATGCCCGCGAGAGCGGCCAGGCGCTCCGTCGGAATGCCGAGACAGTAAAGGTCATTCAGGCCGCGGAGGGTGAAAGCGGCATCGGCTGAGCCTCCGCCAAGTCCGGCGCCGTCAGGAATATTCTTGTGGAGATGTATCAGGGTCGGCGGCAGACCTCCGGTTTCGCTCTCCATCAGTCTGAAGGCTTTCATGACCAGGTTTTTTTCCGGCGGACAGTCCACCTTACGCCCGGTGCAGACAAGTCGGGTTTCCTTTGCCTGAGTCAGCTCCAGAAGGTCTTCCCAGTCGGTTGGAATCATGACGGTTTCCAGAGTGTGATAGCCGTCAGGCCGTTTCCCGGTGATGTCAAGGCCGAGATTGATTTTTGCGTGCGGAAAAAGTATCATTTTTTTTGCGCCCGTTTATTGGTTTTAGTTATTAATTTTGTTTTCAAGGCTTCTGCGGTGTGACCGCCGGCTGCGACGATTTCCTCCGGAGTGCCTGTGGCGACGATTTGTCCGCCGGCTTCGCCACCCTCGGGGCCGATGTCGATGACATGGTCCGCACATTTGATGACGTCCGGATTATGCTCGATGATTACGACCGTATGGCCCGCCTCAATCAGCCGATTGAACGCGTGGAGCAAGGTTGAGATATCGTGGAAGTGCAGGCCGGTTGTCGGTTCGTCGAAGATGAACATTGTCGGTCTGGGAGACTCTTGGCCGAGGTAATAGGCAAGCTTGACACGCTGGTTTTCGCCGCCTGACAGGGTAGATGACGACTGGCCGAGTTTCACGTAGCCGAGACCCACTTCCTGAAGCGGGCGCAGACGGTTGACAATGCGCTTCTCTGCGGCCGAGGCCCCACTGCCGAAAAACTCAATGGCAGCGTCGACGGTCATGTCAAGCACATCGGTGATTGTCTTTCCGTTATGTGTTACCTCAAGAACCTCCGGTTTGAATCGAAGACCGTGGCAGGCCTCGCAAGGAATCGTGATGTCGGCCATGAACTGCATCTCAATCGTAATAGTTCCTTCGCCTTTACACTCTTCGCAGCGTCCTCCGGACGCATTGAAACTGAAGTAGGCCGGAGTAAAGCCCATCTGCTTCGACGCCTGTTTTGAAGCGAACAAAGCGCGGATTTCATCATAAGCCTTCAGATAGGTGGCGGGGTTGGAACGCGTTGAACGCCCGATTGGGTTCTGGTCAACGAAGTCTATAGCCTCAATTCGTTTCAAATCGCCCTTGAGACCGCCGAATGCGCCGGGCGCATCGCAGGGGTCGCCAAGCCGCCGAACCATTGCCCGATAGAGAATGTCACGCACAAGGGTCGATTTGCCGCTGCCGCTAACTCCGGTCACAACCGTCATCACTCCAAGCGGAAACTTTACGTTGACACCTTTAAGATTGTGTTCGCGGGCTTCGCAGACCTCTATGAATCCAGACGGCGCGCGTCGCGATGTCGGCACGGGGATTGAGCGGCGGCCCGTCAGATAGTCAGCCGTATAGCTTCCGCCGGCCTCCGGCAGTTCGGAGGCCGGACCCTGAAAGACGATTTCGCCGCCGTTCGAACCCGCATCGGGGCCGACGTCTATGATATAGTCGGCGGCATCCATAATTTCCTCCTCATGTTCGACAACAACGACCGTATTCCCAAGGTCGCGCAGTTTCTTCAGGACACCGATAAGGCGCGCCGTGTCACGCGAATGCAGGCCGATGCTCGGCTCGTCGAGAATATAGAGCGAGCCAACGAGAGATGACCCCAACGAAGTGGCCAGATTGATGCGCTGGCTCTCGCCGCCCGAGAGCGTATTGCTCAGTCGGTCAAGCGTCAGATAGCCAAGCCCGACTTCGTTAAGAAACGTCAGTCGGTTCGTGATTTCCTTCAGCAGGCGTTCAGCTATTTTCGCGTCAGTCTCGTTCAGTTCAAGCGCGTCAAACCACCGGAGCAGGTTCTTGATTGGCATGCGGACAAGGTCGGCAATCGTCTTGCCGCCAATCTGAATGTAAAGAGCCTCGCGTCTCAGCCTTGAGCCGGCACAATCCGGACAGGTTGTCTTTCCGCGATAACGCGAATGCATCACGCGATACTGAATCTTGTAGAGATTTTCTTCGACCATGCGGAAAAAATTGTCAATGGACGCGATGTCGCGCGAGCGTTCGCGCCGTCCCTCCGGACCGTGCCAGAGCAGGTCCTTCTCAGCCTGAGTCAGTTCGGCGTATGGCCGATGAATCGGAAATCCGGGGTTCTCCCGAATGAAATATCGCTTCCACTCGCTCATTTTCTCACCTTTCCAGCAAACAACCGCGTCGTCATAGACCGAGCGCGACGGATCCGGAATCACCAGAGCCTCGTCAATCCCCATGACCCGGCCGAAACCCTCGCAGCGCGGACACGCCCCGACCGGATTGTTGAAGTTAAACATCATATCCGTCGGCTCCATGAACGTGATGCCGTCAGCCTCGAACCGGGTTGAAAACTCCATGCGGCGCGGCTCCTTAGTTTCGAAAACCAATAATGCCATCGTTTCCCGACCCTCGAAAAGCGCATTCTCAGCGCTCTCGGCCAGGCGACTGAGAGTGTCCTTCTGCTGATTGACACTCAAGCGGTCAATCAGCAAGTCCGTTTCCGTCAGATCCGGCTCTTCCTCCGTTGATATAATCTTCTCGATGTCCTCGAAACATCCCTTGCGGACTACGCGCGTATAGCCCCCTTTGAGCAACACTTCAAGATGCAGGCGCGCCGTTCTGCCCTCCGGAACCCTCAGAGGCGCGACAACGGCAATCCTTGTACCCTCCGGCAGCTCCGAAGCGGCCCTGACAATATCGGCGGGCGAATGTTTCTTAACCTCCCGGCCGCTAACTGGAGAAATCGTATGGCCGACGCGCGCAAAAAGCATGCGAAGATAATCGTAAATCTCCGTCGAGGTCCCGACGGTTGAACGCGGATTGCGTGTATTGACTTTCTGCTCAATGGCGATTGCCGGCGGCAGGCCCTTGATTGACTCCGCCTCCGGTTTATTCATTTTTCCTAAAAACTGGCGGGCATAAGCCGACAGACTTTCGACATAGCGTCGCTGCCCCTCGGCATAAAGTGTGTCAAACGCCAGCGACGACTTGCCACTGCCGCTCAGCCCGGTGATAACCACGAGCTGATTGCGGGGAATCGAAACGTCAACGCCCTTCAGATTATTGACCCTCACCCCGCGTGCTTCAATATTATTAGATGCCATAAAAAATAATGACTATAAAAATCAACTTACAAAGATAACAAATTCCCCCGACTCCACCAAATCCCACCGTTCCCGCTGTTTTTCCTCTCCTCCCCCCCCCAACACCACTCGCGCACTCACTAATCTCAGCAAGTGCAGAAAAACTCAGACATCAGAAGCGGTAGCCGCAGTCGGCAATCATACGTTTATCAGATTCGACGGTTGAGCCAATGGTTGTCAGCAGGTCGCCGACAATGCCGCCGTTGAAGCCAATTCTCAGACATTCGGCCTTGGCGGCCTCGCTCAGGCGCGCCCGTCCGCCGGCAAATCGCAGGATTATGCGCGGATGAATAAACCGGAAGAGGGCCACGGTATCAATCACTTCATCCTCGCTGATCAGCGGAGTGGCCTCCAGCGGGGTGCCGGGAATCGGACTTAGAATATTAATAGGTATGCTGTGTGGCTGAATGCGGCGCAACTCAAGCGCCAGTTCTGCCCGCTGCGCCATTGTCTCACCCATACCGATTATGCCGCCGCTGCAAACCTCCATTCCGATGCTGCGGGCAGCGAGAATGGTCTGAATCTTGTCTTCAATCGTATGGGTTGAACATAATTTGTGGAAATAACTTGGTGCTGCTTCGAGGTTACAATGGTAACGTGTGACTCCGCTTTCCTTAAGCGCCTTCAGTTCTTCAAGGTTGAGCAGTCCCATTGAGGCACACAACTCCAGGCCCCCCCGGTTTTTCATCTCTTTATAATACGCGCAGGCTCTGGTCAGTTCGTCACCTTGCATTTTACGTCCGCTCGTGACCAGCGAAAAACGCTTCACCCCGGCCCGGCGGTTCATGTCGGCCACACGCAGACACTCTTCGCGTGAAATCAGGGGATAAACGTCGACTTTTGTCTTGAAATGGGCCGACTGGGCGCACCATTTGCAATTTTCCGAACAGCGTCCCGAGCGCGCGTTAACAATGGAGCAGGAGTCGAACTCCCGCGAGCATAGTTTCTCGGTCAGTTCACGCGCCGCCTCACGCAACTCTGCGCTTTTTTCAGGCAGCAACCCAACCAGAGTCATCGCCTCATCGGCCGTAATGTCCTGACCAGAAATTATCTTATTTTTTAAGGTCTGAATCATGTCTGTTTCGTTAATAGAGGCCGCAAAATTAGCTATAATTTCGCAATTATCCTTATTTTAAGGAATTTTTTCTTTAATTATCTTGCAAAATCTTGAAAATTGCACTACCTTTGTAGGCGATAAACAAGCGAAAATTTAAACAATTCAACATAATTCAAGTTAATAAGTTACACTCTATGAGCAAGATTGATTTGACTCAGTATGGTATCACCGGTACCCCTGAGATTTTCCACAATCCCTCTTGGGATCAGCTCTTCAATGACGAAACCAACCCCGCGCTGACCGGCTACGAAAAAGGTCAGGAAACCGAGCTTGGTGCTGTCAACGTTATGACCGGTATCTACACCGGCCGTTCGCCCAAAGACAAGTTCTTTGTAATGGATGACACCTCAAAGGACACCATCTGGTGGACCTCTGAAGAGTACAAGAACGACAACAAGCCCATCACTCCCTCAACCTGGAACGCACTGAAGGAAATCGCCGACAAAGAGCTTTCAAACAAGCCCCTCTACGTTGTTGACGCATTCTGCGGCACCAACGAGGACACTCGTCTGGCAGTGCGCTTCATCGTTGAAGTTGCATGGCAGGCCCACTTCGTTACCAACATGTTCATCCGTCCCACCAAGGAAGAACTTGAAAACTTCAAGCCCGACTTCGTGGTTATGAACGCATCAAAGGCTAAGGTTGAAAACTGGAAGGAACTCGGCATCAACTCCGAGACCTGCGTTGCATTCAACCTGACCGAGCGCATGCAGGTTATCATCAACACCTGGTATGGCGGTGAAATGAAGAAGGGTATGTTCTCAATCATGAACTACTACCTCCCCCTGAAGGGCATGGCCTCAATGCACTGCTCGGCCAATACCGACATGAACCGTGAGAACACCGCAATCTTCTTCGGCCTCAGCGGCACCGGCAAGACCACCCTCTCAACCGACCCGAAGCGTCTGCTCATCGGCGACGACGAACATGGCTGGGACGACAACGGCGTCTTCAACTTCGAAGGCGGCTGCTACGCCAAGGTTATCAACCTTGACAAGGAGTCTGAACCCGACATCTACAACGCTATCACCCGCGACGCTCTTCTCGAAAACGTTACCGTTGACGAAAATGGCAAAATCGACTTCGCAGACAAGAGCGTGACCGAGAACACCCGCGTTTCTTACCCCATTGACCACATCAAGAACATCTGCAAGCCCTCAGCCGGTCCCGCCGCCAAGAACGTAATCTTCCTGAGCGCCGATGCTTACGGCGTGCTGCCCCCCGTATCAATCCTGACTCCGGAGCAGACCAAATATTACTTCCTCAGCGGATACACCTCGAAGCTCGCAGGAACCGAGCGCGGCATCACTGAACCGACTCCGACCTTCTCGGCTTGCTTCGGCGCAGCGTTCCTCAGCCTGCACCCCACCAAGTATGCTGAAGAACTCGTCAAGAAAATGGAAAAGAGCGGTGCTAAGGCTTATCTCGTGAATACCGGCTGGAACGGCACCGGCAAGCGCATCTCAATCCGCGACACCCGCGGCATCATCGACGCTATTCTCGACGGCGCTATCCTGACCGCTCCGACCAAGCAGATTCCCGTGTTCGGCTTCACCGTTCCGACCGAGCTGCCCGGCGTTGATCCCAAGATTCTCGACCCGCGTGACACCTACGCTGATTCTGAAGAATGGAAGAAGCGCGCAACCATGCTCGCAGAGAAGTTCATCAACAACTTCAAGAAGTTTGAGAACAACCCCGCCGGTAAGGCTCTCGTAGCTGCCGGTCCCGCTCTCTAATATCCGTAGATATCCCT
The DNA here is from genome assembly GCA_947175545.1 of uncultured Porphyromonadaceae bacterium. Lineage (GTDB taxonomy): Bacteria > Bacteroidota > Bacteroidia > Bacteroidales > Muribaculaceae > UBA3263. Next base: position 158,556 of record CAMWNI010000001.1, read on the forward strand.
CTTTTAACACCGAGGCTGCGCATAACGCGCGACCTCGGTGTTGTTTTTTGCATGCACAGTTTCGCATTTCAATTTGTCAACGAATCTTGAGTGGCAACGGCTTGAATATTTAGACTTCTTTAACTTATGCGGGCATAGGTTTTGCCCGTACTTTTTCGTAACTTTGCACTAACGAATTTTATTACTAATTACAAAAAAGCTAAATAAACTATGGCAAAGAAAATCACCCCCGCCGCCGGCACGATTGACCCCAAGGCAGCCAAGCTTGAGGCTTTGGCAAACGCTATGGGCAAAATCGAGAAGACCTACGGCCGCGGTGCCATCATGAAGATGGGCGATGAGGTAATTGAAAACGTAGAGGTCATCCCGACCGGATCTATCTCATTGAATATGGCATTAGGCGTCGGCGGCTTTCCCCGCGGACGTATAATTGAAATCTACGGTGCGGAATCGTCAGGTAAGACAACCCTGGCCATCCACGCAATTGCAGAAGCCCAGAAACAGGGCGGAATCTGTGCTATTATTGACGCCGAACACGCCTTTGACCGCTCCTATGCCGAAAAACTCGGTGTGGATGTTGATTCACTCTATATATCGCAACCTGACAACGGCGAACAGGCCCTTGAGATTGCCGAACAGCTTATCCGCTCCGCAGCCATTGACGTTCTGGTCATTGACTCCGTGGCCGCACTTACGCCCAAAAGCGAAATTGACGGCGACATGGGCGACCGCCAGGTCGGACTCCAGGCACGCCTTATGAGCCAGGCCCTCCGAAAACTGACCGGCACTATTTCGCGCACCAAAACCTGCTGTATCTTCATCAATCAGCTGCGAGCAAAAATAGGCGCGATGTTCGGTCCGGCCGAAACAACAACCGGCGGCAACGCACTAAAATTCTATGCCAGCGTACGCCTTGAAATCCGCCCCTCCTCCTCAATCAAAAACGGCGACGACATCATTGGCCGCCTGACCTCGGTCAAAGTTGTCAAAAACAAAGTTGCCCCGCCCTTCAAAAAAGCGGAATTCGACATCATGTTTGGCGAAGGCATCTCCAAGACCGGCGAAATTCTCGACCTCGGAACCGACTATGACGTCATACAGAAATCCGGCTCATGGTACTCCTACGACGGTTCAAAACTCGCCCAGGGACGTGACGCCGCCAAGCAGGTTCTGCTCGACAATCCGGAACTGATGGAAGAGCTTGAAGAGAAAATCATGGCTGCCATAAAAGAAAGCCCCGACAAGAAGCGCTCAAGCCGTGCGCCCAAATTCAAGCGCCCCGGATCATCATCAGCCGCCTCAGAAGAGAAAGCGCCAGCGAACGAATCCCCAGCCATGGCAAACACTGACGATGACTTCTCAGTTGAAGAAGACAGCTGACAAAATCACCCGATACAACATAGTATGCAAAAGAGGCGGGCCATCGCGGCTCGCCTCTTTCATCTTTTTGAGCTGAAACTATTATTAATATCCTTTTTCTTTACTTACTCTCAAAGTTATATATATGCTTCTCATTTATTCGGCAAGGCAACGCTCAAGGCTCCGTTGCGCTTGTTGACCAGGATTACGGAAGCGGGCATCACGATGGCCATGTGGCTGCCCAGGTCAGCAGCTCCGCAGATGCGCTCAATTTCGACAGACTTCAGAGGGCCGGCACCCTGAGCAAACGTCAGGCGGTCTCCGTCAAAGTCAACGTAGTCGCTGTCAATCGCAAACATCATCAGGTCGTTCATGTTGCGATCCAATACGGGGTCGGCGTCTGCGCTAATTGAGGTGAATTTGTTGAAGAGTTCGTTGATCTTAGCTGCGGTAATCATTGTTGTCTGCTTTGTTTTATCGTTAGTTTTTTCGTTTGTTCGAAAGCCTAACAACGGAATGTTGGCAATAGTTTTTCGTGACACTGTTTTGTAACATGTTTTTAACAACTATGTGATTTCGATCCGTAAAAACCCGACAAAAAACCTGCCCGGTCACCATTAAGTCGGCAACCGGGCAGGTTCTATAACATTATTATATATGTGCTATGTGATAATCAGCGAGCTGTCTTCTGGACGTAGTTAGCTCCGTAGCCATACTGGCCATAAACCCCGTGGACCTTGTCAGTACCGTTGAGAATAATCGCCAGATTGTTGTAACGGTTCGACGTGTAGAAACTTGAAAGCATCGGGAGATCCGTACGTTCGAAAAGTCCGGCACGCATAACAAAAAGAGTCAAGTCGACGTAGGGGTTGAGAATCAGTGCATCAGCCACGATTTCAACAGGCGGACAGTCAAAGAAGATGTAATCATAGTGCTGCTTCAACCATTCAATAAGCTTCCCGAGGTGAGGGGAATAGAGCAACTCGGTCGGATTCGGCGGACGAACACCTTCGGGAAGAATGTCAAAACCTTTGACGCCGTCAATATCCTTAACAATTAACTTTGACGGGTCTGACTCACGGCCAATCAGGAAGTCGGTCAGACCTCGCGACGGGTTACCGGCATTTAGACTGACCGTGCCTTTACGGAGGTCGAAATCGACAAGACAGACACGATTGCCCTTGACAGCGTAAGAGGCCGCAACGTTGAGCGAGACAAACGTCTTGCCCGATCCGGCATTGAGCGAAACAACCATTACGACACGTCCGTTATTGTTGTCGTTAGGGACGTGCTGCATTGTGCGCATGAAATCCATATTCGTGCGAACCATACGGAATGCCTCGGCCGCCACGGAGGGTTCACTCGGATTCACCATCACAGGACGCATTATCGGACTCTTTCCCTTCTTGCGTCTGAAAGATGAAATGCGGCGAGTAAACGCATTGCAATCTTTGGCCAAAGGAATTTCTCCCATGAAGGGAATGCCGAGATCCTCAATGTCCTTGCGCGAACGCACACGAGTGTTCATCACTTCGCGGAAATAAATCAGCAAAGTCGGGAAAACAAGGCCCAAAATAACGGCAAACAGATAGACCAGTGACTTTTTAGGCGACGTTGGCTGCGACGGACCGTAAGGTTCGGTCACCATGCGGATATTATAAGAGGTGAAAGCCTGGTTCAACTCGTTTTCCTCACGGCGCTGAAGCAAGAAGACGTAGAGCGATTCCTTTACTTTCTGCTTGCGTTCTTCGCTCATAAGGTATTTTGCCTGGCCCGGGGCAGTCGCGAGATTCTGCTGAGCCTGACTGTCGAGCATTGAGATTGCCTTGTACTGATAGTCCAACGTTTCCAATGCCGTTTCGATTGACGAAAGAATAGCGTCGCGAAGTTTCTTGATGGCCTCGGTTTTCTGAATAATCAGCGGAGAATCTTCAGGAACAGACTGCAACTTTGCCATGCGGTCGTTAATCGCCTCATTATAGGTGGTTACGAGCGACTGGATATTCGTTCCGGCAATATCGGCCGTAGCGGGGAGCAATCGGGTCAGATCGTTGGTCGACAAATCCTTCTTGATCACACGTGCCACGGTCATTTCCTGACTGAGAGTGTTCAGCTGACGCTGATTTTCCGTAGTCTGACTGAGATAGAGCTGTGCCATGGCTTCCATGTCGACCATGCGGTGAGCGCTCTTATAGTCGGAAATTGTGGTTTCAACGTCGCCAAGCTCCTCTTCAATAGATTTCAGACGGTCATCAATGAAAGTCGAAGTAGCGAGAGCAATCTTGCTTCGTTCGGCAACCCAGCGGTCATTGTAGGTCTTGACAATAGCTTCAAGCACCTCGGTTGCTTTCTGGGCGGTTTCGCAGCTAATTGTCATTGTCACGACGTCGCCACGGTCCTCGATATACTGAGTTTTAAGACGTTCGCAGTAGGTGCGGGCGGTCAGTTTGACCGAAGCATGAGAGAAGTAGATTCGCGACGGCATATCCTCACGGAGAACGCTGTCCGTCATATACTTTGTCGGATGGATGATGATTTCGCCGACAGGTGTCGAAATCGGAGATCCGATTTTGCCTTCAACTTTGCCTGAAATCCTATCTTTCGCAATTTTGAACTTGTTAAGCATTACGGTCTCGCCATCATCGGCAATGTCAATGCGGAACGAGAACGACTTGTTGCGCAAAACGCTGTCTTCCCACTCCACCACAACGGGGGAAGAATGGTAAAGTTCCTGACGGCGAAGTCCCTTCGGTGTCTTATAAACCTCGTTGAGTTCCAAGCTTGCAACAACCTGCTCCATCACCTCGGGCGAAGAAAGCACGAACATTTCGTTCAGGATGGATGCGGGAACAGTGTTCAACCCCATCATTGCCGTCACATCAGTATTGAAATTCTGCGACGTGTCATCCTTCAGCAGAATATCCGTCGTGCGTGTGTACATCGGGGTTGCATGGAGCAGATAGAGCGTTGCCAGCATGACAACACACAACAATGAGATTACAAACCAAGACCAGCGCGCCTTGATGTTTCGAAACAGTTCGGTCAGGGTAATTGTCTGTTCCTCGTCCATATTGGCCACAGGCAAGAAGGGTCTATTGTTTAGATCTTGTTGCATTGTTTATTTTCGGGTGAGTGTAACGATAAGGGTTGCGACTGAAACGGCGATAGAGACAAGCGATGTCCAGAAACCGACACTCTTGAAGGTGTTTTCATTGAGAGTCGATTGTCCGGCGCGCACGCCATTCGGTTCAACGTAAATAACATCATTCTGTTCAATATAGTAGGCAGGACTCTGCATGAACCTGGTGTCACGCAGGTCAAGCTGCATCATCTTGCGATCACCGTTACGGTCCTCGCGGATAACCCAGACCCTGTCGCGACGGCCAAAGATGGTCATGTCGCCGGCCATAGAAAGTGCTTCAAGAACCGTCAGATGCTCGTCCGTGATGTTGTAAGTTCCGGACCGGACAACTTCGCCGAGAACCGAGAAGGTCAGATTCGAGAACTGAACGGTCACGTTAACGGTTCCGGGCTTGGCCAGTTTGGCATCAATCACGCGCATTGCCACTTCCTTGGCAATCTGCTGTCGATTAAGGCCGGCCACGTGGACCGCTCCGATAAGAGGCATGTCAATATCACCTTCGGAGTTGACCAGATAAGGCAGCATCACGGGTGTGTTATACGTCTGTCCGCCATTGAAGTCAGGGCGACGCTGTCCGGACATCAGCGACAGTTTCTGAGAGGTTTCGGCGTCATCGCAGGAAACAAACACCATCAGTTCATCGCCCGGAGCAACTTTGATATCCTGACGCTGAATTGCGGCCTCAACGGCATCCGGCAGTGCATTCTGTATGTACAAGACCTCTTTCTGAGCGCTGCAAGCGGTCAATGCCAGGACACACGCAAAGCCCAAAATGGAAGATTTAAAGTTCTTTATATCAGCAAAAAGCATAATAATGATTTTAATATTGTAATGAGTGCGACCGTTATACACAACGATTGCAGTGCAAAGGTAATCAAATTTTTCCGTTTTTCTGCAAAATTCGCACTATTTTTTTAAACATGTCATTTTTTCATTCCGGGCTATTTCATTTCTGACAGAAAATGCGTAACTTTGCATATCTATATGCCTATGCACTAAAATAATCACAATGAAAATGAAACTTCTCAGAACCCTCTTCGCCGCTATGACAATCCTGCTTGCCGGCACAGCCGCACAGGCCGCTCTCCCCTCCGTAAAGCTCAAGGACCTCAAAGGCAAGACCGTCGACATGGCTCAGCTCAACAACGGCGGCAAGCCAATGATTATCAGTTTCTTCGCCTCTTGGTGCAAACCCTGCAAGCGCGAACTTAACGCAATCAGCGATGTTTATCCCGACTGGGTTGACGAAACCGGCGTCAAACTGGTGGCCATCTCCGTTGACAAAGCCCAGGACGCATCGAAAGTCAAAAGCTATGTCGACTCCGAAGGCTGGGAATATGAGATTCTGGTTGACCCGAACTCAGACTTCATGCGCGCCATGGGCATCCAGCAGATTCCTCACCTGCTGATTATTGACGGCAATGGCAAAATCGTCGAATCCCGCTCTGGCTACACCGACGGGGCCGAAGGCCACATCATCAAGAAACTCCGCGAAATCCAGAAAGGCGCCACCACAAAAAAGGCTCCCGCCAAAAAGAAATAACTCACCCCTCCACCATTCCCATCTCAATCAACGACGACGATGAAGCGACTGCTCCTTCCCGCCCTGATGCTCGCGGCGGCTCCCGTCTGCGCTGTTGCGCAGGACGACTCCGGTCAGGGCAATCCTGACCGCAAGGTAACCGTCCACGGCTCCGTACAGGTCGACGCCCTTTTCCCTGAAGAAGACACGGCTATTGGCACTGAAAAATACAAGGAAAAACTCCTTGGAAACGTCTATGCCAACGCCGGCCTGTTCAGTAAGTATATTGACGCCGGTCTCCGTGTCGAGTACCTCCAGCATCCGCTTCCGGGCTTTGAACGCGACTTTAAGGGATGGGGCATACCCAATTTCTACGCAACGGGCAAATACAAAGGATTCAGCCTGACTGCCGGCGATTTTTACGAGCAGTTCGGTTCCGGATTCATCCTGCGAACTTACGAAGAGCGCGCCCTCGGAATCGACAACTCGATTCGCGGCGGCCGACTGAAGATTGACGCCCTGCCCGGATTCCGCTTTACGCTGCTCGGAGGCTTACAGCGACGTTACTGGGACTGGAGTACGCGCTCAAGGCTCTACGGCGCCGACATTGAATGGGACATGCAACAGCACATAAAAGGCCTGCGCGACCGCGACATCGTATGGACCTGGGGCGCATCATGGGTTATGAAACATGAACAATATGACAAGAATGACCGCATCTACCTGATTCGCGACCACGAATTGTCATACCTTAACCTGCCGAAACACGTCAACTCGTTCGACTTCCGCAGCCAATTCTACAAAGGAGGCCTGAACATTCTTGCCGAAGTGGCGCTCAAAGGCAACGACCCGTCGTTTGACAATAACTACACGTTCCGCAACGGCTCGGCCGTCATGCTCTCCGCCTCCTATTCGCAGAGCGGCTGGAGCGCTCAGGTCCAGGCCAAACGTTCGGAAGACATGGCGTTTCGCAGCCGCCGCTCGCAGGAAGGAATCTCGGCGTTCATCAACAACATGCCGGCCTTCGCTTACCAACACACCTATTCGCTTGCCGCCATGTATCCCTATGCAACCCAGGCCGCACCAGGCGAATGGGCCCTCCAGGGCAACTTTGCCTACACCTTCAAGCGCCGCACCGCCCTCGGCGGTAAATATGGCACTAAACTGCGCCTCAACGTCAGCTATATCCGCGGCATTGACCGTGAAGGCGACTGGCAGACCGGCAACCGCGACCTCTACGGCACCGACGGACAGAAAACGAAATTCTTCGGTTGGGGACCGCTCTACTACTCAGACCTCAACGTGCAGTTCGAGAAGAAGTTCTCACGGGTGTTCTCGCTGAATGCAATGTACATGTATCAGCGTTACAACAAAACCGTGATCGAAGGCGAAGGCGGAATGATCAATGCCAACATCGCCGTCGGCGAGGCCAAGTTCCGCTGCTCGGACAAGGTCACCGTCAGAACCGAATGGCAATACCTCGCAACCAAGCAAGACAAAGGAGACTGGCTCTACGGCATGGTCGAAGTTTCGATTCTGCCTTACGTCATGATTGGCGCAAGCGATCAGTGGAACGTAGGCAACGTGAAGGGACAGCGCGAACACTATTATATGTTCAACGTTACGGGCAACTACCGCAACAACCGCCTGATGCTCGGCTATGGTCGCACGCGCGCAGGCTATAACTGTTCCGGCGGTGTCTGCCGCTACGTTCCCGCAACCCGCGGCTTCCAGCTCTCCTACAACTACAACTTCTAAAGAAACCTGAATCATACACCTTATTATATATAAAGCAATGAGAATTAAATCCTCCCTCCTGGCGGCCGCCGCTGCTGCAATAGTAACCCTTGCATCATGCGAGTCAACCCCCGCCGACGAACGCCTGATTGTTGACGGTTCATCCTTTGAACCTCAGCGCACCGTACTGATTGAGGATTTCACCGGTCAGACCTGCGTCAACTGTCCCGGCGCCCACGAATTGCTCTCCGAATTCGAGGAACTGCTGAACTCCCCTGACCATGTCGGCATCATCGCTGTCGGAATCCATATTCCAACCTTTGGCCGACCCGCACCGACCGGACTGGTTGCCGTTGAAGCAGACGCCTACTCCGTTGGTGTTGACAATGCACCCTCGGCCCGAATCAACCGTCGCTCTTTCAACGGCGAAACGGTTCTGAACACCGACAAATGGACCGGAGCCGTCATGAACGAAATCAAGCGCAAAGCGCAAATCGCCTTCACCGACCTGACCGCCGAATTGACCCCTGACGGAAAGCATGTCAATATCCACGGAAAGGTTCTGGCGCAGGAAACCGCAAATAGCGCCCGCCTGCAACTCTGGCTCGTTGAAGATGACGTTGTCAAACCTCAGATGCTCCCCAATGGAGCCGACGCAAAGTATGTTCATCACTCCGTGTTCCGCGCGGCAATCAACGGCGTCAACGGTTCAAAAATCGAAATCAAGGAGAAAAAAGAAACTCCATTCGAGCAACTCAACTACCCCCTGGCCGAATATGTAAACCCGGCAAACCTTCGCATCGTGGCCTTTGTTTATACTGATAATGACGGCGTTCTCAACGCGGCCCACACCAAAATTCAAAACTAAAAAAATAAATTACAAAATAACAAAAAATGCTTATGAAGAAACTTTTTACTTCAATGCTACTGATGGCTGCCGCCGTCGTGGCCTCAGCCCAGAACTTTACCGTTACCGCCTTTGACGGCGCCCAAACCCTCAAAGACGGCGACGTAATCGAATGCGGCTATACTATCGATGAAATACGTGAGTGGAATCCAAAAGTGGAGGTTCTATGCAACAAGAATCTGACACTAACCGTTACCGCTAACGCTCCCGCCGGCCATAAGATTATGTTCTGCGGCATCACCGGCATCTGCAAGATGCTCGACGGTACACCTGAAACCCGTTCTAATGTATATCCCGCCGGGTCGAAGATTGACATGCAATGTGATATAAAGGATATGTTTGGTGATGTTGAGCTGGTAGAACCTGTTGATGCTACACTCAAAATCACTGATGGCACCGAAACCGTCAATATAACCATTACATTTGTTCCTGAATCTCAGGAAGAGCTCAGTATCAGCAACGTTGCCGCTAAGGGAACCGCAATCAGCGTCCAGGGCCGTACCCTCTACTTCAACACAGACACTACCGCTGACCTTACCCTCTACACCATCAGCGGCCAGGCTGCAATCAGCCGCCGGATCAGCGGCCAAGGCTCACTGAACCTCTCCCAGCTTCCCGCCGGCGTTTACATCTACCGTGCAGGCAAAAAAACCGGTAAGCTGATCCTCCGCTAAGAAAAAACATAGGTGACCACAGAACTCTACCATGTCATCTGCGAATGGCTACGTGACCTCATTGCCGATACGCAATGGGAAGGTCACGTTTTTGCCGTCGGAGGCTGCTGTAGAGATGAAATCATGGGGTTCGAAATCAAGGACCTCGACCTGGCGGTTGACCTTCCGAACGGAGGCGTAAAGTTTGCGCGCTGGCTTCAGAAAAAACGGCTGACCATTGGTCATCCCGTCTTTTTTCTGAAGTTCGGCACTGCAAAACTGCGACTCCGCCGCTTCCCTGACGACGAAATCGAACTCGTGCAGACCCGACGCGAACAGTACACGAAGGAAACCTCGCGCTGTCCGGAAGTCTGTTTCGGCTCGATTGAAGATGACTGCTACCGGCGTGATTTCACAGTCAACTCGCTCTACTACGACATTACGCGCCGACACATGGTCGACATTACCGGCAAGGGCATCCCTGACATGAAGGCCGGACTGCTCCGCACGCCGCTTGACCCCGACGCTACTTTCAATGACGACCCGGTCCGGATTCTGCGCGGACTGCGCTTTGCAAACCGCTTCGGCTGGAAAATTGACCCTCCGGCCCTGGAAGCGATGCTCCGCCACGTAGACCGCATTGAAATTGTCAGCCGCGAGCGTTGCCATTCGGAACTCTGCAAGATGCTGAACGGTCCGGACCCTGTCAAGATGGTTGAGACCCTGCGCGAAACCGGAATCCTGAAAATCATTATTCCGGAAATGGCCCCGGTGATTGACTCGCTGAAACTATGGAAAAACGCCACGGACCGACTCCGGCAGATTGTGACTGCCGATCCGGAGGCGCCTACCCGCCTGCGCCTTGCCGCCCTGATGCTTGAACTGCGTCCAACGCCACGCGAATCGGCCAGGGTTTGCCGCCAGATAATGACCGGCCTGCGCTTTGACCGTCCGATTGTTGCAGACGTGGCCTTTCTGGTTGCTTATGCGCGGCTCGACCCGCGCAAGCTTGACAACCCACGGCGGGTCCGCGAGGTGCAGAACCTTGCAGTTCTGCCTGACCGCATGCGTCTTCTGCTGCGCTTCATCGCCGACCTTGGGCGTCCGGACGAAGCCGCCGCCATACGCCGCGAAAGTGACCGCGTGGTTTCGTCAGGCAAAAGCGGATTTTCCGACCCAAAAACCCTTGGCCGGAAGTTAGAGGCCGACGCCGTGCCGCCGAAGAAGAAACGCCGCGGCGGACGCTCATACAGCCGCCGGCGCCGAAGGCGTCAGCAGCCAAAAACCGACTGAACAAGAAAAAAATTCTTACATAACCTGAAGTTCGAAGACAAGGGGGTGCCGACTGATACAGAAAGGCTGAGATTTATACCCTACGAACCTGCCGACGGATAATGCCGTCCAGGGATTTGTCAAAAAAAGATAAATACCGCAGCGTCCGCCCGCTTGCCTTCGTCAGTTTTCAAATAATAAACCACAAAATGATTGAAAATGACATTCTGAGGCTCGGTGGACGCGATTTTCGTTCACGCCTTTTCGTCGGGACTGGAAAATTCCCCTCGAATCAACTGATGCTTGACGCCATCAAAGCCTCCGGCACCGAGATGGTCACCGTGGCGGTCAAACGTCTTGATCTGGACAACACCGAAGAGGACGATATGCTCCACCACATTGACCGCAAGCATGTCCAGTTCCTGCCAAACACGTCCGGCGCACGCGACGCACGCGAAGCGCTGATTGCCGCCCGCGCCGCCCGCATGATCTACGGCACCGACTTCATCAAACTCGAAATTCACCCTGACCCGAAATATCTGCTCCCGGACCCCGTTGAAACGCTTAACGCGGCCGAACAGCTGGTCAAGGACGGCTTCGTCGTTCTCCCTTATGTTCAGGCCGACCCCGTTCTGTGCAAGAAACTTGAAGAGGTCGGCGTTGCAGCAGTTATGCCGCTCGGCGCGCCAATCGGCACCAATCGCGGACTGCTGACGCGCTCAATGCTTGAAATCATCATTGCCGAAAGCCGCGTGCCTGTCGTTGTTGACGCCGGCATCGGCGCGCCAAGCCATGCGGCCGAGGCCATGGAGATGGGAGCCGATGCCGTGCTGGTCAATACAGCCATCGCCGTTGCCGGTAACCCCATAGAGATGGCCGTTGCTTTCCGCGACGCGACCGAAGCCGGTCGACGCGCGCGCCTGGCCGGCCTCGGAGCCGTCGGATTTCAGGCTGAAGCCTCATCGCCCCTCACGGCCTTTTTGAGTTAACACAGACAAACTTTACACTCCTTTATTATATATTAAATGGAAATTAACAATATTGACTGCCGGAAATATCCCGGCTCTGAGAAAGTATATATCAAGGGGGAAATTTTCCCTGAAATCGAAGTTGGAATGCGTCGGGTAAATCTCACCCCGACCGTAAAAATCGACGCCAACGGCAAAAAGACCATGCGCGAAAATGCTCCGGTCTACATTTACGACACCTCCGGCCCCTTTACCGACCCGAAAATAGAGATTGACATCAATGCCGGCATTCCCCGCCTGCGCGAAAGTTGGAACGCCCGCCGCGACGACCTTGAGGAGCTGCCCGAAATCACGTCGGTCTACGGCAGGCAGCGCCTTGAGATGAAAGAACTCGACGCAATCCGGTTTGCCGGACGTCATAAACCTCTGCGAGCCAAGGCCGGATGTAAAATCACCCAGCTTGACCTTGCCCGAGCAGGCAAAATCACTCCGGAGATGGAGTATGTTGCCATCCGCGAGAACGTAAATGCCCGCGCCCTCGGAATCGAAAGCCATATCACTCCTGAATTTGTCCGCCGGGAAGTTGCTGCCGGAAGGGCCGTCATTCCGGCAAACCCCAACCACCCCGAAGCCGAACCGATGATTATCGGACGTGAATTCCTCGTAAAACTCAACACGAACATCGGCAACTCCGCCCTTAGCTCCGGAATCGAGGAGGAAATCAACAAGGCCGTATGGAGCTGCTACTGGGGCGGCGACACCCTGATGGATCTCTCGACCGGCGACCATATCCATGAAACACGCGAATGGATTATCCGCAACTGCCCCGTGCCGATGGGTACGGTTCCGGTCTATCAAGCCCTGGAGAAAGTAAACGGTCGCGTCGAAGACCTCACCTGGGAAATCTATCGCGACACACTCATCGAACAGGCAGAACAAGGCGTAGACTATTTCACGATTCACGCCGGAGCGCTCCGCGCCCACGCCGATCTGATTTCCGAACGCCTGACGGGAATCGTCAGCCGTGGAGGCTCAATCATGACCCGCTGGGCCGTCATCCATGACCGGGAAAATTTCCTCTACACTCATTTCGATGAAATCTGCGAGATTCTTGCCCGCTATGACGTAGCCGTGTCGCTTGGCGACGGTCTCCGTCCCGGTTCAATTCACGACGCCAACGACCGTTCGCAGTTCATGGAACTCGACGTCCTGGGCGAACTGACGGAAATTGCGTGGAATCATGGCGTTCAGGTCCTCATTGAGGGTCCGGGCCACGTTCCGATGCACAAAATCCGCGAAAACATGGACCGCCAGATTGAAAAATGTCACGCCGCGCCGTTCTATACCCTCGGCCCGCTGACAACCGACATCGCGCCGGGCTATGACCACATCACCTCGGCCATCGGCGCCGCCAACATCGCCGCGATGGGAACGGCAATGATCTGCTACGTCACTCCGAAAGAACACCTTGCACTGCCGAATCTTGACGATGTGCGCGCCGGAGTCATCACCTACAAAATCGCCGCCCATGCCGCCGACCTTGCCAAAGGCCACCCCGGCGCCCAGGTTCGCGACGACGCCCTGAGCCGCGCCCGCTTTGAGTTCCGCTGGAAAGACCAGTTCAATCTGAGCCTCGACCCTGAACTGGCCAAGCGCTACTATGTTGAGTCGCACAAGGGCGACGATCACTTCTGCACCATGTGCGGCCCGAACTTCTGCGCGATGCGCATCAGTGCCGCAACAGCCGAATCTTGTAAATAAACCCACTGCAAATGTTCTACGACGAACTACAGACCTACGACTGGGACGCGACGACGACGGCAATCAGCTCCAAGAGCGCTGCCGACGTCGAACGCGCCCTGAGCCGTGACCGGTTGACAATCGATGACTTCATGGCGCTCATCTCGCCGGCCGCGGAACCTTATCTGGAACAGATGGCACAGAAAAGCCGGCGCCTTACGCGCGAACGCTTCGGCCGCACAATCTCGATGTATATTCCGATGTATGTCTCAAACGCATGCACAAACCATTGCGTTTACTGCGGCTTCAACCATCATAACCCGCTAACGCGCGTCACCCTGACCCAGGAACAGGTCAAGGCCGAATGTGAGGCAATCCGCAAGCTCGGACCATTCGAGAACCTGCTGATTGTCAGCGGTGAATTTCCCTCTCTGAACGGTCCGGGCTATCTTGAACAGGTTCTCCGGACATGCCGCCCTTACTTCCACAATCTGACAATCGAAGTCATGCCGATGAAACAACAAGCCTACGAGCGGCTGGTTCGGAGCGGCCTGAACGGAGTTGTCTGTTTTCAGGAAACCTACAATGAAGCAAATTATAAGAAATATCATCCCCGCGGAATGAAGTCGGACTTCCGCTGGCGCGTCAACGGCTTCGACCGCATGGGCGCCGCCGGGCTTCATAAAATCGGCATGGGTGTACTGATCGGACTTGAAGACTGGCGCACGGACGTCACCTACATGGCACGCCACCTGCTCTACCTTCGGAAAAACTACTGGCGCACGCGCTTCTCGGTCAATTTTCCGCGAATGTGTCCGGCCGAAGGCGGTTATCAGCCTAAAGTCGTTATGACCGACAAGGAACTGGCGCAACTGACGTTTGCGTTCCGCCTGTTTGACCATGACGTCGACATCTCCTACTCCACTCGCGAAAAGCCTCAGTTCCGCGCCAACATGATGCAACTCGGGGTGACATCCATGAGCGCAGGGTCCAAGACCGAGCCGGGAGGTTACGTGTCGACCCCTGACGCGCTCGAACAATTCGAGGTCAGCGATGACCGTTCGCCAAAGGCTGTGGCAGCTGAGATCTCGGCACTCGGCTACGAACCCGTCTGGAAAGACTGGGACCGCCGGCTTGACTGAACGGCAAGCTCCCCACGCGGGGTCTTACTGTTCCAAGATTTCGCAAAACGAATGGGTACCCTCACGGACACCCATAGGCTTCAAATACACAATTATCTATAAAACAACTATTCAATCCTTTATCAACACGATTCCTTTCCGAAATCGGTCTGCCGCAAATTTAATTAATATTTTAAGATTTTAACACAATTTTTAGTTAATAATACTTAATAAAGCAATGAAATTATTCGATTATATGTAAATTTGCATCCATAATGATTGAATCCGTATCGCTCCAGCAAATGAAGAAACTCTACGAGATCGCCGACTACGACGAAACCGTGGACGGGAGCGACTATATTTATGTCCGCATTACCCCTGACAGCAACATTCCCTCGGCCCTCACAAAGGCCATGCGCTTCAACGGACTGATAATTACACTCGTAAAATCCGGCAAACTCTCCGCATCCGTCAATATGGAACGTTTCAACCTGACGGAAAACTGCATGGTCGTAACCGGAGCGAACTCCATTATAACCTTCGAGGATGACTCGATGCAGAATCTTGATGCCTCAGTGCTTTTCGTCAGCAACGAGTTTATTCATGACCTGAACTTCGAGATAATCGTGCTTAACAACCTGCCGATTGCGTCGAACCGCGCCCCGTTAGTCACTCTGACGCCCGGCGAGTGCGCTCACATGGCGGCCTATCTTGAGTTGCTTGACATGAACGCACGCCAGAAAATCAGCGAAGGATTCGAAATGTTCCACAAAGGAATTTCCCGCTCGCTGCTGACCGCAACGCTCTATCAGCTCATGCTTATGAGTTGTCGCGCACGCGAGGAGCAACCGGAGGAAGATCCCCAGACCGGCGGACGCCCGCGCTCGCGCCGCATGCTCTACACTCATGAATTTGTCCGACTTGTAAACAAATATTTCCGTTCGGAACACTCGGTCCGCTTCTATGCCGACCGGCTCTGCATCTCGCCGAAATATCTTTCGCTCGTCGTCAAAGAGTGTACCGGACGCTCGGCTGCGGAAATCATTGATGAACACCTGCTTCTTGAGGCCAAAAACCTTCTGCGCTTCTCGGGCAAGAACATCCAGCAGGTCGCCTACGAACTGAACTTCTCCAATCAATCCAGCTTCGGTAAATATTTTAAACATCTCACGGGGCTATCTCCCAGCGAGTTCCAGAACTCCTGATGAAAGTTTTTTTCAATCGGAGTGAACTTTCTTGCAACGGAGGATGTTTTATAAATGAAAGAAATGTGATAATGATTGGTTTAATATTTGACGAGGAGTGACTGAGACAGCCATTCCTCATCTGTTTTTTACGCCGGTCGATTATTCAGATCTCGTTCCCCGGTATTTCTTTAATCCGTAATATTGGATATACTCAGGTTTTTTTCGTAAATTTGCGGCTTAAATAGTTAAAAAAATATGGCAGAAATTAAGTGCATCGGCATTCTGACCTCCGGCGGCGACGCTCCCGGAATGAATGCCGCTATCCGTGCGGTTACCCGCTCGGCAATTTTCAACGGATTTAAGGTAAAAGGTATTTACAGAGGCTATCGCGGCCTGTTGACAGACGAAATTGAAGACTTTAAAACTCAGAATGTCAGCAACATCATTCAGATGGGCGGAACAATTCTGAAAACTGCACGCTGCAAGGAGTTCGAAACTCCGGAAGGACGACAGTTGGCTTACGACACACTGCGCCGTCATGAAATTGACGCTCTCGTAGTCATTGGCGGTGACGGTTCGCTGACCGGCGCGCGCATTTTTGCCAACGAGTTCAACTTTCCGTGCATCGGCCTGCCCGGCACCATTGACAATGACCTCTATGGCACAGACAAGACAATCGGCTACGACACAGCGCTGAACACAATCATGGAATGTGTCGATAAAATCCGCGACACGGCAACGAGCCACGAGCGTTTGTTCTTCATCGAAGTGATGGGGCGCGACGCAGGCTTCCTTGCTCTCAACGGTGCGATTGCAACCGGCGCCGAGGCGGCCATCATTCCTGAAATATCAACAGAGGTCGACCAGCTTGCCGAACTTATTCAGAACGGCTTCCGCAAGAGCAAGAACTCGTCGATTGTCCTCGTTGCCGAAAGCCCGATTACAGGCGGCGCAATGGCACTTGCCGAACGCGTAAAGAACGAATATCCGGCTTATGATGTGCGCGTTTCGATTCTCGGCCACTTGCAGCGCGGCGGCTCGCCGACGGCAATTGACCGCATCCTTGCTTCCCGAATGGGCGCCGCAGCAATCGACGCCCTTATGGAAGACCAGCGCAACGTGATGATTGGAATACAGAACAACCAGATTGTTTACATTCCCTTCAGCAAGGCAATCAAGAATGACAAGCCGATTGACCGCAGCCTGCTTGAAAACCTTCGCCGACTCTCAATCTGACCTTGGAAACTGCTCAAATCATAGCTCTCGTTATAGCGGCACTGCTGCTTTTGATGTCGGGGTTCGTTTCCGGCTCTGAAATCGCATATTTCTCGCTGACCGCGCAGGACCTGGACGACGCAGACGAGGAGAGCGGCCATCCGGAATCGACCGAAGCCGTCCGCGCTCTGCTCCGCAAACCGGAGCGGTTGCTCGCAACAATCCTGATTGCCAATAATCTGGTCAACATTTCGATTGTTGTGCTGACAAACTATGGTCTCGGACCCGTTTTTTCGGGCATGAGCGCCATTTGGAGTTTCATTTTGCAAACCGTATTGCTGACGTTCCTGATTCTGCTTTTCGGTGAAATACTGCCCAAACTGTATGCCCAGTTACGTCCGCTCGGATGGGCGCGCTGGGCTCAGCCGACATTGCGGATGATGGTTGTCACCCTGAAGCCGTTTGCGTCGCTCCTTATCAAAAGTTCAACGGTTGTCCACAGGGTTGTCCACAAGAAACCACAGAATATTTCAGCCGACGAACTGAGCCAGGCTCTTGAACTGACCGACGTTGAAGCGCGCGATGACTCCCGTATGCTTCAGGAAATCCTGAAGTTCGGCGACACGACCGCGTCGGAAGTAATGACTCCGCGAGTCGACCTGACGTGTCTGAGTATCACCTATTCGTTCGACGAAGTCATGATGGTGGTCCTCGAAAGCGGCTATGCCCGAATTCCGGTCTATGACGGCACTCAGGACAACATCAAGGGCATCCTTTATTCGCGCGACCTGCTCCCCTATGTCGAAAGCCGTCCGGAGGGCTTCGCCTGGCAGTCGCTGCTGCGTCCGGCCTATTTCGTGCCGGAATCGCGCATGATTGATGACCTGCTTGAAGATTTCCGCCGCCGTAAGGTCCACATGGCCATCGTTGTTGACGAATTCGGCGGCACGCAGGGTGTGGTCACCCTTGAAGATGTGCTTGAGGAAATTGTCGGCGACATTGACGACGAGTATGACGAAGAGGAAAAAACATATCAACGCCTTCCTGACGACACGTTTATTTTTGAAGGCAAGACCCTGCTGAACGATTTTTTCCGTATCACAGAACAGGAAGAAGAGGCCGAGGAACTCTACGGCCCTGTTACGGAAGACTGCGAGACCCTCGCGGGTATGCTACTTGCAATCAAAGGCGACTTCCCGCGCGAGAAAGAAAGCCTTGTCTACGGCCGCTGTCGATTCCTGGTGCTTGACATCAGCCAGCACCGCATTGTCTCGGTACGCGTCAAGGTGATGCCGGAGGTGCAGCAATGAACTGCCGGTGCCTGCCGTTTCTCTGCCTGATGGCGCTCTCAGCAGGTTGCGCCAGGCGCCCTGCGCCGGTTCCGCGTCCTCATGCCTTTCCGCGAATCGAGGTCTATCCGGAAACATATCATGCCGTCAACAATCTGATGATAAACGATTCGGCGCGCTTTGAGCCGGGAGTTACAGAGGGGTGGTTCGACATTGTCTATCCGGCCTATAATGTGCGCGTCAACTGCACACTGACCTACACGGAAAGTTCATTGCATCTGCAATCGGTCATTGACAATCGGATTGAGCGCCTCGAGCGCAATGCCGCAGGAGCGCCCGGCGAGTTGACCGAACTGACGTCGACGGAGGGCGTTGGCTGCATGCTGATTGTAACGCCCGGAGCGCTTGCCACTCCCGTTCAGTTTCTGGCAACGGACTCGGCGCGCTATGTGCTTTCCGGCTCGGCTGTCTTTGCGTCGCCGGGAGCGTCGCCGGACTCAGTTGCCCCGATAGTGAACGCAATAGAACGAGACATGATTTATATGCTGAAGCATCTGCCACAGAAACTATGAGCCGGATTTATATAGCAGAAGGAGGCCGTCAGGCCATCGGCCGACTGATCGCGACCCATGTCGGCGAAAACGTGCGCCTTGACCACGACAGGGACGGAGCGCCTTTGCTCGTTGGCTCAACCCTGCACATCTCGATTTCCCATAGCCGCCGTTTCGCCGCCATAATGCTCAATGAGAAGGTGCGTTGCGGAATTGACATCGAGGAGCCTCGCCTTGACCAGCTTGAGCGAGTTCGCTCCAAGTTTCTCACCCCGGCCGAGCTTGCGGCCAAAGTCGACCTGCTGTCGGCCTGGACGGCGAAAGAGGCGGTTTTCAAAGCATCCGCCACTCCCGGGCTTGGCATGAGCATGATCGACACCCTGTCCACACCCGGCCTTGCACTGCTCCCTGACGGCAGAAAATTTCACCTGCAAACCATTGTCACTCCTGACTATACACTCACAACAGCTCTCCCCACAGTATGATTAAATCAATCGTGAAATTGCTGATGTCGCCCCGTCGCGCTTCGATTAGTCCCGGCCACAGAGAGCATCCGCTGATAATTCTTGGCAACGGCCCAAGCCTGGCGCAGACTCTTGAACACTCACATGTGGCACTGACGAAAAATCCGCTGCTGGCCGTCAATTTCTTTGCCAACACCCCGGTTTTCCGCGAACTGCAACCGGAGTTTTACGTTCTTGCCGACCCCCATTTTTTCAACAACTCCGAAGACCCCAACGTCAAACGCCTGATGGAGAATCTTAACTCCGCCACTTGGAAAATGACGCTTTTCGTGCCTTTTGGTGTGAAATGTCCGCAATTTGATAACGAAATAAACGTTGAGCGGTTCCCGATGAAGGCTATGGAAGGCCCGGATTGGTTCCGCCATGCAATGTTTACCGGGCGCTTAGGCATGCCTCGCCCCCGCAACGTCCTGATACCGTCAATCATGATTGGCATCTGGTTGGGGTTCAGCGAAATTTACATCTGCGGGGCTGACCATACATGGATTAAGACACTGAGTGTCAATGACCGCAACGAAGTCATTTCCATCCAGCCTCATTTCTATAAGGAGGATGACCGCGAACTTGAGCGTCAGCGGGTTGACTATCTGAAAATTCCGCTCCATAAGGTTCTTGAAAGCCAGGTTGTGGCCTTCCGTGCATATCAAATTCTGCAAACTTACGCCTTGTCAAAAGGCATAAAGATTTATAATGCAACACCCGGCAGCTTCATCGACGCCTTTGAACGCAAGAATATATGACAGAAATTGAAAAGCAGATTGCAGAACTGACCGTGCGGATTAATGCCACTCCGGACGACGCCATGGCTCTTTATCGCCGCGGCTCGCTCCACTGGAAGCTTGGCCACAGAGCCGCAGCCATGACTGACTTCAACGCCTCAGCACTGATTGACCCCGAAGGACCCGGAGCTGCAGCGGCAGCCCATGCCCTTGCAATTCTTGACTTTTTCACTCCCCGGAATCCATGATTAAATCCTTGCAATCGCTGCGCGCAGTCGGCGCCATAATGATTTTTATTCATCATTTTGGATTTGACGGCCCCATTGCAGCTTCGTTCGGCGACTGTGCCGTCAACTGGTTCATGATGTTGAGCGGCTTCGTTCTCTGTGCGGCTTATGAGAACAGAACACCGAGAAGCGTCAAGCATTTTCTTTCGGGGCGCTTCACGCGAATTGCGCCGCTCTATTACGTCAGTCTGGCGATAATGCTCCTTATCAATAAATTTGAAATCGGCATTAAACCGCTCGTCGCCTCCCTGCTGATGATTCAGAGCTGGTTCCCGAACATGGACATCTTTTTTTCGCTCAACCTGCCGGCATGGTTTGTCAGCGATCTGATGTTCTGCTATCTGCTCTTTATTCCACTGCATAGGCTTCTGACATCAGGACGGAAACTCTTCCGCCGTCTGATTCTTGGATTCGCTCTGGCGGCTTTTGCTGTCGTGACGGTCAGCGTTCCGCAACCATGGGAGCTTTTTGTGATTTACATTTTCCCGCCGATGCAGTTGGCATCGTTTGTCACAGGCATGCTGCTTTGGCAACTGGTCGTCAGGCTGCGCAACGTCCGCCTCGCCCCGTTTCAGGCCAACTTGCTGATTCTCTCCGCGGTCTGGATTCTCATTATATTCATTGGAGCCTATGACTATTTCCCCGCGAGGCTCACCCTCAGTTCATATTGGTGGATACCGACCGCATTGCTGTTAGTCATTCTTACGCTGACCGATCGAACAGATTGTCTGGCAACACGTATTCTACATTGGCGACCGCTGATGATGCTCGGCAACGCCGGCCTCAGCTTTTATCTTCTGCATCTTCCATGGATTCTGCTTACCCGCATGGCCTTAAAGGCCGTCAATGTTGAGCTTCCGCTTCCGGTCGAACTCCCGCTGAGCATCCTCGCGCTCGCTCTTCTCTCCGTTATTATTCACCGCAGGTTCTACCCGAAAACGCACTAAAAAAGCGAAGAGGCTGACCGTCGCGGCCTGCCTCTTCACACTGAAACTATACTTTTTTCTTTACTTACTCTGAAAAATATCGTAATTCCCTCGAATCCCTTTATTTTTCATTCTGAATTTCTGATTGGTTTATTATTTGACGAGGGGTGACTCAGGCGCTATCTGCACCGTTTTCGGAAGTCTAACACCGGAGGGTTCGGGAAGGTTCTTGGCGTAATTGCTTTGTAACATCTTTTTGACAGCCTTGTAATTTACGGGCCGTAATCCGCCATTTTTCCGAAAAAATCCGTATCTTTGCGGTATTATGAAGAAACTACTCATTGAAACTTACGGCTGTCAGATGAATGTTGCCGACAGCGAAGTGGTTGCCGCCGTGATGGAAATGGCAGGCTATGACCAGACGCAGTCAATCGAAGACGCTGATGCCGTTTTCCTCAATACCTGTTCAATCCGCGACAATGCGGAACAGAAAATCCTGGCCCGTCTGCAAGCCCTCAACGCCCTGCGCCGCAAGGCGGGCCGACCGTCAATCATAGGCGTGATCGGCTGCATGGCCGAGCGCGTCAAAGAAGAACTGATTGAAAAACATGGGGTGAACCTCGTTGCCGGTCCGGACTCTTATCTCGACCTGCCCGCACTGACCGCCGCCGCCGAACAGGGTCAACCGGCAGTCAACGTTGAACTGAGCCGCACTGAAACATACCGCGACATTATTCCGCGCCGCATTGGCTCGAACCACGTCAGCGGCTTTGTCAGCATCATGCGCGGCTGCAACAATTTCTGCACCTACTGTATTGTGCCTTACACCCGCGGGCGCGAGCGCTCACGCGAGCCGCAGTCAATACTCGCCGAGGTTGCCGACCTGCGCGACAAAGGGTTCAAGGAAGTTACTCTGCTGGGCCAGAATGTAAACTCCTATAAGTTTGAGGACACCAACTTCGCCACTCTGCTACAGATGGTTGCCGACGAGGCTCCGGCAATGCGCATCCGCTTCACCACAAGCCACCCGCGCGACATGCATGACGAAATCATAGCCGCCATAGCCTCACGCAATAACATTGCCCACCATATCCACCTCCCGGTCCAGAGCGGCAGCGACAAAGTGCTGAAGGCTATGAACCGCCACTACAACAAAGAATGGTACATGGGGCGCATTGAGGCTATCCGACGCATGATTCCCGACTGTGCAATCACAACCGACATGTTTACCGGCTTCCACGACGAAACGGAGGCGGATTTTCAGGAAACGCTGGAGCTGATGCGCACGGTTGGTTATGATGCCGCCTTTATGTTCAAGTATTCGGAACGCCCAGGCACTGTTGCCGCCCGGACCATGCCTGACAATGTCAGCGAAGAAGTAAAGATTGACCGACTTAACCGTATGATTGCTCTCCAGAACGAACTCTCTTTGGCCAGCAACCGTCGCGACATCGGCAAGACCTTCGCCGTGCTGATTGAAGGCGTCAGCAAGCGCTCGGCCGAGCAGTGGGTCGGCCGCACCGGCCAGAACAAAACCGTGGTCTTCACCCGCCGCGAGGGCCAGAAAGTAGGCGACACGGTCGAAGTCACCATCCGCGAAGCCTCATCCGCAACCCTTCTTGGAGAATAAAGCCTATGATTAAGAAATTTGCGTATATTTTTGTGGTTTTGCTGATCTGCTGCTCTTTTACCGAGCCGCAGAGGCCCGACATGAACCAAATTAAGCAGGAGGTCACCGATCCCTCGTCGAAATATTATTATCCAAAACTGATGGCGCTCTATGAGCAGAACGAAACCATCATGACCCTCGATGACTACCGGCGCCTCTACCTTGGTTATATCTTCGAGGAAGATTTCGACCCTTATCGCCACACTCAGTACTCTTCGCTTGTGGAAGACCTCTATTATAAGTCGCGCCACAGCAAAAACGAGTGTGACAACATAATCAAGTATGCCGAACTCTCGCTCAAGGACAACCCGTTTGACTTACAGCAGATTGACTACCTGATTTATGCCCTGCGCGAAAAAGGGAAAAACAATATCGCAAACATATGGCAGTATCGTCTGAACCATCTGCTCGAGGCTATTGTAAGCACCGGAACGGGGGTTTCGCCCGAAAATGCGTGGGTGGTCACCAATCCGCAGCACGAATATTTCTTACTGAACAAACTGGGGCATGTCGCTACAGGTTATGAGTTCCTTACCCCGGGCATTGACCACATAACCGTTGCCCCGAAAACAGCCAAGGACTCCACGGAATATTATTTCGATTCAATCAACTTCCTGCGCGAATATTTTCGCAAATATCCTTCTGAGTAGTTGATTATGCTGAGAAAGTGTTTAATCGCTGCCGTTGTCGGCATGACAGGGACTTTTTTTGTCTCCTCCGAGGTCATCCCGACCCCTTATCGGCCCATAGAGACGATTTTCGAAGCTGACTCCATCTCCGTTACCGGCCGGATTAAGGGCTATGACCCGGAGGCCGGCCAGTTCATGCGGCAACTCGTTGATCCATACCGGGGTAAATATCTGCTCGTTGACTTCTGGGACATTACCTGCGGACCGTGCCGAGCCGGCATCGAGGCCAACAAGGAGCGCCGCGACCGCCATCGCGGCAACCCCGGCTTCGCATTCCTCTTCCTTGCCTCCGAAAAAGGCTCGCCCCTTGACCGCTATAGCGCCTACGTTGAAAAGAACCTCAATGGAGAACGCGTTATGCGCTTGCCCGAAGACCAAATGATTCTCCTGCGCGAACTCTTTGAATTCAACGGAATCCCGCGTTATATCCTGTTTAATCCCGAGAGCGAGGTTGTCAATAGCAATTCAAGCCCTTACGACTTCTGGGAGCTGCTCAAAGAGAAAGGAATAATTGATGAAAGTGGAGATAATTGACTGCTGCGAGTCAACAAACGCCGCCATTGACCGCCAAGCCCCCCACGGCTACGCTCTTATGGCACTCGAACAGACCGCCGGACGCGGCCAGCGGGGCAACACATGGGAGGCCGAACCGGGCAAGAACATCACCCTCAGCCTGATGCTGCGTCCGCTTGACCTCGACGCCTCGCACCAGTTCGAGATCAGCGAGGCCGTGTCACTTGGCATCATTGACCTGCTGCGTGAGCTTGGCATTGACGATGTCAGCGTCAAATGGCCCAACGACATCTACGTCGGCGACCGCAAAATCTGCGGCATCCTCATTGAAAACGCGCTGACCGGATGCCGGATTTCGCGCTCAATCGCCGGCATTGGCCTCAACGTCAACCAGACCGAATTTGTATCTGACGCCCCGAACCCAATCAGCATCTGCCGGCTGACCGGACGCGAACACCCTGTCGGCACACTCGCCGAGACTATGGTCAGCAAGATTCTTGCTCGCCTTGACCGCGGCGACAACCACGCCGACTACCTTGACCACCTATGGCGACGCCGGGGCGAACACATCTGGCAAACGCCCGACGGCAGTCGCTTCCGCGCCGCCATCGAAGGCGTTGACCCCGACGGTCACCTCCGCCTCACCGGCTGCCCCACCCCCTTCGCCTTCAAAGAAGTCTTTCCCGTTCTCTGAACAACTCTCTATGCAATCAGAGAATAATCCGCACATCATGGCCTGACGTAAAGAAAACGAGGAAGATACTTAATTAATAATTATTAACACTTCAAAGCATAATTGGTCTGAAATTAGATATTATTGGCCAAATTGGAATATTAGTAATATTTTTTAACGTTTTGATGCGTTTTTTATAGACCGAAAATTTCCCTGTTTCGATGGCTTTTGCTAATTTTGCACCGACGTTGCCCTCAAGGCATCGTCTGTTTAATTATCTCACGTCTATTCAAAGAAGTAAATAAACTAACAATTTATGAGCAATTCTACCGTAAAACCCGCCGAGGGTAAACTCGGTGTGCTGGTGGTTGGCCTCGGTGCCGTTACCACCACCTTTATGACCGGCGTTCTGATGGCCCGCAAGGGACTTGCCAAGCCCGTCGGCTCAATGACCCAGTATGACCGCATCCGCGTTGGCAAGGGCAACGACAAAAAGTATCTGATGTACAAGGATATCGTTTCAATGGCTAAACTCGACGACATCGTTTTCGGCGCATGGGACGTTTATCCCGCAAACGCCTACGAAAGCGCAATCAACGCCGAAGTCCTCAAAGAAAAAGATATCAACCCTGTCAAGGACGAACTTGAGGCCATCAAACCCATGAAGGCCGCTTTCGATAAGAACTACGCAAAGCGCCTCGACGGCGATAACGTCAAGACCGTTACCTCCCGTTGGGACATGGTTGAGCAGCTTCGCGAAGACATCCGAAAGTTCAAAGCCGAAAACGGCGTTAACCGCTGCGTTGTTCTCTGGGCCGCATCGACCGAAGTTTACGTTCCCGTAAACGAAAAGGTTCACTACACTCTCGCCGACCTCGAAGCAGCCATGAAAGCGGACGACAAGGAAAACATCGCCCCCTCAATGTGTTACGCCTACGCTGCCCTGGCTGAAAACTGCCCCTTCATCATGGGCGCCCCCAACACCACCGTAGACATCCCCGCAATGTGGGAACTCAGCGAAAAAACAGGCATGCCCATCTCCGGCAAGGACTTCAAGACCGGCCAGACCCTCGTTAAATCCGGTTTCGCCCCCATCATCGGCACTCGTATGCTTGGCCTGAGCGGCTGGTTCTCAACCAACATCCTCGGCAATCGCGACGGCCTGGTGCTTGACGAACCCGCCAACTTCCGCACCAAGGAGGTTTCGAAACTCTCAACCCTGGAGTCAATCCTCGTTCCGGAAGCTCAGCCTGACCTCTACAGCAACTACTACCACAAAGTGCGCATCAACTATTATCCCCCGCGCAACGACAATAAAGAAGGCTGGGACAACATCGACATCTTCGGCTGGATGGGCTACCCCATGCAAATCAAGATCAACTTCCTCTGCCGCGACTCAATCCTTGCCGCTCCCCTCTGCCTCGACCTGGTGTTGCTGAGCGACCTCGCCGCCCGCGCCGGCCGTCACGGCATCCAGCGCTTCCTGAGCTTCTTCCTCAAAAGCCCGATGCACGACTACACCAAGGATGAAGTACCCGTCAACCACCTCTTCCAGCAGTACACCATGCTCAAGAACGCCATCCGCGAAATGGGCGGTTACGAAGCTGACGAAGAAATCGACTAACATTCATCTCCCTCATAACCAAACTAAACATGAAAAGCAGCCCCCTCCGGGCTGCTTTTCCCTATTTCAGAGACGAATTTGCAACGGAATTGCGGGTTTTTCGGTAAATTTGTGTAACTTTGCGCTATGGCTAATATTTTGAATATCGAAACTTCGACAGAGGCCTGCTCCGTAGCCCTCACGGGCGACTGCTCCGTGCTTGCCAACTTCGAAGACCGCGCCGGGCGGAAACATGCCGAGAAACTGGGCGGATTCGTTGAGAGCGCCCTGGCCGCCGCTAAGGAACAAGACCGCAAAATCGAGGCCGTAA
The DNA here is from genome assembly GCA_947175545.1 of uncultured Porphyromonadaceae bacterium. Classification (GTDB taxonomy): domain Bacteria; phylum Bacteroidota; class Bacteroidia; order Bacteroidales; family Muribaculaceae; genus UBA3263. The sequence continues at coordinate 185,153 of CAMWNI010000001.1, forward strand.
GCGTCAGCATCGGCCCCGGCTCATATACGGGCCTGCGCATTGGCCTCAGCATGGCCAAGGGACTTGCCTACTCGCTCAACGTCCCCCTGATCGGAGTGCCGACCTTGCAGATTCTCGCAACAAACGTAATGTTCAACCATCACGGAATCAACCTCCAGAGCCGCTTCGCCCCAATGATTGACGCCCGCCGCATGGAAGTCTACACCTGCGTCCTCGACATGTGGCTCAAGGAGTTGATGACGGTTCAGCCTCAGATTCTTACCGAAGAGAGCTATCGCGAATTTCTCAACGAAGGTCCGCTGCTCTTCATGGGCAATGGAGTCGAAAAAGCCCGAACCGTAATTAACCACCCCAATGCCATATTCCTTGATGGCATCCAGCCCCTGGCGGCCGATATGCTCGCACTGAGCGAAAAAGCATTCCGCGAACAAAACTTTCTTGACGTAGCATACTCCACGCCCGAATATCTAAAAGAATTCCAAGGCACTAAACCTAAAAAAATATGATAAAAAAACTAATCGTTTCAGCGATTTTCACTACGGTAGCAACCCTTGGCGCCCTCTCGGCGACCTACGACGGATCAATGCTCTACGGCTATTCGACATCACCTGCCGGCGCCCTACAGTTCACATCAACAACCGAAGCCGGAATGGCGTTCCAGTTCACCGAGAGCGACATCAACTACTTCCGCGGATGCCGAATCACGGCAATCGCCGTTGCAAACGGCTCCCCGGCCGCCGGCTCAACGGCCACCGAACAACCAATCACACTCTTCACCGCATCCGGATTTAACTCCATGGGTGTCGCCCAGACAACAATGACCTTCGAAGGGACCATGGACCTGACAAAACCCGGACTCTACAAAGAATACCTCCTGCCCGAACCGATTGAAATCACCGAAGAGACAGAGCCTGTCTGGTTTGGCCTGACCGCAGTCTGCAACCCGAACGAGGCCGACGTTCTGATGTTCGACAGCTGGAGCCACGACCTGTCAATTCCGGGCGGAATGGTCGGCGCTGCCAATAAAGACGGCGAACCCGTTATCTGGACAAACCAAACCCAGCAGTTCGGATTCGGATGTGTACGCGTCAAAATTGAAGGCAAAAACTTCCCGGCCGACGAAGTCTCGATGCTTGACTGCCTGATACCGGACGTTGTCACGACCGGCACGCAGGAACCTATTGTATTCTACGCGCGCAACGAAGCGGGCAATGACATCAACTCGCTGACCGTCGCCTATCGCGTCGGCAATGCCGAAGAGCAGACCCGCACCTTCGAATTAGCCAACCCTCTGATCTATAACGACTACGTGGCCCTGCAACTCAACCTTGACATGCCTGACGAACCCGCCAACGACCTTCTGCTCAGCCTCGACATCAAGGAGGTCAACGGAGTTGAAAACTCAGCCAAGCCGGCAGACCGTTCAGCCTCGGCCTACTGTCTGGCTATGAACGCCGGCTCCGGATATCCCCGCAACATGGTCGCAGAAATCGCAACCGGAACCTGGTGTGGATACTGCCCGATGGGATTTGTCGGAGTCAGCAAAATGATGGCCGACCACCCCGACGGGACCTTTATACCCATCGCCGTCCACGTCAACGACCAGATGACAACGGCCTCATACAATCTCTTCCAGACCAACTTCACCGGCTCAAACGCCCCGGTTCTCGTCGTCAACCGAAACACCGCTCGTTACGGAATGAGGAACCCGACCTACGAACTCATGAGCCAGATGTATCCCACCGTACGTGCCACTCCCGCCATGGCCCAACTCTCGGTCGACGCCATTGAGATTGACGCCCCCGGCAAAAAAATCAACGTTGAAGCCTCGGCCGAATTCGCCTTCGACTTCGCCGACGGCAACTATGCACTGTCATTTGTCCTGACCGAAGACAACGTAGGCCCCTACTATCAGAACAACAACTACTGCCAGGAAGGCGCCCCGGAGATGGAAGAATGGAACACTCTGCCTCAAGAGGCTAACGTGATGTTCAACGCCGTTGCCCGCCAGATCAACCTCTTCAACGGAATCAACGGCACCATCCCCGCCGAGGTCAAAGCCGGCGAAATTTATCGCGCCTCAGCCTCCCTGCGCACGAATACCGTCAGCAACCCGCAGAACTGCAACATCATCGTCATGCTCGTCAACCGTACGACAGGACGAATCGAAAACGCCGTGACCAAATCGGTTGCCGAACTCCCCATTCATGAAGTAGCCGCCCCGGCCGCCGACGCAGCCATCTACGACCTCCAGGGCCGAAAGATTCTCAAACCCGTCGCCGGACGTCTCTACATCTCCGACGGAAAGAAATTCATCGCAGAATAAACTACATACAATTAACCACTTCCAGACCTAAAAAATAATTAGCAATGAACATCGCAATAGTCGGCGCTTCCGGCGCCGTCGGCCAGGAATTCCTCCGCGTTCTTGCCGAACAGAACTTCCCGATTGACGAACTCCGCCTCTTTGGATCAAAGCGCTCCGCAGGACGTACTTACACCTTCTGCGGCAAAGAATACACCGTCAAGGAACTGACTGCAAACCCCGACGACTTCAAGGGCATCGACATCGCCTTCACCTCGGCCGGAGCCGGCATCAGCCGCGAATTTGCCCCGGTGATTACAGCTCATGGCGCCCTGATGATTGACAACTCATCAGCCTTCCGCATGGACCCTGACGTTCCCCTGGTTGTTCCCGAAGTCAACGGCGAAGACGCCTTCAACACCCCGCGAAACATCATTGCCAACCCGAACTGCACCACGATTCAGATGGTTGTGGCCCTCAAGCCAATCAACGACATCTCGCCGATTCGACGCGTACACGTCGCTTCTTATCAGGCTGCTTCCGGCGCCGGAGCCTCAGCCATGGACGAACTCGTTGCTCAATATGAATCCCTGACACGCGGCGAGGAGCCGAAAGTTGAAAAATTTGCCTTCCAGCTTGCCTACAACGTAATTCCTCACATCGACGTCTTCACCGACAACGGATACACGAAGGAAGAAATGAAAATGTACAACGAGACCAAGAAAATCATGCATGCTCCCGGTCTCGACGTCTCGGCAACCTGCGTCCGCGTCCCCGTCATGCGCGCCCACTCCGAAGCAATCTGGGTTGAAACCGAACAGCCCATAAGCGTCGAAACAGCGCGCCAGGCCTTTGCCGCCGCTCCCGGCCTCATACTGATGGACAATCCCGCCGAAAAAGAATATCCGATGCCCCTTTTCATTGCCGGCAAGGACCCCGTCTACGTCGGCCGTGTGCGCAAAGACCTTGCAAACCCTTGCGGACTTAACTTCTGGGTTGTCGGCGACCAAATCAAAAAAGGCGCCGCACTCAACGCCGTCCAGATAGCCCAGTACATCCTCGCCAACCGCAAATAAGCATTTCCCCGACCACCTTTCCACGCGAAAAACGGTGAAAGCAACGGGCAAATCCCGACTGACCCAAGACCAACTGCTGCGACAGAGACTTCTGCCGCAGCAGATGCGCTTTGCGGCAATGCTTGAGCAGACCGACGACGAAATAGCCGACGAAATCGAACTCGAACTCAGCGAGAATCCTGCCCTCGAAAAAGTAGACGAACCGGACAACGAACCACGCTACTACACCCCCCGCGCCGCCGCAGCCGACGAAGATGAACGGCGCCAGCAAATTCGCGAATATGACGACACTCTGGCCGAACACCTCAGCAACCAGCTCAGCGAAATTGCCGACATTGATCCGGCCCTGCGCCGCATTGCCGAATACATGATCGGAGCCATTGACCCCAACGGCTACATGACGCGCACACTCCCTCAGATCAGCGAAGACATCTCAATGGCGACAGAGCGACGCTTCATCCCGACAATCGAACAGGTCCGTGCCGCCGCCGAAATCCTCCGCTCTCTCGACCCCGCCGGAGTCGGAGCGCAAGACCTGCGTGACTGCCTCCTGCTCCAGCTTCGCCGCCTGCCCGCCGACAAGCCCTTTATCAAAGAAGCAATCGAGATTGTGCGCCACTGGTTTGACATCTTCGCCAACCGCAACTTTCGCCGCCTCAGCGAAGAAACCGGCATCAGCGAGCAAGACCTGCGCGGAGCCAACGCCCTGATCTCAACCCTCAACCCCAAACCCGGCAGCGAATTCTCGGCCGACCCTGCGCGCTCAGTCGCCGAATCGGCCGTAACCCCTGACTTCATTGTCGAAACCGACGGCGAAACCCTCACCGTCAGCATGCCCAACACCCTTCCTGAACTCCAGATCGAACAGAGCTTCCGCGCAGACTCCGGCGAAGGCGATGCCGGCGAATTCATCCGCACACGCCGCTCTCAGGCCCTCACCTTCATCGACCTGCTCCGCCGCCGACGCGAGGCCCTGATGAAAATCGGACGTGCCATCGTCACCCTCCAGGCCCCCTTCTTCCTCAACGGCGACAACGAGTCGCTGCTGCGCCCGATGGTGCTTCGCCAGGTTGCCGACCGCACCGGAGTTGACCTTACGGCCGTCAGCCGCGCAATCAACGGCAAATGGCTCGCAACCGAATGGGGCGTATATCCCCTGAAATCATTCTTCACCCATCGCGGCAACGGCGACAACGTCGACCTCTCGACCCCGGCAATCCTCGCCGCCATGCGCGAAATCCTCGCCGAAGAACTGCCCGACTCTCCCCTCAGCGACGAAGCCATAGCAGCCGCCCTTGCCTTACGCGGACTCAAAGTGGCCCGACGCACCGTCGCCAAATATCGTGACCGCCTCGGCATCCTCCCGGCCCGACTCCGCAAAAAAGCCTGATTAAAGGCGGATAATACAGATTTTCCGTCACACGTTCTGTCCAAACATGATGTTTTGGCAAGATTACTTTAAAAATAAAGGCCTATTTTAAAATAATAAGGGGACAAAGTGCGTTATTTCCTTGTGAACGCGCGAAAAATCTTGCTTTTTATTGCCGTTTTCTTCGGAATCGGTTCGGCAGCAGCCCAGCGGCTTAACGATAAGCTGCTCAATCGTCCGTATGCCGACCTGAAGGCATGGCACCTCGGATTTTCCGTCGGAATCCACGCCCAGGACCTCAACTTCACCCACTCCGGCGTCATGACTAACGACGGCCAGACCTGGGTCATGGAACAACCGTCGTTCAGTCCCGGCTTCTGCGTCAACGGCCTGATTGACTTCCGCCTCAACACGCACTTCAACGTGCGCCTCGCGCCAGGCATATGGTTTGGAAACAAGGTCGTTGAGATGCGCGATGTCTATTCCGACGCCCGCGAGCGCCAGAACATCAAGTCAACCCTCCTGGTGATGCCCGTCGACCTGAAGTTTTCGTCGCTCCGCTACCGCAACCTGCGCCCCTACGTTGCCGCCGGCCTGATTCCCGCTTTCGACGTCGGCAAGCATCGCTCGTCTGATCTGCTGCAACTCAACAAGTTTGACTGCTTCCTGTCAGTCGCGCTCGGCTGCGACGTCTACTTCCCTTATTTTAAGTTCATTCCCGAAATCAAGTTCTGCTGGGGGCTGACCGACGCCCTGCGCCACAAACGCCCTGACCTGGCCGACGACCCCCTGTCGCTGCGCTATACGGACGCACTATCGAAGGTCTCGCAGAAAATGATTGTCCTTACCTTCTACTTCGAATGAAACGCCTGCTGCCGATCCTGATGATTCTGACCTCGGTCATTGCCGCGCGCGCGGAGATGACTGACCCCTCCCTGACCCAATATTTCCAGGCTCCGTCGCTCTTCAATCCCGCCGCCGCAGGCTCCACCGACCTGCTGCGCATCCGCGCCGGAAGCCGCATGCAATGGATTGGGATCAACGGCGCTCCGCGTGACTTCATGGCAACGGCCGACATTCCCTTCAAACTCATTAACCGACGCTGGGGCGGCGGCGTTGCCATGATTCAGGAATCCATAGGCCTATATCAGACCCTGAGCCTCGGCGCGCAGCTTTCAGCCCGCCAGAAAATTGGCCGCGGCTTCCTTTCAGTCGGCATCCAGGCCGCTTATCTCAACCAGCAGTTCAAAGGCTCGAAAGTCGTCATTCCGGACGATGATGATTTCCATGAAAGCACTGACGAGGCAATCCCGACCATCGACGTCACGGGCCAGGGCTTTGACCTCGGCCTCGGCCTGACTTACACTCATCGCTGGTTTACCGTCGGGCTGGCTTGCACCCATCTGCTCTCTCCCGAACTGAAACTCCGCCGCGAAGGCGACCAGGGATCCTCCGGCTCCGGCGACCAAGAATGGCTTTTCCGCTTTGACCGAACGCTTTATTTTACGGCCGAAAGCAATATTCCAATAAAAAATACGTTATTTGAAGTGTTGCCCTCCCTGTTGGTGCGCTCCGATTTCGCATCGTTTCAGGCCGACGTAACCGCCCGCCTCCGCTGGAAAAAATTCCTGACCGCCGGTTTCGGCTATCGAACCGAAGACGCAGTCTGCATTCTGCTCCAAGGCGAATTCAAGGGATTCACCCTCGGGTATTCTTATGACTACTCGCTCTCGCCAATAATGCGAGCGTCATCCGGCTCCCATGAGGTCTGGCTCGGTTACTCGCTGAAACTCAACTTCGGCGAAAAAAACCGAAACCGACACAAGAGCATACGCCTTATGTAATTCTTTTTTAACTGAAAAATCAGAAATTTCTTAAATAGATATGAATGTAATGAAAGTTCCTTCGGTTATGCTGCTCTGCGCCGCCGCAATCGGCTCGCTGGCTTCTTGTGCCGGCTCGGCCTCCGGCTCAGGCGGCGAAGTCACCGGAGTTGGCTCCGGAAGCTGGAGCGAGCCAACGCCTTACGGCATGGTCCTCGTTGACCGCGGTTCGATTCATGCCGGCGTTTCCAAGCCCGACTCCCTGCGCGGAATTGCCGCCGACTCCCGCGGAATCAGCGTTGAATCCTTCTGGATGGACGAAACCGAGATAACAAACAGCAAGTACAAGCAGTTCGTCTTCTGGGTACGCGACTCTATTATCCGCGAACGCCTCGCCGACCCCGCATTCGGCGGCAACGAAGAATTCCGAATTGAAGAAGACAAGGAAGGAAACCCGATCGGGCCATTCCTCAACTGGACAAAACCGATTCCCTGGCGCAACCCCAACGAGGACGAAAAGCGTGCAATCGAAAGCGTCTACCGCACAAACCCAATTACCGGAGTCAAAGAGCTGGACGCCGCCCAGATGAACTATCGTTACGAAACATATAACCACACTGAAGCCGCACGCCGCCGCAACCGGCTTGACCCGACCCGCCGCGAGTACAATACGGACCGCCCCGTGCCGACAGCTGTACCCCAGATTAGCAAGGACACGGCCTATGTCAACGACGAAGGCATAATTGTCCGCGAAACTATCAATCGCGGACTCACCGGCGACTACGACTTCCTCAACACTTACATTATCAATGTCTACCCGGACACCACTGCCTGGATCAACGACTTCGACAATGCCTACAACGAACCCTACACCCGTCTATACTTCAGCAACGGACTCTATAACGACCACCCCGTTGTCGGAGTCAGCTGGGAGCAGGCAACCGCCTTCGCCAACTGGCGAACCGAATTCCTCCGACGCTCCCTGGGCAAGGAAGGCATCTACGTCGAACCTTACCGACTCCCGACAGAGGCTGAATGGGAATACGCCGCCCGCTCCGGCGAGGATGAAAACATCTATCCCTGGCAAGGCGATCTCCCGATTCAGGAAGACAAAGGTTGTTTCTACGCAAACTTCAAGCCTGCCGACGGCAACTACATGCGTGACGGCCACCTGATCACGTCAAAAGTCGGAACATACTCCCCCAACGACTTTGGACTCTACGACATGGCCGGCAACGTCAGCGAATGGACATCGACTGCCTTCACCGAGAGCGTCGGAAAGATTACATCTGACATCAACCCGCAGTATCGCTACGATGCCGCCAAGGAAGACCCCTACAAACTCAAACGCAAAATCGTGCGCGGAGGATCATGGAAGGACGTCGTCTCTGACATCCGCTCTGACATCCGCATGTGGGAATACCAGAACGAACAGCGCTCCTACATCGGCTTCCGCTGCGTCCGCACCCAGATTGGCATCGCAAAAGGGCAGAAATCACGTAAGAACTAATCATTCTCTCAGAAAAAGCAATGACTAAAATCAAAAAATATAAAAACGCCATCGCGCGCTTTCTTTCAGGCGAGAACGGACAGCGCTTCTTCAACTTTGCTTACTCCATCGGTGCTGCTATTGTGATTTGGGGCGCTTTGTTCAAGATTCTGCACCTTCCGGGCGGTAACCTGCTGCTCTGTATCGGTATGGGAACCGAAGTGCTTATGTTTATTCTGACAGCCTTCGACACTCCCGCCAAACAGTATCACTGGGAGGAAGTCTTTCCCGTCCTGGACACTCACGCTGAAGAGGACCGCCCGGACATGTCAGGCGGACACGGCGCCGGAGGCGGAATCATCATCAACGGCGGCGTGAACAGTGCCGCTCCGGTGGCCAACAACGGTCAGACCGCTGCCGCTCCGGTGGTCAACAACGCTCCGACGGCTTTCGACTCCTTCAGCCCTGAAGCCGCCGAAGCCACTAACACTTATGTGGCACAGATTGCCGCACTCTCTGACCAGATGACGCAGCTCCGCCGGGCAACGGAAGAGCTAAACCAGGTCAGCAGCATCCTCCTGAACTCTTATCGCGCTATTACCGAAAACTCGGACCGCATCACAGAGTCCTCAACCGGCTATGTCGAAGAGATGACATCGCTGAACCGAAACATTGCCGGACTCAACACAATCTACGAAATCCAGCTCAAGAGCGTCAGCTCCCAGCTCGACTCCATCGACCGAGTTAACCGTGGAATTAAGGACATTCGCGACATGTACGAAAAATCGGCCGAAACTTCCCAGAAATACTGCGAAGAAACCGAAAAAATGGCCCAGTACATGCAGCAGCTCAACGCCATCTACGCCAAGATGATCGAAGCCATGTCCCAACGAATCAACAATTAATCACGACATTAAAAATTACAAAATACAAAATGAGACGACTCGCCTCCTCTCCCGCTTTTGTAGTTTTTAATTCTGTATTTTGTATTCTGTATTTTTAATTTTCAATCTTCACAATGGCAGGAAGTTCCGGACTCACTCCCCGACAAAAAATGATCAACCTCATGTACATCGTACTGACGGCTATGCTCGCGCTCAACGTCAGCTCCGATGTCCTTGATGGCTTTACGCAGGTCGACGAAGGGTTGAACCGCTCAAACTCTAACGTAGCCGGACGTAACGACGCCCTCTTCGGACGCCTGTCCGACTTTGCCGACCAAAACCCCGAAAAAGGCAAACCATGGCTCGAACGCGCATCTGAAGTCCGCGACTTCACCGCAGCAATCCTTGCGCGCGTCGACTCTCTCAAGCTCGCAATTGTCCGCAAAGCCGACGGAAGCGACGCAAACCCTAATGACATTCTCCATCGTGACGACCTCGAAGCCTCAGCTGCCGTCATGCTCAACCCCGCAACCCTCGAAGGTCAGAAACTCCGACTCAGCCTCGACTCTTACCGCGACTTCATCGCCGCCCAGATGCCGGACTCAATCAAACGTCAAACCGTCACTGACGCCCTCTCGACCGCAAACCTCGACTCAAACGGCAAAAACCGGCTCCAGACATGGGAAGAAACAAACTTCGAAGCCAAACCCGTCGTAGCTGCAGTCACCCTCCTCTCAAAACTCGAAAACGACATACGTTACGCCGAAGGCGAAGCTCTGACCGCAATGCTCAACGCAGTTGACGCCGGCGACGTCCGCGTCAACGAACTCAACGCATTCGTCATTCCCCGTTCGCGCTCCGTCATGCGCGGCGGCAAATACTCGGCCAACATCGTCCTCGCCGCCGTCGACACCACTCAGCGCCCCCAGATTTTCATCGGAGGCAAGCAGCTCCCCGAAGGCGGACTTTATGAGTTCCAGACAGGCTCGACCGGCTCGTTTGACTATTCCGGTTATCTTGAGGTTACTCACGGCGACGGAACAACCACCCGGCACCCCTTCTCAAGCGAATACACCGTCTTTGAACCGACGGCAACCGTTTCCGCAACAATGATGAACGTCCTCTATGCCGGAATTGACAATCCACTGTCAATCTCCGTCCCCGGCGTCCACAATAACCGGATAAGCGCAACCATGTCGAACGGAACCCTGACCCGACAGGGCGACAATTGGATTGCTCGTCCATCGGCCGTCGGACAAGAAGCCGTCATAACCGTGACCGCAAACGTCGACGGGACAAACCAGACAATGGGAACAACAACCTTCCGTACCCGCAAACTCCCTGACCCGACGCCCTTCATCGCCTATAAGGACGCACAGGGAAACCCTGACCGCTATCGTGGCGGAGGCAAAGCCCTGCCGAAGGCAACCCTGCTGGCTTCGCCCGGAATCGAGGCCGCTATTGATGACGAATTGCTTAACATCAAGTTCAACGTCATCTCGTTCCAGACCGTCGTCTTCGACCAAAGCGGCAACAACCTCATCGAGACCTCTAACGGCGCTAACTTCTCTGACGCCCAAAAGCGCCAGTTCCGCGAACTCAAGCGCGGCAAACGCTTCATCATCACCAACGTAAAAGCAACCGGCCCCGACGGCGTGACACGCACAATCTCGCCTCTCGACGTCCTCGTCAACTAAAAAATCATATCATTAAACTAATGAAAAAATACATCATAGCAGGCATCCTTGCCCTCACAGCCCTTGCGGCCGCAGCACAGGAATCATCCAGTTCGGCAGTAATGACCCGAGGAAACCGAACCCGTCCGGGCCAGAAGTCCGAACAGGCCGGACCCGCAGTCTCAGCCCGCCTACAACAGCAGCTCGACGCGACGGCCGACGACCCCTCGCGCCCTGACGCCTCCGTAAAATACATGCGCGTGATTTACCGCGAACTCGACCTGGCCAAGGAAGACAAAAACGCACCCCTCTACTTCCCCGAAGACCTCGTTGACGGACAGGAAAACCTTTTCCGTATAATGTTCCGCCTGCTTGCCGAAAACAAAATCCCCGCTTATGAATTTCTTGACGGTCGCGAAGAGTTTACCGACGCTCGGCGGGTCAAGATGGCCGACATCCTCTCCCGATTCTCAATCATGGGAACGCCGGCCAAAGGCTCGTCCGAAAAAAATCCCCTCTGGGATATCGACCCCATTGACGTCCCGACCAATGAGGTGCTTAAATATTACATAATCGAACGCTGGGTGTTCGACAATCGCTCGAACTCAATGAAAACAGTCGTTGAGGCTATATGCCCCGTAATCGTCGCCGACGAAACATCTGAAATTGCCGGCAACTCACCAATGTTCTGGATGAAGATGGCCGACCTCAAGCCCTACCTTCGCCAGCAATATATCTTTACGGACGACGACAACAACCTCGCCCTCCATACTTACGACGACTTCTTCACCCTCAACATGTACAAGGGCGACATCTACAAAACCCGCAACCTGCGCAACCGCACCCTCGCTCAGATTCACGCCGGCGACCCTGACGACCTCAAGCGCGCCCAGGACTCTATCCAGAACCGGCTCGACCACTATGCCGACAACCTCTGGGTGCCAACCCGCGAGGAACTCCGCGCCCGCCGCGAAGCGGCCGACAGCACCTTAGTGGACACCAATGCTGACGCCAAACCCGTAAAATCATCGGCACGCAAATCTCGCTCGGAGCGCACGAAACGGAGCGAAAAAGCGTCAACCCGCACAAAGGTGAAGCGCGAAAAGACCCCCAAGCAGTCATCGCCCGCATCATCTGCAACCCGCTCCGTCCGCAACCGCCGCAAATAATTCCTAATTTCTAATTCCCTTCTGCTGATTGAAAAAAATTCTTTGGGTCGACGACGAAATCGACCTCCTCAAACCTCACATAATTTTCCTCAAAGGAAAAGGCTATGACGTCCTTACCGTTAACAACGGCAGGGACGCCATTGATATGGCCGCCGAAAACAGGCCGGACCTCATCTTCCTCGACGAAAACATGCCCGGTCTATCCGGTCTTGAAACCCTCTCCCGCATAAAACAGATTCTGCCCCTCACCCCCGTAATCATGATTACAAAGAACGAAGAAGAAGGGGTCATGGACCAGGCCGTCGGTCAAAAAATAGCCGACTATCTCATCAAACCGGTCAACCCGAGCCAGATTCTGCTCTCTATCAAGAAAAACCTGCACGCTGACGACCTCGTCTCTCGCCAGACATCCGGCGACTACCGGTCTGAATTCATGAAGATCGCCGACGAAATTGCCTGCTGCAACACCTTTGCCGACTGGCAGAAACTCTACTCCAGACTCGTCTACTGGGAAATCGAACTCGCTGCCTCTGCCTCTGAAATGGCCGATATGCTCGCCATGCAGCAGCAGGAAGCAAATGCCGCCTTCGCCCGGTGGGTAAAACTGAACTACGAAGGCTGGATGAAACCTGACGCCTCTCGCCCTCTGATGAGTCCTGACGTATTTCGCTCAAAAGTATTCCCGTTGATTGACAACGGCGAAAAAATATTCTTCATCCTGATTGACAACTTCCGCCTTGACCAGTGGAAAACAATCGCACCCATCCTTGCCGAAATCTTCTCCATCGAAGAAAACACTTACTGCTCCATCCTCCCGACCGCGACCCAGTATGCCCGAAACGCTATCTTCTCCGGCCTCATGCCCCTCGAAATCGAACGCATGTTCCCGGAACTATGGGTGGACGAAGACGACGAACAAGGAAAGAACCTCAACGAATCCCCCCTGATTCAGACACAATTCGAGCGCTTCCGCCGCCATGGCGTAAAATTCTCTTACAACAAAATCAACGACTCCGTCGCCGGCGAAAAACTCATCCGCGAACTTACCAACCTCCGAGACAACGACCTAAACGTAGTCGTCCTAAACTTCATCGACATGCTATCGCATGCACGAACCGAATCGAAAATGATTCGCGAACTCGCTGCAAATAACGCGGCTTACCGCTCCCTGACCGAATCCTGGTTCCGACACTCGTCCGCGCTCGACCTCTTCAAGAAAATCGCATCGCTCGGCTTCAAAATCATACTCACAACGGACCATGGCACTATAAGGGTCGACAACCCCGTAAAAGTTGTTGGCGACCGAAACACGAACACCAACCTCCGCTACAAACTTGGCAAAAACCTCAGCTACAACCCTCGTCAGGTGTTCGAAATCAAACGGCCTCAGCAATTCGGACTCCCCGCCCCAAACGTCAGCACGACATACATCTTCGCAACCGGCCGTGACTTCTTCGCCTACCCCAACAACTACAACTACTACGTCCAATACTACACTGACACCTTCCAACACGGCGGCATTTCCCTCGAAGAAATGCTCATCCCGCTGATTACCCTCTCACCGAAATAAAACCGGACGCAAACACTCCGGCGGAGGCCAACTCAATCCTCCGCCATCACCCGTCAAACCGGTTCTCGAGAAATTGACGGACAAGCGCCTTCCCCTCCGGACTGAACTGGTCAAGCGAATTCACACAGAAAAACTTCGCTCCGGCCTTCGCGGCAATCTCCGGATGGGCCGGCTCTATGTAAATCAGCACCGGCCTGTGGTCCCTGACATCCGAACCACACAAAAGATACTGCAACTCCTGCGGATTAAACTGCTCCGCGCTGCGGAAACGATGGCTGATATTGCTAACCAGCGACTCCGGATGCTCCCTGAACCAACGCTCAAGAACGTCGCGCCGGATTCCGTGCGGAACGTGCTGCAGACGGTAAAACTCGCTCAGACCCAACTCAAGGGCCGCGTTCAACATGCCATCTCTGAACTTAACCTTCCGGTGGCGCGGACTCCTGACGCGCTCCCAAAGGCGACCCAGGCGCGCCGTCAGCGTCGAATGTCGGTAACCGTAAACAACCGGACGCCCCTCGGAATCAAAAAAATCCGCCGGCTCAACCGGATTGATAAACGCAAAATCATCATTCAGATAAATATAACGGTCGCTCAGACCCGGAATCCTCCAGAGCATCGTCTCAATCGTGCGGCTGTTAAACGTCGGAAGATACTGCTCATAGCCTCTGAAAATAACCTTATGGTCAATAATCTCAACCGGAATCCTATCAGTCCTGACCTGCGGATTCTGACCGTCTGTCACAATAAAAATCTTCCTGACCCAGGGTGCGAAACGCTCAATTGAGCGCACACACCAGTGAATCTCGCCATCGGCCGCATAGCGCGTCGCCCCGGCTACATCATCATGAGTCTCGACGGCCGTTCCCGTCGCGTAGGCACGGCGTTTTGCCGCAAGCCGCGGGTCATCCCCGTCAACCCAGGTTATGACAACATCAATCATTTTCCCTTTTTACGAGGCCTCCTTCCTCTCCAATACCAAAAAGCGCGAAATCGAACCATGTCGGGTCCTCAGGGCGCAACTCCCTCAGACGTTCCGTGATCTCAACGGCCGTCCGGCGGTCATTGGCCTTGCGTGAAGTCAGGCCGAGCGCCCTCGACGTGTTCCCGACATGCACGTCAAGCGGAATGAAAAGCTGCGATGGCCTCAGCGAATCCCAGACTCCGAGGTCAACAACCCCAAGGTCCTTTCTGACAAGCCACCTGAGTGCCATGTTAAGCCTTTTCAGCGCCGAACTCTCAAGTGCCAGTGGCAGACACCGCGAATCGTCCCGGCCGCCGTTAGCGGCCGCCATCTGTGCGTTCAGCGACGCAGCAAGCGACCAGGCAGGAGCCTCGCTTGCTGCGGCTCCCGATCTCTCACAAAACTCATCCAGACTGCCGTACTTGCTATAAATTTTGCGCAGGCCCCTGCACAAATGTTTCAGATTCCGACCAAAAAACGTCCTATGAACGTTCTGCTCGTCCGAAATCGCCTCAAACTCCCCCTCCGCAACCCAGCGAGCCGGCTGATTGTCCATCCAGCCCAGCAGACGCTCTATGTCGCGACAGATCATCTTCCTGTTGCCCCAGGCCAGATGTGAAGCCAGCAGCGCAGCAATCTCTATATCGGCCTTCGTGGAGAAGCGACGCGGAAACTGCACGGGGTCTGACGCAACAAATTCCGGACAGTGGATGCGCGCAGCCTCCCGCTCGAGCAGTTCGGCAATCTCCGGTTTAACCATAATTTTCTTCGACGTTGCGCGCAAAATGAATCATCGCCAGGGCCGTCTCTGCCCCCTCGACGCCCTTATGGCCCGCAACGCCTCCGCAGCGGTCAAGCGCCTGCTGCTCCGTCAGAACCGTCAGCACACTGAAAATCACCGGTATCGGGCCGTCCGTATTCAGCGACGTAATGCCCTGAGTGACGCTGGAGCATACATAGTCGAAATGAGGCGTATCTCCCTTGATGACACAGCCGCACACAATAATGGCATCAAACTGCTCCGTGTCCGCAAGGCGCTGAGCCGCAAACGTCAGCTCAACAGCTCCGGGTACCTTAAACTGAACTGCCTCGGCCCCCTTGGCCTCAAGCGTGTGAACTGCGCCAAGCGCCAGGCGGTCAGTAATGTGCGCATTCCAGTCCGTACTGATAACCGCAACTCTCATATCCGAGCAATCGCCCGCAATTTCACTCTTAACGTATCCTTTTTGCATCGAAAATCTTATTCTTTTAGTTTAATTCTGTAATTTTTTCTTTCTTTTCCATCGGTTATGGCTCCACAGCCAGAAACGCGGGTCGCGCTTTATTGTCTCCTCAAGCATTTTCAGATAACTCCGCGTAACCGGAAACTCCGCGCCGTCCGTAAGTGGCTCTATGCGCTTGAACGTCAACCGATAATTGCCTCGCGAAGGCTTCTCGACGTCCAGATAAAAAAACGCCGCGCCTACGCGGTCGCCAATCGTCTCTCCGCCGGTAACGTAGGGCGTATCCAGCCCCATGAACGTCGTCCAGTGCGGAAGGGCGCGCGTAAACGGACGCTGGTCGGCAATAAACCCGCATATAAAATGCCCTCCGTCACGCTCAATCTCAAACAGTCGTCTGACTGTACGCGCCATTGGTATGCTCTCCGACCCGAAACGGCTGCGGATTGTCAGCATGACCTGATCCATAATCTTGTTGCTCAGCGGATGGTAAATCTGACACGACACAACAGGCTCGCTGATGTGTCTCATAACCGCCGGAACCCACTCCCAGTTGCCGTAATGGCCAAGCATGACAACAACTGACTGTCCGCCGCGGATTGCCTCATCAACGCCCTCCGTGCCGTAAACCTTTATCCGACGGTCTGCCTCCTCATCGCTGATGTGCAGAAGCTTGACCGCCTCAATGAAAACGTCACACAAATGTCGGTAAAATCCCCGCTCATACATTGCCAGCTCCCGTTCCGAAGCATCCGGAAGAGCCTTGCGCAGATTTCCCCTAACCATTTTGCGCCGATAGCGCACAACATAGAACAACACAAAAAACGCAATGTCACTAAGAATGTAAAGAACCCTCAGTGGCAAATGCGCAACAGCCCTCAACAGGCCTATGGTCAACTTGTAACCCGTCGAATTATCCATCGTTCAAACTCCTTTCGCTGCTCTTCCGAAGCGCGGTCAAGCGAACTGATGCAGCCAAGGCGCAGCCTCTTGTTGCAATCCGCCCGCCTGAGCCTCTCCGTCAGATATTCCGGACGCGAAGCAAGCGGCTTCAAAAACAGATTCGTATCCTCGTTGTCAATTCTAAGGCGTCCCTCGCGCTCGGCAAGCATCGTACACAAAACGTGAGTCGAAAACTGCTGCGACTCCCTGAACTTCGGAGCCGCATTTGCGCGCATCGCATCCTTATGCGACTCAAAAAAACGCTCGAGAAGTTCCCGGTCCTGAGCAAGCGGACTGTGATAATAATAAACAAAATGGCGCGTACCGAGCAGTTTTGCCGTAGCAATCATCGGCGTCTTGAAACCCTGGGCGGGCTTGCCGTCGCGGCCACGACGGAACTTCTCGGCAACCTGAGCGACAATCAGCGGAAGCCGCCGCCCGTGAACAATCAGCCTGTCGCCGTCAAACCAGTCCTCAGGCTTCATCGGCGCCATCACAAACATATCGTCGTTAAAATATATATACCGGCGGCTCAATCCCGGAATACGCCATATCAGGGTCTCAATCGACAGACTGTTAAACACCGGAATCAAATCATCCATTCCGCGGTAAATAACACTATGGTCAACAACCTCAACCGGAATCGGATTCTCAAAATGCTCCATCGTCAGCCGCAACTGAGGCGTGGGGTCCTGACGGTCCGTAACAATAAAAATGCGCCTTATCCAGGGCATGAACCGATTAATCGAAGCGACACTCCAGCTAAGTTCGCCGAGAGCCGCATAACGAGTATCGCCGCCAACCTCATCCGCCGTCAGTCTCGAGTCCCGTCCGAGAACCTCGTCCTTGCGGCGCCTGAATTCCGGGTCTGACCCGTCAACCCATAGCAGAACCGCGTCAATCATACAATCTCGTCAAAGCGCTCCGGAATGGTGACAATAAACTTAATGCCTAACGTCGTCGGCTTATTGACCGCAAAAATCGGTCGCAAAAAACGCTGCATCGTCCTGACGCGCCCAACCGTGTCGTCCCACTTCTGCGGCTTCAGGCGGTTAACCTCCGCAATTGCGCGCTGGCGCTTCAACTGATGGCGTGACCAGCCGCCCTTGACTCGGGCCGGATCAGCCGAAATCTCTTTAAGTTTGTCAAGGTCGGCCGCCCCGAAATGAAACAGATAAAGCCCGTCCACAATATGGAAATTCCGCCCCTTCACGCGATGAAATCCGCTGCCCCACGTAACCGGCTCAGTGATGACCGAGGGCTTCGTATAGCGCGAATAAAGCCATCCGCGGTGACGCTGCGACAAAAACGGCCGGCCGAAATCCAGCTTCGGCTCCGATTCCAGATGCTGAATAACATCCACCCCAAGCGGCGAATAACAATCACGCTTCGGCTGACGCTCAAGCAATTCGCGCAACGAAACGCCCAGCCGGGGATCAACAACAAGATACTCGTCCGCATCCGTCCCGATTACCATATCCGCACCGGCCTTCAGCAACGCCGCAGCCTTCGCCGACAGGAAACGCGACCGGGCCTTCTCGGTCGAAACCACCTGACCTCGCATCTTCTCGCAAAGTTCCGTATGCGTACCCTTGCAGAAATCAGGTATCTCCTGGTCCGTACCGTCGAAATAGATATAAAGATTCTCCGGACCGAGTTCGCGGCCATAATACTCAACCCAACGTTTCAGAAAAACGTCGTTCCTAACCATCGTTATTGCCTTTATATCTTTCATACCGCAAACTTACGAAAATTTTCCGAAAATAAAAGCCGTAACCCGATAAAATCTCGCCTCCCTCTCCGCTCGTCACAAAGACTGCGCTCTTAATACAAAAAAAATGGGCAGCGACATCTCGTCGTGGCCCATCTTAGGGATGTTTTTGGGGAATTGTTGTGTAATTTGGTAATGTTACTTGTTTTGCTTATTGCTTTTGTTGTGCTTATTGTCTTGTAAACTTGAGCAGACGGTTTTTAATCTTGCCGTCGCCAAGCAGCAGCGAATTGATGCGGTCATTGCCAATCAGCATCTGCTGCATCTGGCGCTGATACTGTGCGCTGTTCGAAACCTCGTCGAAAGGCATCTGGCCTTCTTCGCTGTCAAGAACAGTGTAGACCACAACCGAACCGTTCCAACGTACCGGACCGACAATCTCACCCTTCTTTGCGCCGCGCACTCCGCCAAGCTGTGCATAGCGGCCGCCGCCAAGGCTTACGTGTGAGATGGTGTCGATTCGCATAGCCTCCATTGCCTTCTGATAGTCGGCCAGAGAATTGCCCTTGCCGGTGTACTCGGCAATCAGCTTCTCGGCCTTCTTCTGGCTGAGAGCCTCGTTCTCAACGCTCTGACGAACGCCGGGGAAACTTGCGGGAACGTAGTCGCTCTTATAGATATCGGCAACTGCCGCTGCGGTCAGGTGTGTATTCTTGCTGTCAGTGAACAGGCGGCTAACCTCACCCTTCTTGGCCTCCATTGCCCAGGCCACGATGCCGCGGGTATCTTCAAGGCCATTGAGCGATACGCTTGAGTTGCTGACAAGAGCATCTTCAACCGCAAGGCCCTGCTGAACCGCGTTGTCAAGGTTGAACGCGTCAGCTGTCGTTGCGACAATCAGGAAGTCGCGCATGCGGGTGTTAAGTGCGTCAAGAGTTTCGCGTGAGGGTTCAATGTTGTAGGTTGCAAGCGATACGCTGTAGATAGGCTTCGGAGCGTCAAGGCTTTCGATTGCCGTGGCAACCTGCGAGCCGTCGCCAAGCGTCAGAAGCACAAACTTGCCGTTGGCGCCGCGAAGGCTGTCGACAACAACTTCGGGGATCTGAGCGAAATCGACATTCTGATCAACAACCTGAAGCACACCTTCAATTGAGTCATTGACAACCGATGCCTTGTTCAGGCGGGCAACCACAGTGTCGGCGCTATGTGTCGGATCAATGATGGCCTGCTTGATTTTTGCACCGTTAACCTTGGTTTCACGACCGGTCAGGCGGGCAATGACAACCTTCGGGTTAGCCTGGGCGTAGGCGCTGTTCTGAATAACGCGGGCTTCGCCGATTTCAGCTTCCTTAACGAAGTTATTCAGTGCGGGAATCTTCTCGCCGGCAACCGTTGCGCTGTCACCGGTCAGACGGTTGACAATGAAGCGGCTGTCACCCATCAGGGCGTTCATGCCTTCGGTCTCGCCGAGCTGCTGCAGAGCCTCGTTAATCGCTACCATAGCTGCCTGACGGTCAGCGGGCGAGGGCGTGATGGCGAGGTTCACGTAACGGACGTAGCGAGACGGCTCGTTGAGCTTGTATGCTTCCTTGTGGGCGTTGTAATACTTCTGGATGTCAGCCTCCGTAACCGAGTCCTGAACCGAGTAGAGGCTCTTGCTGACGGTTGCGAGCTTGTAAGAAGTGTTGTTCTCATCAAACGCGGCTTTCGCGTCGAGCTTGTTGGCGTTAATGGTGCCGCCGGCCAGCATAAAGAACTTCTGACCAATGAGGAACTGCTCAATCTGGTCTTCGAAATTCTTGTAAGCGGTTGTCAGCTGCTGAGCCTGTTCAGCGGTCAGCCCCATCGACTCAGGGTTCTGAATTGCAGTCAGCACTTCTTCCGGGCTTGCGCCGAACTGGCTGCGGAAGGAGTTCACGATATAGGCCGGTGCATTCTCGCCGACAATCACCTCGCTGATTTCGTTCGGGGTGACAGCCAGACCAAGCTTATTGAATTCCTGCTGAAAAAGGGTCTCGCTGATGAGGGCCTGAAGGGCATCCTCGTCGGCGTTGACGTTCTGCGGGTTCTGCTCGCGCAGTTCCTGTGCTTTTTTCTGATACTGTTCATAGTCTACCTTGGTGCCATTGACGTTGACAACCGTTGTCTGGTCAACAAAAAGACCCATGGGGTTGTCAATAATGGTGATGATGAACAGGAAAAGCGCAACGAAGATGATGCTCACCAGTAGCACCGATTTGCTGCGAATTTTTTCAAGTGTTGCCATTTATTTATTTCGGTAATGTCTTGGTTTATTCTTTTTAACTCAGGCGCAAAGATACTAACTTTTCCGTTAATTGCCAAATTATGCGGAATTTTTATTCTTTATCTTCGCCAGCGAACTCCATAAGGAACGCTTTGATAAATTCGTCAATGTCGCCGTCCATAACTCCGCCGACGTCTGCCGTCTGATGATTCGTCCGGTGGTCCTTTACGCGACGGTCGTCGAACACGTAACTGCGAATCTGCGAACCCCATTCGATTTTCATCTTCGACGCTTCGACCTTGGCCTGCTCCTCCATGCGGTGACGCAGTTCTTTGTCGTAAAGTATCGAGCGCAACTGTCTAAGGGCGTTTTCTTTATTCTTCGGCTGGTCACGCGTTTCGGTGTTCTCAATGAGAATTTCCTCTTTCTCGCCCGTGTAAGGGTCAGTGTACTGATAGCGCAGTCTGACGCCCGATTCCACCTTGTTGACGTTCTGGCCGCCGGCACCGCCGGAGCGGAACGTATCCCAGCTCATAAGCGCGGGTTCAACCTTGACTTCTATCGTGTCGTCGACAAGCGGAGTGACGAAAACAGATGCGAATGAGGTCATGCGCTTGCCTTGCGCGTTGTATGGCGAGACGCGCACCAGGCGATGCACTCCGTTCTCGCTTTTCAGATAGCCGTAGGCATAGTCGCCTTCAATGTTGATGGTGACCGACTTGATGCCGGCCTCTTCGCCGTCAAGCAGGTTGGCAATGGATGTCTTGTAGCCGTTGCGTTCCGCCCAGCGAAGATACATGCGCATCAGCATCGACGCCCAGTCCTGAGCCTCGGTGCCGCCGGCGCCGGCGTTGATTTTCAGAACGACGTCCATCTTGTCCTCTTCGCGGCGCAACATGTTGCGGAGTTCAAGCGCCTCGATTTTCGCGATAGCGTCGGCATACAGCGCGTCAACCTCCTCCTCAGTAACGAGTTCCTCTTTAACGAAGTCGAAAGCAATCTGGAGTTCCTCGCACGCCTTGTCAACATCCTCGTAACCCTCAATCCAGGCCTTCAGATCCTTGATTTTCTTCATCTGAATCTGAGCCTCCTTCGGGTGTTCCCAGAAGTCAGGCACGTGAGTGCGGAGTTCCTCCTCTTCTACTTGGATTTTCTTATTGTCGACGTCAAAGATACCTCCTCAGCGCCAGCTTGCGCTCAAAAGTCTCTTTTAATTGTTCCTGAGTAATCATTGATTAAATGCAAATTGATTAAAATGCGGAATACGAAAAAGCGAGCGAAGAGCAAAGTCTTCTCTTTTTATATTCTCGATCTTTAATTTATTCTGCCGGCGCTTCGGTGGCGGGAACGCTGACCGGAGTTTCGATGTGGCTGCGGATTCCGTTGTCCTGGGTCAGTGACGGAGCGCAGAAAACACTCAGAATCGACAGCAGGGCAACTGCTCCGGCAAGATACCAGGTCGCCTTTTCAATAACGTCGTTCGTGCGGCGAACGCCAAGAATCGAGTTGCTGCTGGCAAACGTTGAGCCAAGGCCGCCACCCTTCGATTTCTGAATCAGAACAATGCCAATCAGCAACACTGCGGCAATCAGAGTCAGGATAATGACAAGTGTGTAAAGCATATCAATCTTTGTTTGGTTTATATTATTTCACGAGTTGATTGCGCTCCTCTTCTATCCTGATGAGGGTGGAAAGGAAGCGCAATTGATCTGCAAAGTAAATACTTTTTTCCGGAAAATTCAAATTTAAGTTACTTATTATTTCGTAAGCCTTGCGGTAATTACCCCTGCGGATATAGATTTTAGCCAGGCTCTCGCTCAGTAACGAATCGTCTGTCTGCTGCGGTTTCTTGACCGGTGTCTGCGGCTCGGGGACTTTCGTTTCAGACTCGTCCGCGGGCTTGGCCGGAAACTGACCGCCGGAGTGTTTGCTCTTGATTATAAACGAGTTAATCAAATCATCCTGAGTCCCAACCTCGGCCTCGCCGGCCTGAGGAACACTCGTTTCCTCCTCCTGTGCAAGCAGTTGCGCATAGTCCGGAGTCGGATTAAAAATCAGCCGCTCAAGCAGTTCATCCTCCCGCGGATCGGGCGCTCCGTAAGTATTCAAAAATTTTTCAATCGTGTCGGCCGTTCCGGGCGTATTTCGATCCGGACGCGGATAAAAACGAGCCAGATCAACCTCAAGCTCCATATTGGCCGCCATGGCCATCTGTTCACGGTCCGAGGCCCCGAGCGACAGCAGCGCTCTCAGCCGTTCGCGCTCTTCGTCGCCGACGTCGCGGCCATTGCGAAGCCTCATTGCCGCCGGAAGCAGAAAGCGCGGATGTTCCGCAAGCAGCTCCTCGGTGCGCTGTGCCGTCGGCGCCCCGCCATCAAGCCATTCCTGAATCTCTTTTTCTTCCATAGAATATCCCGATTGTGCGCGCTCTTACCAGTTGCCGAGCGTCGAGTTGAAGATCAGCTCGACAAGCTCCTCCGAAATCTGCTTGCAGAGTTCATCCTGAACGTCTGTCAACATCAGCGAAGCGTCGAAATCCCTGTAAGCCGAGAAAGTCTGGTCAAGATCCTTCGTTTCGTCCCTGTTGTCCGTATATTTTACTCTGACACTGATTGTCAGGCGCGTTTGCGTCGCATATGCGTCCGTACCGACCGCCTGAGGCGACAGCGCATAGTTCGTAATCTCACCCTCAAGTTCCAGGTCGGCATTCGTGCCGTCAACGGCCGTCTGAAGACGCGTGTTCCGCTGAATATAGTCAAGCAGCTCGTTCTCGAAGGTCTGTTGCAGCGGAGCGTAGACAAGCGCTGCCCGGATTGGAAAATTACCAACCGAGACCGTCCTGTAAATATTATAGTCGAGCGCTGACCCGTTCAGTTTATAACTGACCCGGCAGCCGCCAAGCGGCACAAGCATCATGACCACCGCCGCGACATTTCCCGCAATCCTGCTCTTACTCCAAATCATAATCCTTAATTTTTCTATATAGAGTCCGCTCGCTGATGTTCAGCTCGGCAGCTGTCTGCTTCCGTCGGCCGCCATTGCGCTCAAGCGCCTCGCGAATCATTTCTTTCTCACTCTCCTCCAGCGTCTTCATGGGCTGCTGAACCTCGCCGACCGGGCTGTCCGTAAGGTCCGAAAACTCTGAAAACTCAGGATTCTCAAACCGCTCTGACTTCAGCGAAATCAGCGCTCCCGCCGAAGGCGCCGCATCGCGCCGCGGCGCAATGCTTCCCCCCGAATCTCTGGCGTCAAGTTCCGACCGAAGGCGGTCAACCTCACTCCGGAGGCTGAAAATCATGTTGAACAATATGTCGCGCTCCTTGCCGTAATCGCTGTTGCCGCCTCCGGCAGCCGACGCTGACATGACAGCCGGAGCATAAACCGTCATCGGCAGATAACTCTCCAGAGTGGCACGGCTGACCGTCTCGCCCCCCTCGAAAAGAGAAAGCTGCTCAACGATGTTCTTCAGCTGCCTGACGTTGCCGGGCCAGCGATAAGTCCGCATCAGCAGACGCGCATCCGCATCAAGCCTCAGTTCCGGAGTCTGATAACGCTCCGAAAACGCGTTGGCAAAGAACCGCGTCAGCAACTCAACGTCGTCGCCGCGATCCCTCAGCGGCGGCACGTTAATCTGCACCGTGCTGAGCCTGTAATAAAGGTCCTCTCTGAACCTCCCCTCGGCAACAGCCTGAGCCATATCGACATTCGTCGCCGCAACGACCCTGATGTTCGTCTTCTGAACCTGACTCGAACCAACCTTGATAAATTCGCCCGTCTCCAACACGCGCAACAGCCGCGCCTGCGTCGTCAGCGGAAGTTCCGCAACTTCGTCAAGAAAAATCGTCCCGCCGTCGGCCTCCTCGAAATATCCCTTGCGCGAGCCGATAGCTCCCGTAAACGAACCCTTCTCGTGGCCAAACAGTTCTGAATCAATCGTCCCTTCCGGAATCGCTCCGCAGTTAACCGCTATATAACGGGCATGCTTCCGCGCGCCCGCACCATGGATTATCTTCGGGAAAAACTCCTTGCCCGTGCCGCTCTCCCCGATAATCAGAACCGAAAGGTCAATCGGAGCAACACGCAGCGCCCGCCCGATCGCCTCCTGGAGCGACGGACTCGTCCCTACTATTCCAAGCCGCTGCTTGACGGCCTGTATGTCGGCTGAAGTCACTGAATTCATAATTTCAGCGCAAATTTACAAATTTTTTTCGTAATTTTGTGGCTAATATGTCTAAACAAGTTCAGAAAACAAACGCCGCGCGCCTCCTTGACCGCGCAAAAATCCCTTACGAACTCATCCCATACGAGGTCGACCCTGACGACCTGGCCGCAACTCATGTCGCCGAATCTCTTGGCGAAGACATCAACTGCGTATTCAAAACCCTGATTCTCCACGGCGCCGAAAGCGGTCTATTCTTCGTCTGCGTCATCCCCGGAAACGCCGAGGTCGACCTAAAGAAAGCCGCCCGCGTAGCCTCAACTAAAAAAGCCGACCTCATCCCAATGAAAGACCTCCTGCCCCTAACCGGATACATCCGGGGCGGCTGCTCCCCGATTGGTCTCAAGAAGCCATTCCCGATATTCATCCATAACTCCGCCCTCTCCTTCGACTCAATCTACATCAGCGCCGGCCAGCGCGGACTCCAGCTCCGCCTTGCCCCCGCCGACCTTATCGCCTTCACCGGCGCCACCATCGCCGATCTGACCGCATCCCCCGTGCAGTGACATCCTGTCCCCCCGGAACCTAAACTACTGTTACTTATGAACTCTTTCGGAAAAAACATAACACTCACAACGTTCGGCGAAAGCCATGGCCCCGCAATCGGAGGCATCATCGACGGGTTTCCCGCCCGATTCCCGATTGACCTTGACCAAGTCCAGCGCGCGCTCGACCGCCGTCGCCCGGGCCAGAGCAAACTGACAACCGCACGCCGCGAACCTGACCGCGTCGAAATCCTCTCGGGCATCCTCGACGGCCTGACAACCGGAACCCCGATCGGATTCCTGATTCGCAACTCTGACCAGCACTCGGCCGACTACGAAGAACTCCGCCACACATTCCGCCCCTCCCACGCCGACTTTACCTATCAGGCCCGATACGGCATCCGTGACCACCGCGGCGGAGGGCGATCTTCGGCCCGCGAAACCGCCTGTCGCGTCGTCGGCGGAGCCTTCTGCGCCCAGCTCCTTGCAGAGCGCGGAATCCAAATCATGGCCTACGTCCGCCAGGTCGGCCCAATCGAAATGAACCCTGACGTCGTCCCGACCCCGGAAGCCATCGAGTCAAACCCCGTCCGCTGTCCCGACCCGGATGCCGCCCGCTGCATGGCTGACATGATCACCCGCGTTAAAGCTGACGGCGACACCATCGGCGGAATCATCGAATGTGTCGTCACCGGCCTCCCCGCCGGAGTCGGCAACCCCCTCTTTGACCGCCTCAACTCCCGCCTGGCCAACGCAATGTTCACCATTCCCGCCGTCAAAGCCGTCGAATTCGGCATGGGATTTGACGGTTGCATCCGCCGCGGCTCCGAAATGGTCGACGAATTCATCCCCGGATCCGACCCCCTCCATCCACTGACTCTCACCAACAACTCCGGCGGTATCCAGGGCGGAATCTCAAACGGAATGCCCGTAATCCTCCGCATTGGATTCAAACCCGTCGCAACCCTCCTCCGCCCTGTCCGCACCATGACTGACTCCGCCGCCCCAACGACCCTCACCGCCCGAGGGCGCCATGACCCCTGCGTGCTGCCCCGCGCAGTCCCCGTCGTCGAAGCAATGGCCGCCTTGACCATCGCCGACCTCATCTGCTGACCCATTCCTCCTCTCTCCTCAACCTCACCAGTCCCCCTTCAGCCGCGGAAAACCATCCCTGCCTCCTGCTGCCGTAAGCTCCCGCAAAAGCTTCAGAACCTCCGCCGACCCCTCGGGTTCCTCCAGCCCGACTTCCGCAAGCACACGCTTCAAAACCGCGCTCTCCAGCGCCCTGAAAATCAACTCCCCGCTCCCGGCCGCCGCAAGTTCCACTCGGCCCTGAGACGCATCCAGAGTCCTGACCACCTCGCCCAGCTGAAGGCAAACCTCAACCAGCGCCCACTCAAACCGTCTGACAAGCGCCGGCTCCTCATCCCGGCCAATAACCCGCCGCTCATCCCCGCCGGACTCCAACGCCCTCAGAGCCGCAAGCGCATAAACTGACTCCGCCATTCTCAAATAATCCAATCTTACTTCAATCATAATCTAAAAAATTAAAAAAATATACACTCACTCTCCATTTAACCAAACCTTAAAAATCAGACCCTAAAACCCTCAGACCCCGTTCCGGCCCAAGCATAAAGCCCATACGCGAAGTCCCCGTCGCCAGAACCTTACAGACCGCATCAACGCGCGTCAGCCCCGGATCTGATGCCATCAGGCAGTCAACCTGACCCAACAGATCGGCCCACATTGCCGCCCGTCGCTTACCCCGCACCGGCAGCGCCCCGCTACGGCGCCGGCGGTCCATCACCAACACCGTCTCCACTCCAAGATAAAAACCCCGCTCGAGCGGACGCCTCAAAACCCGGGCCAGCGCAACCCGCGCATCCTTGCATCCGCTCGAGCGCATCTCTCGCGCAACTTCCTGACGTAACCTCCGGTTGCGCTCCTTTGTCATTGTGTAATTCTTCATAAGTACGTTTCAAGAATTTTTTTCAATCTGTTAAGCGAACGCCGTGAGTTAATTTTAAATATCTCAAACATTGTTTGCTTTTCGTTGGCAAAATTACAACATCAGCCGGGCAAACTCAAAGCCCCTCTAAGTTAAAAAGAGTTAACAGACGCTCATTCTCTCTCATTTTCAGCAAATTTCGCAACTAAAATTTCATTTTTAAATATTTTTAACTATCTTTGCACCGTATTACATATGCTTTATTCATTAATTAACCCAACCAATTATCATCAAATGAAAAAGACCTCTACTCTGGCTATGTCGCTGCTGCTCGCAGCCGGTGCATGGTGCGGTCTCGCCTACGCCGGCGCCTCCGACCCCGTCTACACCGCTGGTGAAACGACCGCGACCTTCGACTTCAAAACAAACCAGTATGGCTACCCAACCGAATCCGGCAACAGCTCCAAGTATCTCACCGATGAAGGTGTTAATGCCGAACTCCTTGAAAGCCAGGATCGCGTCCACATCACTTTCAGCAAAGGCACCGGCGCAGGCGTACGCTTCTGGGCTGCAAGCAACGGTACTGAACTCCGCGTGATGAAAAACTCGAATATCACAATCTCCGTACCCGGAGGCGACATCTGCGGCATCTCTTTCACCGCAACCAAAAATGCAAACAAACTAACTCCCTCCAACTCCTCTTTCATGGCGTTAGGCGGAACTGGCACGCTCTGCACCTTTGCCAACGTGGGCGGAACCATCGAGACCGTAACCTTCACCGCATCTGACCGCGTTGACATCACCAAAATCGAAGTCCAGTTCACCGGCGGCGTAATCGATACCCGCCTCAATGCCGACCTCGCAATCGAAGGCAACCAGTCTGTATTCACCGCAATCCTTGATGAAGAATTCCAGGCACCCGTCATCACCAAAGCGACCGACGCCCCGCTGACCTTCACCTCAAGCAACACCGCTGTAGCCGAAATCGCAACAGATGGTAGCAGTATCACCCTCGTAGGAACCGGCTCAACCGTAATCACCGCATCGGCCCCGCAGACCGACAACTACAAAGCAGGCTCAATCTTCTACACCCTCAACGTTCTCCCTGCCGGCACCGTCTTCAACTCTGCAATGGGTACCGACTTCACCTTCGAACCTGACGCCGACATCTGGGTACACGACGCTCAATACGGCCTCAAAGGAACCGGCTACATCTCCGCCGTCGGAAACATCGTTGCCGAAGCAATCGCCGTATCGCCTGAAATCACGCTTCCCGCCTCAAACGAAGCAACCCTCTACTTCGACCAGGCCATCAACTACCTCAAAGGCGCATCAATCGCCGATTTCGCAAACATCGTTGTCCGCGAAGTCGAATCTGAAAACAACGGCGGATACTACTACGACGACAACGCCGAATGGCTCACAATCGCCAACGCAGTGACAGCCCCCGAGGGAGACAGCTGGAACTTCTACGCCAACGAACCCGTTGACCTCACCGCTTTCGCCGGCAAAACAATCCAGATCGGTTTCAAATACAACTCAACCAACGAAACCGCAATGACCTGGGAAGTCAAGAACATCATCGTAACCTCCGTTGACCCCCTCAAGAGCATCAAAGAAGCTGCTGTCGAAGAAGTTCTCGGCTACCTCGCTCTCGCTCCCGGCGAATACAACCCCTGGATGGCCATGAACTACGAAAAGACAATCAACGGCTGCACAACTGCTGAAGAAGTTGCCGAAGCCATTGAATACTGCATCGGCCAGATCAGAGACAGAGTCTACGCCGCACTGGACTTCAACTTCACATGGGGCGCCCCCGACGGCAAATTCGTCTCATACATTGCTGAACCCGCAGCCGGACTCTCTCCCTGGCAAGCCGCTGACTTCACAACTGCATCCGTATTCGTCGGCGAGCGCGTCAACGAACGCGTATGGACTCCCTGGAGCCTCGCCGAAGGAGATGACGAACCTGAAACCAACGTCCGCGAAACCAACGACCACGACGCCGTAACAGTCCGCAACATCAAAACCGGTCTCTACCTTGCATTCCCCGCAAATGCCGGTGAAGTCGTAACCTCTACTGCTGACGTCACCAAAGCCGGCTACGTTTCCGTCAAATGCACCCAGGGCAAAATCGCCCTCGCCGATGACGCCACCGGTCTCTTCATCACCCTTGACCCCGAAAAGGGCCTCATCCTCTCTGAAACACCTGAAAACATCACCCTCGCCGAACTCAACGTTTGGGACAAGGAAGACGGCTACTCAATCTACGTCGAATTCTCAAACCAGGCCGAAGGCGAATGGGGTATGCTCTTTACTGACGAAATCAGCTACGTGAAAGTTGCCGTCACCGAAGGTCTCAAAGTCTCTGACATCGGCGAAATCAGCATCGTCGGCCACGACCTCAACTGGCAGGAATTCAACGTTGCAGTTTTCAACGCCAACGCACTTGCCGCAATGACCCCCGAAAAAGGCATCGGCTACAACATGGTCTGGAACAACGAAACCTTCATGAACGAAAAAGTTCCCTTCGACGCCGACGTATACACCCTCCAGCTCCGCAACCCGGTAACCGAAGCCGGTAACTACACCGTAAACATCAACGAAGGTACTTTCTACACCGAAATTGACGGCAAAACCTTCTTCTCGACCGAAGAACATGCCACCATCCAAATCGAAGCAACCCCTGTTGCATGCCAGCCCGTGGTTACACCCGCTGAAGGCCAGATCAACGACCTCGAAACCATCACAATCACCGGTGGAGAAGAAATAATCCTCAACATCTGCTGGGAATCCGGAAACTCTGAAATCACCCTCACTTCCGACGAACAGACCCTCAAGTCTTGGACCAAAGACGACGTCCTCGCTTCTCTGCTCGTGAAAGAAGACATGTGGAACGATCCTGACGTCTACGAACTCAACCTCGGCGAAAAAATCACCGCCAACGGAACCTACGTCCTGACCATCCCCGCCGGATTCTTCGTCAACGAAAGCCAGAACCTCAACGAAGAAACCGTAATCACCTGGACAATCAACAACGAAGAGGAAGATGACTCTATCACCGAAATCAACGCCAACGGCGCCGCATCCAACGCCTACGACCTCCAGGGCCGCCGCGTCAGCAAACCCGCCAACGGCCTCTTCATCATCAACGGTAAAAAGGTCCTCATCCGCAAATAATCCCCCGAATCACATCCCAATAGAACAGACCGCCCCTTTTCCGGGCGGTCTGTTTTGTTAATACGGAATCGGACACACCCGCACCTCCAATAATTTCCCCCTTTCGTATTCTGTATTTTGTATTTTTTCACTAATTTTGCAAAATGTTGCAAAACTTCGGAATAAAAGACGCTCTCGACGTCCTGCTCGTCGCCACTCTGCTCTTCTGGCTATACCGCCTCATGAAACAGAGCGGCACAAAAAACATTTTCATCGGTGTCCTCGCTTTCATAGGCGTCTGGCTTGTCACTTCCGAAATCCTCGGAATGAGACTCACCGGAACAATCCTTGACAAATTCATGTCAATCGGACTCCTCGTCCTCGTTATCCTCTTCCAGGAGCAGATCAAACGATTCCTCGAAGAAATCGGTTCCAACCAGCGCTGGCGAGGTCTGCGCCAATTCTTCCGCCGGCACCTCGAAGGAATACAAGACGACTCCGAAGAGCGACACCACCGCTGGGTACTCCCGATTGTCTATGCCGTAATGAACATGGCTCGATCCCGCACCGGTGCATTAATCGTAATCGAACAAGTTGTCAGCCTCGACGCATACGAAAAAACCGGCGACATCATCGACGCTAAAATAAACACCCGGCTCCTCGAAAACATATTCTTCAAAAACTCCCCGCTCCACGACGGCGCAACAATCATTGCCCACGACCGCATCGCTGCAGCCGGTTGCATCCTCCCCGTTTCACACGACAGTTCCATCCCCCGATCCCTCGGCCTGCGCCATCGCTCTGCCCTCGGTATCGCACAGGCAACAGACGCCCTCGCAATCGTCGTTTCCGAAGAAACCGGAGGAATCTCAATCGCTCACCGTGGAGTCCTCTCAACCCACGTCTCAACAGCCGAACTCGAACGCCGTCTCACTCACCTCAACCTCGACTGAACCCCACCCCCACGTCCGAAAAATGACCCAGACATACCTCAACGACCTCAACCCTGCCCAACTCGAAGCCGTTACATACACTCAAGGTCCACAACTCGTAATTGCCGGTGCCGGATCCGGAAAAACAAGAGTCCTCACATACAAAATTGTCCACCTCCTAAACCAAGGAACCGATCCCTGGCGGATTCTCGCACTTACTTTCACAAACAAAGCCGCAAACGAAATGCGCGAGCGTATCCGGCTAATGGTCGGCGACAAAACCGCCTCGCGCCTCTGGATGGGAACTTTCCACTCTATTTTCCGCCGAATCCTCGCCTCTCACACTGACCGAATCGGCTTCAAACCCGGTTTCACAATCTACGACTCCGCCGACTCAAAAGCACTCGTCAAAACCATCATCAAAGAAATGGACCTTGACGACAAAATTTACAAACCCTCAGTTGTCCTCTCTGCAATCTCCGGCGCGAAAAACGCACTCATCTCCCCCGCTGCCTACAAGGCCTCGTCTGACATAATCGCAGCCGACCGACGCGCCCGACGGCCACAACTCTACCAAATCTATGAAACCTACGCCCGCCGTTGCTTCATCGCCAACGCTATGGACTTCGACGACCTCCTGTACTTCACGAACATACTCCTGCGCGACAACCCTGACATCCTGCACCACTACCAGGAATTCTTCGCCTACGTACTCGTCGACGAATACCAGGACACGAACTTCGCGCAGCACCTGATTGTCAACATGCTCACCCGACAGACCGGTAACCTCTGTGTCGTCGGCGACGACGCTCAGTCAATCTACTCTTTCCGCGGAGCAAACATTGACAACATTCTCCAGTTGCGTCGCTCCTACCCGACCCTGCGAACCTTCAAACTCGAACAGAACTACCGGTCTACCCAAACAATTACAAACGCCGCAAACTCCCTCATCGCAAAAAACAAAGAGCAGATACCGAAAAACGTATTCTCCCGCAACGAACCCGGCCAAAAAATCGAACTCGTCCGCTCATACTCCGACTTCGAAGAAGGATACCTCGTCGCAAACCGAATAACAACCCTACGCGCCCAAAACCACGACTCCTTCGAAGACTACGCAATCCTCTACCGGACCAACGCCCAGAGCCGAGTCCTCGAAGAAAGCCTGCGGAAACGCAACATCCCATACCGAATCTACGGCGGACTGTCATTCTATCAGCGACAGGAAGTCAAAGACGCAATGGCATACTTCAGACTCTCCCTCAACCCCGACGACGACGAAGCCCTCCGGAGGGTAATCAACACACCCGCCCGCGGAATCGGCGCTACAACACTCAACAGACTGACACGCGCTGCACTCGAAAACAACGTCAGCATCTGGACCGTACTGACCGCACCCCCTCAAACATACCGGACGGAAATCGCTGCCGCAGCTTCAAAAAAACTCGCAATCTTCGTCGACCTGATAGCACGCTTCGTCGACCTGAACCTCCGGGGCGACAACGCATTCACCGTAGCCGAACAGATAATAACCGGCTCCGGACTCCTCGCCCAATTCATCTCTGACCACACCCCCGAAAGCATCGCCCGACGCGAAAACCTCGAAGAACTCGTCTCTGCTGTCCGCGAATTTGTCGAAGAACGCCTCGAGGAAGGCAACCCGGACATAACACTTGCCGACTTTCTCGGAATCGCTGCCCTCGCAACGGACCAAGACACCAAAGACGCAGACCTTCAGGCCTCTCAGCGCGTCACTCTCATGACCGCACACGCGGCCAAAGGCCTCGAATTCAACAACATATTCGTCGTCGGAGTCGAAGAAGACCTCTTTCCCTCCGCAATGTCGAACTCCACTCCCCGCCAGATTGAAGAAGAGCGTCGACTGCTCTACGTCGCAATAACCCGCGCCCGACGGTTCTGCATGCTCTCCTACGCCTCAACTCGCTTCCGCAACGGGCAGACCGTCATGCCGATGCCCTCACGCTTCATAGCCGACATCGACCCCACATACCTCACCAGGCAAACCTCCCAGACCAACAGCAGTTATAACAACACTTACCAAACCTACAACACCTGCCGGACCTACCCGAAAGAACCCCCGCTGCCGGCCCCGGCAACTCCCCGCGAGCAACTTCCGGTTCCCCCGGTAGGCGCAAAAATCGAACACCCCAAATTCGGCCGAGGCACCGTAACCAATGTCGACACCTCCCTTCCGGACACACGCATAACCGTCGACTTCGAAAACTCCGGCACCCGCACCCTATTGCTAAAATTCGCTAAATTCACCCTCCTCTAACGAACCCCCATACCCCCTTTGGCGTTATAGGGCCATGAACACCTTACGCCAACCCACCCTCTCCCCTTATCGGACAGCGACAAACCCCCGTCTGCTGACTGCCCCCGTATTCAGCCCCATAACACGCCAGGACATCCCCCTGCTGGCCGCCTGGACCCAAAATCAGCCAACCCGCTCATGCGACTACACCCTTGGAGGAATCATCCTCTGGGCCGACTTCTTCGACTATCGAATAGCATTCGCATCCTCAGGCGAAATCATAATTGACGGACTCCACCCGAACGATCCAACGCGCCGCGTCATCGGCCTCCCCGTTCCGGACGACAATATCGACCCAAACCGCGCCCTCAAACCCCTCGGCGAAAAATGGAGCGACTATCTTTACGACATCTACTCCTTCTCTTCCCTCGCCGGCAACGCAATGAAAAAAAAGCGCAACCACGTCAACCGATTCCGCGTCGACAACCCCTCGGCAATCCTCAGCCCTCTGACCCCCGCAAACGCCCGCTTCTGCCTCCGGATTCTGGCTCGCCTCGGCAACGACGGCTCCCAAACCGGCCGCGCCGAACAAATCGCAGTGGCACGCATGCTACTCCACTGGAACGACTTTGCGCCCTTTATGACCGGAGCCGTACTCAAACTCAACCCTGACGACGACAACAGCATCGTCGCCTTCACAATCGGCGAAACCAAAGGCGACACTCTCCACGTTCACATAGAAAAAGCAGACCATACCGTCCCCGGCGCAGGCGAAACAATCGCCCACCTCTTCGCAGCCCGGGCCTTGACCCTCAACCCATCCCTCCAGATAATCAATCGTCAGGACGACGCCGGCTCACCCGCCATCCGCAACGCAAAACTCTCCTGGCGCCCGCTCAGCCTCCTCCAAAAATATATCTAAAAAGGAATCAAAGCATACCGATGGAGCGTCGAGCAACTCCGTCAGTGACCCCATCATAGCGGTTCAGTCCGGAGCCGGACAGTTTCAAAAACGACTATAATATTCTTCAATGTCTATTCCCTTTTCTTGGGAAAATTTTTTTGAAGAGTTTTACAATAATGGGGGCGAAAATTCCTCCCATTAAGCCAGGAATGATTATATATAGGAGTATAAATTTCATTGCTATTAGAAAAGTTTAGAGATCCATTTTCCGACTTTTACTACAGATGGCATCGATAGCATATCAACGGTCGTAAGTAATATCGTAATGATAACGATAGATGTGGTTAAAACTTTTTTCATGGGCATCCTTGTTTTTTCGCAAAGTTAGATAAATACGGTTGTTACATAGGCAAAATTATGTGCGGAATTTGTGCGGAACTTACAATCCCGTACAAATCCCGCACATGAATTGGGGGGGGTAATTTATTTATAATGAGAATATTATATTGTCAAATGTTTTTGATCCTAATTTCTTCTCAAAAATCCTAAAACAAAGATTTTCGCGTCTATATGAAATGGTTCCTTTAGTCTTTCCAATTAGAAATGTCATCTGTGTAGGGGTTATGCCACATTTAATTAGTAAGGCAATATGATAGTCGGAATCTTTCAACTTCCCTCCAGTTAATAGTTGAAGGTGGTATTTAAAATTAGGGGAACATTTAGTTACAATTAGATCTAACTCTTTCCAAAGAGGATTATTTTCAACAATTATCTTTTGAGTTGAGACATAAGATTGAAGTTTTGCATATGCTTGAGACCTTAAGATAATGGGAGAGATATCTTTTGAAATTGTACAAGACTGTTGTAGGGCAAGCAGTTCTTCTTGTAATTGTTTTTTTAGTTGATGAATATTAGATTCTTGAATTATTGGAGAGCTAAGTGGTTTTGTCTCTATGCTAATATTTGGCGTCGTATCCGGGTTTAAAGATGCCCGTAGTGTTTTTAGGTTAGATAGAGCCTCATGAAGTTTTAATAAGTTGGTTTTATTTCGATTTTTCAAAAATAGTATAAATACGATTAAACCTAAAACCATTATAATCATAAAGACTATGACCTGTTTGAATATGTTATTTTTCTTGATAGCCTTGATGTGTTTTTGCTCATGTATTTGATAGTTGTAAAATGAATTTTGGAGAAAAGCCTCTTGTGTAGAGTGTTGATTAAATTGATCTTCAATGATTGAGAAACTTCGAGTAATATATGGATATAGTGAATCTGGTGAGATGATATCCTTTAATTGTGGAGATAGTAAAATTCTATATCCCAATTCTTTATTATAGGAATCAGTGTTTATTAGTTCTTTTGCATACATGTAAGCGGTATCTATAATACCGCATCGTAGATATATGCTTGATGCATAAGCTAAGGCATTATTTCGATCAATAGTGTTTATATTATTGATAATTGGTCTAATCAGAAGTAATGCAGAGTCAAGGTCTCCAGTATAATATTTAATAGCAGATAGATACATGTCTTGCTGAAGAACATCCTCAGGCGAAATTTTTAATGCTAATTTACGAGCTAATCTAAAATTAGATTCAGCTACATTATATTGTTTTGCATGCAGATTTATGGCACCCAATAATTGTGTGTCGTACATATAGTTTAACGAATCATTTAAAATAGAATCGATCTGTACCGCTTTTGTTATGTACGAGATAGCTTTTTCGTACAGTCTAAGTGAATTCAGTAAACGTCCTGTTTGACTTAGAATTCTGTTTTTGAGTTTTAAATCATTAGTCGTTTCAGCTCTATCTAAAGCCTGCTGAAAATATTTAAGCGCTGTTGGATAATCTCCAATGTCACTATATACTCGACCTCCATAATATAGGGCTTCAGGGTAACGTCCATATTTCTGATGTTTGGACTCAAAGTCAATAACTTTAAGAATGAGGCTATCGGAGGAATGAATAAGATAAGCTTTGTCTGCTACTTTCACTGAAAGAAAATCGTAGTAGTGTTTATCTGCGTCAGATAAATAGTCATAATTAATGGCACTCAAAGAGTCCCATGCTTCTTTGGGTGATTCAGATGATAGATTTTCTACTCTTGAAAGCCGTATATTAGAAGATTTATCGGTGCAGCAGATAAAGGTTAAAGAGAAGATTAATAATATTAGTATGCGGATTGTCATTGTTCTGCTTCTTGATCAATGCTGAATGAAGTTGTTCGCTTGTTAGATGTTTTCGTTACAGTCTATACTGTGGTTGTCCCAGCAAGCATTTTGTCAATAGGCGATGGAATTGTTGCCGGTTTTGTGCCGTTTTGAGGCACTGTTAAAGGTTTATTTTTAGCCATGATAAATAGGTGTTTATTTAGTTTTTTGTTTATTAGCAAAATATTTAT
This sequence comes from uncultured Porphyromonadaceae bacterium, assembly GCA_947175545.1. GTDB lineage: Bacteria > Bacteroidota > Bacteroidia > Bacteroidales > Muribaculaceae > UBA3263. The sequence continues at coordinate 221,921 of CAMWNI010000001.1, forward strand.
TTGGTGATTAGAGCTTGCTTTCAACATTCCTTTTTTACCAACAATAACTCCCTTTAGAAAGAGCAAGAGAAAAAGAGGCGGGTTGAAGCGAATGTGCGGCGATAAGGAGTGCCGTCATTGTTGAGAGGGAACGGATCGGCAGGACGCCAACGGTAAGTTGCATCAGGGAACCGGCCGAAGCCGCGGCGGCCTTCGAAGCCGATTGAGAAGCGCGACCATTGGACGCGGACTCCGAAGTCAACCAGATGGACATAGGCTATTTCGTTGACCCGGCTTCCGCGGGAAAGATTCTTGAGGGTTTCACCGTTGGAGTCGCACGGAGTTGCGCGGTAGGTGCAGAGTCCGAATGTTGGCTGATAATGCGCATAGAGATTCAACTTCAGAGAGGCGAGGCCATTGTCGGCCCATGAGAAAGGGGCAATGGTGACCGCAGGACCGAAACCGAAGGCTCCGGCAAGGAAAGCCAGGCGGCGGAATTTGAGTTCAGAGGGATAGCGGGTCAGTCCGGAGCCTGACGAGGGCGCTTTGGCGGAGCTGAATGTCAGGGGGCGCTCAATCGGATCATAGCGGGTTATTTCAAGGTCGACCCAGCGGACGTCGACTCCAACTTTGATGAAAGAGGCAAAGCCCTTTCCCCGTGGAAAGAGATAAGTCGTTCCCTGGTTGAGAAAGAATCCAAAGGAGGAGTATTCGCGCGGACGTGCGCGGCTGTCAGTATTGCCGAGCAGAACGAAACCGATCGAGGAGTAGCGTCCGCGCCCCCAGACGTAGTCACGATAATAGTCTGCATCGAGAGCGTCGAGGCGTTGATATGCGTCAGCAAGTTCGCGATCGATTGAATCGAGGCGGGATGCTGAAGAATAATCGCGGGCTGATGCAACGAAGCCGGAAGCGATGAAGCAGAATAATACGGTCAGTATTTTTTTCATATCGGCACAAAGTTACGTAAAAATTTACAGTGTTGAAAAGCTGTTGAAAACCGGTTTAAAAGTATGTTGAAAAGGTAGCAAGAGTGTTGATTGCGACGAAGGTAAAAAGTTATGTTTACAGTAATTAACACGAAAAGGAGGGTTATTTACTTTGAAATACAGGAAAATTTATTAACTTTGCGTGTTGTTAACAGTATGTTAATAACTATGCTTTTCAGTTGATTGACAGTGATTTAATATGTTAATAACTGGGTATAAAACTGTTTATATCGTTTGATAAGTGAAAGAAGCAAGAGATTGCCCTTAAAGTTATCAATAGAATTAACAGCCTTTATTATTTCTTTTAAAATTCTTTTTAAAAAAACTTATGAAAGAAAAAATAGAGCGGTTGAAGAAGGAACGGAATGCTGTCATTCTGGCCCATTATTATTCGCGCCCGGAGATTCAGGATCTTGCGGACTATATTGGCGATTCACTGGCTCTGGCGCAGATTGCCGCCGGACTGAAGGAACCTGTAATAGTTATGTGCGGGGTTAATTTTATGGGTGAGACGGCAAAGATTCTTTGTCCGGACAAGACGGTTCTGGTTCCTGATTCGAACGCAGGATGTTCGCTGGCGGATTCATGTCCGGCGGCGGATTTCGAAGCCTTTATCAATGCGCATCCGAACCATACGGTTATCAGTTATGTTAATACATCGGCCGAGGTGAAGGCACTGAGCGATGTGCTTGTTACCTCGTCGAACGCCAGGAAGATTGTCGATTCGTTTCCGAGAGATGAGAAAATCATTTTCGGTCCGGACCGGAATCTGGGCAACTATATCAACTCGGTAACAGGCCGGGAGATGCTTCTTTGGGACGGCGCCTGTCATGTCCACGAGGAGTTCAGCGCCGAGAAGCTTGCGGCGCTGAAGGCCGAGCATCCGGCGGCGACGGTTCTTGCCCATCCGGAATGTCGGAAGCCGGTTTTGCTTTTGGCCGATGTTGTCGGATCGACGGCGGCGTTGCTGAAGGCCGCGACTGAGGCTCCGGATGGTTCGGAATTTATAGTTGCGACGGAGAGCGGCATCTTGCACGAGATGCGTAAGTTGAATCCGGGCAAGACGTTCATTCCGGCACAGCCGGCCGACAGCACGTGTGCGTGCAATGACTGCGCGTTCATGAAACTGAACACCCTTGAGAAGGTTGCGGAGTGTCTGGAACGGATGTCTCCGGCGGTCGAGGTTGATCCGGCAGTCGCCGAGAAGGCCCGGAAGCCGATAGAGAGGATGCTCTCGCTTAGTTGAATATTTAGAAATACAGAATATAAAAAACAAAATTAGAATTACTATGGATAAGTATTATCAGGCAATTGCCGATTCACAGGTAACGACGGACGATGCAGCCGTTAAGTCAGCAGTCGATAAGATTCTTGCCGATAAGCTGCATGAGAATATGAATGAGGAAGTCTATAAGACGGTTATGAACTGTATTGACCTCACGACGCTGAAGGCGACGGATTCGCCTCAGAGCGTTGCTGATTTTACGGAACGGGTCAATGCGTTCGACAATGAGTATCCGCAATATCCGAATGTAGCGGCAATCTGCGTTTATCCGAATTTCGTTCCGGTAGTGCGCACGGTTCTTGACGTTACGGGCGTGAAGATTGCAGCTGTCAGCGGCGGCTTTCCGTCCAGCCAGACTTTCGTTGAGGTGAAGGTTGCTGAAACGGCTCTGGCAGTTGAGGGCGGCGCTGACGAAATTGACATTGTTTTGAATGTAGGCAACTATCTTGACGGTGACTATGAGGAGGTCTGCGACGAAATCACGGAACTGAAACACAGTTGCCGCGGCGGTAAGTTGAAGGTTATTCTGGAGACCGGAGCGCTGAAGACGGCTGAGAATATCAAGGCCGCATCTATCCTGAGCCTTTATGCAGGTGCTGATTTCCTGAAGACGTCGACAGGCAAGGAGTATCCGGGAGCATCGCTCGAGGCCGCTTACGTCATGGCCCAGTGCATCAAGGAGTATTATGAAAAGACCGGAACGAAGGTCGGTTTCAAGGCAGCCGGCGGCGTGCGCACCACGGAGGATGCCGTTAAGTATTATACCATCATCAAGGAGGTTCTCGGCGATGAATGGATGAATAATGAGTATTTCCGCCTTGGCGCCTCATCACTTGCAAATAACGTTTTGGGTTCGCTTACGGGCGAAAGCGACATCAAGTTTTTTTAAATGAGAAAATACTGGATTATAGTCGAGGGCAAGCCTCAGGGTCCGTTCACGCCCGAGCAACTTAAACTCCGTCGCGATTTCGCGGCCGAACTTCCGGTCTGGACAACCGGAATGGCTGACTGGACAACGGCGGGTCAGGTTGCGGAACTTTCGGCTCTTTTGGCTGAAATTGGACCGGCGGAGGAGACGGACACAGTCTCGCAAACGGAGTCAGAGGAGGTTAGTGCGACTCAGGCGGATGTCGTCACCAATTCTTATGAGCGTCCTCAGCGTCCTGAGTCTTCGGGCTATGGAATGGGCGGCGGTTCACGCTGGGTTGCCGGGTCGACGGTTGCCGAATCGGCCGGCGAGAAGATGCCTTCGAGTTATCTGGGATGGAACATTGCGATGACGTTATGCTGCTGCATGCCGGTTGGCATAGCGGGTATATTTTTCAGCGCAATGGTCAGTCAGAAATGGCAGCGCGGCGACTTTGACGGCGCACGCAAGGCGAGCGAGAGAGCAGCCTGGTGCCTGATTCTGTCGATAGTTCTCGGACTTGTCGGGTGGCCGTTTCAGATGTTGTTTCAGATGAATAGTCTCAGCGGTCTTTGATTATGGAAATCAGAGTTAACGGTCTGCGATTTTATGCATATCACGGGGTTATGGCCCGTGAGAGAAAGGTTGGCCAGCAGTTTGAGGTCGACCTGCGGCTTGAGGTTGAGGACTATGACGGTTCGGACCGTCTGGACTCAACGGTCAATTATGCGGAGGTTATAGATGCTGTCAAGGCGGAGATGGAGATTCCGTCGGACCTGATTGAACATGTCTGTTGCCGAATCGGACGGCGAATTCGGACGGATTTCAGCCGAGTTTGCGGCGGCAGTGTTACTGTCAGGAAGTTGCGTCCTCCGGTCGAGGCCGAGGTTGCGTCCGTTGAGTGCTATATGGAAATTTAAGTATGTAATTAAAAAAAAGTAGAAAAAAACGATGGATAAAATCAGTTATGCGCTGGGTCTGAGCATGGGTAATAATTTCCGTGCGACCGGCATTGAGAAACTTAACGTCAAGGACTTTACCGACGGTGTTGCCGCAGTTTACGGAGAGCAGGAACTCCAGATGAGCTATGATGAGGCAAAGACGGTTATCCGCGAGTATTTCGAGAGTCTTGAAAAGAGCCGTCAGGAGGCTGCGGCCGCAGCCTCGCAGGTCAATGAGCAGGCGGGCAAGAGCTATCTTGAAGAGAATGGCAAGCGCCCGGAGGTTGTCACGACAGCTTCAGGCTTACAGTATGAGGTTCTGGAAGAAGGCTCAGGAGCGCAGCCTCAGGCGGGCGACCAGGTTAAGGTTCATTACACGGGCCGCCTGATTGACGGTACTGTTTTTGACAGCAGCGTTGAGCGCGGCGAACCGGCCACGTTCGGCGTTACGCAGGTAATTCCGGGCTGGGTTGAGGCACTTCAGCTGATGAAGGCAGGGTCTAAGTGGCGCTTGCACATTCCTTCGAATCTGGCTTACGGTCCTCAGGGAGCCGGGGGTATTATCGGTCCGAATTCCACACTGATTTTCGATGTGGAACTGCTTGAGGTAATCGGTAAATGAACCTGAAAAGAGTATTAATGATGGCGGCGGCGCCGGTGCTTTGTGGCATTGGCGGCGCCGTCTGCTTTGGGTCAGAGCCGGATGTAAACGATGCCGCAGCGACCATAATAGGCACTACGGCGAGGAATCTGTATGATGATTTGGAGAAAACGGGTAATCCGGGTCTTGACCGCGAGCGGTTTATTTCGGGTCTGATATCGGTTTTCAATGGTAATCAGATTGGCGACCTTGACAACGAGCAGGCTTATGAGGCATTGAGGAAGATTATGGCGCCGGAGATAAACCGGGCGCCAGCGGTTCCGGATGCTGACGAGGCTGCGGAGAATGCATGGGTTGCGAATCAGGCGTCGCTGCCTCGGACTGAGGTTCTGGAGGGCGGAGTGATTCTTCAGCGTCAGACGGAAGGTTCAGGCGATTATCCGGCAGCCGGTTCGACGGTTAAGGTCATGTACACCGGCCGTCTCAGCAACGGAAATGTATTTGACTCGACCGAGGAGCCGTTTGATCTTCCGCTGAACCGGGTCATACCGGGGTTGGCGAAGGCCATAGAGCAGATGCGGTACGGAGGCACTTACAGGGTCTTTATTCCTCCGGCTATGGGCTATGGTAAGGAATCCGTCATGGATCTCATTCCGGGGAATTCGGCACTGGATTTTACCATAGTAATACTCGAAAAATGAATTAATAATCATTATCAAACATTAAAATGAAAAGAATAGTATTACCGGCAGTCGCGGCAGTGTTGCTGGGGTCCTGCACGGGAACGGAAAAGCGCCCTTCGACAACCGAGTCACTTGAGTCGCTGCTTGCGAGCCGGCTTGAGCAAGCAAAGACGTGGGATGACACGGTTATCGCGGTGAACGGCACTTTTATGGGCGGTTTTTTCAATTATAACCTTCATACGGACCCGGAACTGAGCCGCAATCTCAACATGAAGGATGTTGAGCGCGGTATACGTCAGGTTATGAGTGCAGACACCACGAATATGAGTTATCTGTATGGAATCCAGGTTGGCATGACCATCATGAATACATATCGCGAGGTCTCCGCGGATATGCCATTGGATAAGACCAGACTGATGGAATCAATCATGGGAGCGCTCAGGCTTGACAGTATAGACCGCGAGCAGTTGCTCGAAATCCGGAAGGAATTTGAAAGGATTGACCAGGAGGTCAAAGACCGCCATCAAGAGGAACTGAACCAACATGTCTATGCAGGGCGTGAGGCTCAGGAGAACAGATTATTTGCGGAAGCTATCGCCGCTAAACTCCAGTCGAGTCCGGACTATGTTCAGATTGGCGATACGGGCATCTATCGGAAGATAGAGCGTGAGGGTCAGGGTAATGTCTACGGAGCAGACAGCCGGTTGCGCGCAAGTTACACGGTTGTCAGACTCAGCGGAGAACCCATTGAGAACGTAAGATCGAAGGCTATGTTTGCGGGCCATGCCGCAAATCCGATGCTTTCAGCGGTCCTAAAGTACATGAAGCCCGGTGAGAAGTCACAGTTTTTTGTGCCTTACGAGCATGCTTATGGCATTCAAGGAAACGCTGAAGCCGGAATAGGACCTTGCGAGTCTTTGATGGTTTTAGTAGAAACAGAATAGTTTTTAGGATATGAGATAGAAAGAGAGACTGTCCGGAATTCAGTTCAGGTGGTCTCTTTTTTTTCGATTATATTGTTGCGAGCAAGGAGGAAGTCGCGGAAAGAGTTGAATATGTCGGAAATAGCAGCGAGAGAGTTTCTGGTCTGTGCGTCGTAGAGCTGGGCAGAATTTCCGCCTTCGGCGTTTCCTCGGAGGGCATTGCTTACTCCGCTGATGCGGTCGAAAAATTTCATCTGGATGTTCAGCAGTTCGTATGCTCCGCAGTTGCTTGGGTTTGAGACAACCTGGTGAGGACCCGGCGATCCGGGTCGCGGCAGGTATGGTATTATTCCGTCGAAACGACCCCAACGTTCAGCGATGTCGTCCCAGTCCATTCCGTAGGCGATTTCGTCCTGAGGAAAAAGCAGTACGCCTTTTGCTGATGTAGACATGATGTTGTCGATCAGGTTAATCAGCCTGTTGACAAATATCTGCTGGTCAATGAGTCCGGCAACGAATGAGTGAATTTCTCCGTCAAGTAGCGGATAGAATTTGAGTGCAAACGGATGATTATCGGCCACAATGCGATGGAGTTCCATTCCGGAAGAACTGAGGAAGTGTCCGACCCATCGCGTGTGGAGTTCCATTTTGATTTGAATCTTGGGTTGATTCTTGCGTTTGTATTCTCGGTTTTTTTGTGCAATTTCGGGGAGTTGCGCTTCTGTAACGAGGAAAATTTTTGCTTCGTTTCGGTCATGGCAACGATAGAGTTCGACGATTTGCCGATTCCAGATTTCGATTATGGAGCATCGTTCGAATCCGGGGGAGTCGGCTATACATTCCGGCATTGCGAGGAGAGTCTGGCGTATCTGACGCGCCTTTTGCCTGTCACCGTCGGCAAATCGCCCGATTGCTTCTGCCACGCTCCAGTGATGAGTCATTCCGACGATTTCTACGTCGATACCCCGTGGGTCACGCAGAGGGTAGGCAAAGAAGTCGGCCGGGCTTACGTTGTCGACCCATGTCATTGCCCGGTCGAAACCCGGACGTCGTTCGTGTGAGATCCGCTGGATTGCGGCACCGCTGATTAGAAATTCTTCGAGAGTACGTGCGTCGAGTTCGTTGAGCCTGTTATGGTCAGCGGGATTTGCCTGCCCCATTGTTTCGCGAAAGTGTCCGACGAGGGTTTTTACGAGCTGATTAATCAGATTGTTTGTCAGGACGGGGCGTCCGGTTTTGGGGTCAGTTTCGTCTGATTGTCGTCCGAAGGTGAACCGTTTCAGCTGCTCGCGGTTTTTCCGGAAATCGGAAAGAGAGTTACGTGCTTTTATGACTTGCTGAATCATAGTTGAGATTTGGGGATGTCGTTGAGTGCTGAATCGTCGAAGATATAGACCTTGTCAGAGATGTCCATTGCGCAGTTCATTTCCTTGAGTTTTCCTGATGCACCGATGACGGCGATGCGGTCAGGCGCCAGAGCAAAAGCCCGTGGACGTCGGCAAAACGGATTGCGTAGCGAAGAAGGTAACGCATGCCGCGGCTCGACACTGACGGGAATGTTCCAGCCGTCGAAGAAAACGGATATAATGCGCCGACATCCGGCAGGGGCAGTCAACATCAGAATGCCGTCGTCGGCCGCGTTGATTCGAGCCAATTCGGCGTTGTTGCATAGGGCCAGACGTGAAACCGGTGCGGAGTCGAGAAGAGAAAGATACCAGGCTCGCATTTCGTCGGTAAGGATTGCATCGACGTCCGGACCGTCAGTGCGGTCGACCGTGCAGTCGAGCCTTAAAGGCCCATCTGCACGCGCCCGGCGCCAGATTTCAAGCATTTCGCTATCGGTAAGAGTCTTGACCATTGATTTCAGACGGTTTCCGGTTTGAAGACAACGCGGCAGTGTGCGTCAGGGTGTCGGAGTACGAGACATGAAATCTCGGTCATTACCACGGCCTCAGTGTTTCGCTGACCCGAGGATCGAAGGTCGAGGGTTTCGGCCTTGAAGGGAGTGTGGACATACTTTGTCAGATAGTCAGGGTCAATGATGAGACCGTCGTCGGCATGTCCGCATGAGTCGAGTACTTCAGAGTGAATGACGTAGAGAGTGCCGAACTTGCTGATCATTTCGGTGAAGTCCATGCCCCAGCGGCTGACTTTCGTTTCGGGGAGGAGTGAGTGTTTTCCGGATCCGGTCATCAGAATCAGGCGCTCGACGAGGTTAGTTCCGGCAATGAGGACCTTGCGCTTTGATCCGTTATGGCCAGTGAAGGCCTGTGCCATGATTTTGATCCATTCGTGAACGTTCATTGCCTTAGACGTGTAGGCCACTTCTTTACCGGCCTGGTTCCAGATGCCGCCGGTGAAGTATACTTCGCATTTTTTTACGGGGTCGTTGATGATTGCTTTTTTTCCGAAAAGGAATGAACGTTCCATTCCGAGTCGCATGTCGTAGACGGCAATTTCTTCCTGGTCAGAGAAAGTCCATCCAACTTCTTTGTTGACGCGAGTCATCAGGGTTGACTGCTCAATCTGTGTTTTGAAGATCTGACAGTAGTTTTCTTTTTTCTTAGGCAGGGTTTCGTATTGTCCGGTCTGGACGTCGAGTTCGCCCGCAGCGCGTCCCATTCGGATTACATTAGCGGACGCGGGGATAGCAGGGACGTAAGTTTTTCCTGAATCGGCTTCGTTGAAGGGATTGAGCGCCCTGACAGAGATTTCGGTTCCGTTGCGGTCAACGGCGGTTACGTAGAAGATTATAGGCAGTTTGTTTTCGTCAGTGATGCCGTCAATCATCAGCGTTTCGCTCACTTCGAAGATTGATGGCGCTGCGACGCCGATTGAAAATTCTTTGTCAGGATTGTCAGTCAGGTCAACCCGGTTGATATTTCGGGCAGTTACGGTTTCAAATGCGCGCATTGCAACGGCATAGTAACCAACTTTCATGCTGTTGACGCTGCGAGGGGGAGTGAAGCGAGAAATCTGGTCGACGGGTGTTGACATCGGTCGCAGTTTGGTCAGGCGGGCGTCAACGTCGTTTTTGATGAGTTCGGGAACTTGTTTTTCAGTGTTTTGGATAGTTGAAATCATGTGTTTTCGGTTTATTTGTTGATAGTTTAGATGGTTTAGTCCCAGATGGAGCGCCGGACGTTGGCGAGGATTTCGAATCCGGGGGCGGCGGGGTTGTCTGTGGCATTGGGGAGAGTGCTTTCCCAGACTCCCGGGGTGTGCATCTGTTTTTCAAGCTGTTCGTTTATTCCCCGGTTGTAGCCCCGCTCTTCGGCTTCAGCCAGCATGCGACGGATTTCTTCGTCGTTAGATGTGTTTTCCATAAATAAAATTTTTGAGTTAAATTTGTGTGTTTGTTTGATAATGATGGTGCAAAGTTACAACATAAATTATCAAAATGCAAATAAAATAACAATTATTTTTCAATAAGTGAATTTTCGGAACCTTGTTTGAGGATCGGTTACGCCGCTGAAAGCAACAGTCAGATAAGGTTTTCGGGGGGAAAAGACTCGCAGGCGCAACGGTGCGTTCAGACGTCCGTTTAGCGTCAGCGAATTGATACGCTGAGGCGTTGCGCCTCCATCAGCCATCAGAATCAGTTTCATGCCGACCATCAGAGGCGAGTCGACGGCCCATTCGACCATTGCCGATGAGAAATCAGATTCGATGCGACGTCGCCACGTGACGTCAGTGGCTTTAGGGAGTTCGAGACTGAGGTCGCGTAAAGCTCCGGCGGAATCGACGGCCAGGGCTGATTCGGGGTCGAAGCGCAAGGCCCGCATGTCGGTTCTCATTGAGCATCTCATTGAAGGGATGTGAATTGTTGCGGTCATTGCGGCGTTAGGAGAGGTAATCCAGAGTTCCGATGAATGTCCTGCAAATGCGACTGAGCTGACCGCAAAGGGGACACTGACATTCGAGACAGTCGTGCCTCTGAGGCGCAGCAGCCGTCCTCCTGAGCAAGCACAGTAGATTGCGTCGACAGCAGATGTTACGGCTTCGGGTCCGCTGACTCCTCCTGAGTGAATCAGCGAGGAGGAGATGACAGATAGGGAACGGTCTATGCTAACGGCATAGATTCCGTCAGTGGCAAAGACCAGCAGATGGTGGCGCCCGTAGTTCCAGCCTCCGGCACTGCCGACGGGGGCGAGAATTGAGTGGATTCGTCCGGTTGAAACCTTGGCCGAGCCGACGGGTGCAAGGGGCGATGAGGCTGGAGCGGCAAGGAGCAGTCCGGGCGTGGCAGAGTCAGCATAGACAACGGCCGAGCCGCCGCGGAATGCGCAGACGGCATGAGGTTCAGCAATGCTTTCCGACCATATGCCCGAAGGGGCATCGAGCGGACTGACTCCGAGATTCATGTCGACTCCTTCAAGAGGGTTTTTGATTCGGGCAATTACGGAGGCTGACGATGCAAATTCGGCCACGGTGCGTGTTTTCAGAGCTTCGAGGGAGGCTGAGTCGGCCCCGAGGGGACTGATGTATAGTGTAGAGCGTGATGAGTCAAGCTGGTTGAATGCGCCTGTTGCCCCGTTAATATAGTTCAGCGGTGGAGAGGCGAGGATTTCGAGCATAGCGGCGCGCGAGCGACGCCAGGAGTCTTCGGCGCGATTGATGCGCAGGCGGACGGAGTAGGTGCGGACAGTCATCGAACCGGCAGAGCAGTCTGTGAATTTGCCGTTGGCTCGCGTCAGAATCATTTCAGTTCCCTTGCTGCCCTGAAATCCGCAAGAAGACTGAATCAGCTGAGGTTCGGAGCGAGAAATCACTTTTCCGCCGGCGTCAAGCAGTTGCCATGCAATCCAGACGGGCTGGACTCTCAGTGCGGCTCCGGCCGCACGGGATTCGAGCGAATCGAGAGCGCGTGAAAGCACGTTGGCCGCCTGACGCGCATCGGCGGCTGTCAACATTCCGGATGCGCGCGGATAACTGTCGGCAAGTTTCAAAGGCTCAACGGATTGCTCCATTGTCATTTCGCCGTCGGCGCTGAGATTAATTTCCGATTTAAGAGGAGTGAACTGTCCACGCAGGCGACCTCCGACAAGCCACTCCGGGGCAGAGCCGGTTGTCAGGATTATGCAGTCGTCTCCCGGTCCTTCGAGCAGCAGAGCGCCGAAAGGCGAAGACAGAGCGCCGATAAATTCGCCGTCAATCATCAGGTCGTGACGGTCATCTCCGATGCTTAGAATTTTTCCGGAAGGGAGGCGGAAATTTCTTGCTCCGGCTTCGGTCTGCAGGGTCGGCGGACATCCGGTTGGCTTCAGGAAATTGCCATGTTGGCGTAAATTTACTGCGTAAAAGTCTGACTGACTGATTTCTGATGATTTTGGTAAAGAAAAATCTAACTTCATAGAGTTTAAAATTGTTATAGAAATAGAGAATGACATCACAAATTTATTGACAGTTTGCGTCTTAAAGCGCAAAATTTGTCGTAACTTTGCACAGAACAGATATGCTTAACTACACTCCGATAGCTCGCCCGTTTTTTGTTGCCCGTGCCAAATCCTTGACTCATCATGCCGATGATTTGGAGCGAGTGCAGCGTCGCACTCTTTTGCGCCTGCTGCGCATTGCGCGGTCGACGGAGATTGGCCGTGAGTTCGGCTTTTCGTCGATTAGCGGTCCGCGTCATTATGCAGAGCGCGTGCCGCTGATGCCTTATGAGCAAATACGACCGCAGGTAATGAGAATGGTAGCCGGCGAGAGAGATGTACTCTGGCCCGGTGTTACGCGGCGTTTTGCGCAGAGTTCCGGAACATCTGACGGCAGGTCGAAGTTCATTCCCGTTACGGACGCATCGTTGCACATGAACCATTACGTCGGTTCAAGTTCAGCAGTTGCGGAGTATCTGAAACTTTATCCTGACAGCAAAATCTTCGGCGGACGGTCGTTTATTCTCGGAGGATCGTTTGCGACGGCTCTGGAGAATGTGCCGGCGCATGTGCGCGTTGGAGACCTTTCGGCCAATATGATTGAGGCAATGCCGTCAATTGCGGGTAGGTTTCGTATTCCGGCGTCGAAGGATGTGGCCCTGATGGCTGACTGGAAGGAGAAACTTCCGGCGCTGGTCAGGGCGAGCGCCAAGGCGGACGTCCGCTCCATTTCCGGAGTTCCGTCATGGTTTCTGACGGTTATCCGCGAGGTAATGAAAGAGGTCGGAGCCGATTCGATTCATGACGTATGGCCCAATCTGGAAGTGTTTTTCCACGGAGGCATCTCCTTCGGGCCTTACAGGGAGCAGTATAAGGCAATTACGGATCCGTCGAAGATGCGCTATCTGGAAACGTACAACGCGTCGGAGGGATTCTTTGCGGTCCAGGACCGTAGGGAAGCCGGGGCGATGTTGCTGCTGCCCGACGTTGGCATTTACTATGAGTTCGAACCTCTTGATGGGGGCAATCCCGTGCCGGCCTGGGAGGTTGAGCAGGGCAGGGTTTACGCGCTGATTCTCTCGGCACCGAACGGCCTCTGGCGCTATTCGACGGGCGACACCGTCAAGATTGAAACCGTCAGTCCTCTGCGAATTTCCATTGCGGGTCGCACAAAGTTGTTTATCAATGCCTTCGGCGAGGAGCTGATGGTTTATAACTCTGACGCCGCACTTGCTTCGACGTGCAGCAAGCTCGGATGTGAGGTCAGTGACTATACGGCCGCTCCGGTCTACACAACAGACCATAGCCGCGGGCGCCATCAATGGCTCGTTGAGTTTAGCGGCCGGGAGCCTGACATTGAGCGCTTTGCCTCCGAACTTGACATGGCACTCTGTAATGAAAACTCAGACTATGCGGCCAAGCGTGCGGGGTCGATTTTTCTTGACCCCGTTGAGGTTATTCCGCTCCCGGAGGGTACGTTCAACTCCTGGCTGGAGTCTACCGGAAAACTCGGAGGGCAGCGTAAGGTTCCGCGCCTTTGTCCGGACCGACGCATTGCCGACGCAATTCTGAATGATACCGAAAGTCTCAGACATTCATACACATAACCCTCAGGCAACAGACGGAGTTATCAACCTTGAGCAGGGTGCGGAGCCGCAGCGCGACGATGCTCTCTACTCCGTCGGATGGCATCCCTGGTGGGGGCCATGCACAGACTGGAACTGGGTTGAGACCTGTGCCGCTGACCCTCGGGTGGTCCTGATTGGAGAGTGTGGAATCGACCGTTCGCGCGGGGGCGACGTCGAGGCGCAGATTGAGCTGACGCGGCGCCACGCTCTTCTGGCCCAGCGCGTTGGAAAACCGCTGATTCTGCATGTTGTCGGCGCCTGGGGTGAGATTCTCGGTCTGCGCAAGCAGCTGAAGCCCTCCGTTCCGTGGATAATTCACGGATTTCGCGGAAAGCCGGAATTGGTCCGCCAGCTGCTTGACGCCGGATTTCATATTTCGCTCGGGCCAAAGTCTCCTCCCGCACTCGCCGGTCTGATTCCGCCGGAACGGCTTTTGCGTGAAACGGATTGACCCTCAAAAAACCGATTTTTGCGGCACACTTGTGAACATTCTTGAGCCGCGTTGTGTTATAAAGATGAAAGCAAGCAAACGAACAACAGCTTTTCCATTGAGAAAGAAATGTGATAATGATTGGTTTATTATTTGACGAGGAGTGACTGTGACAGCCGCTCCTCAGTTATTTTTTATACGTAAAAAAGATGACAAATCATGCTTCAATAAATTCGGTTGTTTAGGAAAAATTCGTTATATTTGCGCAAAGTATAAACCATTTATTCTTCAATTATGTATAACGAAAATAATCTTAATATTTCTCCCAAGCTGATTAAAGGTGCTTTGTGGAGCGTAGTGGCGGTTATTCTCTTGATTGTCGCAATGGCTTTCATCCGCCCGTGGTATAACGTATGGTCGCAGGAAATGGAGGGCAAGGCCGAGTTTGCAAAGGCTGAGCAGAACCGTAAAATCAAGATTGAAGAGGCAAAGGCAAATCTTGAAGCTGAAAAACTTAACGCGCAGGCCGAAATCGAGCGCGCCAAGGGAGCCGCCGAGGCCATCCGTATTGAAAACGGAAGCATTACACCGACCTATATTCAGTATCTTTGGGTTCGTCAGCAGTCAGACCTCAGCAACAAGACGGTCATCTACGTACCGACGGAAACCAACCTGCCTATACTTGAGTCGACCCGTGCGATTCTGAATCAGGAAGAATAAGAACATAGAGTTAAGTAAGTTTTGGCAATTGGCTTAGAATAAGCTGATTGTTGAAATTCACCCATGCCCTGTTCCCCGGCATTGACCGGGGAACGTTTTTTTTGGGGGGAACTATTATGAAGAAGGACGCAAGTGAAAAGTACTTTTTTATTGAAAGGAAATGTGATAAAGACCGGTTTATTATTTGACGGGGAGTGACTGTGACAGTTATTCTACAATGCCGAATCATTACGCTTCGGATTATTCGGTGATTTTCGAAAAATATCGCTATCTTTGCAGTAAGTAACCAATTTGATTTATTTATATATGTCTAATAGATATTGCGTCATAATGTGTGGCGGCGTCGGCTCCCGTTTCTGGCCGTCAAGCCGTCAGGCAAAGCCTAAACAGTTCATTGATTTCATGGGAACCGGTCGATCGCTCCTGCAGATGACCTTTGACCGCGTTCTTGATGTGGTGCCGGCCGAAAATGTCATTATAGTGACTAATGGCGACTATGCGGACCTGATTCGCGAACAGTTGCCTCAGGTTTCACCTGAACATATTCTCCTGGAGCCGGCGCGCCGCAACACGGCTCCCTGCATTGCATGGGCCGCTCACCATATCGCGGCCATCTGTCCGGATGCGTTGATGGTTGTCACTCCGGCCGACCATCTGATTCTGCGTGAAAGCGAATTTCACAAGGCAGTGTGTCGCGGCTTCGATTTTGTTGAACATAACGACGCGCTGCTGACTCTCGGAATCGAGCCTTCGCGCCCTGAAACCGGCTATGGCTACATTCAAGTCGGCGCCCCGGTCACCGAGCATATCTGCAAGGTAAAGACTTTTACCGAGAAGCCAAACATCGAACTGGCCAAGGTGTTTCTTGCTTCGGGCGACTTCAAATGGAACTCCGGAGTCTTCATCTGGAGTGCTAAGGCCGTGCTGAAGGGTCTGGCCGAACATGCTCCGGAACTCGCATCGCGCTTTGAAGCCGGCAAGGGTGATTTCGGAACCGAACGCGAAGCCGCTTTTATTGCTGACGCATTTCCGGCCTGTCCGGCAATATCGATTGACTATGCCCTGATGGAAAAGGCTTCGAATGTCTATGTCGAGTCCGTTGATCCCGGCTGGAGCGACCTCGGGACATGGAGCGCCCTCCTTGAGAATTCGCCGCGCAATTCTAAGGGCAATGTGACTCAGGGCTGCCAAGTTTTGAGTTATGAAACCACAGGGTCGGTCTTTTCAGTTACTAACCCGAGGAAGGTTGTCGTGGTCGACGGTCTGAACGACTATGTCGTGGCTGATACGGACGATGTTCTGCTGATTTGCCCGCTGGCTCATGAACAGCAGATTAAGCAGTATGTCAATGACGTGAAGTCCAAGTTCAACGAATCTTATATCTAATTTCTGACAATAAATGGAGAAACTGAAGAAAATCCTGCCTCTGCTGCTCTGTGTGGTTGTGATTGTCGCCGTTGCTCTGGCCTTTTTCTGGCCTGATGCAGTCGAGGGCAATGTCCTTCGCCAGCACGATATGCAACAGGGTGCGGCCAATGGCCAGGAACTCGTCGAATACCGCGCCGCCAATCCCGGACAGACCGCATGGTGGACAAACTCACTGTTCGGCGGCATGCCTGCCTTCCAGATAGCCCCGAGCTACAACTCAACGGCTCTCTTCTCCTGGCTCAACAGTCTCTATGGGCTTTGGCTCCCCCAGCCTGCCAATCTGCTCTGCATGATGATGCTCGGAATGCTGATTCTGCTGCTGGCAATGCGCTGCCGGCCGGGATTAGCCCTGACCGGAGCCATTGCATGGGGTCTCAGTTCTTATTTCGTAATCATTATCGGAGCGGGCCATCTTTGGAAGTTTATCACTCTCTCTTATGTTCCGCCGACGATTGCCGGCCTTGTGCTGATATATCGCGGCAGGCGCTGGCTTGGTGTTGCACTGGCGGCTCTTTTCATGGCCTTGCAGATTTCGTCCAACCATATTCAGATGTCTTACTACTTCGCCTGGGTCATGGCCGGATTCGTGATTGCCTACGGCGTTGAGTCTTTCCGTGCCGGACGTCTGAAACAGTGGGGCGTCAATACCGCCGTCCTGGCCGGAGCAATGTGTCTTGCCGTCGCGGCCAATGCCCCGAATCTGTACCACACTTACGAGTACTCCAAGCAGACAATGCGCGGCCAGCACTCTGAGCTGACCCGGACACAAGCCGCCTCTTCAACGTCGACAGGCGGACTTGATCGCGACTATATTACTATGTACTCTTATGGAACCGGCGAGACTTTCTCCCTGCTGATTCCCGATATCAAGGGCGGAGCATCGGCCAAGCCACTCCGCGGCAACATGGTCCCGACTTCGCTCACTGATACGGACGAGGGCGCCCGCCTGATGCGTCAGGGAGGCGAAATGACACTCCTGCAACTTTTCGGACCCTACTTCGGGGGCGCCGAGGGTACGAACGGTCCCGTCTATGTCGGAGCCATAATCATGGCGCTTTTCCTTCTTGGCTGTTTTGTTGTCAAAGGGCCTCTGAAATGGGCGCTTGTCATTCTGACGCTGCTCTCTGTTTTCCTTGCATGGGGTCGCAACATGATGTGGTTTACGGACCTTTTCATTGACTTTATGCCCGGTTATTCAAAGTTTCGCACCGTAGAGTCGATTCTTGTTATTGCAGAGTTCACGATTCCTTTGCTGGCCATTCTTGGGCTTCGTAAATTTATTCGTGCTGAAAATCCTTGGAAGTCAATGCGTAAGCCTCTCGCATGGTCGTTCGGAATCTGCTTGTTCTTCTGTGCGGTTGGAATTTTCGCTCCCTCAATGTTCGGCCAGGCCGTCATGGGCGAGCGTGACCAGCAGACAATTGCCCAGTATGTGGCCTACGGCGCCCTACCCCAGGACTTCAACATTGCTGACTATCCTGCCGTCCTACAGGCTGCCGAGCAGATGCGCCTTCAGTTAGTCAAGACTGACGCTCTGCGCTCCTTCCTGTTTATTGCCGTGGGACTGCTTGCCCTTGTGGCTTTCAGTCGCGGCAAGTTGGGTGCGCGTTATGCTGTCGCCATTGTCGGACTGGCCGTGCTTGTCGACCTCTTTACTGCAGACCGTCGTTATCTGAACCATGACAGTTTCACGGCTCCTGCCGCCGAAACTCCGTTTGAGGCTTCAGTTGCCGACCGCATGATTCTTGCCGATCCTGACCCTGATTACAGGGTTTTGGACGTCCAGAAATTCTCGTCGGCTGAGCCAAGTTATTTCCATAAGGCTATAGGTGGCTATCATGCCGCCAAGCTGACGCGCTATCAGGACCTCATTGACCGCCATCTCGCCTACGTTGCTCGGCCGGAGATTCTCTCCCTGCTCGAACTGCGTTCCGACTCCGTAGCCGCTCAGTATGACCCCGCCGATGTTGCTTGGCTGCGATCCCATCTCAACGTTCTTGACATGCTGAACACCAAATATATCATCGTTGACCCTTCGCAACCTCCCGTGCTGAATGAAAACGCCTATGGCAACGCATGGTTCGTCAATCGGGTTGACTATGTTGACGGTGCCGATGCTGAAATGGACGCTCTTGAATCAATCAATCCGCGCCTGACTGCCGTTGCCGACTCCCGCTTCCGTGCCATCCTGGGTGAGGCTTCCGCTCCCGCTCCGGGTGATGAAATTCGCCTCACTTCTTATGCCCCTGACCGGCTCCGGTTTGACTATAAGGCCGACGGCGACCGTGTTGCCGTCTTCTCCGAAGTCTATTTCCCCTGGGGATGGACCGTAACGGTCAATGGCAAAGACGTGCCGTTGGCGCGCGTTGACTATATCCTGAGGGCAATCCGTCTTCCGGCCGGTTCCGGTGAAATAGTGATGACCTTCCGTCCTCAGAGTGTGCGCACAACCGATACAATTGCCTATATCGCCATCGGGGCTATTTATCTGCTCCTTATTCTCGGCATTATCGTTAGTTTGCGTCGGCGTGTTGAATAAACTCAGTTATCTGATAAAGCGATTCAGAGTGAGCCGTGGTTTCACGGTTCACTCCCCTTTTGCGTTCCGTTTTGTTCGACTCGTTGTGCGCGAAACCTTACCCTACTATGATTTCCACACAATCCGTGACCCTTACGATCGGTTGCTTTACCGCACGGCCGTCTATTTCAATCCGGCAACCGTCGCAGCCAGTGGTCCCGGGGCTGACAAAGCCCTCGATATTTTACATCGCGCCCTTCCATCCGCACGCATCGTCAACCCTTCCGAGGCCGAAATGCTTTTCACTTCGCTCCCCCACTCCTCGGCCTCCGTTCAATTCCTGCCCGGTGGGCAACAAATTCCTGACGCCGTCAACTTCTGCCTGCCCAAGGCAACAATTGCCGTCCGTCGTCGCGGAGTTCCACCCGCATCCTATCCTCTCTCCCTCCCTTGACCTCCGACGCCGCATTCCGCGCCCGGCTATTTGCGGGGAGATTCGCGGGCGTTGTCAGCGGGTTGATAGAAGCGCGTGCCGGAAAGGGCATCGGGGAGGTACTGTTGGCGCACATAGTGGCCGGGATAGTCGTGTGGGTATTTGTAGTCGGCGCCGTAGCCCATTTCTTTCATCAGCGAGGTTGGGGCGTTGCGCAGATGGAGCGGCACGGGCAGGTCGCCGCTTTTGCCAACTTCAGCCAGGGCGGAGTTAATCGCCAGGTAGGCGGAGTTTGATTTGGGCGAGGTTGCCAGATAGACGGTACATTCAGCCAAGGGGATTCGCCCTTCAGGCCAGCCGATTTTCTTCACGACGTCGAAAGTGGCATTTGCAAGGAGCAGGGCGTTGGGGTTGGCAAGGCCAATGTCTTCGGCGGCGAGAATCACGAGGCGGCGCGCTATGAATTCGGGGTCTTCGCCGCCGGCAACCATACGCGCAAGCCAGTAAATTGCGGCATCGGGATCTGAGCCGCGTACACTTTTGATAAAGGCGGAAATGATATCATAGTGCATTTCGCCGCCTTTATCATAGGCTGCGGGATTTTCCTGAAGGCGGTCTGTGACCGTTGCATCATTGATTATGAGAGGTTTGCCTGCCGGAGTAGACTGTTCGAGCAGGTCAAGGATATTGAGGAGTTTACGCGCATCGCCGCCCGAAAAGCGGAAAAGGGCGTCGGTTTGCTCAACGCGGACATCCATTCCCGAGAGTATCTCGTCACGTGTCAGCGCGTGGTCGAGCAGGGTCTGGAGTTCTGAGGCCTCGAGGGGCTTTAGCGTGTAAACCTGTGCGCGGCTCAAGAGCGGCCTGATTACTTCAAACGATGGATTTTCCGTCGTGGCGCCAATAAGGGTCACAACGCCGCTCTCAACAGCTCCCAGCAGCGAATCCTGTTGCGACTTGCTGAAACGGTGGATTTCGTCAATGAACAAAATGGGCCGTCCGGTCGAGAACATTGAGCGCTGATCGGCCCGGCAGCGCTCAATCACTTCGCGTACTTCCTTGACGCCTGCGTGGACGGCCGAGAGAGTATAGAAGGACGAATTTGTCGAATTGGCAATGATGCGCGCCAGGGTTGTTTTTCCGACTCCCGGAGGCCCCCAGAGAATGAAGGAGGCAACGCGCTGCTGTTCAATCATGCGACGCAATATTGAATCGGGACCGACGAGGTGGGTCTGGCCTATGTAGTCGTCGAGAGTTTGCGGACGCATCCGCTCGGCTAATGGTGCTTGCATGTGGTGACTTTTGTTTGTTGAGGGTTGAGGATTAGTTCGCCTGACTCGAGCAGCGAGCGTATGAGGTCGGTTGCCCGTTCGGGGTTTAGTTTTGAACGTCTGATGAGATCGCGGAGTTCGATTCCGGGAGAAGCGAGACTCTTGATAAGGCTGATTTCGCGGTTGCGGCTGGCTTCATCTGAGGAGGTGGACGCCGTTCTGGCTGCTCGACATGTGTCGCAGATGCCGCATGCGCAGTCAGGCGTTTCGCCGAAGTATTCGAGAATAACATTTGGCCGGCAAACCTCAGGGTTAAAGACCAGGCGCTTCATGGCGTCGATTCGCTGCTTCATGCTTTCGCGTCGGCGGTCGTAGATTTCTCGCGGAAGTTCAATATGTTTGGCAAAGACGCGGCGCGATGGAAAGTAAAGATAGGGTTGTTGGCGCCTCGGAACGTAATGGAGCGCATGGGCGCGTGTCAGTCCGAGCAGGGCGTGATAGACCTCTTCAGGGGTCATCTGTAGCCTTGAGGCAATGACGGTTTCGGAAATGTTGACGTAGTCGGCGAAAACTCCGGAACAGTTGCGTAGAATAAACTGAAGGACTTCGTCCTGAGTGGGTTCAAGGCTCATTGCGTAAAGGTCTGTCTTTGTAGCCGTCATCATTACTCGGGCGCGCGCGTCGACATCCTCGACGAATTCCATGTATCCGGCCAGGGAAAGCAGTTTCAGTGATGCCCTTGCCGGAGCCTCCTGAAGCCTGTTTTGCCTGACGAATTGCCCGAAGTCGAAGTCAAAAACCTGATTGAAGCCTTCACCCAGGGCAAGATCAACAAACAGACACGCTTTTTCGTATATGTCAGCGATATATTCGCGTGGAGGAAAGGCTTCGGCCAGGCGGCGGGAAAGCACGCCCTTGTCACGCATCGAGGCAATCACCACGGCGAAACTCGGATTGCCGTCACGCCCGGCTCGTCCCGCTTCCTGATAGTATTCTTCAATCGACGAGGGCAGGTCGTAGTGGACAACGACGCGGACGTCCGGTTTGTCGATGCCCATGCCGAAGGCGTTAGTTGCCACCATAACGCGCGAGCGTCCGTCTTTCCATGTCTGTTGCTTGAGGTCTTTGTCTTCTGGGGCCAGTCCGGCATGATAGAAGTCGGCCGGGATGCCTTCGGCAGTCAGCAGTTCCGAGATTTCGCGTGTGCGCTTGCGCGAGCGGACGTAGACAATAGCGGAGCCGAGGGTGTTTTTAAGCACTGTCAGCAGCCGTTCAGGCTTATTCTCAGTGTAGCGGACAATATAACTGATATTAGGTCGTGCAAAACTCTTGCGGAACAAGCGAAAGCCTGGACGGAACCGCAGCAGCCGGCATATGTCATCGGCAACCGGCACCGTGGCGCTTGCCGTAAGCGCCATCACAACAGCCGACGGGAATATATCGCGAAGAGCGGCAATGTGGAGATATGAGGGGCGGAAGTCGTAGCCCCACTGAGATATACAGTGGGCCTCATCTACAACAATCATCGAGACATTGAAGTCTTTCAGGCGTTGCCGGAAGCGCTCGCTCTGGAGCCGTTCGGGGCTGATATATAGAAACTTTACCTTGCCAAGTTCGGCCTTTTGCAGTCCGAGGCGAGCTTCGGCGCGCGTCAGGCCGCTGTGGACATAGGTTGCAGGAATGTCATGGGCGCGCAGGTTGTCAACCTGGTCCTTCATCAGCGAAATCAGCGGGGTAACGACGATTGTCAATCCGGGCATCAGCAGCGCCGGCACCTGAAACGTAATGCTCTTCCCACCGCCCGTCGGGAGCAATCCAAGCGTGTCGGCTCCGCTAAGGGCAGAGTCGACAATCTCGGCTTGGAGGGGTCGGAAATCCCGGTAGCCCCAATGCTTGAACAGGACTTCGCGGGGAGTCATTGACCTGTCGTTGGGTTTATTCGAAGTTAATTTCCTTAATGAGGAGCTGAATCGGGGAGCCTGCGGCATGGTGCTTGTTCTCCTCGATTGTGTAGACAAGGGTGAAGGGGTCGCCTGCGCTGATGCGTTCAAACTTATCAGCAAAGTTAAAGGCTATTGCGTTGACAGGCTCGGCGGTTGTCGGGTCAAGAAGGTCAAGCTTGATGTGTTCAAGCTGTTTGCCGACAACTTTCGAGGTTCCGGCGTCCCGCACCCGGCGGGTCCGGAAAACCGGCTTGGTGTTGCCCGGACCGAACGGATTGAATCGGCGCAAGGCGTGGAGCAAATCCGTCGTCACGTCGCTCAGGGTAATGTCCGCGTCGATTTCGCAGGCGGGTTTCATCTGGGCCGGAGTGATGTTGGCGGCTACATATTCCTCGAACCGGCGGGCAAATTCCTTGATGTTTTCCGGTTTCATCGAGAGGCCGACGGCGTATGTGTGGCCGCCGAAGTTCTCAAGCAGGTCGGCACACGACTCCACGGCCGAGTAGATATCGAAACCCTGGACCGAGCGTGACGAGCCTGAGGCTATGCCGTTGGTCAGGGTGAGGACTACGGCGGGTTTATAATAGTCCTCGGTCAGGCGTGACGCAACGATGCCGATGATGCCACGGTGCCATGATTCATTGTAGATAACAATAGACTTACGGTCCGAGTCAAGATCGCCCCTTGATTCGAGAATGGCGTTGGCCTCCTCGGTTATCACCTTGTCAAGTTCCTTGCGGTCCGAGTTGTAGCCGTCGATTGCACGGGCCTTTTCGAGGGCGTCAGCCGCGTCACGGCTGACGAGGAGGTCAACAGCCTCGCGACCGCTCTGCATGCGCCCGGAAGCGTTTATTCTCGGTCCTATCTTGAAGATTACGTCGGTGATGGTGATTTCGCGGCCGGTCAGTCCGCAGATTTTCATGATTCCGCGCAGACCCATGTTCGGATTTGAGTTCAGCCGGCGCAGACCGTGGTAGGTCAGGATGCGGTTTTCGCCAATCATCGGCACAATGTCGGCCGCGATGCTGACCGCAACGAGGTCGAGCAGGGCGTCGAGCGGTCCCTGGGGCAGTCCGTTACTGATTGCGAAAGCCTGCATCAACTTGAATCCGACGCCGCATCCGCTCAGATGAGAGAAAGGATAGGTGCTGCCCTCAAGCTTCGGGTTGAGGATTGCAACGGCATCCGGAAGCTCCGCTCCGGCCACGTGATGGTCACAAATAATGAAATCAATGCCGAGGGTTTTCGCATAGGCGATTTCCTCGTTTGCCTTGATTCCGCAGTCAAGAATGATGATGAGCTTGATGCCGCGCGCGGCAGCTTCGTCAACAACATGCTTGGATATTCCATAGCCGTCGTCATAGCGGCCCGGAATGTAATAGTCAATCTGCGAGTAGAACTGCGACAGATACTTGTAGACGAGCGCCACGGCCGTGGTTCCGTCTACGTCATAGTCGCCATAAACCAGAATTCTTTCCTTAGACCCCATAGCCTCGTTCAGACGGCCCACCGCGACGTCCATTCCCGGCATCAGGAATGGATCGTGGAGGTCATTGAGCGAGGGACTGAAGAATTTATGCGCCTCTTCCGGAGTGGTTACATCCCGTTCTGCCAGCAGTTTGACAACTACCGGTGTCGAGGCGAAACGCTCCTTTAGAGGGCGTTGGCTGTCAGCTTCAGCTGAATGTGGGTGGAAGTCGGAGTGGTTTGTGGCTCTTGAGTTCCATTTTTCGGTCATTTATGTTTATTTTTTTATTATATAGCGTAGTCAACCGGCTCGGCGCCAGCAATATCGGGCGCGAGCCTGAGCCATAGACCTGACCGAGAAGAGCCTTGGAGTGAGAGAGAATCCGGCAATTTGGCTGACCAAAGTTACAAAATTCCCCCTCGGCTCGCAAATATTTAACAAATATTTTAGTTTTTCCGGCCCCCTTCATCAAGTATGGAACGCACGGTGGCGGCGGGGTCGGATGCGTTGATGATTGCTCCGCTCATGGCAATGCCGTTCACTCCGGTTTCGAGCAGTGCGGGGACGTCGTCGGGCGTGATGCCGCCGATGGCCACTATCGGCAACTCGCATCCGGCCGCACGGACTTCGCTGACGATCTTGCGGTAGCCCTCAAGGCCGAGCGTTGGGGCGAGTTTTTCTTTTGTGGTTGTGAATCGGAAAGGGCCAAGGCCGATGTAATCAATGTCGAGGCGGGCCAGGGCGAGTATCTCGTCGGAAGTGTTGGCCGTGCAGCCAATGATTGCGTGCGGGCCGAGAAATTCGCGGGCTTTGGCCGGCTCCATGTCGTTTTTGCCGAGGTGAACTCCATGGACCTTCGTCTCCATTACAACGTCGACGCGGTCATCAATGACGAGAATCGTTTCATTGTCACGGCAAATGGGGATAATCTCGCGGGCCATCTCAGCCACTTCGGCATCGGTCGCGTCTTTCATTCTGAGTTGAATCCAGCGGCAACCGCCTTCGATTGCAAGACGAACCTGTTCGGGAATTGAAAGACGGTCGGATGAATGAGTTATGAATTGTAACACTTTGTGAAAAAATTTAAGGGATTAAAATTCTTTTATGCAAAATACAGAAAACGGCAGGACAGGTGTGTGCCTGAATTCTGTATTTTCAATCTCTCTCATCCTCCGTAGAAGGCGCGGAAGACAAGGATTTTGTCTCCGTCGTGGAGCAGGGTTTCAGCCCATAGAGAAGGTGGAATGGCAATTTCGTTCAGAGCCACGGCTTTGCCGGCCGGAGATATGCCCTGCTGCTGAAGAATTACGGCCAGCGGGGTCAAATCCGCTGCCATTATCGGTTTTTCGTTCAAATAGACTGTCATTGTGTAACGTTTGTAGAATTAATTGTGCAAAATTAATGATTTTTTTGCAATTTGAGGAAGTGTTCAGCCTCCGCTAACGCACAGGGGAGCGGCAATAATATTATTAAGAGAGTCAAGGGTCATTGTGTGACTCTTGACTCTCTTTGATAAAATTGCAGGGTAGGGGAGGGAAGACGGTTAGGCCTTCTTGGCGCGCTTTCTGTCGGTCAGGTATGCAACGGGAGCGGCAATGTAGATGGTGGCGAGGGTGCCGACGATTACGCCGCAAATCATTGCGAAGGTGAACGAACGGATTGCTTCTCCGCCGAGAATGAAGATGCTCAGAAGTACCAGAAGGGTAGAT
Source organism: uncultured Porphyromonadaceae bacterium (assembly GCA_947175545.1). Lineage (GTDB taxonomy): Bacteria > Bacteroidota > Bacteroidia > Bacteroidales > Muribaculaceae > UBA3263. The sequence goes on from CAMWNI010000001.1 coordinate 247,152, forward strand.
CCGGAGGTCATAATCGTACGGCCGAGGGTCGAGTTGATCGAGCGGTTGACCAGATCAAAGAATTTCTGTTTAGGATAGAGCTGGACGTTTTCACGCACACGGTCGAAGACAACCACGGTATCGTTAATCTGATAACCGATAACAGTTAGAATCGCTGCAATGAAGGTCTGGTCAATCTCCATTGAGAACGGCACGAGACCCCAGCAGAAACTGTAGAAGCCGATGATGGTGAATGTGGTGAATGCAACGGCAGCGAGAGCGCCAAGCGAGAAGGCTACGTTGTGGAAACGCAGAAGGATGTAGAGGAACATCGCAATCATGGCTATGGTGACGGCGATATAAGCGTCGGTCTTCATATCGTCAGCCACTGAGGGACCAACCTTCTGTGACTGAATCAGGCCGTGGTCGGTATCCGTAGTGGTGAACTGTTCGAAGGTGATGCCGTTCATTTCGGGCGAGAGTGCTTCGAAGAGTATATCCTGGATTTCGCGTTCAACCTCGGGCGAGTTGTCGTTGATCTTGTAGTTGGTTGACACGCGTACCTGGTTCTTGTTCTCGATGGTGATGACGGAGAGTCCGGCGCCATCGAAGTGGGGTGCGATTGCCTGCTGAATCTTGTCGGCTTCGACGGGATGGTCGAACTTCACGACGTAGTTGCGGCCGCCGGAGAAGTCGATGCCCTGATTGAGTCCGCGGAAGACGAGAGAGCAGATGATGGCCACGATAACTACGCCGGCGATGGTGAAGGAGGTCTTGCGAGTGCCGAGGAAGTTATAGTGAGCATTGAGGAACATGTTGCGGCTCAGCTTAGTGTCGAAGGTGAGCTTTTCGAAGGGCTTGGACTTGGCGCCGAGAATGAAGACGATGCGGGTCAGATAAACGGCGGTAAAGAATGAGCAGCAGAGGCCGATGATCAGCGTGGTTGCAAAGCCCTTGATGGGGCCGGTGCCGAACAGCAGCAGAATGATGCCGGTGATGATTGAGGTCAGGTTGGAGTCAAAGATTGCGGAGAAGGCGTTGGAGTAACCGTCGGCAATCGCGGTGCGGGCGTTCTTGCCTGCGCGGAGTTCTTCTTTGGCGCGCTCGAAGATAAGCACGTTGGCGTCAACGGCCATACCAAGGGCGAGGACAATACCGGCGATACCGGAGAGGGTCAGCACAGCCTGGAATGAAGCAAGGATGCCGAAGGTGAAGAATACGTTAAGAATCAGGCCGAGGTTGGCAACGAGGCCGGGGATGAGGCCATAGATGCAGCACATGAAGATCATCAGCAGCACGATGGCGATGATGAACGACCAGAGGCCGTCATGGATTGCCTGGGCGCCGAGCGAGGGACCGACAACCATGTCGGAGATGATGCTCACGCGGGCAGTCATCTTACCTGACTTGAGGACGTTTGCAAGGTCCTGTGCTTCCTGAACGGTGAAGTCGCCGGTGATTTCCGACGAGCCGCCTTCGATAACGGTGTTGATTACGGGGTAAGAGTAAACAACATCGTCAAGAACGATTGCTACGGGTTTGCCGACGTTGGCGCGGGTAACTGCGGCCCACTGGCGTGCGCCTTCAGAGTTCATGCGCATGTTGACGGTCTGGCCGCGCATGGTGTCGAAGTCGGTGCTTGCGTCAACGATGTTGTCGCCGTTCATGCGGGGACGCTGTTCGTGGGTCTCGGGGTCGAGGTCGGTGCGGAGGGCAACGAGCTGGTAGACGTCCTTGAGTCCGCCGACATATTCGGGCTTCATTGCCTTATTGCTCCAGGCCAATTTCAGGGTGTTGGGGAAAAGGGATTTCACCTCGGGGGTGTTGAACCATTTGATGATGGCGTCTTTATCCTTTGCGCGGGCATAGCCGACTACGGGACCCTGGGCAACCGGATTCAGCATGCCGAGGACAGTGCCGGTCGTGTCGTTCTGGAGTGCCTGGCCGAGGGCGGAAGCATAGTCAACGGCGTCAAACATTTCGTAGAACTCGAGGTTTGCAGAGCGCTGAAGGAGGTCGCGCACGCGCTCGTGTTCTTTAACGCCGGGAAGTTCGAGCAGAATCTGGCCCTGCTTGCCCTGGAGAACCTGAATGTTGGGCGAAACAACGCCAAAGGCGTCGATACGGTTGCGAAGCACGTTGGTTGCCGATGTGTTGACGCGGTCCTGAGCTTCGTCTTTCAGTTTCTGGGCAACGGAACCGTAGTTGGTGCCGTTTGAGGTAATCAGGTCAGGGAAGACAACTGAGAAGTCAACGTTGGGGTTGGCTGAGGCCTTCTTGTACTGTTCGATAAAGGTCTCGACATATTCAGTTTCGGGAGCGACGCCGGCAATAGAGTCGGTCGCGATGACGGCGCGGCGGAGAGTCGTGCCGTTAGGATCGGCGGCCATTGACTTGAGCATATCGCCCATGTTGACCTGGAGGGTCACGTTCATACCGCCTTTGAGGTCAAGACCGAGGCCCACGCCCCAGCGCTGTACCTCTGCATAGGTGTAGCCCATATAGACGGGCTCCTGTGCTACGGAATCCATGTAGTGCTTGTAGGCACCGGTGTAGGCGTCGGAGGTGTTGTCTCCGCCGGCCACTGCTACGGCGTACTCTTTGCCCTGATTTTCAATCTGTGAACCCTTCCATGAGAACGACAGATAGAACAGGCAGATGAGTACCAGGAAGATGGCGATTACACCGGCCACGATGCTTCCCAAAGAACCTTTGCTGTTCATGTGTTTAGATAAATAACTTTTAATTAATTGGTTTGATTATTATTTCAGGATTGGAATATTAGCGCGCAAATTTACGAAAATTTCCGCAAATGCGCAAATCCTGAAATAAAAAGAGGCGGCGTTCGGTTTCGAACACCGCCTCGCGGCCCATCTGAGCCGGTTGAAGCTGGAAATATGTCAGCGCACTATAAATCGTCCGCTTTGGAGTGATTGACTGCTATGTGAGCTGACGATGTATACTCCGTTTGGCAGTCCGGAGATGTTCACTCGTTTGCTGCGACCGGAGGACGACAGCATCTTTAATAATACTCCGCTCGTATTATAGATGCGGATGATTGCGGGATGTGTCTCGTCGGCTTCAATGCCTGAAATCTCAATTTCGGTATCGGTCCGGGTTATTGATAATTTACCGTTGGCTTTTTCGGTCACTACGTTTTCAATGCCGGAGAAGTCATTGACGGTGACGGTTGCTTCGCCATAAACTCCGGAGCCATCGGTTGCATAAGCGGCGATCACTGCCGATCCGTTGCCGATGGCCGTTACGACTCCGTTTTCATTTACGGTCACTACGTCGGAGCCGGATATCACAATCCAGTCCACACGGTGGATTGATACGTTGGCCGGTGAGATCTGCGCAAGAAACTGGAGCGTAACGCTTTCTGTGGCAGTGATATTGAACGAGCCGGTTTCGCTGCTGATGCTTATGCCGGAAGCAAAGACCACGGAGCCGGCATCGGCTGTGGACACCACATTGGAGCGGGATGCTGTGCGGCTATGGGCCGGCGTCTGTTTCGGAGTCAGCATGGCCGGGCTATCGATAAGAACCTCAATGGCATAGTAACATTCGCCGGCGGGAGCTGAAAAATCGGTATAGGAAGATATTCCGCCCGAAACCTCATCAATGTACTCCAGCGATTCGGCCGAAGTGCCGCGCAAGATGCGGTATGAGGTTATTTCGCGACCTTCATATTTCCCCCATGAAAGGTTCCAGCTGTTGCTGGCGGCGCCTTTATTTATCATCACGTGGATAGGGCGGTGGAGTCCGGACATGACTGTCTCTCCATATGAGGTTCCGAAACTCAGAGCATAGCGCGAAGCCACAACGGCCGGTGTCGATTCATTGTCAACATAGTCGGTCTCTGTTACAGGACATTCGGCCACTATGCGGTATTCGCCCGTGCGCGATGTCTCCTTGTAGATGTTGACGTGGGTGGCAATGTCCTGGAGGTGAGCCGGTAGATTCCATGACAGACGGTGCTTGCCTGTCGTTTCGTCAATGTCAACGAGACTTATCGCAGGCATTTCAGGATGTCGGGTTGCACGGACCTGCACTCGGTATACGTCTGATCCATAGCTTTCGGTGATGGAGTGGCGCAGGTTCCACGTGCCGCCGGCCATGCCGGTGATGCACAGCTCGGCCGTGTGGTCATCGATTGCCTGCACGCTGACGGCCGGAATATCGCTGACCGGCTTAAAGTATATGTGCTGTTCAAGAAAGCCGGTCGACGCTTCCCAAAGGTCGGGGTGGGTATTGTCGCAGTTCATTATCACCCGGTCTCCTTCATAAATGGTTTCGGGAAGAGAGAACGAGGCGTCGAGACGCGGATTGACATAAATCTGCGATACCAGTTTTCCGGCCTTGACCTCTTTCAGACCTTCTGTGGTCCAGTAGACGGTGGCAGTGTTGCCGGTGGCCGATTCAATCTGGGCATCTGTGCCGAAGTCAATGTCGGCAACGGAGAAGCCAGCATTTATGCGCACTTGTATGGGAGCGCCCACCATAGTGGCCGTAGGCATGTCGACCGCGGCATTGGCAACAACGGAGAATTTTACTGTTTCTGAGAAATCACCTTGTAACAATTGCGTGTCCACAGCCTGAATCTTGACCTCATATTCGCCTTCGGCTATTGACGAGAGCGGTATGGTGAGCATGGTAGACGGCAGAAGATGTACGTTTGACGGTACCGGCACACCGTTCTTACCGCCGTTGAGCGGCGAGATGTGGTAGGCGCCTTCACCTTCGGCTCCCGCTTTCTTGACCGAGATATTGTAACGCAGCACCGTTGACGGGGTTTCGTTGTCTGTGGCGCGGTTCCATTCAATCACCACAGCATTGCTGTTCTGCGACACACGCAGTCCGGTGGGTGCCGTGGGCGGCGTGTTGGGCTTGCATGTTATGATGGTGTGTCCCAGTCCTATCCGGCCGTCGGTACGGAGATATGACAGGTTGTCCATGTCGGGGTCAGATATCCTGACAGTTTCATATGTATGGTCGGGATTGAAGAGAATCATGACGTTATAATCACTTCGGGTTTTGACTATGATGTCCTGACATCCGTTATTGTCAAAGTCGAACATTGCATGGATACCCGTGAATTGAGTTCCGTCAGGCGCAGGAATCTCAGTTGTGCTGCCATCATCCCAACGCACGAGCAGAAAGTCGCAGTAGTATGTATACTTTGATAATTGACACCACGCATAATCGTCTTTGCCGTTGCCGTCGAAGTCGCCGAGATATCCGTAAGTGGTCAGTCTCTCATCTTCGACGGTTTTTATAACCTCAAACTGGAAATTACCCCGGTTGACATACTGAGTCATTTTATCAGTTTCTACGGTAATGATGTCAACGAGTCCGTCTCCGTTCAGGTCGGTATAATGAGCATTATATCCCAACGACCAGTGAAGCTCATCGGTGAATGTCAGGTAGTCGCCTGAATTTCTTGCCAACGGGTAATCTTTCAGTCCGTCGTTATCGAAATCGACCATCGGTTTTTTTATATCCACACCGTCATATTCTATATTGGTACGGTTGTATTGCATCGATTTGTCATCCTCGTTTATAAAATGCGCTATATAGGATGAGCCGTCGTATCCACGGGCAAATATGTCGGGCAGGCCGTCACGGTTTATGTCTACGATTTGAGGAATCTGGCCGTTGAACGAGCAGTCTACGGACGTGTTGAAAAGTCGTTTCACCGGAGTGTAGGTTCCGTTTTCGTCACCCTCGTAAAAGGCTTGTCCATTATCTGGCGACGCCATAAGTTCTGTCTTACCGTCGAGATCCATATCAAAAGCAGCCAGGATACCGTAGAAAGGGAGTCCGGCCGAGTCGTGAGGATAGGGAGTGACCTTGGCCGGAGCGATGTCAACGGTGCGTTGATGTGACGAACTGTTGCCGGCGGCATCGGTAACGGTCAGGGTAATCTCTTTTTTGCCGGGGCTTGAATAGCTGATTACGGTTTCGGCATCCGATTCGGCAATCACTGTTGCGCCGTCAAGGTTCCACGAAGCGTTGAGTCCGTCTGTCAAAGCCGATGTGACGCGCAGGGTCAGACGGTCGCCTACGGCCAATATGTCTGGTGTGGTGATTGAGAATGAAGCGGCGGGATGGCGTTTCTCAAACATAGCCGGTTGGCTGAACTCCGAGCCGAGACCTCCATCGTCAATGGCTTGAACTGATACGTAAATCTTGCCTTGCGGCCATGACGAGGTGTTGAAACGACGGTGGAGCGAGTATCCGCAATTGCCTTGGAGCATGTTCAGACGCTTTCCGTCGGCTGATGCATGGGCGTAGACTATGTCGCCGAGACCATCGGCCGTGCCGATGCGCAGTTCATAGGTCAGGTCGGCAGGGGCCGTTTCACGGTCATTGGCCGTAGCCCATGATACGGTCAGTATCTCTGACTTGGCATCGTAAACTGCGACGGGAGCGGCGGGGGCTTGCGGACGGCTGTTGCGTTGCGACGTCTCGGGGGTCAGCATGCCGTGAGTGGATATAATGCGGGTCCGGCCTGAGTTGTCCACGTCGCCGGTCAATAATTCATATGTTTTGGAGTATTCGTTAATCGATACTGACAGCGAGCCTAAATCCTGAGGGGTAGAGGCCACTTTCATGCCATTGACCGCAAAACTTTTGACAGGATGTTCAGAACTTACTGATAAGATTTCGTATTTGCCGTCGGCGTTCCAGTCTGTCAAAGCGTGGAAGTCATAGCCGCCGTCAATGAAGTTTTCATGTTTTTTGAAGTTTCCGTTTCCGGTGTTCTCGAACATAACCAGGTAAGATTGGCCACCGTTGTCAGAGCCGTTGAACGGAACTAAAATGTCAATGTCCCCGTCTCGGTCAAAGTCCCGGCACCACACCTGCTTTCCGCACTTAAGTCCTTTGAACAGCTGGCGGGTGACCGTATTTCCGTCAAAGCGTTGCAGATATACGCTGATTGATTTTTCAGAATCGTCGTATGACAACATATCGGTTATGCCATCGCCGTCAAAATCACGGAAAACGACCGTACCGCCGAAAGTATCGTCCATGTATCGTCCGTCTCCGGTATTAAGCAGATAGCGTCCGGTCGTACCGTTGACAAAGTCAAGATAACCGTCGTTGTTGAGGTCAATGAGGTCGTAGGTGCTGAATGTTCCGGGAGTCTTTGACTTGTCCGGCGTGTCTCCTACGAACGACAGTCCTGAACCGAGACCGCTTGACGGCTTGGATATTACATAATTGTAATACTCATTCGGGGTAATTGTCACAAGGTTTTCTGTCTGTAACACTCCATTGGCATCGGCTGTCAGAATATGGTCGGGAGTCGCTCGGCCGACGTTGCCGCTGTCGAGCCAGAAGTCGGGACTGCCGTCGTTGTTGAAGTCGAGCAGTGCCGGCGTATGTGCTGTCTCGGTCACCAAGGTGGCTTCAGTGCCGTTGACAGTATAGATCATAGATTTTTGGGGATCTTTTGAGTATACCATCATATCGTGGGCGGGAGAATATTTTACCCAACCCGATATGGAAGGGAACTTATTGTTCAGCGACAGGCATCCTGCATAGTCGGCGTTGAATTTGCTCAGTCCGCCGTATTTCTTATACGTGTTGCCTTCATATTTGTCGTAAGAATCAACGACCCACTCTTTGACTCCGTCGCCGTCAATGTCGTACCACACGGCCGCATCTGTCGCAAGACGCAGATCCTTTGAAACGGCGACAGTCTCGTTGCCGGGACCTGCGGCCTGGGTGATAACCAGGAATTCACATTCACATTCTTCAAGGGCGCCATCCGACGGGTTCGACCTGACGTAGACCGGATAATAATAATCGATTCCTGTTTCTGTGGGATAAGAAGGAACATCCTCAAACTCCCAGCGGATACGTATCGCCGCAATATTTTTTGGAAGCAGGCAAGCGAGTTCGGCTGAGGAAACAGAAGATTTAGAGATTCCATACAGAGGCATTGCAACGTTGCGGTTGTCTGTCGTCACTGCCGTCGCGCTCAACGACGTAGGACCAATGGCTTGTATGAATCGATATCCTGCATCGGCATTCTCCTTTACATAGAAGCTTGAATGAGTTATTGATGCGAATGCCTGAGACAGTCCGGCGGCTGAAGTGCATGGGATGCTTATTTCTACCACTTTATTTTGTTCTCCTTCCGCAAGAATTCCTCTGCCGGTGAGAGTTCCGACAAGGATATCCATCTCCGGGAATTCGGTGAGTTTTATTTCTTCAGTCTCCTTAATGGGTTCACCAAGGGTCATTATCATTGGCGCGGAGTAGCCGAATGTAACTCTTATCTGGTCATAACCCTCGGGAATGTTGAAGAAATATTTGTCTTTTATTGTGACATGGTTCCATTCTGACTGAGAGTCCTTCTTTACCTCGATTGAGGAGGGAAACTGATGGGGGAAACACGATTCGCCCATATTGCTCCAGGCATACATGGAAAAAGCCCAGCATGTAAGGCCGATTTTACTGTAATTCTCAGGAAGCCGTGATGAATAGGTCTTGGAATTTGTTCCGTCGGTACGGATCCATCCATCGAAGTTGTCACTGCCGTCATTGAAAGACAGCATTTTGTAGGCATAAGCATCATCCGCGGCTTTCACGACAAAGGAGACTGAGAAAAGAGCGGATAAGGACAGCCACTTTAGAAATGATTTATGTTTCATAGTGTTTCCATGTCGCCATCATTCCTGCAATCGACGAAAAAAAATGTGATAAAAGAAAAAGCGTGGAACGATGTTCAGTCTATCTCACCACGGGCATCGCCAAACGCCTATCCTGAAATAAACAGTCCACTCCCACGCCTTATCGGATATCGATACCCCTTGTCGGGGAGTGGATAAACGACAAGCATGAGCGTTTTGTGACTGCTTCGTCCCTCAGGATATAAGAAATTTGGCGATTTCGTAGTGAAGGCTAAAGCAAAAACGCTTTCAACAATATGTTAGGCCACTGCCTTTTATGGCTGCAAAGTTACAATTTTTTTCGCAAAACAAAAAAACAATGTGTGATCCCCAATAAATCCGCTCTCGCCGTATAACACGGAAGAGGCTGCGCCGTAAACCTTAGTTTACGCTACAGCCTCTTCTGAGTTTCGGTTTGTCAGAGTTGTTGGCGACGGCCCTTACTGCGGGCGGCGCGGTGAACGCGGGCCACGGTCGCCGCGGTCGCGACGTTCCCGACGCTCGCCGTCGCCTCCTTCGGGACGCGGACGGCGCGGTTCGCGCGGACGTTCAACCCAGCCTTCGGGCTTGGGTTGCAGTGCGCGCATCGACAGGCGATATTTGCCGGTCTTCTTGTCTATTTCAATGAGCTTGACGGTTACTTCGTCACCCTCTTTGAGGCCGGATGCTTCCATGTCGGGCAGGCGGTCCCATGAAATTTCTGAGATATGGAGCAGGCCGTCGCGGTTGGGCATGAACTGAACGAAGGCGCCGAAGTCCTGGATTGTCATGACTTTTCCGGTGTAGACTTCGCCCTCTTCAGGCTGAGCGACAATGGCGCGGATCATTGACAGAGCGCGGTCAATGGCGTCCTTGTTGGGGGCTGCGACTTCGATGTAGCCCTGCTGGTCGATTTCGTCAATGCTGACGGTTGCGCCACTCTCTTCCTGGATGCCCTGGATTACCTTTCCGCCCGGGCCGATTACGGCGCCGATAAGCTCCTTGGGAATGGTCATCGTCACGATGCGCGGAACGTTGGGCTTATAGTCTTCGCGGGCGGCAGGAATGGTCTCGTTGATGATGTTGAGAATGTGGAGGCGGCCATCACGTGCCTGCATCAGAGCCTTTTCGAGAATCTCGTAGCTCAGGCCGTCGCACTTGATGTCCATCTGGGTGGCGGTGATGCCGTCAGTTGTGCCGGTCACTTTGAAGTCCATGTCGCCGAGGTGGTCTTCGTCGCCGAGGATGTCGGAGAGTACAGCCCACTTCTGGCCGTCGGAAATCAGACCCATGGCAATACCGGCAACGGGACGCTTCATCTGTACGCCGGCGTCAAGCAGCGCGAGGGTGCCGGCGCAGACGGTTGCCATTGATGACGAACCGTTTGACTCAAGAATGTCGCTCACAACGCGGGTAACATAGGGGAACCCGTCGGGGAGCATGCTCTTCAGGGCGCGATGGGCCAGGTTGCCGTGGCCGATTTCGCGGCGCGAGGTGCCACGCGGTGCGCGAGCCTCGCCGGTTGAGAAGGGCGGGAAGTTATAGTGCAGCAGGAAACGCTCGTGGCCCTGGTTCAGAACCTCGTCAACAATCTTCTCGTCAAGCTTGGTGCCAAGGGTTACCGTTGCAAGGCTCTGGGTCTCGCCGCGGGTAAACACGGCAGAGCCGTGAGGGCCGGGCAGGTAGTCGACCTCACACCAGATGGGGCGGATCTCCGTGGTCTTGCGGCCGTCAAGGCGGATGCCTTCGTCAAGCACGCAGCGGCGCATGGCTTCTTTCTCAACGTCGTGATAATAGCGCTTGACAAGCGGAGTCTTCTCGTCGCGTTCCTCTTCGGGCAGCGATTCAATGTATTCTTCGCAAACGGCCTTGAACGAGTCGGCGCGCCAGTGCTTGTCGGCGCAACCCTGCTTGGCAATGGCGTAAACCTTGTCGTAACACTTTTCGCGAACGTCCTTGCGCAGGTCTTCGTCGTTGACCTCATGACAGTATTCGCGCTTGACAACGCCAAGTTCTTTGGCCAGCTCTTCCTGAGCCACACATTGAACCTTGATGGCTTCGTGGGCGGTCTTGAGGGCTTCGAGCAGAACCTGCTCCGAAACTTCCTTCATTTCACCTTCAACCATCATGATGTTGTCATAAGTCGCACCGACCATAAGCTCAAGATCTGCCTTGTCGAGCTGGTCGGCAGTGGGGTTGATTACGAACTGGCCGTCAATGCGGGCAACTCGTACTTCGGAAATCGGGCCCTGGAAGGGGATGTCGCTGACTGTCAGTGCTGCCGATGCGGCCAGGCCGGCGAGGGCATCGGGGAAATCAACGCCGTCGGCGCTGTACATTGTAACCTGCACGATCGTGTCAGCATGATAATTGTCGGGAAACAGCGGGCGGAGAACGCGGTCAACGAGGCGTGCGGTCAGGATTTCGTAATCGCTGGCGCGGCCTTCGCGCTTGAGAAATCCGCCGGGAAAACGGCCGTTGGACGAGAATTTCTCTTTGTACTCAACGGTCAGCGGCATGAAGTCAACACCTTCGCCGGCTTCCTTGGCGGAAACTACAGTGGCGAGCAGCATGGTGTTGCCCATGCGCAGTTCAACAGCTCCATCGGCCTGCTTGGCAAGTTTGCCGGTTTCGAGAGTGATCTCGCGACCGTCAGGCAGAGTGATGGTTTTTTTAATAGGGTTCATTCGGATAATGATTAAAAATTTTGTTCACATCAAAGTATCGCGCAAAGATACGAAAAATAACCGATATACGCAAATCTACGTTATGTCAGGATTATTGCCGGATTGATGGATCTTAATATTGATATAAACTCCTCTTGATTTTCAGGCGAAACATAAACCCATCTCTTTTTGCCATATTTCAACCCGATTCTTTTTGCTGACAGGGCCGGAGACGATAGAATGGTAGATTTATGTGTTATTTCAGTGATTTTTGAAACCGGTAAATCCATACGGAATAAGAACCCGCATCGAATGTGCAGTTTTTCCCCGTTTATGGTATAATCCGTGTGCAGAAGCATGTCAAATAACATAAGTATCGCCGCCCCCATTAGGACAACGTCAATCAGTAGGACCCACGTTGACTGATAACACAGGTAAATTGAACCGATGAATGCGGCGGTCATGCCAACGCAGAACCATGTATACCACTTTGCGACTTTTGATTTAAATACTTTAACCATACAAAAATGATAGAATAATATGAATACTAATTTATTTCAGGTGGGTCTGACCAAGAACAAAATCACGTAGAAAAATGCGCTTGTAAAGCAAAACCCCGGACGTGCCTTGCGAAGCGTGCGTCCGGGGTTGTTAAGTGTTAGTGTTGGTGGATTACTTCACAAGCTTGTTGTACTTGGCAAGGGCTTTGTCGTAGGCCTTCTTGGCTTTTGCTTTAGCCTTTGCGTTGGGAGCCTTGGCAACTGCGTCGTAGAGGTCCCAGAGCTTAAGCTGTGCGGTTGCGTTCTTCTGAGCTTCGGTGTAGGCGGTGGCGGTTGCTTCGGCAGCGGCTTCTTCGTCGGCGGGAGCATATGCGTGCTTGTAGCCCTTGACGTCGTTCCAGTGGCCACGGGTGAAGTCAGGGAAGGTTACGGCTGCTGAGTTGTTGTCCATTGACAGGGCGCCGAGTTCGCCGAGGCAGCACCATTCTGCGAGGTCATAAACGTCCATGTCGAGGGGCAGACCGTTCTGCAGGCAGTAAACCAGACGTGCGTCCATCATGAAGTCCATGCCGCCGTGGCCCATTTCGCGACCCATCTCCCCATATTTCTTCAGGATGGGGTGGTAATACTTCTCAACGAGCGCGTCATATTCCTCCTTGGGCAGGAAGCCGTGGCTCGACAGGTTGTCGATTTTGGGCTGAACGCCGCTTGCTTGCAGCTGAGCTTCGTCGAGGGCGATTTCGGGATTGGGATATTTGGTTGCATAGCCCTTTGTGCCGGTCAGTTTGAACAGACGGTTATAGGGCTGGGGATTCATTACATTATGCTGGATTTCAACTACTTTGCCGTCTTCGGTGCGCATCAGGGTTGTGGTGTGGTCGCCGTTGCGGTATTCTTTGCAGGGTTTGCCGGTTTTCTTTTCGACATATTCCTTGCCGTGAACCGACTTGGTGTCCATCGCAACGAGGGTCTTGAAGCGGTCGCCGCGGTGAATGTCAAGACACTGGGCAACCGGGCCGAGGCCGTGGGTGGCATAGAGGTCGCCGCGGTTTTCCATGTTGTATTTCATGCGCCAGCCGAGTTTGTCGGGGTCGTTTTCAGGATTCGACCAGTAGTAGTCCCAGAACGGATCGAGGTTGTGGATATATGCACCCTCGGCGCGGATAACTTCGCCGAACACTCCGGCCTGTGCCATTGCCAGGGCGTTGAGTTCGTAGTAGTCATAGCAGCAGTTTTCGAGAATCATGCAGTGTTTGCGGTTCTTTTCGCTCAGGTCAATGAGTTCCCAGCACTGTTCGAGGTTCATTGCCGAGGGAACTTCGATTGCGGTGTGTTTGCCGTTTTCGAGGGCTGCCTTGGCAACGGGGAAGTGGTGATCCCAGTCGGTTGCAACGTAGACCAAATCAACGTCCGGGCGCTCGCAGATTGCCTTGTAGCCGTTTTCGCCAAAGTAAATGTCGGCGGGTTTAAGGCCTTTTTCGCGGAGATATTTCTGGCAGTTTTCCGCGCGGACGGAGTCGAAGTCGCAGAGGGCAACGATTTCAACGCCGGGAATGTGAGCAAAGCGGTTAACTGCGCCGGGGCCACGCATGCCGAGGCCGACGAATGCAACGCGTACTTTGTCCATTTTGGGAGCGGTCAGGCCGAGAACGTGTTCCTGGCCGGCGGGGCGTTCGGGGGTTTCAACAACGAGTGTACCCTTGTCCCAGTGTGTTTTGGTTGAGGGTGACAGAGATTGCGCGGTCGCGGCTTGTCCTGCCATCAGAAGGACGGCTGCGGCGAGGGCTAATTTTTTAATTGACATTGATTAGTTAAATTGATAGTTGAATGGTTAGTAATTAAGGATTTCAGATTGCAAATTTACGCAATATTATTGAAATATGCTGTTTCGAGTTAAAAAAAAATGCAAAATGCACCGATAAAGGTTGGCATTTTGCATCTTTTTGAGTGTGTTTCCGTTTTTTACTTTATCTTGGCTGTCGCTTTGGTGCCGTCAGGAAGGGTTGCGCGGACAATGTAGAGTCCGGCCGGCTGCGGCTTGTTCGGGTCAACGGGGAGTCCGGCCGCATTATAGACTTTCACGCTGCTGACCGGAGTCAGGACAACGATGCTGCCATCAAGGGCGCGGACAACGCGGAGATCGGTGCCGGAGGCTGAGATGATTTCGTCAATGCCCGATTCGCTGGGGGTGAAGGGGCGGCTGTCGCCCGAGTTGAGGACGAAGTTGTCGGTCAGCTGCGATTCGTCATAGCGGTGAATGAAGGCTACAACGTGACAGTTGTCGCGATTCCACTTCTCGTTGAACTCAGGCAGAGCGAAGGTGGCCGAGTAATTGCCCTCGGCGTCAAACTCAAGCTTGTCGCCGGTTGAGTTTTCGGTCAGGTTGGCGCGGATGACTCCGTTATGGCGGAAGGTCTCGACCATGTCGTCAGGGGCGCCGTCGGCAACCTGGGCGTTGATGCCGAGCTGCGGATAGTCGGGCAGGGGAGCGATATTGTCCTCAATCAGATAGGCCGAAAGACGCACCTTGCCGTCGGCCGTCTTGCTGCCGGTGCTGACCTTGCCGTGGACGGTGACTGTCTGTCCGTCAATGTCGACTTTCACTTCGGCAAGGGCCGGAACATTTTCTGCTGCCAGGAGCTTGCTGAGGTAGGGTGCTGTTGATGCTTCGTTTGCTCCGAAAATCAATTCGGTCTCGCCCGGCAGGTATGAACGGTCATACATGATTGCCGGATTGCGCTGATTGCGCGGCTCGCCGAAGAGGAAGAGCAGGTCTTTGTCAACCTGCTGGGTCAGCTTGTCATAGTCGAAGCCGGCGTGATGGGCAACGTAGGTGTGAGGCTTGTTGTATTCTTCGCGGGCGCGATCGAGGTAATAAATCATGAAGGGACAGTTGACGCAGGTCAGACCGGTCCATTCTTCAATCAGCGGGATGCGGGTAAAGACGTCGCGCGTGATATAGAGGTGTGCGGTCGAGGCGTATGCTCCGGGTGTCGAAACGCCGTTGACGGTGCTGACAGTGGAAACGAACGGATAGTCAGTGCTTTCTTCGGCGGCTGACATCAGGGTGACCGGAATGCTTGCCGTTTCAAAAGGTCCGATTTCGGCCTGAAGGTCAACGGCGCCGTGGATATAGTCAACCGTCAGCGAGCTGATGGGGGTTGACGATAGGTTCTTGATGCTGAGTGTCGCGTCAAAGGGAGCGTTGGGCGCAATCAGCTTTGGAAAACCGTAGACGGCGGCGGTTGCTGCGGGGGCTTCAAGGGCAGTCAGGTCACCGTCAATGATTGCCTGGAGCATCACGGAGCCTTTCGAACCCATGTCCTGCCATCCCGTCAGGCCGATATTGATAAAGCTGGTTGCCGACGGCGCGGGATTAACCGAGGCGAGAATCGGATGAGAGCCTGAACCCTGGTTTTCGTTGACCCGATAGCCGATGTAGATTTCTTCGTCGCCGATTTCAATCGGTTCGGGAAACGAGACGGTGTTCCAGCCGGCGTTGAGCCAGCAGTCTTTCTTAATCACCTCGGAGTCAAGCGAGCCAATGCGGGCGACGATTGCCGATTTGCGCTCAATGTCGTTACGCAGTTTGGCGCGTATGCCGGTGATTTTGCTGCCTTTGAGCGCAGCAACCTGGGGCATTTCCGCCGGGCTGAGACGCAGAAGCACTTCAATGTCGTTGTTTTTGCCCGAGCCTTGGGCCGACATCTGTTCTTCTGTTGCGTCCACGGGACAGAAACCATAGTTAAAGGTTTCTGCCCCGAGAGCCAGAGGAAGTGAGAGTGTCAGTGTGAGAAGGATTTTTTTCATTTAACAAGGATTTTCTTGCCGTTGATGATGTTGATACCGCGGACGGGAGCGCTCAGTCGACGGCCCTGAAGGTCGTAGAGCGTGTTGTCCGGGGTGCGGACGGTCTCGATGGTTTCGAGTCCTGACTCTACGTAGTTGTCGGTCATAGGTTCTTCAGCCGTGTTGATTACGTCCATTTTGAGGAAATCGTTGGTTTCCGGACGCTGGATGACGGCGATAACCTTCATGTGGTCAGTGTTCCAGCGGGGATTTTCGATTTCGACGTTATAGGTCTTGACGAAGTCCATGCCCGGTTCGAGTTCTTCGCCGTAGAAGTTGGTAATTGTCTGGCGGACAACTCTTGCGTGAGTGAAAATTCGGCCGGGATAGAGTTCGTCGATGTTCTCCATATCAGGCAGTTCCTGAGAGTCGGATTCGACGGTTTCCTCAATAATGAAGACTGAAAGCTTGGCTTTTTCGCCTTCGGGAAGGAGATCGGCGATGGTGCCGGAAACCTTGATGTTGACAGTGTTGTTTTCAACGTTATAGTCGTTTTCGATTTCCACTGAAGCGAAGGTCGGGGTGGTGAGTGCTTCGTTCATGAAGTAGGTGAATGCCAACGGGGTGGGGGTGCCGCTGCCCATAGGGGTCTGCGCCATGACCTTGCCGGCAAGCACGACTTTTTGCATCTGGATGGTGCGGTCAATTGTTGCGGCCGGAATGCCGACGCTATTGATGCCGTTGTAGAGTTTGATTGCCCATCGGTCTCCGTCGGTCAGGGTGATTGTTGTTGGTTCGCCGCCGATGTAGACGGGGGTGTCAATGGGGTTCTGGCCAAACTTGTCGTTGGAGTGTTGCGGCAGGTAGGTTACGTGTCCTTTGAAAGCGTCAATTGACGGCACAATGAGCTGGTCCTGGTAGCGGCCGGAGTTGTGGTCGGTTTCGCTGCAGAAGTATTCGTAGAGGGGACGGCGCACATGCTGCGAAGCTATCTCTGTCGGGATGCCGACCAAGTCGAATTCGAACTTGCTTGACTCGGCCGATGCATCGTTAGGTTGGCCGTTCACCTTAGTGATGGAAACGGTGTGCTTGCCCGTGCCGAGGGCGTTGATGGGAATTCCGAGGGGGGTGGTTGCGTTGTAGCCGACCGGCATGGGATCGCCCTCAATTGTGATTGTCTGTGCTGTTGACTCTTCACCCAGCGTAGTGGTGATTTCGAAGTCCGTAATCGGGGTGGGACCGTCGTTCTTGAGATAGAAGTAACCGGTGGTATGTTTCCCGACGGCTGCGAAGTTGGGCATGTAAGCGTCGTTAATCACCATTACGTTCTGATAGTTCTCGGATGGGAGTTCGATGATGCACTTGAGGCAGATGTTGTTTGAGTAGATTGTCGGGATAGTCGTGATGTCGTCCCAGTTTGACGGTTCCAGTTCGGTCAGGTCATTTGTGTCGGCAAGATAAACGGTGTTTGCCTTCGCGCTGGCGGTATATGTAGAAGTGCCGACTACGCGCTGATTGGCAGTCACGGTTGTGTAGAGACCCAGATAAAGGTCCTCGGTCAGGTCGGTGGGGATTGTCCATTCCGAGTCGAAAAGTATATTGCTGTAGTCGCCCATGGTTGAGTTGAGCGGGGTCCAGGAAATATTGTCGGTTGTTGAGGTCAGGTTTTCAGATGTCAGCGAACCTTTGCGGAGAAATGCGCGCACTTCCTGTTCGTTGGCCTGGTCAGCTGCGGCGATTTTCATGCCGATGATTTTTCCGCCTCGATAGTTCTGGACTGCGTTTGCGGGGATTCTGATTGCAAGACCGATGTTGCCGTCATAGCCGTAGGAGATGCCTTCTGCAATCCAGATGTATGGATCGTCACAGTAGCCGAATTCAGTCATTGTGCTTGAGTCTGCATAGGCAGAGAAGCCGCCAATGGCGCCGATGAAAGCTGAGAGTAGTAATTTTTTCATTGATTAAGTGTTTAGAGATGTGATATATTTCGCAAAAATAGGCAAACAATTAGATTTCCCCAAATTTTCAACGTTAAATTTTTACTTTTGTAGCATTGTTTCTGTAAGTTGTTGCGCTTGGGCCTCGTAGCGGAGAGGAAATGCCTTGTGCGTTGAGCGGGGTAGGGGAGAGTTCGCGGCGGATTTCGTCAACGAGATTTTCGGCGAGGAATGCTCGCTGAAGCGTCGGGCCGCCTTCAATCAGCACTGAGGATATTCCCTCGGCGTATAGCCGCCGGAGCTGTTCGTTCAATGGGTCGTGGCGATTGAAGCTTACTCGCTTCGGCTCCCTGCCTCCGGGAAAATGGCGGGTGTCAAGGCGCGGGCGGTCCATTTGATCGGTCCGTGAGCCGACGGCGATTGCGTCAAACGTAGACCGATAGTGATGAACGGCCACCTGGCCGGCCGCCGTTGAGATTCTGAGCGGGGTTTCCTCTGCCGTCCTTATCCGGTCAACGAATCCGTCGGCCGTTTCGGCCCATTTCAGTGCGACGAATGGGCGCCCGAGCGTATGGGCCGTGAAAAACCGCCGGTTAAGTCGCCGACATTCTTCGGCTATGGTTTCTGAGGCAAACAGAACCTCAACGCCGGCTTCACGCATCATTTCGATTCCCTTGCCGTGAACTTTGGAAAATGGGTCAATGCAGCCGACAACAACCCTTCTGATGCCTTTTTCAACAATCAGTTTTGCGCAGGGAGGAGTCTTGCCGTAGTGAGCGCATGGTTCCAGTGTGACGTAAATCGTTGCAGTCGTAAGGTCGGCTCCGTGGCGCTCGGCGTCGGCAATTGCGTTGACTTCAGCATGTCCTTCGCCGCAACGGCGATGAAAGTCTTCGCCGATAATCTTCCCGTCCGGCCCGACGATCACAGCTCCGACCATGGGGTTCGGATGTGCTTCGATTTCGCCAAGTTTGGCCAGTTCCAGCGCCCGCCTCATGTAAATCTCATTGTTCATGTTTTGTTTACGTTATGCTTACTGCCGTTTTTTTAGTGTTTCGCAAGTGTTTGTCTTTAGTTTTTGTGCTTAATGCACTGAATAACAGGTGTTAGTGTAGTTTATTGGTTGTTGTCGGTTGATTCTGGAGATCCGGGGTGAAGTGCGGAGTGGAGCAGAGTGGCCTTTGAGTGGCCTATCAGTTCGGTCAGTTGGGCCGGAGTTGCCTGTTTTATGCGCGCGACTGAACGGAACTTTCTAAGCAGAATTTCTTTCGTCTTGGGGCCGATTCCGCTGATGTTGTCTAATTCGCTGATAGTCTGAGTTTTACTGCGACGGTTGCGATGGTGAGTGATGCCAAAGCGGTGGGCTTCGTCGCGCATATGCTGTATAACTTTCAGCGTTTCAGAGTTTTTGTCGATATAGAGCGGAATGGAGTCTCCCGGGAAGTAAATTTCTTCGAGCCTTTTTGCAATACCGACAACGGAAATCACACCGCGTAGGCCGATTGAGTCAAGGGCTTCGACTGCGGCCGACAATTGTCCCTTGCCTCCGTCAACGACTATCAGCTGTGGCAGGTCGTCAGGCGACTCCTGAAGCAGGCGTGTGTAGCGTCGCGTAAGCACCTCCTTCATCGATGCGAAATCGTCAGGTCCTTCAACGGTCTTTATTATGAAGTGACGATAGTCTTTCTTTGCGGGTTTTGCGTTGCGGAAAACCACACAGCTGCTGACGGGGTTTGTTCCCTGGATGTTAGAGTTGTCGAAACACTCAATATGGCGCGGAAGCTCCGGCAGACGGAAATCCTGCTGAATTCGCGTCAGGGTTTTCGTTACTCGCTGTTCGGGGTTTAGCTTTTCGCGCTGGGCCTCGAAATCTTTTCTTGCCTGCAAGGCGTTGCGAGCGCTCATCTGGAGTAGCTTTGCGCGGTCGCCTCGCTGCGGAACCACGAAGTTTACCCCCTCATGCTCGGTCGAGGGTAAGGTGGAGATGACCACTTCGTCATATTTGACGCCGAGGCGCTCGCTGATTTCGCTCATTGCGTAGTCGAGAATCTGCCCCGTTGTCTCCTCCATTGAGCGTGTATAATGTAGCGTCAGGGCTTTTACAACCGCTCCTCGACGCAGGTGCATGTAGTTAACGAAGACATCCTTGTCGCCCTCGTCGCTGATGCCGAATACGTCAATCTGGTCGAGAACCTGCGAAATGATGACTGATTTGCTCTGGTATCTCTCAATAAGGTCATATTTCTTTTTCAGCTCGTGTGCCTCCTCGAACCGCATTTCTTCGGCCAGTTCTGTCATCTGTGCTTTCAGGTAGGTCAAGAGCTGGCCTGTTTCGCCTTTCAGTATGAGTTTGATGCGCTCGATTGACTCGGCATATTCCTTCGGATCAACCATGCCGACGCAACAGCCGCCGCATTTTTTCATGTGAAATTCCAGGCAAAGTTTTCCTTTTCCGCGGGCGAGATAGTCAGGTGTTATGGCGTGGCGGCAGTTTCGGATAGGGTAAAGTTCATGAACGAGATTCAGAACGGTTTTTGCCGATGCTGTGTCAGTGTATGGCCCGAAGTATTTCGAGCCATCCTTGAGCCGTTCGCGTGTCATGAACACTCGCGGAAAGTATTCGTTGGTGACGACAATCCAGGGATAGGATTTGTCGTCTTTAAGTAAAACATTGTAGCGCGGCTTGTACTCCTTTATCATGGAGTTCTCGAGGTTCAGGGCGTCTTGTTCCGTCGGGACCACGATATAGCTGACGTCGGCAATTGCGCGTACAAGAAGGTTGGTGCGTACAACGTCGTGCGTACGGTTGAAGTAGGAGCTTACGCGCCGTTTAAGGTTTACGGCCTTGCCGACATAGATAACCGTACCCTCGGAGTCATAGTATGTGTAGACTCCGGGGGTAGTTGGCATTCGCGAGATTTTGTCGCGCAGTTCTTGGCTTTTCTGGTGCTTCAATATGTAATGAGCGAGGTGACTTCGGCGTCAGCGGGGAGCTTGGCGCGTCCGTTGAGCGCGCTGATTTCAATAATGAAGTTGATGTAGATTTTCTTAGGGTTCATTGATTTGATAAGCTCGTAGGCTGCGGCCATTGTTCCGCCGGTTGCAAGTACGTCGTCGTGGAGAACAACGATGTCGTCCTCTGTGATTGCGTCGCGGTGAATCTCGATGGTGTCTGTGCCGTATTCCTTGGCGTATGTGGTCGAAATAGTGTCGGCGGGGAGCTTGCCGGGTTTGCGTGCGGGGACGAAACCGGCGCCGAGTTCAAAGGCGAGGATTGATCCGCCGATGAAGCCGCGGCTCTCAATGCCGATGACTTTCGTCACGCCCTTGTCGCGATAGAGCTGGCCAAGGTCCCAGCCGATGATGTGGAGGGCGCGGGGGTCTTTGAAAACGGTGGTGAGGTCCTTGAAGACAACTCCCTTCTGGGGAAAGTCAATAACGTCGCGTACGCGTTTCTTAATGTATTCCATTTTTTTTGTTGTTTGGTTGTTAAATGGTTGAATATTCAAAAATTAGTTATGTTTCACGTGAAACATTTATTTGTTCAACATGAGTAGCAGCACGTTGATGTCGGCCGGGGAAACGCCGGGGATTCTTGATGCTTGTCCGACGTTGTCAGGCTTCATTGCCGTGAGCTTTTGGCGCGCTTCGGTACTCAGTGCATGGATTGATTCGTAGTCGAGTTTGTCGCCGAGGGTAACATGTTCAAGCTGGTTCATGCGTTCGGCAAGCTGCCGTTCGCGGTCAATATAGCCGGCATATTTCATGCGGATTTCCGTTGCCTGTGCAACCTCGGCGGAAAACTCGTCAATCTCCGGCATTATCTCGCGCAGAATGCGCAACTCCATGCCCGGACGGAGAAGCACTTCGGCTGCTCTCACGCTCTGGTTGACGGGTGCTGATGCGATTTTCTCAAGCAGTGGATTCAGGTCGGCCGCTTTCAGCGAACGTCCGCGCAGAAGTTCCGTGAGGGCTGCAATCCGGTCTTCTTTGTCGCGCAGCAGCTCCATGCGGCGCTCGGTCGCAAGCCCCATGTGGTAGCCGATGGGGGTCAGGCGCAGGTCTGCGTCATCCTGGCGGAGCAGAATGCGATATTCGGCTCGCGAGGTGAACATTCTGTATGGTTCGTCAACTCCTTTCGTTACCAGGTCGTCAATCAGTACGCCGATGTAGGCTTCATCGCGTTTGAGTATAAGTTCGTCGGTGCCGCGTGCGTGGGCCGATGCGTTCATGCCGGCAATGAGGCCCTGGCCCGCAGCTTCTTCGTAGCCGGTGGTGCCGTTGACTTGTCCGGCAAAATATAAACCGGAAATCAGGCGCGTCTCCAGGGTGTGGCGTAGTTGCGTCGGCGGGAAAAAGTCATATTCGATAGCGTAGCCGGGACGCAGAATCTGCACGTTGCGCAGCGCCGGAATAGAGTGGAGGGCGCGCATCTGAACGTCGAACGGCAGCGACGATGAAAAACCGTTCAGATAATACTCCGTCGTGTCCGCTCCCTCAGGTTCAAGAAACAGATGATGCTCATCTTTGTCAGCAAAAGTGACTATTTTTGTTTCAATACTCGGGCAGTAGCGCGGGCCGATGCTCTGAATCTGACCGTTGTAGAGAGGCGATTCAGGCAGACCCTCGCGCAGAATCCGGTGAGTTTCCGGGTTTGTCCGGGTTGACCAGCAGGGAAGCTGCGGCAGGGTGGGGCCGCTTTCGGGAAGATAGGAAAATTTGCCCGGTTCGGTGTCGCCATCCTGACGGGTGCAGAGGCTGAAGTCTATTGTGCGGGCGTCAAGTCGCACCGGAGTGCCGGTTTTCATGCGGTCCGATTCAAATCCGAGGCTGACAAGCTGCTCTGTCAGTCCGGTTGACTTTGGCTCGGCAACACGCCCGCCGCCAATCTGAGTGCGGCCGACGTGCATCAGTCCGTTCAGGAAGGTTCCGGCGGTCAAAACAACGGATTTTGACGTAAATGTCACACCCCAGCCGGTTTTTACGCCCTTGACGGAGCCGTTTGCGGTCTGAATCTCCGTGACCGAATCCTGCCATAAGTAGAGGTTCGGCGTGAGTTCCAGTTCGCGACGCCAGCGGGCGCTGAAGGTCATGCGGTCGGCCTGCGAGCGTGGACTCCACATTGCGGGGCCTTTGCTCCGGTTGAGCATGCGGAACTGAATCGAGGCAGCGTCGGTTACGATTCCCATTGCACCGCCAAGAGCGTCGATTTCGCGCACAATCTGGCCCTTTGCAATGCCGCCGACGGCCGGATTGCAGCTCATTTGGGCAATTTTGTTCAGGTCCATGGTGATGAGCAGCGTGCGCGCTCCGGTCAGGGCGGCTGCGCGTGCCGCTTCACATCCGGCATGGCCGGCGCCAACAACTATTACATCGAAGTCAAAAATCATAACATTCCAGCGAGAATGGTGAGGGCTTCGTCCTCATGTTGTTCCATTATTTCGCGTTCGCCGGGTCCTTTATCGTTGATGCCGCAAAGGTGTAGAAGGCCGTGGGCAAGAACGCGGTGAAGTTCGCGAATCGGGTTCTGGTTAAACTGTTCGGCATTCGTCGCCACGGTGTCAAGCGATATGTATATGTCGCCGCTAACCATCGAACGTTTGCTGTAGTCAAACGTGATGATGTCTGTGTAGTAGTCATGCTGAAGGAACTCGCGGTTGACTGCAAGAATCCCCTCGTCGTCGGTCAGAATGTAGGTCAGAGTGCCGATTTGCTTGCCATGGGAGGCTGCAACCTGCGGCAACCACTCCTCGATAAGCTCCTTGACAATCACTTCCGGGAAATCTACGTTTTTAGTTAACCAGTTGATAGTCATTTAGTTAAAGTTGATTTAAACACACATAAACCCACCGTCAGCGGCGTCCGTTGGTCGCAGTCGGCGGTGAATCCATTGCCAAAGTTACGCAAATTTTTTGACACTAAAAACCCCTCACGTAAAAAACGCGCCAAAGGATTAGATATTAACCTTTTAGCGCGTTTTAAGGCCTGCGAGAATCGCAAATTTAGTTGTGTTTGGTCAGTTATGCGGGAATATTTTGCTGATTTCGGCTCTTTTCGTTCTTACTTGATGTTGCGCGCGGCTTCGATGGCGGCGCGATAGTCCGGTTCGGTAGAGACCTCGCTGACCAATTGTTCGTACACGATGTGGCGGTCACCGTCAACAACAATGACGGCGCGGGCCAGCAGCCCGGCCAAAGGTCCGTCGATAATTTGAAGACCATACTTCTGCGAGAACATTGGACAGCGGAACGCGGAAGCCACAATTGCATTGTCGATGCCTTCGGCTGCGCAGAAGCGCTTTGCTGCGAAGGGAAGGTCCATTGATACGTTGATAATCGTAACGTCGGGAATCGACGCGGCCTCTTTGTTAAATTTCCTGACAGAGGTTGCGCAGACGTCCGTGTCAAGGCTGGGAAATACGTTCAGAATCAGTTTGCGGCCCTGAAATTCAGTGCAGCGGATTTCCTTTAGATTCGTGTCAACGAGGGTGAAACACGGCGCTTTTTCGCCAATAGGGGGCAGATTCCCGTAAGTGTGTACAGGGTTTCCCTGAAAGTAGATGGTTTCCATAGTTGAGTGAGGTTATGCAGAGTGTTTATTGTTTCATAATCATCTGAATAACGTCTGTTGCCGTGTCTTTGTTCAGTCCGATTGACAGATCGGTGACATTTCCGTCGGTATGGCAGACAAGAATCACGGGCAAGGCCGCCGCGCCGCAGTCGGCCGCGAGCGATTTGGCGCCTATGAGGGCTGTCTCGCCCTCTCTTAGCCGTCCAAGAAGGTCGACGGACGAATCGGGGTTGCGCTCGACAGAGGCCCAGATGACGTCCGCAGCCACCGGACTGCGGTCAACTGCCGAGCGGATTTCGGCAACCAGCTCAGGAGCAAGGGCCGACTGTGACTCCAGCAGGATGACGAGTGTCGGCTGGCGGAAGGCATCGCCTTCGTCGCGTGTCAGTCGTCCATTCCCCGCAGCGAGCGGCAGCGAGAAGCCCGGCAGAGGTTCGCCTCGCATCTGCTCGATTGCGAAATTACTCTGACGGTGGTTCGTAAAGGCGTCCGGATAACGCTGTCGAAGCGTATCTTCGTTGATGTCCGTCATAGATTGAACCGCTCCATAGGTGAAGTTGGCCGAAATCTGCTGCGACGAGATAGCGCCGGGATTATAATCGGCTGAGAAGCTTAGCGGAAGGAGTCTGTTCGGGTCGAAACTCCAGCGGAACTCTGCGTCGGTTCTCCCGGCGCTCAGGCGGTTGGCGCTGACGTTGACACTGGTGGCCGATTCTGTGATTTCGTAGGTGTAGCGGTCGGGATTCCCTGCAATTTCACGCAGCTGATCGGCAATGCCCGTTGGCAGGAGTTCGGCAAACTGCGCCCGAGGCAAAGTCTGTCGGTCCCAGCCTGAATGTATTTCTTGTAGCCGGCGGTTACGATAATTATAGAAATCGCCGCCAGTCCGCGCGGTCCATCCCGTCTGTCCTGCCGAGGCGACGCTCCAGTCAATCAGCCATTGGTCGGCTGACGCTTCGCTGAGTACGACCGAATAGAGAATATCCTCTTCGGCCTGCGGCAGAGTGATGGCATAGCTGACGGTTGAGGAAAAGGGCAACAGCGAGTCAAGCGCGGCCACAATAGAGTCCAGCCCTCGGGCCGATAAGCCCAAGGGCGCAGACAATAGAGTTAAACTTAGCAATAAATTCCCGAGTCTCATAAATAAATAGTTGAATCAACCTTATAACGCCCGGGATGATAGAAAAGTTCAGCGTCGGGCCGAAAAGAAAGACCGGAGCAGGGTCAGACATTCGTCACCGAGAACTCCGCGTTCGGTGCGCGTCTGCGGATGCAGCGCCGGGCGCTCGTGGCTCACGAGAGACGAATAACCCCGTCGCGGATCGTCAGCGCCCCAGACAACACGTCCGAGTTGGCTCCAGCCGATTGCACCGGCACACATCAGACAAGGTTCTACGGTCACATAGAGCGTACAATCACGCAGATATTTCGCACCGAGGGTCTGCGTTGCAGCCGTTATTGCCTGCATCTCGGCGTGGGCGGTAACGTCATGCAAGGCCTCGGTCATGTTGTGGCCACGGCCGATTATGCGGCCTCCGAGCGCGACAACGGCACCAATCGGCACCTCGCCGGCTTCGAATGCCATCCGCGCCTCGCGCAGGGCTGCGGCCATCATTCTTATGTCTTCAGCTGTCTGTGTCATCAAAGGTCAATGCGTAAGCCCTCGTTGGCAAGGATTATGTCGCCTGAAAACTCCTCGGCGGCCTGGCGGCCAAGCATCTCCTCGGAGGTGTAGCGTTTTGAAAAATGTCCAAGAATCAGTCGGCGGGCGCCTGCGCGGCGTGCAATTTCGCCGGCCTCACGCGCGGTCGAATGGCCTCGCGGCGCAGCCAGATGGGCGTCAGAATCGCCATAAGTCGCGTCATGAAAAACCGTATCAACTCCGCGAATCGAGGCGACGACGCGGCGGTCAAACATCGTGTCCGTACAGTAGGCGTAGCTGCCTGAGGGTGAAGGATCCGACGTCAGCAGTGCGTTTTTTATCAATGTTCCGTCCGGTTTCACGAAATCCTCGCCGCGGCGAAGGGCCTCCATCGCATAGTTCGGAACTCCGTGGAAGCGCGCCATTTCTCCGTTGATATGTCGGCCTTTGGGTTTCTCGGCAAATAGGAAGCCTACGGCCGCCACGCGGTGATAGAGCGGAAAGGAAGTGACGGTCAGCCCTTTGTCATCAATCAGGACCTGGCGCTTCGTAGGGTCTATTATGTTGAAATTAAGGTTGAATGGAGTGTCGCCGATAATGAAATCAATCATTGAACGCAGCAGTTCGGCACCTCTTTCAAAGGTATGGACCGTGACCGAATGGCCCTTTTCATGGAGGGCCATGGTTGACAATAGTCCCGGAAGGCCGAGAAAGTGGTCGCCGTGGAGGTGAGAGATAAAAATATCGTTCAGGCGGTTCATTTTGAGTCTCATTCTCATGAACTGAAGCTGGGCGCCTTCGCCGCAGTCAATCATGTAGAGCCGCTGGCGGTGTTCAATGACCTGCGACGACGGTTGATGGCGAAATGACGGCGTTGCCGAGCCGCAGCCGAGAATGTTCAGCCTGAAGTTATCCATAGTTCGGCGATTGATTACTGATTGATTAAATGAACGTCCATCTGCGGGAACGGGAACTGAATTCCATTTTCGGGCAGTTCAACGTAGATTTTCTCGTTGACGGAAAAGAACGTACCCCAGAAATCGCCGCTGGCGACCCAAGCGCGAGCGCTGATGTTTACCGAACTGTCGGCCAGTTCGCTCAGATAAACGGCGATTGCCGCGTCAGGATTGTCCTGGATGACGTTGGGGTGCGACCTGAGGATGTTAAGAATAACTTCCTTGGCGGCGTTGAAGTCTGTGCCGTAAGCAACCGCTATGGTCCATTCAACGCGCCGAATCGGCTGGCGGGAGTAGTTGTTGATCGTGCCGGTGAAGAGCGGGCCGTTCGGAATGATGATTGTCTTGTTGTCCGGAGTGGTAATGACGGTGTTGAAAAGCTGGATTGCCTTGACCGTACCGGCATATCCTTGTGTGTCGATATAGTCTCCGACCTCATAAGGACGCAGCAGCAGAATCAGAACGCCACCGGCAAAGTTCTGCATTGTCCCGCTCAGAGCCATACCGATTGCCACGCCTGCCGAAGCAAACAGGGCGATAAATGATGATGTCTCGATGCCGAGAATACCGACAACGACTATGGTCAGCAGGAAATAGAGTGTAATCTGAATTCCGGACAGTACGAAGGTCATAATCGAGGGGTCGACCTTCCGTTTGGTCATCAGTTTCTGGGTCATGTTGAAAACCTTCCGGATAATGAAGCGCCCGGCGTAGAAAACGAGGACTGCGACAGTCAGATGGATAATGAATTCAACCAGATTGCGGGTCAGAATCGAAATGACTTCATCAAAAGCCATTCCTTTTTCAAGTTTCAGCGATTCCATTCGTTGATTATTTGTGTGAATATGAGTTGTTTGTTTAAGGGTTCGTCACTTGTGACCATTGGAGTTTCCGGTAGCCGTAATTCTCGCTTTCCGGATTGGGGTTAATGCTAAGTCCGCAGCAGTGGGTAATCGGTATTCTGCCCCATATTGCATTGGTGTGGCGCTCATGAATGATGGCGCCGTCAAGGGCATCGTTGAATCGACGGAGATTATCCTGATTGTCTGATGTCACTCCCATATAATGTCGCAAGTCAACGAAAAGATTGTTGTAAGGAGGCAAAATTGAAAAATATTGAAAATCATCTTTCGGGGCAACGCGCGCGGCCAGCAACGGCGACGCAGTCGCCGCAACGGCGTCCATCCCCGCAAGGTTAATCAGCGAAAGCGTAGACGGGCATTGCTCTCTCGGAGTTGCAAGATAGGAGTCGACCGTCAGGTCAATAGCATTGGCGAGACCCGCCTCAAGATTGCGATTGAAAAGCTCCGGCAGGGTAAGGTCGTATGGCATTCCGTTGACCGGCACCTCACATACCGAGGCCACAAGATAACGCGCCGTCGAGCGTAATTCATAGGCAACCTCGACGCATCCCATATAGCATGAGTCGAAAAAGATGAAGTCAAGAGTCGGGACGGTCATCAGCGCGTCGGCCAGGTCCGGCAATTCAATCTGTCGGTTGCCTTCCAGGCCAAAACTGCGGTTGACGGCCGGGGCCTTTACGGCGCCGGACCAACCCGACGAGTGGCTCCAGAAAATCACGCCGTTTTCCTTAGCAGGTGCAAGCTTGCGCACGTCGGCCAGCACACGCTTCAGCGTCTCGGCATCTGCGCCGTAAGTTCCGGCTTCGTAGGTTCGCAGTGTTTTCAGTTTTCCTTTTCTTACCTCCGCAAGAACGGGGTCGGAGCCGTAGGCTGACCGGAACACAAGCAGCCGGCAGCCGGCAGGAATTGAGGCCCGCTGCATCTCGCCAAGGTCACTTTCGTCGTAGCCTGACAGGGTGTTCTTCGCGGCCATGTAGACAAGAATCGTGCGGCGGGTCTGTGGCGGCTCGTCGTTGCGATTACATCCGGCCAGGAATAAACCTGCGGTCAGCAATATTATTAAATATCGAAAGAATCGGTACATGGAGCTACAAAGGTAGCAAAATTATTTTAAAACATGATTAACAAAATCGTTTTAATCGCTGCGATTATCGCCTCAATGGCTGCAACGTCCTCCGTTGCAGTGCGGAATTGGTCAAAGCCCAAAAAATGCTTGGTTTAGAATCCGTCGTCGAGGTGGCGCCGGGGTGGCTTCGCGGGCTTATGCGGCGTTTCTTTCCGTTTTTTGTCCGGACGGCTGGCCTGTTTGGCCTTTACAGAGTCAGGGGGGACAGCCGTCGTGATTTCGGTGTTTGCAACTTCGGGGGATGTTGTCTGTGCCGGTTGCTGACGTTTCGACGCCAGCGCGGCGATTGCCGCCGCAAGTATCAGGGCGAGAACCGATAGCCCGGCGCGTTCGGTGCGTGACAGACGGGCCATTTCAGAGCAGCGGAGAAATCAGCACCAACAGAATCAGCGCCGGTGCAATGTAGCGGATAATGAACAGGCAGGCTCCGGTGACGCGGGAGCGGATGCTTCCGCAGTTTGTAAGCTGATTGCTCAGAAGCGACTTTGGCGCAATCCACCCGACGAAGACACAGACCCCGATTCCGCAGAGCGGAAGCAGCAGTTCTGCTGTCAGGAAGTCGAGAAAGTTGAACATGTTCATGCCGAAAATGGTAAAATTGGCCAGTTCTCCGAACGAAAGCGAACAAATGCCGCTCAAAACCAGCAGCGGTGCGTTAACGGCCATGCAGGCTCCCCGCCTGGAGAAACCGAAACGATCCTGAAGGCAGCGGACGGTAACTTCCAGTATGCTGACGGTCGATGTCAACGCAGCAATTGTGAGCAGCAGGAAGAAAAGCGACGACCAAAGTCCCGTCAGCGGCAGGCGCATGAACACCTCCGGCAATGTCAGGAAAACGAGTGTTGTTCCGGCAACGCCATGCTCCGTCAGCCCAAATGTCGTGACGGCGGGGAAGATAATAACCCCCATCATGATGGCGACGAGCGTTGCCAGCGACGAAACCGTCGTGGCGGTGCTGACAAGATGTGTTTGTGGCGGATAGTAGGCCGCATAAGTGACCAGAATCCCCATGCCGAGACTGAGAGAGAAAAAGGCCTGACCCAGGGCCGACAGCACTACCGTCGGCGTGATTTTCGTGAAGTCGGGCTTGAAAAAGTAAGAGATTCCTTCCGACGCACCCGGAAGCGAGAGCGAAACGCAGCAGAATGCAAGCAGGAGCAGGAACAGCAGCGGCATTAATATGTTGCTCAGTCGTTCAATCCCTTTCTTGACACCTCCGCGCAGAATCAGCCAGTTCAGCACAACTACGGCCATTGTGAAGAACATCGCCCCGTAGCCGTCGGCAATATATTGCTCCATCTTCAAGCGGAAAAGCGCGTTGCCCGCCTCAATTCCTGATTCCGGGCGGTAAAGATTGCCGGTCACGGAGGCTACTGAGTAGCTCAGGGTCCATCCGGTGACGACCAGATAGAATATTGCAATCAGAAACGACGTCAGGACTGACAGGGCGCCGACTGTTGCCCAGCGTTTCCTCGTCGGGACCACCCGTCCGAAGGCGCCTATGGCGTCTGTGGAGCCGGCACGTCCGAGCGCGAATTCGGCCAGCATACATGGAATGCCCAACAGAATCACACACAGAATGTAGATCAGGAGAAATGCCGCGCCGCCGCCGCTCTGAGCTTCAGCCGGAAAGCGCCAGACATTGCCAAGCCCGACGGCTGAACCTACAGTTGCGGCTATCAGACCCAATTTCGATGAGAAATGAGTATTGTTTTTTGACATAGCATTGTTTTTTGACATAACGTTCTGCAAATGTACATCTTTTGGTTGAATTTTGCAAATTTCCGAAAAAATGCCTAACTTTGCCGTCGCTGCTCGAATGGTGGAATGGTAGACACGAGGGACTTAAAATCCCTTGGCTATTGCGGCCGTGCGGGTTCGAGTCCCGCTTCGAGCACTATCGTTTCTCCAATGCTGAGGCTTTTCACTTCTGTGAGGAGCCTCGTTTGCTTTCCGGGTTGGTCTTTTCGGGCTAAAGGCCGGGTCTTGAAGATCAATGGTATTGCATACATATTGAAAGGGCGAACTCCACTGCCGATAAGTTGGAGTCCGCCCTTTCTTATAGATTAAGTGAGGAGATTATTTCTGGAAAATGGATTTGATTGAGCCGATTGAGGAGAGGACGGAGGATGCTTCATAGGGGATGTAGACCGTCTTATTGTCCTGGCCGGAAGTCATTTCGCGAAGGGTATCGATGTATTTCATTGCAAGCATGTAGGTTGCCGGATCAGTGTTGGAGGCCGCTACGGCTTCGGCTACACGACGGATTGCTTCGGCTTCGGCCTGGGCGTTGAGAATAATGGCCTGGGCTTCACCTTCGGCGCGGAGAATCTCGGCCTGCTTGACGGCCTCGGCCGCGTTGATTTTCGATGCTTTTTCGCCTTCGGAACGGAGAATGAGGCTCTGCTTGCTACCTTCGGCGTTAAGGATTTCGGCGCGGCGGTTACGTTCGGCCTGCATCTGTTTTTCCATTGCCACGCGTACTGATTCCGGCGGGGTGATGTCCTGAAGCTCAACGCGGTTGACCTTGACACCCCATTTGTTCGTGGCGTCGTCAAGAATTACCTGAAGTTTGGAGTTAATCGTGTCGCGGCTGGTCAGTGTTTCGTCAAGTTCCAGTTCGCCGATTACGTTGCGGAGCGACGTCTGTGTCAGTTTTTCAATTGCATTCGGAAGGTTGTCGATTTCGTAGACGGCCTTCTTCGGGTCGACAATCTGGAAATAGAGCAGGGCGTTGATTTCCGTCGTTACGTTATCGCGGGTGATGACCTGCTGCGACGGGAAATCGTAGACCTGTTCGCGAAGGTCAATGACGGTTGTTGCGGTGTTACGCACGATGTAGCGCCCGCCAATGGCGTTTTCAATTCGCCGGGTGTAGATAGTTTTCGGCTTGTCAATGAATGGAATAATGAAGTTCAGACCGGGCTGAAGAACGGCGTGGAAGCGTCCGAGACGCTCAACGACGCGTGTTTCCGACTGAGGAACGACCTTGACGCCGGCGCTTATGACGACGATTGCAAGGACTACGATGATTGCAGCAAGTACGATGCTCATGGTTGTTAAAAATTTGAAGGGTGGTGTTGGAGAAGTAGTTTATTGATTGTTATTGGTTTCATGGCTGACCTCCGTTGCGTCGTCGGTTTTGACCGGGGCGACAGGGCAGCCTGCCTTCGGAATAGTGAAGACAAAGCGAAGCCCGTGAGGAGAGGCCGGTCCGACGCTGATATTGCCGCCGATGGCGCTGAACGTGCTTTTCACAATCGCGAGGCCGAGGCCGGTTCCGCCGCTCTTGCGTGCGCGTCCTTCGTCAACGCGATAGAAGCGCTCGAACAGACGCGACAGGTGTTCATTGCTGACGCCGACGCCGTTGTCCTTGAACTCAAACTCATAGGTCGTGTCTGTTTCTCCGAGGATGTTGAGTTCAATCTTGGTGCCGTGCGAATAGTTCGCAGAGTTGCGTACAAGGTTTATCAGCGCGTTGGTCAGAAGTGCATAGTTGCCTCGCACCATGCAGTCAAACGGAATTCTATATTCAAACTCCATGTTGCCGGACGTGTGGCTGACTTCAATGTCGTTGGCCATTGAGTAGACAAGGTCGTGGAAGTCGAAGTCGGAAATCTCGACCTGCTGCGAGCCGTCTTCCAGACGCGTAATCGAACTTACATCTTTGAGCAGCATGGTCAGGCGGTCGGCATGGGACTGCGCCTTCTCCAGAAACGACCTGCGTAGGCTCTCCGGCATGTCGGGGTCAGAGATAATAGTGTCCAGATAGCCCTTGATGATGCCGACGGGGGTCTTCAGCTCATGGTTGATGTTGTTGCTCATCTGGCGCTTGACGCGTTCGCGCTCGTTGACGGCGCGCATGGCGACTTCATGTTCGTGCTTGCTGCGAATCAGCGCCTTATCCATCTTCAGATAGAGGCGCACAATCCGGCGGCTGACCTCGCCGAGTTCGTCATGGCCAAAGGTCATGTGTTCAATGTCGGGGATTCGGCCTTCGGTCGCTTTCGTGGCAAAGTCGCGCAGAATGTAGACGTTTCGGCTGACAAGCGAACAGAGATAAAATGCGACTCCGGTAACGACAACAGTCAGAACCGCAACAAGCAGCCAGACCATATTGTCATAGGCCAAGGCCCGCGTAACTCCCTTGTTGTAAGGTGTTGCGCAGATAGCCTGAATGGCCCCGTCGTTGCTCGTGATGGCGTTGATTATCATTTTTTCGTGGTCAAAGAACGCCGGGCGGATGTTCGTGACCTCATCAACGTCATCGTTTTTGCGAATCATTTCCAGCTCGGGAGCAATCTGGTGAGTCTCGCTCTCTGCGAGGACGGGAACGTCGGTTGCCGCCAGAATCTGGTTGTCGTAAGTCATCACGGAAATTCTCAGCGCGTCCAGTATAGTGTTGTCGTTATATCGGTCAATGAAGTCAACAACCTGCTGAAGGTCTTTCCCTTCTTCATAAGCCTGGAGGAGCGTCGAGTTGATGTTTTTCAACTGAAGTTCCAGGTTATCGCGCTTGACGTCTTTCTCGTGGCGTACCATGTAAACCACAAGAAAGCCGATAATGAGCCAAAGCAGCAACGTCAGCGGCAGAAACAGCCGCCACTGCAGACTAAACGTTTTCTTTAAATCCATAACCGAACCCAACTCTCGTTTCAATATGTTTGCCATAGGCGCCGAGTTTGGTTCGCAGACGGGTAAGGCTTGTGTCAACCGTGCGGTTGCTTACCACGTTGGTCCATACATTGCGTATAATCTCCTCGCGGGAGTATACGCGATTCCTGTGTTCAAGGAAAAAGAGCAGCAGGTCAAATTCCGTGCGGCTCAGCGGCGTCTGCTGACCGTCGATGTAACAGGTTTTCTCATTGCGGTTGAGGCGGAGACCCTGGAATATGATGTCAACCTCATATTTCGCTTTCGATCGGTTGGCGTGTATGTGGTCCGGGACGTTGCTGCGGCGCAGAACCGACCGCACTCGAGCAACCATTTCCGGAATAGAGAATGGCTTTGTTATATAGTCATCGGCGCCGAGGTTCAGGCCCATGACCGTGTCGTCCTCGTCGGCAAGTGCCGTGCAGAAGATAATCGGCTTGTCTTCAAGAGTTTCGCTGTTTTTTAGCTTGCCGGCAAAGTCAAATCCGCTCAGTTTGTCCATCATTATGTCAACAATAAAAAGCTGATAGGAATGAAGGTCCATTGTCAGAGCCTGCTCGGCCGAATTGGCTGTATTGACTTCGTAGCCCTCTTTCTCGAGGTTATATTTCAGGATTTCGCAGATTGACTCTTCGTCATCTATAATTAAGATTCTAACTCGCATATTCTCTGTCGGGTTAATTTTTATAGTGTCAGTTTCAGTTTCAAAAAGTACACAAAGTTAGTTATTTGCGGACGTATTGCCGGAATGCACAATGTTAAATAATGTTAACAAGGTGATTTTATGTCATTTCGATTTTTTTCGTTTTATTATTTTGTCTATATGTCAGATATGCCGTAACTTTGCGTCACCCCGGAAGCGCATCGCAGCCGGCAATTATTCATTAACTGTTATGCAGACTGATTTTCAGAAACTCCTGGAGGCCTATGACGCCTACCTTCTGTTGGAGCGTGGCGCCGGCGAAAACTCGCGCGACGCCTATGGTGCCGATGCGCGCCGTCTGTGTGCCTTTCTGAAATCGGAGGCCATTACTGATCCTGCCGACGTAAGCGTCGACGTTCTCCAGTCGTTCATGGCATCGCTGGTCGACAGCGGTCTCTCGCCCCGCTCGATGGCGCGCATGGTCAGTGGCATCCGCTCTTTTTTTCGCTTTATGCAGCTTGAGGGTCGCATAAGCTCCAATCCGGCCTTGCTGCTCGAACTTCCTCGTTTGGGTCTCCACCTGCCCGAAGTGCTTGCGCTTGAGGAAGTCGACGCCATGATTTCCGCCATTGACCCCTCTGCCCGCGAGGCCGTGCGCGACCGCGCCCTCATGGAAACTCTCTATGGTTGCGGGTTACGCGTCAGCGAGCTGATTAATCTGCGCCTTGACTGCCTTTTTCTCTCTGACGGCTATCTGACCGTTACCGGAAAGGGACGCAAACAGCGTCTGGTCCCCCTGGGCGAAGTGACTGCTGACGCCCTGACCGACTGGCTTGACGAACGCGCCGGCGGAAAAATCATGTCCGGCGAGGAAAACTACGTCTTCCTTGCCCCGAGAACCGGACGCCGCATCACACGCATTCGCGTGTTCAACATTGTGCGCACCCTGGCCTCCCGCGCCGGCATTGAGCGCGAGGTTTCGCCCCACACCCTGCGCCACTCCTTTGCCTCCCACCTGCTCGAAGGCGGAGCCAATCTCCGAGCCATCCAGGAAATGCTTGGCCACGAAGACCTATCAACAACTCAGGTCTACATCCACATGGACCGCCATCGTCTGCGCGAGGAACTCCTGCTCCATCATCCCCGCGCCCACCGTCAGGTATCTGCCCGGACCGGGACGTTGTCCGCCCCCGTCTGAACAAAAAAACGCAAACAATCGTTCTATTTACAGAAAAACAGACAATTCAACTATTAACCATTTACTCATTGACCAAAATGAAGAACTTTATCCTCGCTTCTGCTGCCGTTCTCGCTTTTGCAGGCGCAGCCAATGCGGAATCTGCCCCGCTGAATCCCAGTAAGCCTTTTGACAACTATTCAATCACCCTTAAGGGGGGAGTCGTTTCTCCAATGAAGAATAACCAGGGTTACACTCTCTTTGAAAACATGCGTGGAGTTGCCGGCCTTGAGGTCCGCAAGCAGATTACCCCCACGTTCGGTCTTGGTGTTGAAGGCGAGACCATGTTCAATACATCGACATGGAATCATGCACCCTCGCTCCGCAACGCCGTTGATCAGCTCTACGTAGGGGCCTTCGGAACCGTCAACTTCAACAATCTTTTTGCCGGCTATGCCGGTCAGCCCCGCGTCTTTGAAGTAGAAGGCGTTCTCGGTGCAGGCTGGATTCACGGCTTCATTCCCTCTGACCAGGGCAAGGACTACGACCACATGGGCGCCAAAGCCGGCCTGAACCTCAATTTCAACCTCGGTTCATCCCGCGCGTGGACCCTCGGCATCAAGCCCGCGGTTCTCTGGGACCTGACCGCTGCCGGAGGCCAGTTTAACCGCCACAATGCAGCCTTCGAACTCGAAGCCGGCGTTACCTATCACTTCGGTAACTCCAACGGGACTCACAGTTTCACATTCGTCGAACCAATTGACCTGACCCCCTACAACGACCAGATTAACGCCCTGCGCGCTGAAAACGCAGCACTCACAGCCGCTAACGCTGATGTCGTTGCCGCCAATGGCGTACTCGCTGCCCGGCTTGACGAATGTCTGAACCGTCCGACTCCTGTTGTGACTAACACCGTTGTTGAAACCAGCAACACCCTCGAAAGTGTTCGCTACGTCTATTATCGCATTGGCTCCTCAACCATTTCCGCTGACCAGAAGCCCAATGTTGAAATGATTGCCGACTTCATGAAGCACAATCCTGAATCCTCTGTTGTCATCAAGGGCTACGCTTCTCAGGACGGTAACCTCGACTTTAACCTCAAACTCGCTGCCAAGCGTGCCGAATCAGTAAAGAACATGCTCGTCAAGAAGTATGGCATCAAGGCTGGCCGCATCAAGGCTGAAGGCGAAGGCATCGGCCACATGTTCAAGGAAGAAAGCTGGAACCGCGTTGCAATCTGTATTCTCCACGAGGCTGAATAATCACCTCTTTCCACTCTATAAAAACGGCGCAGCCCCTTTCCCGGGCCGCGCCGTTTATCATATGGCGGTCTTAGCAAAAAAAGCGGACCGAGACGAGGCTTCTCCACGCAAACCGGAGCGGCGACTGACGGTTCGCTGTTAGGCCGGCGGCTTTTTTTGTATTTGTTGAGGATTTTTACTAAATTTGCCTACTCACTTATCCGGATTAAACCCTAAAAAACATAACTTAGCTATGTCTGTTTGGATAATATGGCTCTCCGTTGCAGCCATTCTGCTCATTATCGAAGTGCTTACCCAGATGTTCTGGACCCTATGTCTGGCAATTGGCTGTGTCGGCGCCCTGGCGGGCAATCTGCTTGGCGTCGGAACTGCCTGGGAAATGATTATCATGGCCGGAGTTTCCTTTGTCGCTTATGCGTTTCTGGCGCCCGTGTTCCAACGCTGGCATCAGCGCCAGCTCGAAAAGAACGGCCGCAAAGACCGCACCGGCATGGACGCGCTTCTTGGCCGTCGGGCTGTCGTAACTTCTGAAATCAAGCCCGGCGAGACCGGACGTGCGCGGATCGACGGCGACTCCTGGCAGGTTGTTGCCCCCGGCGTGCATGAAACCGTCCGTAAAGGCTCCGAGGTCATCGTTGAAGGCTACAACTCCATTATCCTGACCGTCAGTACCCGTATATGAGCGATGTAATCAGACTGTTGCCAGACTCGGTTGCCAACCAGATTGCCGCCGGTGAGGTCATTCAGCGTCCGGCGTCGGTTGTCAAGGAGCTGGTCGAGAATGCCGTTGACGCCGGGGCAACCGAAATCTCAATCATTATCAAGGACGCCGGGCGCACACTGATTCAGGTCGTTGACAATGGCTGCGGCATGTCTGCAACTGACGCCCGTCTGGCCTTTGAACGCCATTCGACATCGAAAATCCGCAATGCCGACGACCTTTTCTCGCTTCGAACAATGGGCTTCCGCGGTGAGGCGCTCGCCTCGATTTGTGCCGTGAGTCAGGTCGACCTCCGCACGATGCGTCGCGGCGCCCCGTGCGGCACTCGCCTGCTGATCAATGGGTCGCGCGTTGAGAGCCAGGAGCCGGAAGCATGCGTTGCCGGCTCGAACATGATGGTGCGCAATCTGTTCTATAATGTTCCGGCGCGTCGCAAATTTCTGAAAAAGGACTCCGTCGAGATGGCCAATATTCTTCACGAATTCGAGCGTCTGGCGCTTGTCAATCCCTCAGTGGAGCTTACCTTGGTCCATAATGACATGACACTCCACAGGCTTCCGCCCGCTCCGATGCGCCGGCGCATCGTTGACCTCTTCGGCAAGAGCCTTGACTCGCAGCTGATTCC
The DNA here is from genome assembly GCA_947175545.1 of uncultured Porphyromonadaceae bacterium. Lineage (GTDB taxonomy): Bacteria > Bacteroidota > Bacteroidia > Bacteroidales > Muribaculaceae > UBA3263. The sequence continues at coordinate 284,924 of CAMWNI010000001.1, forward strand.
GGTCGAGACGGACACCGACATGGTGCGACTGAGCGGCTTCATTGTCCGCCCTGAACACTGCCGCAAGCGCGGAGCCTTGCAATATCTCTTTGTCAACGGCCGCAACATGCGCCACCCTTATTTCCACAAAGCGATAATGCAGTGTTACGACGGGCTGATTCCCGCTGACGAGCAGCCCAACTATTTTATTGACTTCAACGTTGATCCCCAGACGATTGACGTTAACATCCACCCGACAAAAAACGAAATCAAATTCGAGCAGGAGCAGGGCATCCGCCAGATTCTCTATGCGGCAGTCAAGGAAACCATTGGCCGATACAACAGCGCGCCGCAAATTGACTTTGCTACGCTTAACGACGAGGACCGACCCGAAATTCCCGCCCCTTCGCTCCAGTATGAAGCAACCAGGAGGAACGCTCCGGCCCAGACGTTCCCGGGCGGTGACGCTTACAATCCTTTTGCAGCCCAGTCTTCGGTACGCAACTGGGAGGAACTCTATCGCAATTTCGAGGCAGACAGGGCCGCTGCGCTCGCCTCGGCTCCCGTCGAGCGGTCGACTCCCTCGACCCTCAACGGACTTGATTTTGCTGACGACGAAGCCTCGACGACGGTTGCAACCGGTACAGAAGGCGGCGCTATTCTTCCCGTAGGCAATCGCTATGTGGCGTTGGCTGACTCACGCGGTCTGCGCATCGTGGACCTGCGCCGGGCGCATCAGGCCGTCCTTTTCAGTCGTTTCATGAGCGCCGACCACTCGGCTGCGGGACAGCGTCTGCTCTTCCCCGAGACAGTCAGGCTCGAACCCTCCGAGCTGCCTCTGATGGACGAGCTTGAGCCGCGTCTGGCCGCTATGGGCTTCGATCTGGCACCCCTGGGCGACGGCGACTGGGCTATCAACGCTGTTCCCGCCGGAACCGATTCGAAAAACCCCGCCGGGATGTTTCTTGAAATCATTCGTGAAGTGGCCGCCGACTCCCGCGGCGACTCGGCTTCGCCCCTGGCCGAACGGGCCGCTGCCGCGATGGCCGTTGCGGCTTCCTTCCGCCCTGACCGGCGCATGACCGACGCGGAGATCCAGTCCCTTCTGGCCGACCTCATGTCGCTCTCCCTTCCCGGTTTTTCCCCAAAGGGCAAACCGGTCTTTACGGTTATTTCCGAATCTGACCTCTCAAAACTTCTCTCATGAAAGCACTGCTGATTGTCAACCCCAAGAGCGGAACATCTGCCGCTTCGAAAGACTCCATTGTTGAACTGGCGCGCCGGATTCTGCCTGATGCCGGCTTCGAACTCGAAGTCGTTTACACCGAGCGTCGCGGCCATGCCTCCGAACTGGCCTCAGCCGCTGCCGACTCCGGAGTTCCCGTCGTTATTGCCGCCGGAGGCGACGGCACAGTCAACGAAACCGCCCGCGCCCTCTGTTATCGCGAAACCTCTCTCGGAATCATTCCCTGCGGATCGGGCAACGGTCTTGCGCGCCATCTGAACCTCTCGATGAACCCCGAGCGGGCCTTGCGGACTATTGCCGCCGGGCGCGTCGAAACCATTGACTTCTGCACGGCCAACGGCGAACCCTTCTTCTGCACTTTCGGCATGGGATTCGACGCCGCCGTCAGTGACCGCTTTGCGTCGCGCCCGGACCGTCGAGGTCTCCGCAACTACGTTCGCGCCGCCGTCGAAGTCTTCCTGCGCTATAAATCGCAGGAATATACGCTCTCGACCCCTGAGGAAACTCTGACGGAGCGGGCATTCATCGTGGCCTGCTGCAACGCGTCGCAGTATGGTAACAACGCTTTCATTGCTCCGCGCGCGTCGCTGACCGACGGCCTCATGGATGTCACCGTCATTCATCGCGGTTCCTGGCTTAGCCATGCCTTGAGCGGCCTTCAGATAATGACCGGCTCGCTGGCCGATTCGGCCCGTGTGCGCTTCATTCGCACTTCCAGTCTCCACATCAGCCGCCCCTTCGCCGGCCCGGCCCATCTTGACGGTGAAGTGGCCCGCATCGGCAAGGAAATTGACGTCAAGTGCAACCATAAAGCCCTGCGCGTTTTTACTCCCGGCGAAGTCCGTGTGCGCCCGTTGCTGACCTCGCTTGGAATTGCAAAATGAACGAACTCAGCCGAAACCGGGGTCAGGGAATCCTCATGGTGATCCGAATCACCGTTGAGGCCTCAGCCGCGTTTTTCATCACCGCCGCACTGCTCCATTACGGAACCGCTTCGACCGCCATCGGCCGCGAACTGATTCGCCTGCAGCCCGAGGTTGCGACAGCAGCCTTGTCGCTGACGGTGCTGACCGTCTGGCTCGGCGTGACCCTCATCTTCGGCCGCATTTACTGCTCGACCCTATGCCCCTTGGGCGCTCTGATGGATCTGGCAGCCCGCGCCCGTCCGCGCGCCAGGGTCTATCGTTATTCGCGCCCATTCTCCCTGTTGCGCCTCGTTGTCATGACCGCAGTCCTGCTGATGATAGCCGCCGGCCTTCTGTTTCCACGTCGCTGGCTCCTTCCCTTCGGCCTATATGCCTCGGTGATTGACACTCTGCTGGCTCCGACGGTCTCCGTTGCCGCACTTATGGCCGCAGCGGTTGTCGGCACCCTGGCCGCCGTGGCATTCCGCCGCGGACGCTTTGTCTGCAATACTCTCTGTCCCGTCGGCTCCCTTCTGGGCCTCTTTTCGCGCCGCGCTGCTTTCCATTTCGACATCAATACGGACCGCTGCACCCAGTGTCGGCGTTGTGTCGATGTCTGCAAGGCACAGTGCATTGACCTCAACGACCATCTTGTTGACATGAGCCGATGTGTTGTCTGCTTCGACTGCCTGCCCGAGTGTCCCGACGATGCGATTACCTACACCCTCGGGCGCCACACCCTCTCAGACCCTCTGATGATGCCAAAATATAAAACCTTTTCAAAGAAATGAAACAATACCTTGACCAGCTCAACGATATCCTGACCAACGGAGTCAGAAAAACAGACCGTACCGGAACCGGAACCCTCTCCGTATTCGGGCGTCAGATGCGCTTTGACCTTGCCGACGGCTTCCCTCTGGTGACTACTAAGAAGCTACATCTGAAGTCTATAATCCACGAATTGCTATGGTTTCTCAAGGGAGACACAAACGTTCGCTATCTTCAGGAAAACGGCGTCAGAATCTGGAACGAATGGGCTGATCCCGAAACCGGTGAACTCGGCCCCGTTTACGGTGCGCAATGGCGTGCATGGCCTGACGGAAAAGGCGGATTCATTGACCAGATTTCCGACGTTATCGAGCAGATTAAGACCAATCCGGACAGCCGACGCCTGATTGTCAGTGCCTGGAACGTCGCTCAGATTCCAGACATGGCCCTTCCTCCCTGCCATGCCTTCTTTCAGTTCTATGTGGCTGACGGGCGCCTGAGCCTACAACTTTATCAGCGCTCGGCCGACTGGTTTCTCGGTGTCCCCTTCAACATCGCCTCTTATGCCCTGCTGCTGATGATGGTGGCGCAGGTGACCGGCCTCCAGCCCGGCGAATTCATCCACACCACGGGCGATACTCATCTCTACACTAACCACCTTGACCAGGCTCGCCTGCAACTTTCGCGCACCCCGCGCCCGCTGCCACGCATGCATCTCAACCCCGACGTCAAATCCATCTTCGATTTCACTTACTCGGACTTCACACTGACCGACTACGATCCGCATCCCCATATTCCCGCTCCCGTCGCGGTCTAAACCCTGATATTTCTGCAAGGAACGGAGAGAACTTGCGTCAGAGGAGGTGGCCTTCGTCCGCGAAGGAGTAATAGGCGGAGGGAGTGACAATAATGTGGTCAATGACGCGGATGTCAAGGGTCTTGGCGCCGGCAAGGATGCGGCGTGTCAGGTCGTCGTCCTGGGCTGAGGGACGCAGTTGTCCGCTGGGGTGGTTGTGGACCAGCGCGATTGTCGATGCCTGATGGTCAATGACCTTCTTGAAGAGCAATCGGATGTCCACCAGCGTGGCGGCAATTCCGCCTTGGCTGACCCTTTCGCATGCAATAGGAGCCAGGCGTTGGTTAAGGATGATTATCCAGAATTCTTCGTGGGTAAGAAGTTCCAGGCGCGTTCTGATGTACTCGTAGAGCGCCTGCGAGCCGGTAATGGATTCGACCTGCTGGGCGCGGGCCATGGCGCCGCGTGCGCGCAGTCCGAGTTCAAGGGCGGCGATGACGGTGATGGCCTTGGCCGGACCCATGCCCGGCACCATCTTTGCCAGTGCCATGGGAGTTGTGCGCGCAAGGCGTGCAAGGTCATTGTCATGCTGTCGCAGGATGTCGCGCGCGACGCTCAGCACGCTTTTCCCGGCCGTGCCGACTCGCAGAAGGATTGCAAGCAGCTCGGCGTCGGTCAGCACGCCGATGCCCTGGCTCAGGGCCTTTTCGCGCGGCTTGTCGCCGGCGGCGAGGTCGCGCATCATGTCAGCAGAGACCCAGTCACTCATTGGCGCCCTTTCTGATCTCAATCTCGGCCGCTTCATTGCGGCCATTCAGCAGGGCCTTCAGAAATCCGAAACCGTAGCCCCATAGCTGGATAAACGCCGCCGGAACGGCATAGAGCGCCACTTTCAGTCCGTCGGCAACGAGGGCCGAGACAAACAGCGCCAGCGTGTAGACTCCAAGGGGCAGCAGCCACCATGGACTGACAAATATGCCCGTCAGAATCAGAAACAGTGACCCGAGCAGGAATAGGGCCGGAAGGCAGTGAACCGCCTTCAGAGAGCCGGGATAGAGCGTCTTGAGCGTAATGCGGCTCATGCCGAAAACGTAGACCTGGCGGGCAAACTTGCGCCACGACATGCGGCGCGCATGATAGACCGGTGCTTCGCGTATAAGTTCCATGCAGAAGCCCTCGCGGCGTATGCGCATTGACATGTCGATGTCTTCGCTGAACATCTCGCGGAAGCCGCCGACTCGCTCATAGACCTCGCGACTGAAGCCCATGTTGAACGTTCGCGGGGTGAACTTTTCAAGGCTGACCTTTCCGCCGCGGATACCCCCGGTGGTCAGAAACGAGGTCATGGCGAAGTTGATTCCCTTCTGGAGTGTTGAAAACGACTCGTGGGCCGAGTCCGGACCGCCGAAGCAGTCGGGAAGCGGCAGTTTGGTCAGCAGGGTCTCGAAATAGGTTTGCGGAATGATGCAGTCCGAGTCAAAAAAGATGAAATAGTCGCCTGTGGCGCGCTCCATCGCATAGTTGCGCGCAATTGAGCGTCCTTCGTTCTCCTTCCAGTAATAGCGTACAAAGGGATAGCGGGCGCAGACGTCGCCGCAGGGCAGGGTTGACCCGTCATCAACGGCAACTACTTCGAAACATCCCGGCGCTGTCTGCCGGCTGAGGCTTTCGAGCAGCGCCTCCATCTCGTCGGCGCGGTTATAGACGGGAATGATTACGCTGAATTTCACGACATTCTTGATTTGTAGTCTTCGTAAGTAAACTCGCGCAGCATCTCCTGCGTGCCGTCGGCTCGCTGAAGAACGATTGACGGGTGCCGGATGCCGTTAAACATCGTCGTCTTCACCGTTGTGTAATGGTTCATATCCTCCAGGGTCAGACGCCGTCCGGCCTCAAGCGGAGTGTCGAAGCGCCACGGACCGCAGAAATCGCCGCTCAGACAGGAGTTGCCGCCGAGGCGATATTCATGTTCGCCCGTTTCGGACGCTTCGCTTATAAGCGGCTGATAGGGCATCTCGAGCGTGTCCGGCATGTGGCAGGCAAAACTGGCGTCAATAATGGCTGTCTTGATTCCCTGGTTCTCCACAATGTCGACCACGGACGTAATCAGGTCGCCTGTGCGCCAGGTCCAGGCCGATCCCGGCTCGAGAATAACCTTTACGCCCGGATGGCGTTCGCGGAATCCTCTGAGAATTTCAACGAGTCGGTCCGTGTCATAGTCGGCGCGCGTCATAAGGTGTCCGCCGCCCATGTTGACCCATTTCATGCGGTCGATATGCCTGCCGAATTGCGCCTCGAAAGCCTCCAGGACCTTAGCCAGGTCCTCAGGCGAGCCTTCGCAGAGAGCATGGAAGTGCAGACCCTCGATGCCTTCGGGCAGGCGGTCGGGCATATCCTCCGGACTGACGCCGAAGCGGCTTCCCGGCAGTGCCGGATTGTAGAGGTCGGTCTCCACTACGGAGCAGCGCGGATTGACTCTCAGTCCGGCCGATACCTTTCCGCCGCGCGCCTTTACGGCCGGCAGAAAGCGCCGGGCCTGGCTCAGGGAGTTGAACGTAATGTGCGTCGAGCCGTCAAGATAGCGGCCGATGCTCTCCTCCGTGTAGGCCGGACAATAGCTATGAATCTCTGCGCCGAGTTCTTCGCGACCAAGCTGAAGCTCGTTGAGCGACGACGCGGTCGCGTTCACGCCATATTCGCGCAGAATCGGAAACGAGCGCCAAAGCGCATTGGCCTTGAAAGCCATGATGATTTCAACTCCGGCGCGCTCGGCAACCGAGCGGATCAGCTCAATGTTGCGGCGCAGTTTCTCTTCGTATACAATATAATAAGGTGTCTGCATCCTGAGTCCCTTTTTATTTTCAGGAAAACTGATTGATTATTCGTGAAATCTCACTGACAGCCTCAATTGACGTGGCCCGGCTGATCGGCAGGCTGACAACCTCGTCACAGAGCCGGTCGGCAATCGGCAGCTCGATTGACGAAAACTCGCTGTAGCAGGGCTGACGATGAACCGGAGTGGGGTAGTGAATCCCCGTTCCGACGCCGTTGGCACTCATGAACGCTCTGAATTCGTCGCGCCGCCCTTCGGGAATCCGCAGGACGTACTGATGCCATACGTGTTCCGTCTGCTCTGCGGGCATTTGCGGCTTGATGACCCGCTGATTGCAAATCTCGCGGTCGTAAATCGCCGCCTTTTTCCGTCTGAGGGCGTTTTCAGCGTCGGTCAGGGGTAGCTTCACGCGCAGAAATGCAGCCTGAATCGGGTCAAGACGGCAGTTCAGGCCCTGATAAATATTGTCATATTGCTTCAGTGAGCCGTAGTTGCGCAGGACCCTTATGGCCTCGGCAATCTCGGCGTCATTGGTCGTGACGGCCCCGGCGTCGCCGATTGCGCCGAGATTCTTCGTCGGATAAAACGAGAAGGCGGCCGCATGGCCCGTCTGCCCTGCGCCGCGTGCGCCGATTGCCTGCGCAACATCCTCGACAACGATGAACCGCTGTTTGAACTCCTCGGGCAGCAGCGACGTGCGTCCATAAAGGTCGACCGGCATGATTGCGCGCGTACGCTCCGTAACCGCCGCCTCGATTCGCGCGGGGTCCAGATTGAACGTTGCCGGATCCGGCTCCACGAAAACCGGCCGGAGGCCGCAGTCGGTCACAGCCAGTACTCCTGCAATGTAATTGTTTGACGATGTAATGACCTCGTCACCTTCTCTGAGGCGCCCAAGCTCTATGTAGGCGCGAAAAATCAGGCGGATGGCATCCAGGCCGTTGCTGACCCCTACGCAGTGGTCCGCGCCGACATAGGCAGCCAGCTCTGCCTCGAAGGAGCTGACCTCTTCGCCGCCAATGTAGCGGCCGGAGCGCACAACGCGCACTGCGGCCGCCTCAAGGGCGTCCAGATAAGGCTCATTGTCCGCTCTGAGGTCAAGAAAAGGATACTTCATTGGCGTGATTATTTTCCTGCAGTCAGGCGTTTAAATTCTTCGGGGTCACGACAGTAGTCCGCCTCCAGATAGTTCTCGGACGTCAGCACCAGGCAGACCGAACCGCCGGAAAAGTTGTTCAGCTCGCGCCAGATTCCGGCGGGAACGTAGAGTGCCTGATACGGCCTGCTGAGCGTGAACGTACGCGTTGCGGCTCCGTCGCTCAGAACAACGTCAAAAGCCCCCGAGACGCTCATAATCAGCTCCTCAGCCTCGAAATGCGAGTGGCCGCCGCGTTCGGCGCCGGCCGGCACGTCATAAAGATAAAAGGCCCGCTTGATGTGGAAGGGATGGTCAGGCGTGTTTTGCGCGACGCTGAGCGAGCCGTTGGCGTGGCGGTGGCGTGCCAGATCTATAATGCGACAGTCCGCAAGACGGCTCGTCAAGTGAGAGTCGGCCGTAGGCGCCGGCTTGCATGTAGAGGCCGCTGCTTCGGAGGGTGTCTCCCCGTCTTTTTCCGGCGCCTCTGCAAACGTGATATACTCGTTGAAGTCTTCGATGTAGTCGTCGGCGTCATAGTGCGTTGACGAAAGCACCATTGCGACGGAGTTTGACGAGAAATTGCGCAGTGCGCGCCAGGTTCCCGCCGGAACATAGACGCCATAGTAAGAGCGAGCCAGACGGTGAGTGATTTCAAGGCCGTCAGGGTCCGTCAGCACTACGTCGAACGAGCCGCTCAGGGCAACAATCAGTTCCTCGCCGCGCCTGAAGGCATGGCCGTGGCGTTCACGTCCGCCCGGCACGTCGTAAATCCAATAGACCCTCTGCGGCGCGAACGGAAGCACCCCCTTGGCGGAGTGTTCAATGAACGACAGATTGCCGCGCGGATCCTCAATGCGCGGAATACGGATGATTTCAGCTCTCTTTCTGGGCATTGCTAATCGGGTCAATAATTTCGGTTATGGCCCTGAAAATATTGTCAATGTCGCCGCTGCCGTTGACCGGATAGTAGCACTGGCGGTGGTTGTAGAATTCCTTCAGCGGCTGAGTCTGGCGGTTGTAGACCTCCAGGCGCTTTGCAATAGTCGCAGCGTTATCGTCGGCGCGTCCTGAAGCCTTTCCGCGGTTGATCAGGCGCTCGGTCAGTTCATCTTCCGGAACCTCCAGGCCGACAACGGCGTCAACCTGCGAGTCGTGTTTCGCAAGCAATTTCGTAAGCTCCTCGGCCTGCGGAATGGTGCGTGGAAAGCCGTCAAAAATTACTCCTGTGGCCTCGGGGTGGGCGTCAAGTTCCTTAGAAAGTATGTCAAGCATAAGCTCGTCCGGAATCAGATTGCCGTGTGAAATCAGCGCGTCCGCAACCTTTCCGAGTTCCGTTCCGCGGGCAATATGGTCACGCAGAAGTTCGCCGGTCGAAATGTGGTGAAGTCCGTAGCGCTCGACCAGGCGCTCGCTCTGGGTGCCTTTGCCGCTGCCCGGAGCGCCGAAAATTACTAAATTCATTTTCTGTCTTTTATTGGGTTACAATAAGGTTTGTCTCATTCGTTTTCGTCGGCCAGGACGTAGATGTCCCTCAGATTGCGCGCTTTGCCGTCAAGGTCAAGGCCGAAGCCGATAATGAACTTAGGCGGGATTGTGAAGCCGATGTAGTCCGGGTGGATGTCCGCCTTCAGGCTTTCAGGCTTGAACAGGAGGGTTGCGACTTTGATGTCGCTTGGGTTCATCGCGCGGAGGTCGCCAAGAAATTTCTCCATTGTGCGTCCGGTGTCAATTATGTCTTCAACGACGATGACGGGGCGCCCTTCGACCGGTTCAGTCAGGCCGACAACCTGGCGCACCTCGCCGGTCGACTCGGTGCCGACATACGAACTGAGACGCACAAACGCGATTTCCGCGTCGCAGCCAAGCGCGCGAAACAAATCGGCCGCAAACGGGAACGCTCCGTTCAGCACACAAACAATCAGCGGATTCTGTCCGCAATACTGCTCCGTAATCTCGGCCGCAATCGCACCGATGCGTTCCGAAATCTCCGCGCTCGTAATAAACGGTCTGAATGTCAGTCCATTATAACTTACTGTTTTCATTGCTTACATAAATATTTTGACAAAGTTACGGAAAATTCGGCATTATTGTTTAATTTTGCTTGAAAATTATGAGAGAATCCGACCTTTCCCGCCTTCTGGGGCGCGCCCCGATTTTCCCCGACATGACTGAAGCGTTCAGCGCTCTCTCAGGCCGGCGCATACTCGTCAGCGGTGCTGCCGGAAGCATCGGCTCGGAACTTTCACGCCAGTTGAGCCGCATTCCGGGCGTCGAACTCTGCCTCATCGACCAGGCCGAAACGCCGCTCCACGACCTTTCGCTCCGGATCTCCGGACGCTTCGAAATTGCCAATTGCAGCGATCCCGCCGAGATGGAACGCATTTTCCTGTCATTCCGTCCGGAGATAGTGTTTCATGCTGCGGCCTATAAGCATGTGCCGATGATGGAGCGCTGTCCGCTCGCGGCTGTCCGCAACAACATCGGTTCCACGCGAATTCTTGCGGACCTCAGTGTCCGCCTCGGAGTTGACCGCTTCGTCATGATTTCGACCGACAAGGCCGTCAACCCAACTAACATCATGGGCGCCTCAAAGCGTGCTTGTGAACTTTACGTCCAGTCTCATCCGGGAGCAACCAGATTCGTGACCACGCGCTTCGGCAATGTCCTCGGCTCCAGCGGTTCCGTCGTCCCCCTGTTCATGTCTCAGCTTGCCGCCGGAGGCCCGCTGACGGTCACTCATCGCGACGTAGTCCGCTATTTCATGCTGATTTCCGAAGCGTGCGCCCTTGTCCTGCTTGCAGCCGTTATTGGTCGCGGAGGTGAAATCTTTGTCTTCGACATGGGGAGTCCTGTACGCATTGCCGACCTTGCCCGACGCATCATAAGTCTCTGGGGCAAAGGTTACGAACAGATCTCTTACACCGGACTTCGGCCCGGCGAAAAGCTCTACGAAGAAGTTCTGACTTCCGAAGAACTGACTCTTCCCGGCCCTCACCCGATGCTGAAGGTTGCCCGCGTGCGTCCCGCCGAGTTCAACGCCGTCTCTTCGGCCATCGACTCCATGCTTCGTCTGGCCGCCGCCGGCAATGAGGCTGAAACGGTCCGGGCAATGAAACTCCTCGTCCCAGAATTCAAAAGCAATAACTCACCGTTCGAAAAATATGACGCAGACCGATGATGAATCCCGTCGCCTGATTCTTTGTATGCCCCACATGAGCGGGCGCGAAACCGACTTTATCCAAAAGGCCATTGACGGAAACTGGGCAGTCCCGATGGGACCCGATGTGAACGCATTCGAAAAAGAACTGCAAGCCTTCCTGCGAACCAACCGCCCCGTCGTTGCCCTCAGTTCAGGCACGGCCGCAATTCATCTTGCACTCGTTGCTCTCGGTGTCGGTCCTGGCGACGAAGTCCTCTGCCAGTCAATGACTTTCAGTGCGTCCGCAAACCCCGTTACCTACGTTGGAGCAACCCCCGTGTTCATTGACTCCGAGCCGACGACTTGGAATATGGACCCCGACCTTCTCCGCCATGCAATCATTGACCGCATCAGCCGGACCGGACGCAAACCAGCCGCAATAGTAATGGTCCATCTCTATGGCATGCCCTCGCGCATTGACAGCCTTATGGCCATTGCCCGCGAATTTTCAATTCCTGTGGTCGAGGATGCTGCCGAAGCGTTCGGCTCCGAATTTAACGGACAGATGTGTGGCACCTTCGGAGACTTCGGCGTCCTTTCCTTCAACGGCAACAAGATGATAACCACGTCGGGCGGTGGCGCCCTTGTCTGTCCCGATGCTGAAACGGCCCGCCGCGTTATGTTTTTCGCAACCCAGGCCCGCGAAGGCTATCCTTACTACCAGCACGAACACATTGGCTATAACTATCGCCTCAGCAACATCTCAGCCTGCATTGGCCGCGGACAGATGACAGTCCTTGACAGCCATCTGGCCCACCATCGCCGCGTCGCGGCAATCTATGCTGACCTCTTCGCCTCAGAACCTCGCATAAGCGTTCACCTCAATCCTTCGGTCGAATACAACGCAAACTTCTGGTTGTCAACAATTCTTCTTGACTCTCAAGTGCGCGTAAAAGGCCGGGACAAAGCTTATGGCAGCACCGTCAGCGGAGCAATTGGCGGAGCGGCCGGAGTGACTCATTCTGCCTCAAATCCCCATACCGACTGCGAGCCGGATGCCGACATTGAGGCCATGCGTGCGGCTCTTGCCGAGGCCAACATTGAGTCTCGACCCCTCTGGAAGCCCATGCACCGCCAGCCAGTCTTCGCATCTGCTCCGGCCTACGTCAACGGCGTCAGCGAACGCCTCTTCCGCCGCGGTCTCTGCCTCCCTTCCGGCCCTGACATCACCCCCGCCGATCAGTTGCGCATAGCCTCCCTTATTCTTTCTCTCCTATAAAAGAACGGTAAAAAACTGTTGTGATCAGTCGAAGATATTGTCGATTGAGGGGTCGTCGGCCGTGGTGTCTGAGAGGACTCCGAGGTCACTGCCCTCGCAGAGATCTATGTTGGATGGGAATTCAAAGCGTGTCGACTGGCTGTAAGGCAGTTCGCGGTCGGCGTAGACGCGCGTAATGAACTTGCCGAAAATAGGCAGGGCCATTGAAGCTCCCTGACCGTAAGCCATCGAATTGAAGTGAATCGGCTTCTCTTCGCCGCCAACCCAGGTTGCAGTGACCAGCTCGGGCGTGAAGCCCATGAACCAGCCGTCGGAGTTTGAGTTGGTCGTTCCCGTCTTGCCGCCCATCTGCGCCGTCAGGTTAAACGGCGCGCGACGCAGACGGGCGCCCGTGCCTGAGTCGACGACGTTGAGCAGGATTGAAAGGATTTTCCAGTAGGCTTTTTCGGAAATCACCTCGGTTTGCGTCGTGTTGAACTCAGAAATCACGTTGCCGTTAGCATCGGTAATCGTAGTGACAAAAAGAGGGTCGGTGCGCATGCCGCGGTTGGCGAAAGCGCTGTAGGCCGTAACCATTTCCTTGACCGAGACATCGCAGATTCCAAGACATAACGAGACAACCGGATCAATATGGTTATTGATTCCGAAGGTATGAAGGTTGTTTGCAAAGGTCTGGGGCGACAGCATATCCATCAGGCGAGCCGAAATCCAATTGTTCGAATTGGTCAGGGCCCAGCGCAGGTCAACCATCTCGCCGACGCGGGCCGAGCCGGCGTTGCGGGGCTGCCAGGCGCGGCCGTTGGCGTCATAGATTGTCGGTTGCGCGTTGAGGAACTGGTCGCAGGGAGTGAAGCCCTCTTCCATGGCGTATGTGTAGAGAAGCGGCTTGATGGTCGAACCAACCTGGCGGCGACCGGTCGAAACCATGTCATACTGGAAGGCAGAGAAGTTCGGGCCGCCAACGTAGGCCTTCACATAGCCGTTGCGTGGGTCCATTGCCATGAATCCGGCGCGAAGGAAGCTCTTGTGATAGAGAATAGAGTCGCGCGGAGTCATCACCGTATCCGTCCATCCCGAGTAGGTAAAGACCTTCATCTCTGTCGGCTCCTTGAAGGAGCGTTCGATTTCGCTTGTCGTATGGCCGGCTTTTTTCATTATGCGGTAGCGGTCCGAATCTTTGATTGCGCGGTCAATCAGTTTTTTGATTGCGTCGGCGCTGACCTCTTCGCGGTTGCTTGAGTATGGTGCAGAGGCCGAACCCTTTTTCTCACGCCAGAACTGAGGTTGCAGGGTCTGGCTCAGGTGCGAAATCATAGCATCTTCGGCATATTGCTGCATCCTCGAGTCAATCGTGGTGTAGATTTTCAGTCCGTCGTCATATATGTCATAATGTGAGCCGTCGGGTTTCGGATTTTTCTCAATCCAGCCGAACAGCGGGTTGGTTGCCCAGGCGATTGAGTCGTCGACATAGCGCTGGCGGTCCCAGGCGGGATAGGCCGAGCGCTGCGGCTTCTTCGCGCCGAGCATCCGGCGGAGTTCCTCGCGGAAGTAGGGGGCCAGACCTTCTTTATGGTCAACCTTATGGTAGTTGAGAGTCAGCGGGAGCTGCTGGAGGGAGTCACATTCGGCCTCCGTCAGGTAGCCGCCTTTCTGCATCTGGCTCAGGACCACGTTGCGGCGCTCGCGAGTGCGCTCGTTGCGGCGCACGGGATTGTAGATTGCAGGATTCTTGACCATGCCGACGAGTGTAGCGGCCTCTTCGACGCTGAGGTCCAGCGGATCTTTGCCAAAGTAGACCCATGCGGCCGATTTGATGCCGACAGCGTTGTTCAGAAAGTCGAACTGGTTCAGATACATCTTAATGATTTCCTCCTTCGAGTAGAAGCGCTCGAGTTTGACGGCAATCATCCATTCGACGGGTTTTTGGATTGCGCGCTGAAGAAGTCCGCTTGAGCCGGGCGAATAGAGCTGCTTGGCAAGCTGCTGGGTAAGCGTTGAGCCGCCGCCGGCATTCTTTTGCTGGAGAATCAGGGTTTTGCCCAAAACACGCGCGATTGCGCGCGCATCGATGCCGGAATGGTCAAGATAGCGCACGTCTTCAGTGGCGATCAGCGCGTCAATGACGTGCTGGGAAATGTCGCTGTAGTCAGCATAGACTCGGTTGCCTGTCGGACGGAAGTAGCGGCCCATTTCAACTCCATCAGCCGTATAGATAATTGAGGCGAATTTGTCTGTCGGGTTCTTGAGTTGTTCAATGTCAGGCATGTAGCCGACAATGCCGTTATAGATGAGTGCGAACAGCAGGGCGACGCAGCAGACGGTCGCCCCAAAAGCAATCCAGAGCCACCTGATCAGGCGGCTCTTGAATGTACTGCGGGTTTTAGTTTCGGTTTTTGATTTTTCTTTCATCGTAATCTGTGAGGATTAGAGAATCACCTTGGACGTCCGGTTGCCTTCCTTGCGGAGATAGACTCCGCCTGCGGCCGGGTTCACGATGCGGCGGCCGTTCATGTCGAAATAGACGGCAGGCGCTTCGGCGTCATCGCTACCGATGGTCTCAATTGACGAGTCCGGATCGTCAGGGTCAATCGGCCCCGGATCCTTGCCCCCGTCAAGCGGAACGTAGAAGTTCGGGTCGTCTCCGTTGTCCTTGACGGTAGAGGTCATGCCATTGTCGCCTTTTTTCTTATAGACACGGACATAGTCGAATTGCGTCAGATATTCGAAGCCGGTGTCAGGGTTACTGGCCCACGAACCATTGCCTACGCTCTGATTCAGGATGATGTAGAAGTCTTTGTAGAAGGGCCAGCAGATATTCTCGGTGTAGTTCGTGCCGGGTTCGCTGTAATGCTGGTTGGCGTAGGTGAACGTCAGCTTGCCGTCAACGTAGAAGCGGAGGGTCTCTTCGTCCCATTCAAGTGCGAAGATATGCCATGCGGCAGCGTCGACCCAGATGTTGTTGGTTGACCGGGGAGAGGCCTGTTTCGGTCCTTCGGGCCAGTTGCAGTAGATTTTCCAACCGGTCCAGCCACTGTGGATTGTCGAGTGGGCGGCGTTGTCGCTGTTAATCTGCTCCCAGATGTCAATTTCGCCGCTCAAGGGCCATCCGCCTTCGGCGTTCTGGGCCGGCATAAGCCAGAACGCGGGGAAGTTGCCCGTGTGAGGACGCGTCTTTATTCTGGCTTCAATTTTTCCGTAGTGGAACGAGAATTTACCCTGGCTGTAAATCGCACCGGAAATCATCGGCTGGGTTTCGTCAGTGAACTCTTCGGGTGTAGCGATGCACCAGGCATTGTAGTATCCGTTGCCGAAGGTGTTGACAAGTTTCTGCTGTTTGACTCCCTGGGCAATCAGGCGATTCCAGGTCGCATTATAGCGGGGATGATACTGCCAGCGGCGGGTGTCCATCTTGTCGGCGCTGAATTCGTCGCCCCAGACTTTTGACCATTCGCTGTCGGCCTGTTCGGCAAAGAGGGCATAGATGGTGATTTCGTCGCAGTCAATAATGTCGCCCGGAATTGTTGCGATGCCGTCGTTGCCGATGGCTACTTCGGTGTCGGTCATTGAGTCGCCCTCGCCGTGGCGAATAATCAGGTGGTCGGTCTCAAAGCCGGGAAGGGTCGGCAGGGCCTTCACGGTCAGGTCAAAGCCGCGGGCGGTCATTTCCGGAATAGGCTGGCCGTCGGAGCGCAGCAGCAGGCCGTTCATGGCCATCGGGTTGATGGTTGTCCGGAGGATTTCGTCGTCTGGAATGTCAAGGGTGAAGTCAACAATGGCCCCGCCGTGGGTCAGGATGGCATCGTCAGGGGCGCCTGCGGGGTCAACGTTGTCCCAGTCGATTTTCAGACGGGCGCGATACTTTCCGGGTTTCAGCTCGGCGGGAATCCGGAAAGAGGGCAGCGACAGGTTATTGCCGTCATTGGTTGCGTCGCCGTTGGAGTTCTTGTTGTTATAGTTTGAGAAGGCAATCAGGTCGGTGCCGGGCAGCGGAGTGCCGTTGTCCGAGAGCTGGGCCGAGAAGTCGCCGTTGCCCGCACGGTCAATGTAGAGGTAGGTGTTCATCCAGGTGCCGGTCCAGGAAAGCCCCAGGGTGTATTCCTCGCCGTGGACGGCGATAACCTCGGTGTCTGTGCAGTCGTGATAGAGAAGGCGGTCCGTATCTTGACCGACGTTGACCGTCTGGAGGCTCATCAGGGCGGAGCTGAGCGTCAGCGAGTGGAGGCGGCGTCCGGAGTGGGTAATCTTCGCGTTGGCCGCATAGTTGATTGCATAGGGTTCGGCGGCTTCTGGCTGCGTGGCCGTCACGCGCAGGGTGACGTCGGCGATGGCGCCGTTGTTGCTGACAATGCTGTTCTGCGCAGTGTTGCGACCCATCGGGTCGGCATAGTCCCAGTCAACTACGTAGCGCATACGATAGTCGCCTTTCTCAAGCGCCGGAATGACGAAGGCCGGAAGGTCAGTTGGTCCGCAGTCCTGCGCCGGACGCACCCCGATTGAGTTGCGGCCGTTCAGATATGTGTAGCTGAGCAGCTCCGTCACGGGGTCGAAGCTTCCGTCTCCGTTAAGGTCAATGTAGACGTAGCCGTGCATCCAGGTACCGTTCCACTGCATTGAGGGCTTGACCTCGGCACCTGCTTCTGCCGAGAATACCGCAGTGTCGCTCAGGTCGTGATAGAGCAGACGGTCGCTCTCTTGGCCAACCGCGGCGGTCTGGTCGTCGAGGCTGACGCTGACAAGCCGGCGGTTGCTGTCAGTTGCGATTTTGGTGTCGACGGGATAGTTGATGTCGTATGACGAGGCTGTAGCGGGGAGCGCCGAGACTGTCGCCGCGAGGAGAAAGATTTTTTTCACCATGAGAATACTCTAAAAAAACGGTTGGTCTTTAGTAAAAAATATATTTACCGCAAAGATACGTAAAAATTTATAACCACGCAAACGCGAAAGGAGGGCCGGCGGTTTGCCGGACCCTCCCCTCACGTTTCAACTATTTATTTATGAGAGCCTCTGCACCCAGTTTCCCAACTCAGTCACAGAGGGCTTTGGGATGCATTTCCATAACTTGAATAGTTTGCCTATAGAACGTAGCCAGGGTGAAAAAGGTTGCAGCGGAAACGTTAAAAATGCAAAACATCGTTCCGGGCGGCCGATTGCTGAACTTTTGACCTGGCGGTCGCGTTCAGTATAAAAAACTTATGAAAAACGCTCAACATTATGGATTGGATTATTGAAATCTGCAGGAATAATCCTGCAATTCCGCTTTTTCTGACAATCGGCGTCGGCTTCTACGTTGGTCAGTTGAAGTTCAAAGGCTTTTCGCTCGGAACGGTGACGTCGGTACTTCTTGTCGGTGTTCTTGTAGGGCAGATGGACATTCAGATTCCCGGCCCGATCAAGAATGTTTTCTTTCTGTTGTTTTTGTTCGCTATCGGTTATAGCGTCGGTCCGCAGTTTTTTCGCTCGCTCCGCGGCGCCGGCCTCAAGCAAGTCTGTTTTGCCGTGGTTGAGTGTCTGCTTGTGCTTGTCTGCACATGGGGAGTCTGCCGTCTGATGGGCTATAACGTCGGAGAGACTCTTGGTGTCTTTGCGGGTTCGCAGACAATTTCGGCTGCAATCGGCGCCGGAATTGACTCGCTCGGGTCGCTCGGAGCGTCGTCCGAACAGGTCAAACAGTGGGCCGACCTGATTCCGGTGGCTTATGCCGTGACTTACGTCTTCGGTACAATCGGGTCAGCGTGGATTCTGAGCTGGCTGGGTCCGAAGATGCTTGGCGGACTCGACAAGGTTAAGGCTGACACGAAGGCCCTGGAGAAGGAGATGAACTCCGAAAGTGTCGCAACGGATCCTGGATTTGTCAATGCAAACCGCCCGGTTGCATTCCGTGCCTATAAGGCGGAGGCCGATTATTTTTCGCAGCCGCGCTCGATTGATGAAATTGAACAGTATATGCTCCGCCAGGGCAAGCGCTTGTTTGTTGAACGCGTGCGTCAGGGCGGCGAAGTTGTCGAAATCGGGCCTGACGTAAAGGTCAGTTGCGGCGACGAGATTGTTCTTTCGGGCCGACGCGAGTTCATTGTCGGTGACGAACAGTGGATCGGGCCGGAGGTGAACGACGCCGAACTGCTCAGTTTTCCGGCCGAGAAAATCGATGTGATGGTGAAGAAAAAGGCTGTGGGCCGCAATGGCATGACCGTTGACGAGCTTCGACGCCAGAAGTTTATGTATGGTATTACGATTAAGTCGATTAGCCGTGGCGGAGTCAGTATTCCGGTGTTTGCGCGCACGGTCATTGAAGGAGGCGACACGCTGACCATTGTCGGACTTGAGCGCGAGGTCAACGAGGCTGCGCCCCAGTTGGGCTATGCGGACCGTGCGTCGACGGCGACCGATCTGATTCTGGTCGGTCTGGGCATCGTTGTCGGCTGTCTTATCGGTCTGATAACGATTCATGCCGGGAGTGTACCGGTCAGTTTGTCAACCAGCGGCGGCGCGCTGATTTCAGGCCTTGTCTGCGGCTGGCTGCGTTCGAAGCATCCGACTTTCGGGCGGATTCCGAAGCCTGCCCTTTGGGTTTTCAATAACCTCGGTCTTAATATGTTCATCGCGGTCATCGGCATCACGTCCGGTCCGACGTTTGTCAGCGGTCTGCAACAGGTTGGATGGATGGTCTTCGTTGTCGGTGCCGTGGCCACGACCTTGCCACTGATTATCAGCCTGATTCTCGGCGCGAAGGTGTTTAAGTTCCGTCCGGCAATCAACCTTGGCTGTTGTGCGGGTTCGCGAACAACCACTGCGGCTTTGGGCGCCATTCAGGATGCGCTCGGCAGCACGGTCCCGGCAATGGGCTATACGATTACTTATGCCGTCGGCAACACGCTGCTGATTCTGATGGGCGTGGCACTTGTCCTTATCAGCTGACGCGATAGTGTTTTTTAGTGAATAAATTTGAAAAACAAGTGAAAATAACTGTGAAATAACATGAAAAACGAATGTAAAGAATTTGAGAAGAAGCTCTCAGCAATGAGTCCTTTTGAAATCAAGGGTACTTTGATTGATATGGCTCAGAAGGACGCCCGCCAGTCAACAAACACGTTCCTCAATGCCGGGCGTGGAAATCCGAACTGGATTCTGACTTATCCGCGCCGCGCGTTTTTTCTCCTCGGGCAGTTTGCAATGGGGGAGGCCGAGCGCAATCCCTATGTTTCCGAATGGGGTATCGTCGCTTCGCCCGCTTCAGATGGCATTGCGGACCGTTTTTGCGATTTTCTGAATCAGCATCGCGATGAGGTTGGCGCGAAGGTTCTGCGCCATGTTTACACGCACGTGACCACTGACCTGAAGGCTGATCCGGACGAGTTTGTCTACGAGCTTGTCGACGGCATTACGGGCGACCACTATCCGACGCCACCGCGAATACTGAAGTATACCGAGCAGATTACGCGCGAGTATCTTCGTTGGGCGATGGGCGGCGGAGATGACATGACTGACTATGACTTGTTCGCTACGGAGGGCAGCACGGCAGGCATGGTCTATGTGTTCGACTCTCTGAAACAGAATTTTTTGATGAAGCCTGGCGATAAGATGGCTTTGCTGACGCCTTGTTTCACCCCTTATCTGGAGATTCCGGTGCTTAAGCAATTTGGCTATGATACGGTTTATGTCAGTGCCAATAAGGTTGAGAAGGATGGCTATCACGACTGGCAGTATCCGAAGGAGGAGATTGATAAACTGCGCGATCCGTCTGTAAAGTGTGTCTGCATCACTAATCCGTCGAATCCGCCGTCGGTGGCCCTGTCGAAGGAGGTTCTTGACCAGTTGGTTGACGTTGTCAGGAACGACAATCCGAATCTGATGATCATTACGGACGACGTCTATGGTACGTTCATTGAGGGCTTCAAGTCGCTGATGTATGTTTTGCCTTATAATACGATTTGTCTTTACTCTTATTCGAAATATTTCGGAGCGACGGGATGGCGAGTGGCCGCGATGGCGCTGCGCCCGGACAATGTGTTCGACTATCGCCTGTCGCAGCTTTCCGAGGAGGATAAGACGCTGCTGCGTGAGCGCTATTCATCGCTCTCGCTCGAGCCTGACAAGCTGAAGTTTATTGACCGTCTGGTTGCAGACAGCCGCCTGGTTGCGCTGAACCATACGGCTGGCCTTTCGACTCCTCAGCAGATTCAGATGGCTCTCTTCTCGGCGTTCGCTTATCTGCATCATGATGACATTCAGCCGCGCTTGATCAGGATGATCCACCACCGTTTGGAAAACCTATGGAAGACAACCGGATTCACTTTGCTGCCCGATCCGAACCGCGCGGGCTATTATAGCGAGATTGATATGATGGTCTGGGCGACGAAGTTTTATGGGGAGGAGTTTGCCCGCTATCTGGAGGCGAATTATGAGCCGTTGGATTTCGTTATACGTCTGGCCAATGAGACGGCAATCGTTCTGCTCAATGGGGACGGTTTTGACGGTCCGGCCTGGAGCGTGCGTGCATCGCTGGCCAATTTGAACGATGACGATTATCTGAAGATTGGCACTGCTATCCGCAAGATCCTTGACGAGTATCACGAAACATGGCTGAAGAGCCGCTAAGGCCCCCCTCAGAGGGAGGCTGTGTCGTAATTAAGGTTTACGGCGCAGCTTCTCTTTTTTTGGAGCTTTGAGGTTATGATATTTTCAGGCGACTGATTTTTGAGGACTTTTAAAAAATATTCGATTCTCGGGCAATAAAGCTCGAGCAACAAGTATAAACAGGCCAAAATGGGGCGTATTTCCCCCGTTTTTGGCCTGTTTCGCTATTTTTGAACACATTTTCTTGATATTGAAGGCTATGGCGAAGAAGACAAAGTCCATTTTGACCTATACTTACTCCAACGGCGAGACAATGCGTCAGATACTTGCGCGCAGCAAACATACGCTGATGATGTCTCAAAACAAATGGACTGACACCCGGCGTCATCGCGTCAACATCCTGTTCAAGTACCATCCGATTCTCAAAAGTGCCTACACTCTTGCGATGGAGCTGTGCAGGATTTTCAATGCTAAAATCTCACCGACAAAAGCCTTGGGTCGGATGAACAAGTGGTATGAAAAGGTAATGGCATTGGGCAACATTAATTTCCGCTCTGTCATCAAGACATTCAAGAACCACGCCCCAACTATCCTGAACTACTTCCGTCGTCGTGCGACCAATGCCTCCGCCGAGGCTTTCAACTCTAAAGTCAAAATCTTTCGCTCACAAATGCGCGGCGTCAGAGACCGTGATTTCTTCATCTTCCGACTGGTCAAACTATACGCCTGAAAATTTAACATTCCTGCCAGTTCAATTTAACAAATGCACCGGGTTTTCGGCTTGGGTCCATTTTATACCAATATTTATTCCTTTGCTAAAAAATCCGTAACTTTACTGTAAATTTATTTTATTATATATAAGGGAGTTAGTATAAAACCGAAGTAACTGAGAATAAAACAACCGCTCATGTTACAAAACCAATACATTTGCGCATAAAGTGTACCTAATATATCATTTTTTTTGTAACTTTAACCCGAATACTTCACGCAATTAACAAACTTAATAGAAGCAAAATAAATCATATGCGAATACGAACTTCTCATAATTGTACTTATGATTACCCTTGCTTTTGTCAAGAAAAAAATTTCCGGAGAATAATTTCTGAAAAAAACGGGGAAAACGTCAGATTTTGTCCCCGGTCGCGTATATAATCGTATATAATAATGTGAACAGGACAGACCAAAATCTCACAGACGCTCTGTTAGGAGTATATATTAATAATAGGTCTAACGTAAGAATAGGTTGATTTATAGACAAGACTGACGCATTTACTTAAATTACCATGACATGAAAAATAACTTACTATCTCCAATGTATGAGCGTAAAACAACGAGAAAATTTTATCGCAAAGCACTTTTGTTGATTTGTTTGTTTTGCTTTGTCTTTTGTTGCAAGGCACAGTACATGGTGACGTTTACACCTGTGGATTCAATTACGCGATTGGCATTGCCGGAATGCGAAATTCTTGCGTTTCTTCCAGGGGATTCAGTGGTGGTTGAAGAAGGACATTATATCGATATTTGGAAGCAGGGAGTAATTACTCCTCAAAAGAGAGGAACGATTAACCTGCCGGAAAAGGAGGTAGAATACCATATAATGATTGATGCGCCGGGCTATAATACACGTGTATTGCCGGTTGTTTTGCCGAAAACGCAGGAACAATTTAAAATGGCATATATTGGGGAGGTTGGTGTGCAACGAACTCCTAAGCGGTTAAAGGAAGTAACAGTTGAGGCGACGAAAATCAGGATGTATTATAAAGGAGATACCTTAGTATATAATGCCGACGCATTTTTACTACCTGATGGTTCTATGCTTGACGATCTTATTCGCAAATTGGATGGAGTTCATATTGACCGTAATGGCGTAATTTGGTGCAAGGGACGGCGAGTGAGCAGTCTTCAGCTGGAAGGACGACAATTATTTGATGGCAATCCACGCACTCTGCTGGAAAATCTTGGCGCATATACCGTGAATAAAATTAAAGTATATGAGCAAACGACTCAACGAGAGAAGTTTCTTGGATATAGTGAGCAACAATCAGATGAAAAGCCAATGGTAATGGATGTTATTCTAAAAAAGGAGTTCGCTATTGGCAAATGGGTGAATATAGATGCGGGATATGGTTCTTCAAACAGATATTTGAGTCGCGCCTTTATGCTCTGTTTTACAAAAACGTGGGCTTTATCTGCTTTCTTCAATGCCAATAATCTATCAGGGAGGAGTGATCCCGGCCAATATACCAGTTGGAAAATGGATGATACCGGAACAGATGAGTCGTCATACTTATCCGGAGGCATCTCATATCAACACGATTGGGGGCAAGGAGTCCAAAAGTCTCAAATTCGAGGCTCAGTTGAAGTCCGTTCGTCGGATATTACTTACCGTTCCGGTAGTGAGAGGATAAATTATCTCTCAACAGGAGATACATATGAGACAAAGTATGATTCCGGGAAAAAGAAGAGTTTCAAAGTGAACACTTCTCATTCTCTTAATATTACGCCTTCAAAGGTTGTAACGTTCAGTGTATCGCCCCACTTTAATTATTCTAAAGACTCCTCGTTTGGCAGTAGTGTCGGAGCTACATTAGACAGATATCTTTCCGAGCTTTCAGCCAATGATATTGAATTTGCTTACTCCGGAGATGAATCCTTAATTCTCAAATACCTGATTAACCGCAGTATAAGAAGACAAAAAGAGAATCAAAACTCTTTGGGAGCAGGTCTTTTTGCCTCATCGACCATAAAACTCCCTACCCCGGCAAATAGTCGGTATATCCACAACCTGACTATTGAAGCATTGGGAAACTATGGACGAATGAGAGAAAGTTCATTTGACCAATACTTAATCAATCTCGGAAGTAATCCCTCTCCGGTGGATAATATTTATTCCTATACAAATCGCACCCCGTCAGTAGACGCTAATGTAAAAGCCTCAGCATCTTATGCGTTAAACGTCAAGGGACAATTTACGTCGTCGCTTAAATATCAATATGAGCATACGTGTAATGAAAATAAATTGTCAAGATACCTGCTCAATGAACTAACTGGTGAAGAGGCCGGCGATATTGAATTCGGACAATTGCCGACGAATGTCAATTTAATGGACGATGTATTGGATTTGCAAAATAGTTATAACTCACAGGCATGGAGTTATGAACATTCAATCTTGCTTAATACATATGGACGTATAGGTCAAAGCGACTTTGACAAAGGTGGACACGGAGGTATCGTTTATTCAATCAATCCTTCATTGCGCATCAATGAGCGTAACTTGAACTATACAAAGCATGAGTATGATACCCTTGCGATACGTCATAGTGTTCTTCCTGCCATTAACGGCTACATAAACTTCATTGCCGAACAGAGCAAAAAAGATTATCATTATGCGCTTGGACTCAGTTGGAATTCAACCCCATCATATTTGTCAATGATAAATTTAATTAACATCACGGATAATTCGAATCCGCTCTATATTAGACGGGGAAATCCTAATCTCCGCAACGCATATTCTCATACTGGAACTGTTAGTTTAAATTTTCATAATAGCGGAAAGGTCAAACGTACCCATTCTGTCAAATATGAGTATAATTTTATTACCGATGCTATTACGTCCGGAACTGTGTATAATCCCGAAACCGGCGTACGAACTTCATCTAAGTATAATGTAGACGGCAATCGCACGCAGACAATTACTTTACAAAGCGAAGGGCCTATAGCTCAATGGAATGGAGGAAGAACCGCTCGCATTACATATGATTTAACAATTAAAGGTGATGAGCGGCGTAGGGTAGATATGTTTTCATCCAATGACGTTTTCTCAAAACCTCTTCAAACATTTGTATATAACCGGAGCCTGTCGCCGAATGCAAAAATCAGTCTACACATGAATAACTTTGCACATAACATTACCCTGTCTTTTAACGGCAACTGGCGGCGTTATACCGGTGAAGCAGAATATTACACTCCGTTTTCCTCAGCAGATTTAATCTACACTCTAAGTGGCTCATTCACGCTACCCAAGAATATCGTACTCGCTACGAATTTCAACGTGAATACCCGAAGCGGATATAACGATCCCAATCTCAATAAGACTGAATATATCTGGAACGCCTCAGCGTCATGGAATTGGAAGAAAACGGGACTAACGTTCACACTTGATGGTTACGATCTATTGCACCAACGTTCAAACATTCGATACTACGCCGACAACATGGGTCGCACAGAAGTATGGAATAACACCATATCCAGTTATGTCCTTTTCCGCGTCCGCTACCACCTAAATCTCACGAAAACAAAATAGGCTCTTTTTCTGAACCTGTCTTGATTCTGAAATGTTTTAACTATGTATTAATCATAAATATATATCATGAAGCAACAAAAACTTAAACTAACACCCGACGAGATGAAAGATGCTCGTGCCTCAGTTACTAGAGGCGATCACCTTAAGTGCGCAGATGGCATAAATGCTTTGAACTGCCCAGACGATACATCTCTGTTAGGGTATATCTACGGACCTGCCGGCGAAGCCGAGTGGCCAATAGGAATCAAGTGCCAATCTGGTTCAGATATTCAAGAAGTCTATTGCCCTCCATCGGGCGCTTCAGCGGATAATGTCGTGGATGCTTGTACTGACAAGGAGAGTGGCGCAAGCTGTTATTGGACCGATGGTCGTAATATGTTTAGTGGAGTGTGCCACATATCAAACTCAAACGTTCTTTATTGTAAGTAGGTTTAATTTGTGTTTCGATATCCAATAATAGGATAGAGAATAGACCCACTCTTGTTTATCAACTTTTTGGAATTATTTAAGGCTGTGTTCAGTTCAGTTTAATTGAATGAACACAGCCTCTTTTTTGTGGTGTCTTGTTTAGCGGGAGTTACTGCCAGCGGAGCAGGCGCGAGCCGTCAGGGTTAACGGAGAGGGAGACTTCGACGACGTCGGTCGGGAGTATAGGGTCAATGACGTCGGGCCATTCAATCAGGCAGAGTGCGCCACAGTCGAGATAGTCTTCGACGCCCATGTCAAGGGCTTCTTCGAGGCTTTCGAGACGGTAGAGGTCGAAGTGGTAGATGAGTTCGGCTGTTGTGTCAGAGCGATATTCGTTGACGAGGGCGAACGTCGGCGAGGATGTCGCGTCGGTTTCGACTCCGAGCTGGCGGCAGAGTTCGTTGATGAATGTTGTCTTGCCGGCTCCCATTTCGCCTTTGAAGGTGACGACGGTGCGGTCTCCGAGGCTGTTGATGAACTGTCGGGCCGCTTCGGGCAGGGATTTGAGTGAAGTCAGGGTTATTTCGTTCACAGTCTGGTTGTTTTTCCGTTAATGATCACAACGCCGCCTTTTGTGGGTTTGAGGACACGGCGACCGAGAAGATCGTAGGTGTTGTCGGCGTTGTCGGTTTCGCTGTTTATTTCTTCAATAGAGGATTCGTCGGGGTCTTTCTGAGGGTCAGTGACCTTGACGGTGAAGTCGAGGACGGCGCCGCCGTTGTCCCAGATTTTGTTGCTCTGCTCTTCGCGTGGGCGTCCGGCGGGGTCAATGTTGTCCCAGTCGATTTTCAGGCGTGCGCGGTAGTTTCCGGGGTTTAGGTCGGCGGGGATGGTGAAGTCAGGTAGTTTTGATTTGAAGGCTCCGCCGCCGGAGAGTGTTTCGCCGGCGGAGTTTTTCCCGTTGTAGTAGGTGAAGCTGACCACCTCGCTGGTTTCGTCCGGTGTCCCCTCAGCGTTGAGGGTCGGGGCGAAAAAACCGTTGTCGTTGTAGTCAATGTAGAGGTAGGCGTGCATTGCGTTGCCGGTGTAGTCAATGGTGGCGCTTACTTTCTGTCCAGGGTTGACATTGAGAAAGTTGTCGAGTTTTTCAACGTAGACGTAGCGGGGATTGACGTTGTCTGTGATGCTGATCTGGCTTGCAGCGGAGCCTTCGGGCTGGAAGGTGACGCTGTTGAGGTGGCGGTCAACGCGCGAGATTGTCTGGTCTTTGTCGAAGTTTACGGCGTAGTATTCTTCGCGGGTTCCGACCTGTGCCATGCGGCCTTGAAGGAGGACGTTGCCGAACATGCATTCCG
Organism: uncultured Porphyromonadaceae bacterium; assembly: GCA_947175545.1. Classification (GTDB taxonomy): domain Bacteria; phylum Bacteroidota; class Bacteroidia; order Bacteroidales; family Muribaculaceae; genus UBA3263. The sequence continues at coordinate 311,647 of CAMWNI010000001.1, forward strand.
CGGGGACGGTGAAGAGATTGCTGTCTTTTTGGAATAGACTCAGGGGGAAGTCCCGGATGAACCAGTTCGGGTTTCCGTAGCGGTCGAAGCGGTTTTCTTCACCTTCGGTATCGATTGTGCCGTAGCCGTATTTGATGGTGAAGCCGTTGTTTTCGAATCCGTTTTCGGGGGCAATCAGGATTTCGAAGGGTTCGAAGGCCGGGACGGTGTAATTTGAGAGTTTGCTGCCGTCGGCGGCGAGGATTTCGCCGTTGAGCTGGAAGTCATTGGCGTTTGCGGTTGCTCCGGGCTTGACGATGTTGAGCATTGCATCAACGACAATGCCGCCGTTGTTGAGAATCATGTTGGAGGGATCCGGGTTGCCTGCGGGGTCGGTGCAGTTCCAGTCAATTTTGAAGCGGATTCGGTAGAGTCCTGATTCAAGGTTGGCGGGGATGGTGAAGGCCGGGAGGGTCCAGTTGTTGCCGGAGGTTGAGGCCATCAGTTCGTTGGAGCCGTCAGTTTCGATGTCGAAGCGTCCGTTGCGGTCAAGGTCAACGTAGCAGTAGGCGTTCATCCAGTTGCCTTTGTAGCCGATTGCGGGGGTGATTCTTTCGCCGGGTTCAACGGTGATTGGGTTTTCGTTCAGTTTGTCGTAGTAGCCTTTTTTGTCGGTCTGCTGGTTGATTGCGATACGACGTGAGCCGTGTGAGGCGGTTTTGATTTCGACATATTCGGTGTAGCGGTCGTTTCGGTTTATTTTGCCGTCTGCTTTGTCGAAAGATGTCGGGTAATAGTCGTAGACGAGTTCGGGAGTGGCAGAGTCGTTGATTTTGATGTCGTCGACGTAGAAGAGGAAGTCGGAGTCGAGGTTATGCGGCGATTCCAGGTCAGGGACGATTACGAGGGAGCGCATCGTGATTCCGCCGGCGCCTTTGATTGCAAAGACCATGTCGTTCCAGACGCCGGGGCGTGCGGTGTTCTGGCTGACGGTCCAGAATTGTTCGACGAAGGGGTCTTGGTCCGGGACGTCGTTGCGCGAGCCGAGGCCGACGAGCATTACTCGTCCTTCGACGGGCTTGAGGAGTTTGACGTGGACGTACTTGACGGAGGTTGTCAGTTCAAAGAGGTTCTGGTCGTCCAGGTCAATGCGGAGTCCGAAGCGGTTCGAGCCGAAGCGCGAGCGCTGGGTTCCGGCTACTTTTTCGGATGGGTTTGGTATGGTCTGGACAATTTCGTTCTCGTTGCGGTCAGGGTTTGAGACGATGAGGGGGGTGAGGCTCAGGCGTCCGTCACGGAAGGGTGATTTTTCCCAACAGTCATAGACGGAGATTGTTTTGAAGCCTTCGTCGGTTTCGAAGTCGATATCTTTTGTCCATTCGGCATTTACGGGCATCACGGCCGCCGCCATGCCGAGGATTAGCGAGAGTCTTTTCATTTTTTCAGTCATGGTTGAGGTGAGTGAATTAGTAGATGCTTACGGTGTGGAGAGTGGGGCAGGCTTTGGCGTCCCTGATGTGGATTCGGATTGCTTTGAGGTCCTGGCCGTCGCCATAGTTGGAGGTGCTTCCGCTCAGGGCAAGAATGCGCTTGTAGCCGACGGTGGTTGTCTGCATTCCGGTGAATGGAATCCAGGTGAATCCGTCCGTTGAGGTTTCGACTTCGAACTCTTTGATGCGTTGTCCGAGGCGCATGTACTCCTGAAGTGCGATGAGGTGTACGTTTTTGGGTTCGTCGAATGTGAGGGTTATGGTTGCGTCAGTCACGCCGTCAGGGGCGGCCCAGTATGTTTCTTTGTCGCCGTCAATGAGGTTTGACGCGTCGTAGGTTCGTGAGGCTCCGTTAGTGCGGGTGACGGATGCTTCGGCTGTTGCCATGGGTGCGAGGTCTGTTCCGAGTCTTTGACGTAGCATTTCGCCAAATTCTTTGAGGACTTTTACGTCGGCTTCGGGGAGGATGCCATGGTTGTTGGGGGGGTAGTTGAGGATGAGGGTGGCGTTTCGGCCGATGGTTTCCATGTAGAACTGCCATACGCGATTCGCGGAGTGAGGATTTTCGCCTGAGTGCCAGAACCAACCGCGGTTGGTTGCTTTGGCGTCTGATTCGCCGTGTTTCCAGTACCAGGCGTTGGGGTCACCGTTGACTCCGTCGCCGTAGCTCCAGCAGGTTTCGCCGGCCCATCCGGCTTCGTTTCCGATCCAGCGGGCTTCGTCGCCGACACCCCACATTACGCAGTCAGGCATTTTTTTGTGTACCCAGTCGCGGAGGTTCGGTATGTCGTAGTAAGTGGATGCGTCGATCGTTCTGTTTTCGTTTGCGCCACCGTAGTAGCCGCCACCGCCGTTTGCTCCGTCGAACCACATTTCGAATTGGTCGGTTCCGTACGATGTCAGTTCGTCACATTGTTTTTTGAATACTTTTTCGACGTAGTTGTTTGTTCCGTCGCCGTAGTAGGCTGAGTTACGGTCCCAGGGGCTTACGTAGAAGCCATATTTCATGTCAAGGTCGCGTGCGGCCTGTGCGAATTCTTCGGCGATGTTTGTTTTGCCGTTTTCGTTGCCTGCGTTGATGATGGAGTGGTCAGTTGTTTCGGTTGGCCAGAGGCAGAAGCCGTCGTGGTGTTTAACAACTGCGATGCCGCCTTTCATTCCGGCTTCTTTTACGGCTTCGAGCCATTGGCGGGGGTTAGGCTTGCTCAGGGGAGCGTAGAGTTTTGTGTCTTCGTCGCCGTTGCCCCATTCTTTGTCGGTGAAGGTGTTCATGCCATAGTGGAAGAAGGCGTAGAATTCGGTTTCCATCCATTTGACTTGGCGGTCATGTGGAACGGGGTGGACCGGGGCCGGTTCGTTGTCAGGATTGGCCAGGGTCTGGTCAACGAGCTGCAGCTCATTCTGCGGGGCTGCGTTGACGGCTCCGGCTGCGATGGCAGCGAGACAGAGTGAGTAGAAGATTTTCATTGATAGAAGATTTGGTTTATTGATTAGTTTTTTGTTTCTCTGTGCAAAAATATGAAATTTTTGCGAGAATTCAAAATTTATGGGGCTTGTGGGGTCAGCGGAAGCCTCGGAAGGGTATGGGGGTTGTGAAGTGCATGTCGCGGCGGGTGATTGGGTGTACGAAGCGGAGAGTGAGTGCGTGGAGACACATCCGGTGCATCGGTGATGTGTGGCCTCCGTATCGTCGGTCGCCGCTGATTGGGGTTCCGAGCAGCTTCATGTGTACTCGAATCTGGTTTTTGCGCCCGGTGTCAAGTTCGCATTCTACGAGGCTGAGTCCGCGGGCCGACGAGAGGGTGCGGTAGCGGGTGACTGCGAGCTGGCCTTCAGTTGAATCTTCGGGGAGGGAGTAGACTTCGTGGCGTGAGTTTTCGGCCAGTCGAGAGCGTATGGTTCCTTCGTGGGGTTGGGGAATGCCTTCGACCAGGCATACGTATTTTCTCTGGAGGACCATATTGTTCCAGTTGTGTTGGAGGGCTTCTTTTGCCTGTAAGTTTTTGGCGAAGACCATGAGTCCGGTTGTGTCCCGGTCGAGGCGGTGGACAATGAAGAGTTTGTTGTCAGAGTGGGACCATTTCAGGTAGTCGCGGAGGATTGAGTAGGCTGTTTCGCGTTCACGTCCGGAGTCATCGGCCATGGACAGGAGTCCGTAGCCTTTGTTGATGACGATGATGTCGTCGTCTTCGAAGACGATTCGGAGACGCCGATGGTTGAATTCGCGAAATTCGCGGCTGAGGTTAACGTCAACGGATGATCCGGGGAGCAGGGGTTGGTTTGCGCGCGAGGTGACGTTGGAGTTGACGCGGACCTGGCGATGGGCCAGCATCTGCTTGAGTGTTGTGCGCTTGAGCGCGGGGAGTTTTTCGGAGAGGAAGGGCAGGAGGTCCGTCGGAGTGGTGACTTCGAAGGAGCGGATAATGTCAGGTTTGCCTGCGCTGGGGAGCGTGGAGAGTCTGCTCATGATTTTTTGCTACGGGTTTTGCCTGCCTTGGGGGCGGGTTGGTTCTGGATTATTTCGTGACACTGTTCAAGGGTCAGGGTTTCAGGCTTTTCGACGGTGCGGGGGATTTTATAGTTTTTTTTGCGGAAGACTATGTAGGGTCCGAAGCGTCCGTTGAGAATTTGGAGTTCAGGCTCTTCAGGGAAGTCGCGGAGAATGCGGCCGGCTTCTTCGCGACGTTTGTCGACGATGAGGTCAATTGCCTGCTGGAGGGTAATTTCGGCGGGTTCTATGTCTTTTGGGATGCTGGCGAATTTGCCGGCGTGTTTGACATAAGGTCCGAAGCGTCCGATTGCGACGCTGACTTCGGAACCTTCGAAGTCGCCGATGATTCTTGGAAATTCGAAGAGCCCGAGGGCTTCGTCAAGGGTAATTGAGGCCATTGACTGTCCTTTGAGGAGAGAGGCGAATCGGGGTTTTTCGTCTGATTCGGCGTCGCCGATCTGGACGAGGGGTCCGAAGCGTCCGATTTTGACGCTGACAGGTTTGCCGGATTTAGGGTCTGTGCCGAGAATTCGTTCGCCGACGCGATGTTCGGTGCGGGTTGCCAGGGCGCGGTCAACTTCAGGGTGGAAGCGGTTATAGAATTTTCCGATTTCGCTTTGCCATAGGCTTTTGCCTTCGGCAATTTCGTCGAATTGCTCTTCGACCTGAGCGGTGAAGTTATAGTCGAGGATGTCAGGGAAGTTTTCGGCCAGGTAGTCGTTGACAATCATTCCGGTGTCTGTCGGGACGAGTTTGCCTCGGTCGGAGCCGACAGTTTCGGTTCTGATGGTGCTTGAGATTGAGCCGTTGAGGGGGTTCAGGGAGAGGATTTCGAATTGGCGTTCGATGCCGTCTTTGTCGCCGCGCTCAACGTATTGTCGCTGTTGGATTGTGGAAATTGTCGGGGCGTAGGTGGACGGACGTCCAATTCCGAGTTCTTCCATTTTTTTGACGAGGGATGCTTCGGTGTATCGCGGCGGATGGGCGGTGAACCGCTGGGTTGCAGTGATTTCGATTGCGTTTAGTTTTTCGCCGGTGGTAAGTGCGGGAAGAAGTCCGGCGGCTTCGGCTGTTTCGTCGTCGTGGCTTTCCATGTAGACGCGAAGGAATCCGTCGAATTTGATTGTTTCGCCCTGTGCGGTCAGGTGTTCGGGGCGGTTGCTGATTTGGATCTCGGCGGTTGTCCGTTCGAGGGTGGCGTCGGCCATTTGTGAGGCGATTGCCCGGCGCCGAATCAGGGTGTAGAGTTTTTGTTCGCGTTCGGAACCGTGAATCTGTTCGATGTCGACGTATGTCGGTCGGATTGCTTCGTGGGCTTCCTGGGCGCCTTTTGTCCCGGTGTGGTAGCGGCGGGTCTGGATGTATTCGGGACCGAGTTTTTTGGTGATGACTTTGGCGATTGAACTGAGGGCAAGGTTTGAGAGGTTGACGGAGTCGGTTCGCATGTATGTGATGTGGCCGGCTTCGTAGAGGTCCTGAGCAATGCGCATTGTCTGGGCAACGGTGAAGCCGAGTTTGCGCGCGGCTTCTTGCTGGAGGGTTGATGTTGTGAATGGAGGCGCGGGGGATTTGCTGACGGGTTTTGTCAGGACTTTGCCGACTGAAAATTCAGCATTGGCGCAGTCTTCGAGGAGGCTGAGGGCCTGCTGGCGGTTATTGAGTCGGGTTGAGAGTTCGGTTCTGAGGTTTGCGCCTTGGGGGGTGGAGAGGGTTGCGTTGACCCGGAAGAATTCGCTGGAAGTGAAGTCTTTGATTTCACGTTCGCGGTCGGCAATGAGACGCACGGCGACGCTCTGGACTCTACCGGCCGAGAGCGATGGTTTTATTTTGCGCCACAGGACAGGGCTGAGTTCGAAGCCGACGATGCGGTCAAGGACACGGCGAGCCTGCTGGGCGTTGACTCGGTCCATGTCTATCTGGCGGGGGTTGGCGATTGCGTTTAGGATTGCATCTTTTGTGATTTCGTGGAAGGCAATCCGTCGGGTTTTTTCGGGGGTGAGTCCGAGGACTTCGTAGAGATGCCAGGCAATGGCTTCTCCTTCGCGGTCTTCATCGGAGGCGAGCCAGACGATATCGGCCTTTTTTGCGGCGGCTTTGAGTTCTTTAACCTGTTCCTTTTTATCGTCAGGAATCTCGTAGTTAGGTTCAAATGAGGGGCCGGCTCCGCCGCGAGGGTCAAGGTCAATTCCTTTTTTCGCGAGGTCGCGGATGTGGCCGCGGCTTGACATTACCTGGAAGTCTTTTCCAAGAAATTTTTCGATTGTCTTTGCTTTTGCTGGCGATTCGACTATGACGAGATTCACAATGGATAAAAAATATTAATGGATGAACAATGGTTTTGATTGGAGGAGGAGGTATGGGTGGGTGCAAAATTACGGAATTTTTTCCGTAAAATCAAAATGCAAGTCCGATGTTGTCGACCCACAGCTCCATTCCGAGCTGTCCTTCGTAGGCCGTTCCGGATCCGGCGGAACACATTACGATTATGTGGGTTGGAGTGGCGTCAGCGCTGTCCCATCCCTCTTCCTGGACGGGGACCATTTTCCCTTTCGAGTTGCGGGCATAGTATGATTTCTGGCCGTTCAGGAGGCCCATGTATGGCTTGTAGCCGGGTTGTTTGGATGCGTCACCGTAGATTACGGGGATATGGTGGGCGGTTTTCCAGTCTGAGTTTCCGGTAAAGCGTTCGCGTCCGGTTCCGACGCGTTTTGCGTGTATGTTTCCGTCGGCGTCTTCCCAGCGACGCTGGAGGTATATAAAGACGTCGCTTGAGTCTTTTCCGGGGCGTGTTTTTTTCGAGCCGGTCGTTGCGTAAGTCAGGATTCCGCTCTGAGGGTCGATGACTTTATAGTCGAGGACGAGGGCTTTTGGGCGCTTGGTGTATGGGATTCCCATTTCCATTTTGGAGTAGGGGTTTGAGGTGTTTGAAATCGGTTCAATCATTTCGCCCAGGAAGATTGAGCCGCTGACAAGGACTTCGATGTCGAAGAGTCCGAGGACTTTGCAGGCTTCTAGGATGGTTGTCAGGCGCGCGGCCTTGCCTTGTCCGGGGTGATTGGCGGGGAAGACGGCGTTAGAGGTTTTAGAAACGCCCATGACTTTTGCGTAAACGTTGGAGGTTGCCCAGGGTGAGCCGCCCTGGTTTTTGTATGCGTCAGTGCGGTCAATTGTTGCTGTCGGTGCTATTTCGTAGACTTGTTTTGTTTTTCCGCCAATGATTCCGCTTTCCTTGATGTTGCGGGTAACCCAGCGGTTCATATCGCCGAAGGGGATGGGTTCGACGGTTTCAGCGCTTGCAGAAGCGGCGATGGTTGAGAGTAATGCGAGGAATATCTTTTTCATAACGAGTGTATAACGCGTTGTGGTGCGTTATTGTTTGATGGGGCGGCGGAGGGGTTGTCCGGGTGTTTTTTTAGAAGACGTGGTAGTCGGGCCGGCGGCGTCGGGCGCGCATGCGGTGGTGGAGGTTGGTCAGGGGGCGGCGGAGGATGCGCAGGGGGATTGCGAGGAGGGCAGGCCGACAGCGGAGGGCCTTGAGGGTTGAGCGCCATGTGAGAGCCAGGACGGTCCAGACGGTCAGTAGCAGGAGGAGTGCGGCGCCGGCAAGGATCCAGTCGTGGCTGAAGATGGCTACGGCTGTTGCGGCAAGGCATAGTGCGAGCAGGATCCAGTTCATTGCTGACGAGAGGGCGAAGAGGCGTCGGGGGGCTTTTCCGAGTCCACGTGACGAGTAGAATCGGGCGGGGCGTTCGGTTGAGAATTCGCGTCGGGCCGAGGGGTGGATGTAACGCACGTGGGCTTGGGCTGCTATTACGCAGCGCGTGTTGCCCGGGCGGGCAATGCGGCTGATGAAGATGTCGTCGTCGCCTCCGCGGAGGTTCAGTGCGCCGTTGAATCCGCCGCTGCTGAAGAAGATGTCGCGTCGAAATGCGAGGTTGGCGCGATGGGCGCGCCAGGGCTTGCCGCGCAGGGCGGCAGAGAGCCATTCGGCGGTGTCGGCGCCGAGGGTGAAGGACCGGTAGCGGACACCCCATCCGTTGTCAACGCGGACGGCGGGCATTGCGGACCCGATTACGACTTCGACGGCGGAGTCGGCAAATGGGGCTGCCATCCGTGCAAGCCATTGGCGCGAGTAGATTCGGGACTGTTCAGTCAGGAGCATCACGACGGGATAGCGGGCGGCTTTGACTCCGAGGCTGACTGCGAGTTTGCGATGGCTGACGTTGCGGAGCTGGGCAGGGGTGAAGGTTATGTAGAGGTTTGGGAGATGGTTGAGGTGTTTGACTCGGGTGACGACGTCTTTGATTTCGTCGTTTTTACCGTCATTGACCACGATTACTTCCATCTCGGCCGAGGGGTATTCCTGGTCGAAGAGTTTGCCGAGGAGTTGTTCGAGGGCCGGGGCGTCGTCGCCGGCGACGACGATTACGCTGACGGCCGGCGGCGCAGGTTTGGGGTCCGGGTTGAAGGGGGCGTCGGTCTGGCGTCGGATTGCGGAGCCGACTGATGCAATGCGGGCGCGATAGGCGGTCAGGAGCCATAAGGCCGGAATCAGGGCAAGGAGGAGGATGGAGAGTCCGGCGTTTTCAATCAGCAGGGATGGTATTTCGGTCATTTTCTTGTTTTGTCAACGCTTTCAGGGTCGGGAAATTTGTTTGGAAAGTTCAGTTTTGTTTTCGGCCGGGTCATGGCGCGGTAGACGAGGAGGATGCCTGCCAGGACGAAGGGTATGCTGAGAATCTGGCCCATGTTAAGGAGCATGTCGCGTTCGAAGTCTTCCTGCGGGTTTTTGACGAATTCAATCAGGATTCGGGGGAGGAAGACGCCGATGAAGAAGATGCCAAGAAGGAGTCCGGGGCGCTGCTGGGCGTTTTTGCGCCAGTACATCCACATCAGCAGGGCAAAGAGTGCAAGGTAGGTTCCGGCTTCGTAGAGCTGGGTGGGGTGACAGGCGGAGTCGGTCGGGGCATATTCGATTTGCCATTCGCGGCTCAGGGGGAATTTGAAAGCCCAGGGGAGGTCTGTCGCATGCCCGAATATTTCGGAGTTGAAGAGGTTGCCGAGTCGAATCAGGCAGGCAACGAATGCAACGGCGACGACGAGGCGATCGAATGTCCAGAGGGGCGATTTTTTGGTGACTGAGCTGCTGTAGATGAAGATGGCGATGATGATTGCGATTGTGCCGCCATGGCTTGCGAGTCCTCCTTCCCAAAAGGCGATTATGCGTTCGGGGTGGGTGGAGTAGTAGTCCCATTCATAGAAGAAGCAGTGGCCGAGTCTCGCTCCGATAATGGTTGCGACGGCAACGTAAATCAGGAGGGTTGAGACCCATTCTTCAGGGGCGCCTTCATGGCGGAAAATTGACCATACAATCCAGTAGCCGACAATGAAACCGATCAGGAACATCAGTCCGTACCAGCGGACTCCGACGGGGCCGAATTCGATTCCGTCAGGGCTGGCGACGGCTTTGAATAGAAGCCAGACGCCGATGATTACGGCAAGCCAGAGGCCAATGGGCGAGTTGTCGGGCCGACGGGCGTGGATTGCTCCCTCGGCTCGCCATTTTTTGAGGGAGTTGCGTCGCGTCAAGATGTCGGCGAAGGCCCATGCGATGCAGAGGGCGACTCCGAGAAAGAGGATTCCTTGGGATAGTCGGACGGTTTCGATTTGAAAGACTTCGGGGCGTACCGTCCAGTAGACGAATTGTGTTAACATGGTGCAAAATTAAGAATTATGGATTAAAATTCAAAATCCGTGATTCAATTGTGAGTTGGAATTCGGGAAAGAGGAGACCGGCGGTTGGCTTTGCTCTCTGTTCGGCCGGAATTGAATCGGGTGCCAGTGCGAAAAACGGCGAAAAAAATGTTTTCAGGGGTCGGGAATGGGCTTTTTTCGGGAAATTTGCGTACCTTTGCGGGTATGTTTGAGGTTAAGCGACTTGACCGGTTTATGTTGAAGACGTTTTTGCCGCTCTTTGCCATGACCTTCCTTATCTGTACGTTTATCGTCTTGATGCAGTTCCTGTGGATGCATCTGACGGACATGGTCGGGAAGGGGCTTGGAATCGGGCTGCTGACGGAGTTGTTCTTATATGCAGCGCTTTCGATGGTGCCGCTGGCGTTGCCGCTGGCGGTATTGCTGGCGTCGCTGATGACGTTCGGCAATCTGGGCGAGAGCCTGGAGTTGACGGCGATGAAGAGCGGCGGCGTGTCGCTTTTCCGGGTTATGCGCCCTCTGATTGTGCTGATGGTCTTTGTCTGCATCGGCGCGTTTTTTTTTCAGAATAACGTCTTGCCGATTGCGCAGTCGCGTATGTGGACTCTTCTGAAGTCAATGCGGCAGAAGAGTCCGGAACTTGACATTGCGGAAGGAGAGTTTAATGACCAGCTTCCGAATATTAATATCTATGTCGAGAAGAAGAATCACGAGACGGGAGTTTTGTATAAAGTGATGATATATGACTTTCAGCAGGGTTTTGAGCGCAGCCGCGTGATTCTTGCTGACAGTGCGACCCTTGCGATGACTCCGGACCGCGGCCATCTTTACCTGACGCTTCATCACGGCGAACTTTTTGAGAATCTGCGCGAGGCAACGGGCATGACTGCTTCGGCGGCCCGCAATCAGCTTTATCGGCGCGAGATGTTTACGCGGAAGGAACTTCTGATTGCGTTTGACGCGAGTTTCGAGCGAATGGACGAGGGAGACATGAGGTCGCTCTATATCGGACAGGACGTCGGTCAGCTTCGTCACTCGATTGACTCAATCAATTCGCGTCTTGACTCAATCGGTGGAGCCTACGGCCGTGAGGTTGCCAACGTTGCGTTTATAGGGCTGACGCCCGATTCGATTCCGGCCGAACTGAGGGCAAAGTCAGCGGTCTCAGTCAAGGCGATGGACCCCGACTCGCTGCGGCTGGCCGAGGACCGTGCGTCGCGCCGGCGTTATGTCCAGACGGCGAAGAACGAAATGGAGCGTTCGAAGATGAAGTATCTCGGCCAGTCATTTTTTCTTGATGACGAGCATAAAGTGCTGAGACGCCACGGCATTGAGCTGCACAAGAAGTTCACGCTCTCGCTTGCCTGTCTGGTCTTTTTCTTCATAGGGGCGCCGCTTGGGGCCATTATCCGCAAGGGCGGATTAGGCACGCCGCTGGTAATCAGTGTGTTTTTGTTTATTTTCTACTATATTATTGATAATAGCGGTATGAAAATGGCGCGCGACGGCCAGATTCCTGTCTGGGAGGGAATGTGGTTGAGTTCGGCGGTTCTGCTTCCTCTTGGCATCTGGGTCACTTACAAGGCTGTCAAGGACTCGGCCGTTTTCAATGCGGATTCGTGGCAACGCGCCCTGCGTGTGCTGACGGGCAAGAGTAAGCGCGCGCTGGCTGTCAAGGAGGTCATTATCGAAGACCTTGAGCCTGAGGTTGCGTCGGAGCGCCTCGGGGAACTTCGGGAGCTTTGCGCGGAGTTTCTTGGCCGCTATCCCCGTCCGCAGGGCTATCTTGCCTATTGGCGCGGTGGGATGGACGCCGGGCTGCTGCTGCGGCTGATTGCGTCGCTTGAGCTGACGGTCAGCTATCTGAGCAATACGCGCTCGCAGGCATTGATGGAGCTTCTGAACCGTTTGCCCGTCGTTCAGAATTTCAAGATTCTTCACCCCGCGCCGCGTTCCTTCTGGAGCCGCGCTGCAATGTATATATTCCCCGTCGGACTCGTCGTCTGGGCCTTTGGACTACTCTGGGAGGCTCGTACGGTAAAGTCTGTCAGGCAGATTAACGAACTTATTCCTTTAATAGAAAATTATGACAATGACGAAAACCCGGCTTGACTCCATTGAGGAGGCAATTGAAGATTTCCGCCAAGGCAAGTTCCTTATAGTGGTTGATGATGAAGACCGCGAAAACGAGGGCGACCTGATTGTCGCCGCTGAGAAAATCACTCCAGAACAGGTCAATTTCATGCTTAAGAACGCGCGCGGCGTGTTGTGCGCTCCGCTGACAATGGAGCGCGCGCGGCAGCTCGGTCTGGAGCGTCAGGTCGAGGATAATACGTCAGTTCTCGGAACGCCGTTTACGGTTACGGTTGACAAGCTCGAGGGTTGCTCGACGGGTGTCAGCATTCATGACCGATGCGCGACAATCCGCGCTCTTGCAGACCCTGCATCAACCCCGGCCACGTTCGGACGTCCGGGCCACATTAATCCGCTCTATGCACAGAACCACGGGGTCCTGCAGCGGACGGGCCATACGGAGGCGGGCGTTGATCTTGCGCGCCTTGCGGGGCTTCAGCCGGTTGCGGCACTGATGGAAATCATGAGCGACGACGGTTCAATGGCGCGCCTGCCGGAGCTGATGGAGCGTTCCAGAGAGTGGGGCATTAAGATTATCAGCATTGCGGATCTGGTTGCTTATCGAAACCGGACGGAGAGTCTGGTCGAACAGGGGGTTGAGGTTGACCTGCCGACGGCATACGGCCATTTCCGCGCGATTCCGTTCAGGCAGAAGAGTAATGGCCTGGAGCATATGGCAATTGTCAAGGGCGACCTGAGCGGCGACGAGCCGGCTCTTGTGCGCGTTCATTCGAGTTGCGCAACGGGCGATATTTTCTCTTCGTGTCGCTGCGACTGCGGTGAGCAGCTCCATCGCGCCCTTCAGCGCATTGAGAAAGAGGGCCGTGGCGCGGTTGTCTATCTGATGCAGGAGGGCCGTGGCATCGGCCTGATGGAGAAGATGAAGGCTTATAAACTCCAGGAGGAGGGCATGGACACGGTTGATGCGAATATCTGCCTGGGCCATAAGGCCGACGAACGCGATTATGGCGTCGGGGCGCAGATTCTCCGTGCAATCGGAGTGAGCCGCATGAGGCTTATGAGCAATAATCCGACTAAGAGGGTTGGACTTCAGGGTTATGGACTTGAGATTGTTGAGACAGTTCCGATTGAGATTGAGCCGAATGAGTATAACCGCCGCTATCTGAACACGAAGCGTACGCGTATGGGACATACTCTGAATCTCTGAAAATTCGGCATACAAAAAGAACAGAATCGGGACATATGTAAAAATTTTTATGATTGAGGTCAGGGACATAAGGAAGTCGTTTGAGGGCCTGGAGGTTCTTCGAGGAGTCAGCCTGCGTGTTGAGGAGGCTGAGGTGATGGCTGTTGTCGGGCCGAGCGGCGCGGGTAAGACTACGTTGTTGCAGATTATCGGCTCGCTGGAAAACCCTGACCGGGGAACGGTCTGTTACGACGGTACGGATATCTTCAGTCTGCCGCAAAAGCAGTTGGCGGCGTTCCGCAATCAGAATATCGGTTTCGTTTTTCAGTTTCATTCGCTGCTGCCGGAGTTCACGATGCTTGAGAATGTGGCGCTTCCGGCTCTTATCGGGGGCGCTGAGCGGGCCGACGCTGAACACCGCGCCATGGAGCTGATTGACTACATGGGGCTGCGCAACCGTGCCGACCACAGGCCGTCGCAGTTGAGCGGCGGCGAGCGTCAGCGTGCGGCGGTTGCGCGCGCGCTGATCAATCGTCCTAAGGTTGTTCTTGCCGACGAACCCTCGGGGTCGCTCGACAGTGCGAACCGCAATGAGCTTCATCGTCTGTTTTTTGACTTGCGGCGCGATCGCGGGCAGAGTTTTGTCATTGTGACGCACGACGACGCACTTGCGGCCCAGGCCGACCGCACAATTCGCATTGTTGACGGATTGATAGCGCAATAAATCGGGTGGAAGTCGCGTTAGTCAGGTATATGAAACTGTTTAAACGTCTGATTTTGTCTACAGCCGCCCTTGTTGGAGCGGCTCTCTCCGCATCGGCCCTCTCGCCTGACGCATACACGGAGCAGTCCGTGCTGAGCGCCGGCAAGTGGGTTAAAATCAGCGTTGAGCAGAGCGGAATGCACTTGATTCCCAACAGCCGCCTGGCCGAGTGGGGTTTCAAGACTCCGGCCAAAGTCCGTGTTCACGGCTATGGCGGCGCGATGCTCTCTGATGTACTCGATCCCGCGGACTATGTTGACGACCTGCCTGAAGTTGCCGTTGAGCGCACGGCGGCAGGCATAGTGTTTTACGCCGTTGGTCCGATGCAGGTCAAGGCCGTAGACGGCGAACTGACTCACAGCGTCAACCCGTATGACACCCATGGATATTATTTTCTGACGGAGAGTGCCGAGGGCGATGAGGCGCGGACGCCGCAGGCTTCGGGGCGTGCGCTTGATTCGTCCATAGGGTGCGTTCCGTCGGCACTCACGATGATTGTACATGAGCTGGACCAGACGTCGCCGGGCGGATCGGGTCGGCTGATGGTGGGCGAGGATTTCAACTACACGCGCACGCGCGCGTTTAACTTTAATATGACGGGGCGGGTTGACCGGAGCGATGTCGTTTTGCGCACGTCGTTTCTGTCGCGCACGCCGGCCGTCGGTTCGCGGCTGACCTTTGAGGTGAACGGGACGATGCTTCCGACGGCATCGTCGGATCGCATCGAAGCCACGACGGGCGGCGATTCGTACTGGGGCAAGCTCGCAACAGTCACCAAAGAACTTGAAGGGCTGACGGGCGAACAGATGACCCTGCGCCTGGGTTATGAGTGTACAGGCGTTGTCAGCAAAGCTAATCTTGACTATTTTGAGCTTATCTATACGCGCAACATCAACACCTCGTGCAGCTTTTTTGCTGGCGCTCAGCCGTACACCCTCGGACAGACGGACGCCAATCGCCGGCTCTGGGACGTTACGGACAGTCGGAATCCGCTGCGAATCAATCTTGGCCAGTCAGGTGCCTGGGAGTCGGACTATGCCGGGATGCGCCACTATGTCAGCTGGTCGGTGGCCGAGGCCGGCACCTTTCCTCAGCCGCGCCTTGCGGGTCGGCCGTCAACGCAGAATCTGCACGGGATGACGACGGTCCCGGATATGGTCATAATCTCCCCGGCTGCCTATTTGGCCGCTGCGCGTGAAATTGCCGATATCCATCGCGAGAATCTTTACGACCCGCTGAGCGTTGAGGTTGTCGAACTGTCAACAATTCTGAACGAGTTCGGTTCCGGGGCATTTGACCCGGGAGCCATAAGGCGCTTCCTGAAGATGCTCTATGACCGCGGGACCGCGGCGGAAACTCCGCTGCGCTTTGCTCTGATGCTTGGCAAGGGGACGACGGATAACCGTGCGCTGACAGCCATGGGTAAGTCGCTGCGCTCGCCTATGCCCCTCTGGGTCAGCGAGGAGTCGCTTGCCGAGAACCAGAGTTTCAGCTCGGACGATTACTTCGGGCTGCTTGACGACTTTGACGGCCAGCGGCCGCAGCGCGAAAATCTTGACATCGCCGTAGGGCGTATCCCCTGCACGACCGCTGCCGAGGCTTCTGTTGCTGTTGACAAGATTCGCCGCTACATTTACTCGCAGCCGCGCGATGACTGGCGCACACGCCTGACAATTTTGGCCGACGACGAGAATGAAGGCGTCCACATGGAACAGGCCGAGAAACTGCTGTCAAATCTGTCGAAAACCGAAGCGGGAAGCCGTTTCGTTATCCAGAAGGTCTACTGTGACGCGTATAAGCGCCAGAATTCTACATATCCGCAGGCGCGGCGCGAGCTGTTTGACTATATTGCGGACGGAACTGCGGTGTTTGCGTTTATCGGTCATGGGTCGCCGACGGCTCTCGGCAGCAAGAATATCATTCAGCCGAATGACTTCCGCGACCGCTTCCATCTTCGTCGCCTCCCGTTCTTCTACACGGCGACGTGTAATTTTCTGAAGTGGGACTATGATCTGACGTCAATGGCCGAGCAGCTGATGTTTCAGCAAGACGGCGGCATCATCGGATGTTTCGCGGCTCTGCGTCCGGTGTTCATTACTCCGAACGGCAATCTGTCAGCTTCGTTCGGCAGCGCCTTGGCCACGGTTGACACTGACGGCCGAGAGCTGACCATCGGCGAACTCTATCGCCGTGCAAAGAACGGCGTCAGCAACGACGTCAACAAGATGCGCTACGTCCTGATGGGAGATCCGGCGCTGAGGCTGGCCGCTCCAGGCTCCAATGTGCGCATTGAGACGGTCAACGGTATTGACGCGACGGCGCCCGGGGCGCAGATTGAGCTGAAGGGGCGTCAGACGGTGGTCGTGACCGGTTCGGTTCTTGACGCGGACGGGATGGTTATGGAGGATTTTACGGGCCGCGTCAGCGCGACGCTCTATGATGCGGAATATTCCGTTACGTCCTACGGCCACGGGGATGCTGGCGAGCAGGTCACCTTTGAGAAGATGGGCGACAAGCTGATGACTGCCTCCGGGGCTGTCAGCGGCGGCCGGTTCACTCTGACGGCCAGAATGCCGTCAACGTTCTCTGGCAATTACCGTCCGGCAACGTTCAGTTTCTATGCGTCAGCGACTGACCAGGCAGACGCACGGCACGCCATGGGAGTTCTTCGCAATGTCTACGCCTATGGCTATGATGACAATGCCGAGCCGGACAATGAGGCACCGAAAATCCACTCCCTGACGCTCAATGCAGAAGGGTTTAAGGATGGAGGCAAGGTGAACGAGAGTCCTATGGTCATTGCGCAAATAAGCGATGACAACGGAATTAACATCAGCACGGCCGGAGTTGGCCGGCAGATGGTTGTTATTCTTGACGGAAACAAGCAGTTTGCGGACTGCGCGCGCCACTTCACGATTGACGCCGAACCGACTGAAGGCGCCATGAGCGGCAGGCTGGCCTATCCTCTGAGTGACCTGTCGGCGGGCATCCACGAGCTGACGCTGAGGGTCTGGGACGTTGATGACAACATGGCGGAACAGACGCTGACGTTCAACGTCGTTCCGGGCTTGAGGCCGGAAATATTCAGCGTGTACACTGATGCGAATCCGGCAACGACCGCCGCTAATTTCTATATTAAACATAATCGCCCCGACGCGCTGCTGACAGTGAAGGTCACCGTTTACAGTCTCGGCGGCAAACCAATCTGGAGTTCACAGCTTTCAACGCGTTCCAATATGGAAGAGACAGAGCCGATTCGCTGGAATCTCACGGATACGGGCGGCAAGCGTGTTGGCCGCGGAATATATATTTATCGCGCGGAAATCTCGACTGACGGCGAGACATACACAACCGCTTCGCGCAAACTTGCAGTAGCAGCCGATGGAGCAGAATAGGCAGAGAGCCGTTACGGTTTATTGCGCGTCGTCGCCTGACGCGCCTGAGGTCTTCATGCGCGCCGCCTATGATCTCGGGGTTGAGCTTGCGCGCGCCGGGTTCGGAACAGTTACCGGAGCCGGGAGTTCGGGTCTGATGGGCGAGGTTGTCAGAGGCACTCTTGCGTCCGGTGGCGAAGCAATCGGCGTGATTCCGCAGTTCATGGTTGACCGCGGCTGGGCCAATCCGCTGATGACGGAGCTGCATGTCACGGCTGATATGTATGAGCGGAAGCGTCTGCTTTCAACTCTGGGTTGTGGCGCCGTTGCGCTGCCCGGCGGACTTGGCACTCTTGATGAGCTGATGGACCTGCTGACGCAGTGTCAGCTTGGACTTTATCGTCATCCCGTGGTCATTCTGAACACTGACGGGTTTTATGATAGTCTGTTGGCGCAGTTGCACCATGCTGATTCATGCCGGATGATGCGCCATTTTGACCTTCCGGGTAATTTATGGCAGGTGGCCGATACAGCGTCGGACGCCGTAAAATTCTTTAAGCGGTGAGAGGTTTTCTGCAAGGCATAGAACCGGAAGTGCTTCCGCTGACGCCCGCTAATGACCCGACCGTGGCGGCAATGGCGTGGGGCGGAGTCATTGTTGCAATCGTAGCGTTTCCAACGGTTGTCAGGCTTTGGCGAATTTTCGTTGGTTCCCTGACGCACCACACCGGCAAGTTGCCGGCGGCCGAACGCACGCTTGGTGACCGCCTGAGCCAGGTTGCGGGTCTGCTGCTCTGCTGCCTGATGTGGGGCATTCTGCTTTATTGCGTCGCATATCGCCTCAGGGGTGGTGATCTGGCGCTGACGCCAGGTGCGGGTGTCGGTCTGACCGCAGCGGCCGCTTTAGTGGCGTTCCTTATTCAGATTGTCGGTTACAACCTTGTCGGCTATGCATTCTTGACGGCGGCCGACACGCAGTCATGGACGCGTGCGCTGACGGTTTCGATTTCGATGATGGGCTACTGGATGATGCTTCCGGCGCTTGGTGCGCTGCTGTTTCCGACAGCCGTTTTCCGGTTGGTCTGGATTGGGGTAGCGTTTTTTATCTGGTTTCGTATTGCGTTGTGGATTAAATGTTTCCGAATATTCTATGATGGTCCATTTTCAATTGTCTACTTTTTTTTGTATCTTTGCACCCTTGAAACGGTGCCGTTGCTGATTCCCGTTGGTATCGCGCTGTACATTTGCTAAATAAAGCCCTTTTTCAAAGTGAAGAAGATTCAGAAGATACTTGTTTCTCAACCCAAGCCAGAGGGAGAAAAGTCCCCGTATTTCGATATAGCCAAAAAATATGGCGTAGAGTTAGTATTCCGTCCCTTCATCCGTGTCGAAGGGCTGACTTCGCGTGAGTTCCGCCAGCAGAAGATTTCGATTTCGGAGTTTACAGCGGTTATCTTCACAGCCCGTCAGGCTGTTGACCACTTTTTCCGAATCTGTGAGGAAGTGCGCTATCAGGTGCCGGAAACGTTGAAGTATTTCTGCTCGTCGGAGAGTATTGCGCTTTATCTACAGAAGTATATACCGTATCGCAAGCGCAAGATTTTCCATTCGCCGACTGGACGGTTCGATGACTTGATTCCGATTTTGCAGAAGCATCACAAGGAGAAGTATCTCTTTGCGGTCAGCGATGTGAACAAGGATATGCTTGCCAACCTGGAAAAGAGTAAACTTCAGTACACTCGTGCGGTTATGTATCGCACTGTTGCCAATGATTTCGGTCCGGACGAGCCGTTCGATTACGATATGCTGATTTTCTTCTCACCAGAGGGCATCAAGGCCCTGCTGAAGAATTTCCCCGAATTCCAACAGGAGGAGACGCGTATCGCCACCTTCGGCAAGACGACGGCGAAAGAGGTTGCCACCGCCGGATTGCGTCTTGACCTTGACGGGTCGGCTTCGGCTACAAAATCGATTACGGCAACCATCGATGCTTATCTCGAACAGGAAAACGGCCTTCCGAAACCGGAGGAAACAGACGACGAAGAAGATGACAACGACTCCGACGTCAATCCCGCGGACTGACCTCAGGTTGCGTAAGAGCGAGAAACTCTGTGCGCAGACCGCCATCGACGCCCTCTTTGGCCCGAATTCGGCCGCAAAGGGGGCGCTCGCCTATCCGTTGCGTCTTGTCTACGCTCCGCGTTCAGGCAGCCGACGGTCCGGATCGGCGGAAATTCAGTTTCTTGTCAGTGTTCCGAAGAAGCGTCTACGCCACGCGGTTGACCGCGTGCGGATGCGTCGGCGCATCCGTGAGGCATATCGTCTTAACCGCCATCATATTCCCGCAGGAATCGATGGAGCGCTTGATTTGGCGTTCATTTACGTCGGACGCGGACTGACCTCTTATGAAAAAGTCGAGCGAGCAATGGTTCGGCTGCTTTCCGAGCTATGAGGAATCTGCTGAGCGAACTGTTGATTCTGCCAATAAGGCTTTATCGGGCTTGCATATCGCCGCTTTTCCCGCCGTCCTGTCGATTTACGCCAACATGCTCTCAGTATGCCATTGAGGCGTTGAAGCTTCACGGTCCGTTACGTGGTCTGTTTTTGGCCGTGCGCCGGATTTTGCGCTGTCATCCCTGGGGTGGCAGCGGTTATGACCCTGTTCCTCCGCGAAAGTGAAAAAAATTTGGCTGTCTGCTGCAATTTTCGTAATTTTGGGGTGTTAATTTGCGCAAGTACGCCATGAAGAGAATTGTTTTATTCGGTCTGTTGACCCTGATAGCTTCGGTTTGCGTAGCCAAACCGAAGGCTTACACTAATTTATATGACAAGGTGCCTCACTCCGGCTATGTCGGCTCAGTGGGGCTTGAGATTAACGCACCCGGAGCCTATCCGGGTACGTCGGGAGGTCTGACGACGGTCCACGGTTTTATGGTCAAGCCGACCATATTCGCCGGTGTTGGCGCGGGCTACCTCCATTCGTTTACGAGCGACCAGGGTGTAGTACCCATCTTTGCCGAGGGCCGTTTCTATTTCCCCAGCGAACACATGCGCCGGATTTATCCGCACGTCGGTGTGCGTCTTGGCGGCCAGATTGGCACTCAGGGAGGCGCGGGCATGTACTCGCAGATTGCCTGTGGCATCCGTGTGCCTTTTTCCGATCGTCTCGCGCTGAACATTGAGGTTGGTCCGCAGTATGTCGGAAAGTATGAGCGCGAATCGTCGTCGACAACTGTTACTTACGGCAAGGACTTCAAGGCCGGCGGCTCGCATTTCGGCTTTTTCGGCCGCGTAACGTTTGAATTCTGATTACAAGCTAACGAAAACCAATCATATCCATGAAAATCAGAGGAATTTTTACGGGAATGCTTGCGACGGTTGCTTTTGCATGTGTTGCGGCACCCGTTTCGCCCCGTCCGCGCGAAATGAAGTCGGGCGGAAAGAATGCTTTCTGCGGTCACAAGGCCGTCTATCGAATTGTTGTTGACAACCCGGGCAATGCGGATGCAGTCAATGTTGTGCAGGAGGGTCTCGGAGTGCCTTATTTCTCCGAGCCTGATGTGGCTGGCCGGCCGGCTTCCAATGTCGACATCATTATCGGCAAGAAGGGAGACGAGAGTGTCAAGGCCTACGAGGGTAACATTCCCGCCGAGGCCGAGGGTTACTATCTGAGCATTGAGGCTCCGGGCAAAATCGTCGTGGCCGGCACTGACGATGCCGGTGTTTTCTACGGCGCGCAGACCTTGGTTCAGATTCTGAACGGCGCGGCCCATTGCGTTCCGGCGTTGGAGGTCACGGACTATCCCGCAATGCCCAAGCGCGGCGTCATTGAGGGTTTCTATGGCAATCCGTGGAGTTTTAAAGACCGTCTGAGTCAGTTTGACTTCTACGGCAAGAACAAAATGAATTATTACATCTACGGCCCTAAGGATGACCCCTATCACCACAGGAGTTGGTACGAGCCGTATCCCGCTGCAAAGGCGCGCGAGATGTCCGAACTCGTGAAAGCCGCCCATAAGAACAAGGTTAAGTTCGTCTGGGCCATGCACCCATCTAATTCAATCGAGACAAAGGACGATCGCGCGAAGGCGCTCAAGAAGTTCAAGCAGATGTATGATCTTGGAGTGCGAGACTTTGCGATTTTCTTTGATGATATTTCAGCCAAGAGCGTTGATGCCCAGATTGACTATCTTAACTTCCTTGACCGAGAGTTTGTCAAGAAGCACTCAGACGTAGGCAACCTGATTGTTTGCCCGACAATGTACAATAAGGCATGGTCAGGCGGCGATTATCTGTATAAGATGGGTACGCAACTGAATCCCGACATTGAGATAATGTGGACGGGTAATACGGTCTGCGACATGATTAACGTTGAGGATTGTCAGTGGTTCACGGAGCAGACAACGCGCCTGCCTTTCATTTGGCTCAACTATCCGGTGAACGATTACGGCCAGCACAATCTGCTGATGGGTCCCGCCGTCGGCAACGACAAGGAGATTGCGCCGATGGTGTCTGCCTTCTGCTCCAACCCGATGCAGTATGCCGAGGCGTCGAAAGTTGCTCTTTACCAACTTGCCGACTTTGCCTGGAACCCGATGGCTTACGACGCGGATGCGTCCTGGCTCGGTGCAACCGAGACCCTTGAACCCGCCCATGTCGAGGCGTTCCGCAAGTTCTGTCTGAACAACGTTGACGTGGCTCCGAGTGTTCACGGGCTTCGCTTCTATGGCGAGACTCCGGACTTTGTCGAGATGGTCGGCGAGGCTGCGGAGGTCACTCCGGCGTCAGTAATGGCGATGGCTCCCTGGTTTGAGGCCCGTCGCGACGCGGCCAATGAACTCCTTTTGGCTGCCGATGGGGGAGATTCGCTTCTGAGCGAGGTCCGCGAATGGATTGTCGCCATGCAGCTCCAGGCCCTTCAGGGTATCGAACTGGCGCGCATGGCCGAGGCTCTGACGGCTGAGAATCCCAATGGCTTTATCTCGGCCTACAAGGCTTTCACAGCCTTGGGCGAGGAGGCCGACAACATTGTAAGCCGCGGATTTGAAGGCTCAATTCAGTCCGTGCGCGTTCAGACCGGCACTCTTGCGGTCAAGCCGTGGATTAAGACGGCGTCAGTTGCCCTGGCCGATGCGTTCAAGAAATCTGGAGTGCAGTATCCGGCCGATCTTTTCCCTGAGCAGGTTCTGGAGAACGGAACATACTACATTAAACATAACGGCCGCTGGCTCGGCAATCCGCAGGCCGGAAGCAAGGGTGGGTCGCCCGTTTTCCAGACGGAGATTGACGATATCAATCCGAACCGTCAGGAATGGCATATTCGCCTTGATCCGGTAACGGAGCGCTATTCGATTGTCAACAGCAAGGATGAGCGCTATCTGAACGAGGTGTTCAACTTCGGTGTGAATCCCTACTCACGCGACTGGAACACCTATGTGATCAAGAAAAAGAATGGCAAATATTCTATTCAGAATGCCGGCAATGGCGGCCAGCAGTTCTGGGGTGTTGAGGGCGACCGCATCAAGGCCGCACCCAATGGCACAGATAGTTTCATTTTCGAAATTGTTCCGGTTTCGGAGTGAATGCAAGCAATCAAGTCAGAAAATCATCTATCATACATAATAAATAATGAAACAAATCCTTTCTCTCGCCACTCTCCTGGCGTTAGGCATAGCAGCTACTGCGGCGCCAATTACTCCAACTCCGCGCCAGCAGAACGAAGGCGGTCCGGTGGCTTTCGCCACGTCCGGCGCAACGTACAGACTGACGGGCGCCGAGGCGGCTGATGCTGACGCAGTGAGAATCCTGTCAGAGCGCCTGACAATCACTCCCGACGGCTCAATTGAAATCGTTATCGGTGCCAAAGGCGGCAGTGCGGTCAGCGCAGTCGACTCAAAAATTCCGTCGGTTGCCGACGGATATTACCTCAGCGTTAGTCCTGACAAGGTGATGATTGCCGGCACTGATGGCGCCGGCCAGTTCTACGGCGCGCAGTCGTTCCTGCAGCTTGCTGCCGAGGCGGAAGTTGCGGAAACTGAAGTTACGGATTATCCTGAAATTCCGATTCGCGGCGTCATTGAAGGTTTCTATGGCAACCCGTGGAGCCATGAGGCCCGTATCAGCATGTTTGAGTTCATGGGCCGTCACAAAATGAATGAATACACATATGGTCCGAAGAATGACCCTTATCACCGCGGCAGCTGGGCCACTCCATATCCCGCTGCCGAGGGTAAGCTCATCACCGAATTAGCTCAGGCCGCTGACCGCAACAAGGTTAAATTTGTATGGGCCATGCATCCGGGCAACAGCATCGGCGAGGCTCAATATTCGGCAGCCCTTGCCAAATTCGAGTCGATGTATGAGCTTGGAGTCAGAAACTTCAGTCTGTTCTTTGACGATATCGGTGGTGAAAACGTTCAGCAGCAGGTCAATTATCTGAAGTATCTGACCGACAATTTTGTAAAGAAGCATGACGACGTCAGCCCGCTGAGCGTATGCCCGACGGCCTATAACACCGCTTTCGGTGGCGCCGGCCTTCAGAACTATATGAACACCATGGCCCAGCTGGACCCGGGCGTCAAAATAATGTGGACCGGCCGTTCGGTGGTTGACATGCTTGAGGTAAACAACCTGAAGAGCTTCACAGAGATGGCCGGCCGCAAGCCTTACATATGGCTTAATTATCCGGTCAATGACTATGGGGGCGGTTCGATTCTGATGGGTTCTGTTACCGGTCTCGACCCCGCCATCAAGGATCATGTCAGCGCCTTCTGTTCTAACCCGATGGAGTATGCTGAAGCGTCGAAAGTGGCCCTTTACGGCCTTGCTGACTTCGCATGGAACCCCGAAGGATTCAACCCGTCGCAGTCGTGGGAGCAGTCAATGACCGAGCTGATGCCCGAGGGTGCAGCCGAGGCCTTTCGTCGCTTCTGTCTGAGCCATGTTGACTACTATTCGAGCAGTCACGGCTATCGTCGCGCAGATGAGACGCCCGAATTTCAGGCCCTTAATGCCGAACTTGGCGAGTTGACCGCGCAGAATGCCGCACGCTATCGCGAATACTTCCAGAAGCAGCTCGATGCAGCCAAGACGCTTGAGGCTGTTAACTGCGAAATGGTTACGGAACTTTCAGCCTGGATTCTTAACTATCGGTTGCAGGCCGAGCGCGCTTTGGCGTTGACCGATATCGCCGAGATTCTTGAGTCGGACACCCCGTCGGACTTTGTTGAGCAATATAGAAAATACGACACGGCAACCTCCGAGGCTGAAGCGATTGTTGACCGCGACTTCCCCGGCACCATCAAGCGATTCACTCCCCGTGCCGGCACCCGTTATGTTGAGCCTTTCCTGACCACTACTGTCGGCAATCAGGTTAATGCGTTCAAGGACCTTGGCGTTCAGTATCCGTCCGACCTGTTCCCGCAGCAATTGCTGGCTGATGGCGAATACTATATTCTCTATAAGGGCAAGTATCTGAGCAATGGTTCCGGTTCGGCCAACAATTCGCCCGCGAACCCGACCTGGCGCGCCGAACTTGACAACATCAACCCGAACCGTCAGATATGGAAAGTGCGTGTCGACGTCAACACGGGCCGTTATTCGATTTTCTCGGCTCATGACAATCGCTATGTTAACGAGGTAGGTAATTTCGGCGTCAATCAGTACTATTCCGACTGGAACACGTACTCACTGAGCCGTCTGAACGGCAAGTATGCGCTTCAGTGTGGCGGCTCGGCCGGAACGAAATATCTGACCGCCACGTCAAGTCGAATCAACCGCGACGGGGGTTCGGACTATGATCCGGTCAACTTCATTTTTGAATTTGTGCCTGTTGTCGGCACTCCTGAGGTGTCTCCGGAAGTTGAACTGCCTGCCACGGTTATCATTCTCAATGAAAAAGGCGAGGCTCTGACCAAGTCCGGCTCCACGACACGCTTCACGGCTCTCGGCGAAACCGCCAAGAGAACCCAGCAGTTCGTCATTGCAACCGATGCGACTACGAAGCGTTTCTCAATTACGTGTGTCAGCGGCAATACTCCCCTTGACGAGAAGCAGACATTCCGCAACAAGAGCGAATATGCTCCGGAATGGCATACTTATGTTATTCTTGAACATAACGGCAAGCACTCAATTCAGAATTGCGTGCATGTCAACAACAATAACAACACGGCTTACTGGATTATCAATGAAGAGGGCAATCTTGGCGTTGACGGTTCGGTCAATCCGTATGATGCCTATCAGTTTATTCTGAAACCGGCGGAGAGCGGGGATGATTCCTCGATTTCCGAGATTGTTGCTTCAGAATCAAATTCAGGCATTTATGACCTTCAGGGCCGCAAACTGACCGAAGTTTCGCGTCCGGGCCTCTACATTGTCAACGGAAAAGTAACCAAGCGCTAAGCTTCAGTTTCTTATAAATGGAAAAACGTTATAACCTCGTCAACAACCTCCTCGGGTGGGTCTGCTTCGTCATAGCGGCCGCCACTTATCTGCTCACGATTGAGCCGACGGCATCGTTCTGGGACTGTCCGGAATTTATCTCGCAGGGCTACAAGCTTGAAGTCGGCCACCCGCCGGGCAACCCGATTTTCATGCTGACGGCTCGCTTCTTCATCAACTTCGTTGGCGGAGAGCCTGGCAGCGTCGCCATGGCGGTCAATTCGATGAACGCGCTGCTGAGCGCTGGAACGATAATGCTGCTTTTTTGGACAATCACTTATCTGACCCGACGCCTGATCAGTAAGCGAGGCACGGAACTTACCTCTTCGCAGATGGTTGTATGCATGGGTGCGGGTTTGGTCGGCGCGCTTGCCTACGCTTGGAGCGACACGTTTTGGTACTCGGCCGTCGAGGGCGAGGTTTATGCGTTCTCTTCCTTCTGTACGGCGCTCGTATTCTGGCTGATACTGAAATGGGACAATAGGGCTGACTTGGCTCACTCTGACCGTTTTCTGGTTCTGATTGCCTATGTTATAGGCGTCAGCATCGCGGTCCATCTGCTGAACCTTCTCTGCATTCCGGCAATTGTGCTGGTGTTCTACTACCGCAAGAGTACGCAGCCGACGACTAAAGGTTCGTTGCTGGCACTGCTTGTCAGCTTCGTGATTGTCGCGCTGATTCTTTTCGGTCTTGTTCCGGGATTCGTGGAGGTTGCTCAGTATTCCGAGTTGTTCTTCGTCAACATGCTTGGAATGGGTTATAACACCGGAGTCGTGATTTACACGTTTGTCGCGCTTGGCATTTTCATCTGGACCATCTATGAACTTTATCATCAGAAGTCGGACTTGAAAATCAAGCTTAGTTTCGCACTGAGCGTGCTTGTCAGTGGCATTCCTTTTATTGGCAGTTCGCTGCTGATTCCCGTCGTAGTGATGGCTGCGCTGCTTGTCTGGTTAAACTGGGTCAACAGGCTCCCAATCCGCGTTCTGAATCTGATTACCTTGAGCATTTTGGTTATTTTTATCGGATATTCAAGCTATGCGTTACTGCTTATCCGCTCGTCGGCTGAAACTCCGATTAATCAGAACGCTCCTGACAATGTTTTCTCGCTTGCATCCTATCTGAACCGCGAGCAGTATGGCGAGTCGCCGCTGCTTTACGGCACTACGTTCACATCCGAGGTTATGCGCACACCGGACGGCAATGCCATTTCCGAGGAAAGTTACGGCTACGGCAAGACGGTCAAGAACTCGGAGTCGGATCCGGACCAGTATGACCGAGTTCTGACGAAGACCACCTATACCTACATTCCGGAGCAGAACATGATTTTCCCGCGCATATATTCCGCTCTGCATCGTGCGGACTATATGAGTTGGATCGGTATGCGCGAGAGCGACCTTGAGACTGTCATGGCCACGACCACTGACGGCTCAATGGTCAAAATACCTAAAAAGCGACCCACTTTCGCGCAAAATCTTGCTTATTTTTTCAACTATCAGTTGACCCACATGTATCTGCGTTACTTCATGTGGAACTTTGCCGGCCGTCAGAATGACCTCCAGGGCAACGGCGAGATTAATCGTGGAAACTGGATTAGCGGAATCCCATTTATTGACACTCCGCGTCTTGGCGACCAGAGTTTGCTTCCCGCCGAGTTCGGTACGGGTAATAAAGGCCATAATGTCTTCTACATGCTTCCGCTGCTTCTCGGCGTTATTGGTCTGGTGTGGCAGTCGCTCAAGGGCGAGAAGGGAATACGCCAGTTCTGGGTTGTTTTCTTCCTGTTCTTTATGACCGGCATCGCGATTGTGCTTTATCTGAACCAGACTCCGAACCAGCCGCGCGAACGTGACTACGCCTTTGCAGGCTCGTTCTATGCGTTTGCAATCTGGATTGGCCTCGGAGTCGGCGCGATTGCAGACGGAATCGACCGCCTGCTGAAGAAGCCTCATTCGATGGCCGGTGCTGTTGTCGCATCGTTGCTGGGGCTATGTGTGCCTCTCCAGATGGTTTCGCAGACCTGGGACGACCATGACCGCAGCGGGCGCTACACGGCGCGCGATTTCGGCATGAACTATCTCAGTTCGCTTGAACCTAACGCGATTATCTTTACAAACGGCGATAACGATACCTTCCCTCTCTGGTATGCACAGGAGGTTGAGGGCTACCGCACTGACGTGCGTGTTGTCAATCTTTCCTATCTGACCACAGACTGGTATGCGGCCCAGCAGAAACTGCCCGCTTATGATGCTCTGCCGGTCAATATGCTTGCAACTAACAAGGACCTCGGCCTCGGTCGCCGCCAGAGCGGCTATGTGATGAAGTCGGAGGACGATGAGCCGGTTCTGAACTTCCTTCGCGACTATTACAGCAATAATCCGGACGAAATTGCCCGCGCGTATGGCGTCACGTATCCGATTATCGCTGCGGGAACGGTATATATTCCCGGCGATTCGCTCAAGGGTGAGGACGACATTGTCTTTGACCTGGAGGATATACTGCTGAAAAAGAATAAGCAGACGGTGCTGACCCAGGGCGACGCTCTGACGCTGGATATTCTGGCGACTTCGGCCGAGCGCGGCTGGGACCGTCCGGTCTATTTTGCCAACACCGTGGCCGATGCTTACTATCTTGGCTTGCGTCCGTGGATGTACAATACGGGCATGGCTCGCCGCGTGATGCCCAAGTTCAGTGCCGAGCCTTACAAGGCGTTGAACGATTCGGCTTATGTCAACGTAATGGAACGCTTCCGCTGGGGTGGCCTTGACGCTGCCGACGGCAAGGATGTCTATCTTGACGAGACCGTGCAGCGCATGGTTGCGTCAACCCGCTACTCGATGACGGAAATTGCCCGTTCGCTCTATGTGGCCGGAGAGTTCCGTAAGGCGCTTGACGTGCTTGAGCTGGCTCTGGAGAAGTTGCCGTCATGGGCTTCGCCTTACGGAATACAGGAGGCCGATGGAATTGCCGCACTCTATGTTGAACTCGGTGAGCAGCTTGACGACGAGTCTGCCATTGAGAAGGGCAAGCAGATTTATCGGAGTGAGATTCTGCGTCTGGCCCCATACCTGCCTTGGCTGACATCGCTGACTCCGTCGCAGTATGCTTCGGTTGGAGTCGCTGACCGCGCGGTATTGCATATCCGCGACGAGCAGGGCGATTACTCCTATATGGTGGACCTTCTGCAGCAATATCACACGGTTGCCGGAGCGGACGCTACGCTCGATCTTATCGAGGAGGTAAAGGCTGAGACGGGAGTAGACCTGTCGAAGTATATCGGCTGATAAATTTAAACGAACCAATGAAACTTCTGAAGCGCCTGATTGTGCAGCCCCCGCTGATTTACCGGGCGCTCTTTCCCGAGGCTGTCTGGCGAGTGCGTATTTTGGGCCGCAAAACGGCTTATCTGACGTTCGATGACGGCCCCGTACCGGAGGCGACACCCCGTATTCTCGAAATTTTAGAGAAGTACGGGGTGAGCGCCACCTTTTTTATGGTGGGCGATAATGTCCGGCGCTATCCGGCTCTGTTTGAGGCAGTGAAGTCGGCCGGGCATAGAGTAGGCAACCATACAATGCACCATCTGCGTGGGCGCAAGACCTCTTTCCGTCGCTATCTGCGTGACGTTACGGAGGCCAACGAGTTTGTTGCGTCTGATATGTTTCGTCCGCCTCACGGGCTTCTGAGTTTCCGTCAGGCAAGGCTGATTCAGAAGCATTACAACATGATAATGTATGATGTTGTTACGCGTGACTATGCGCGCTACATCACTCCGGAGGAGGTCGTTGACAACGTGCGCCGATATGCCCGCAACGGTTCCATTATAGTTTTTCACGATTCGGAAAAGTCGGCTGAGACAACCGTCTCCGCTCTGCCTGCCGCGATTGAGTGGCTGCTTGAAAATGGATTTGAGCTTAGAGTTCTTCCTTCGGCTTGACCTGCCTTATGCGTTATGCCGGGTTGACGTGGTTGAGCCGGAGTCGGTTAATGCTTATCGCCGTTGGATTGATTCCGGGCGTCACGGCAGCATGGAGTATCTTGCCCGCTATGATGAGGTGCGCGCCAATCCGGCTCTGCTTCTCGAGGGGGCGCGCTCAATGATTCTCGTTGCTTTTCCTTACCGGACCGAGGGTGAGCTGCCGCTTCCAATCGCACTCTACGCGCGCGGGCGCGATTATCATGAGGTGGTGCGGGAGCAACTCAGGGCGCTTGCCGCGCAGATTCCGGGTGAAACGCGCGTCTGCGTCGACACGGCTCCGTTGCGTGAGCGATATTGGGCTGTTCGTGCCGGACTTGGCCGGATTGGGCGAAATAATCAGTTGTTTGTTCCCGGTTACGGATCATATTGCTTCATAGGCACAATTCTGACCACTGCGGAGTTGCCTGAGCATCGGCCGTTCGATTTCGGCCCGAATGACCTGTGCGGTGACTGCGAGCGCTGTGTCCGAGCATGCCCCGGCGGGTGCATCCTGCCGTCGGGCGAGGGTATTGATGCTCGGAAATGTATCAGTTATCTGACAATAGAGCATCGGGGAGAGTTTGAGGCCGGTACAAGGCTCCCGGCTCTATACGGTTGCGACGTTTGTCAGCGTGTTTGTCCGCTCAACCGCGATGTGGCCGTTTCGCCGATTGAGGCGTTCAGGCCGATGGACCGACTCATGGAACTGACGGCTGACGATGTTGCCGCTATGACGCCTGAGGAGTTTTCGGCGGTTTTCCGGCACAGTGCGATTAAACGCACAAAACTTGCCGGACTTCAGCGGAATTTAAGATATTGGAATCAAAACGATGGAAGAAAATAAGATTATTTTGAAGTTGCCGTCTCGTTTTTGCCCACCGGCGGCATATTATAGAATGGTTGCGCTCAACCCGGATGCGACGACTGTTGTTTGTGGCGGCGAGCGCTTTGATAAGCGGCGCAAGGATGCCCACCGGATGACTGTTGCTGACACGCGCGGCGAGTTGGAGCTGACCGTTCCGATTGCGAAACCTTACGGCCGGACGTGGGGAGATACGGCGGTCAGCCGACATGGTGACTGGTGGGCCGTCATGTGGACGGCACTGGAAAGTGCCTACGGCCGGACTCCGTTTTTTGAATTTTATGCCGATGATTTTCGCCCGCTGATTCTCGGAGTGGAGGAATACGGGACTGTCGGGGAACTGAATTTCCGCTTCGATCTTGCAATCAGGCGTGCGCTCGGGCTGACCTCCCCGGTTGTCTATTCGCCTGTGGAGTCCGAACCGCAGCCGGTCGAGTTGTGGATGCCGGAACCTTATTGGCAGGTGAGGGCTGATCGCCTCGGTTTTATTCCGAATCTGTCAATTCTTGATTTAATTTTTAATCTTGGACCTGAAACGGCGTTGTTATGGCGTTAAATTATATCTGGATAGCATTCTTTCTGGTTGCTTTCGCCGTTTGCATCGGCGCTTCGTTAATTAACGGAGACCTCGGAATCTGGAGCGAGGTGATGAATGCGACGTTTACCTCCGCCGGCACGGCCTTTGAACTTGCCCTGGGGCTGACCGGAGTCCTGTCGCTCTGGCTCGGATTGATGAAGATCGGTGAACGAGCCGGTGTCATTGCGGTTTTCGGTCGGTTGGTCAGTCCGTTGTTTTCGCGCCTTTTTCCCGGAGTACCTAAAAATCATCCCGCAATGGGGTCGATTTTTATGAATGTTTCGGCCAATATGCTCGGTTTGGACAATGCAGCGACACCGCTCGGACTTAAGGCTATGCAGGAATTACAGGAGCTTAACCGCGAAAAGGACACGGCGACAGACGCGATGATTATGTTCCTTGTGCTGAATGCCTCGGGTCTTTGCCTGATTCCAATCAGTATAATCATGTATAGGGCGCAGGCGGGTGCGTCCAACCCCACGGACGTTTTTTTGCCGATTCTGACGGCAACGTTTATCGCCACGTTCGTAGGCATTATTGCCCTCTGCCTGAAACAACGCATCT
This sequence comes from uncultured Porphyromonadaceae bacterium, assembly GCA_947175545.1. Classification (GTDB taxonomy): domain Bacteria; phylum Bacteroidota; class Bacteroidia; order Bacteroidales; family Muribaculaceae; genus UBA3263. The sequence goes on from CAMWNI010000001.1 coordinate 343,139, forward strand.
CGCTGAAAGATCCTGTATTGCTTGGCTGGCTTGGCGGACTGGCGGCGCTTGTCGGCGGATTGGTGTGGTTTTTTAGCTCATTGCCACAGGAGGCCGTGCAGCTTTATAGCGGATTCATGGCCAATTGCTTGCTGTTTTGCGTGATTGCCGGTTTTCTTATTGCTGCCCTGAGAAGGCGCATCAACGTCTACGAGGCGTTTGTTGATGGAGCCAGGGAGGGATTTCAAACCGCCGTAAAGATTATCCCCTACCTTGTTGCCATTCTTGTGGCGATAGGCGTGTTTCGTGCGTCGGGTGCCATGGATGTGCTGACGGACTGGATGACGTGGCTTGTTGCCGCAATGGGATTTGACGCGGAGTGGGTCGGCGCGCTGCCTACTGCTTTGATGAAGCCGCTGAGCGGCTCCGGGTCCCGCGGCATGATGGTTGACCTGATGACGACTTACGGACCGGACTCGTTTGTTGCGCGCTGTTCTGCCGCTATTCAGGGTAGTACGGACACAATGTTCTACGTTCTGGCGGTTTATTTCGGCAGTATCGGCGTCAAAAAGACCCGCTATGCCGTTCCATACGCCCTTTTGGCGGACATCACCGGCTCCGTCGCCGGCATTCTGGCCGCCTATCTCTTCTTCCATTAAGGAATAACGAGGGGGATTATTTGCGGCCGAAGTCGGCGGGGATTTCGCCCCAATTTTCGGTGTCCCATTTCAAGACGGGGTTGAAGAGCTGATGAGTGGCGACCCAGCGGTCGGCCCTTTGCAGCAGTTCGAATACTTTGGCGTTTTCGGGGGTGCGCTCAAGGGTGGTTTTCGAATGTCGGTTGCGGAGCCATGCAAGGGCCGTGCGAGAGTCGGAGTAGATTGGGCGTGAGTGGTCGCCTCGTTGGTCGAGGAGGGCAAGGGCATGGACCAGGGCGAGATATTCTGCGATGTTGTTGGTGCCTCCGGCAAGAGGACCGACGTGGAAAACCGTCTGACCGTTGGCGACTTCTACACATTGGTATTCAATTGGTCCGGGGACTCGCGAGCATGCTCCGTCTACGGCCCATGCGTCAGAGCGGATTTCGGGGAATTCGCCGAAGATTGATGCTGTCGGTTTACGTTTTGACATGGCGATAAGTAGCGTGGCCTGGTCCTCGTAAGAGCCACGGAATGCTGCGGTTGCAGACTCGATGTCGGGGAAGGCTTTATAGCGTGCGCCGGAGAAGCCCTCGACTTGGGCCTGACATTCTTCCCAAGAATCGTAAATCCCGGGGGATAGCCCCTGCCAGACTACGTAGTATTTTCTTCGTGGTGCCATCAGTTGCCGGAGGATAAAATGTTGAAGTCGATATAAGGGGTCTGTAAGATGCGACTCAGGGATTGTGAGACGCACTTGCCCCAAAATAGCATCATGGCAGGGCGGAGAGCCGTGGCCATCGATGCTGGGGTGGCCCAGGCTTCCTTGACTGCGGTGAAGTTTCCGGTCAGGGCATTGGTCAGCGCCATGGCGGCGGTGCGGGGAACCCGACAGCCGACGTTGTAGTAGCATGCCCGGGAGTCAGAGGCCTGAATCTGAGTTGAGACGGATTGGGAGAGGTCAATGAGCGACAGGGTGGGGAAGGCGTTTCCCGGTCGGCCGGTGAGGTCAAAGACGAGTACGCGCGTTTTCATGGTGTCAACACATTCGAGGGGGGCGACAAACGGTTTGGCCGTTGGGGTTACGACGACGATGTCGGCATCTTCGAGTGCGCTGCGCAGAACCTTGGGGTGGAGTGCGGAGGCGATGGGTTTATGGTTCAGGACGCGGCCGGCCCGGCGCAGAGAGTAGAGGTCGTTGTCGAACATGCGGACCGTTGCGCCGAGTCCTATTGCATTGTGGGCGGCGGCGATGGCGCCCATTCCGGACCCTATAATGGTCACTTCGCATGGGACAATGCCTGTGACTCCGCCAAGAAGTATGCCCTTGCCGTGGACAAGGTCTGTCAGCATGGCGGAGGCGATGGCTATTGAGGCGCATCCGTCGATTTCGTGGAGAATATCGGCAACGATCCGGTGTTCGCCGTCGGAAACCAAGTCGGCGGCCAGGACGTTGACCCTGGCCCGCATAAGCGCCCGGGCAAATTCAGGATTGGATAGAATAACGGGCGAGAGCGTAATCAGCAGCGCGCCGCGGCGTATGGAGGCGGCTTCGGCGGGAGTAAGCGGCGCCGTCGTGACGATAATGTCTGAGCGGAGGGTTTCGGCGCGGCTGACCAAGTCGGCTCCGGCGCGCATGTAGGCCCCGTCGGAATAGTGGATTGGCGCACCGGCTCCGCGTTCGATGCGGATTGTCGCACCCTGGCTGACGAGCTGGCCGGCGCCTTCGGGGGTCAGGGGGAAGCGGGATTCCCCGTAAGGGATACCGGATGTCAGTCCGACGGTGACATCCCGGCGGTCAGAGCCGATCTTGACAGCCTGTTCAAGCGTTATATAGTCGAAAACAATCATGCTTCTTTGTTAAGCGGGAGGTTGAAACGTTCGGCAAATTGGGTGGCGGTTGTTGAAATCTGACTTTTGTCTTCAAGGAGGGTCGCGCAGAATTGCGCTTGCGCGCGCGAATAATGCGGTCGGCGCTCTTCAAGGGCAGAAGTGATGAACTCCATCAGTTCTTCGTCGGTTTTGTTGGCCAGAATAGGTCGTTTCGAGCGGTTGCGCTGCAGGCGCTCGAAGAGCCGGTTGACGGGGGTTGTCAGCCATACGGTCAGTCCGCGGTTGTTCATCAGATCCATGTTGTTGAAAAAGCAGGGAGTTCCGCCTCCGCAGGCAATGACAACGTCGGAAAACTGGCTTACTTCGTCGAGCATCGCGGCCTCAATGCGACGGAAGCCTTCTTCGCCTCGTAAGGCAAAGAGTTCGCTTATCGTAGAGCGGAAGCGGTTTTCAATATAATGGTCAAGGTCAATGAACTGTAAACCGGTCACATTTTGGAGCGCCCGCCCGAGGGTTGACTTTCCGCAGCCCATGTATCCGATTAGGAAAATTGGTTTCATACCCGCAAATTTATGATTTTTTTGCGAAAATTTGTCTAATTTTGTAGTATAAAATTAATATGAAAAAGAGTTTATTGTCACTTTCAATCGCCACGTTTGCCCTTGGAATTGCCGAATTCGGAATGATGGGCGTTCTTGGTGATGTGGTTTCCGGTCTTGGGGTCTCGGTTACCGAAGCCGGCCATCTGATTTCTGCTTATTCACTCGGAGTTGCCGTCGGCGCTCCGTTGCTCATCGTGTTTCGGCGGTTGCCATTGAAGCGTCTGATGCTGATTTTGGGAGCCGTGATTTTTCTTGGGAACCTTATGGCGGCGATTTCAGTAGGGTTCAGGATGCTTCTGGTTGCACGTTTTGTTTCCGGCTTGCCTCACGGGGCGTTTTTCGGCGCCGGGGCTATAGTCTGTTCGCGTCTGGCCAATAAGGGCGAGGGGGCGCGGGCTGTTGCGGTGATGGTCGGCGGTATGACTGTTGCGAATCTTGGAGGAGTGCCGTTTGTTACGTTCTTTTCTAACCTCTGGAACTGGCGTTTTGCGTTTGCGGTTGTTGCCTTGGTCGGTATGCTCGCTTTCGGAGCGATGGCAATGTGGTTGCCACGAATGGCACCGCTGCCTGATTCGGGACTGAAGGGACAGTTCCGTTTTTTGCGCTTGCGCGCGCCATGGCTGATTTATGCAGGAGTGTTTTTCGGACAGGCCTCGGTTTACTGCTGGTTCAGTTATGTTGACCCGATAATGACGGAAGTCACTGGTTTTTCGTCGGGAGCAATGACGTGGGTTATGATGCTTGCCGGGGCTGGCATGGTTGGCGGTAATGCCTTTAGTGGCAAGTTGGCCGACCGATATGGAGCGGCACGCGTGAGCGGCACGATTGCGCTGCTGCTTGTTGCGGTAATGACCGGAGTTTATTTCTCTGCCCATGTCAAAGTCCTGTCACTCATGTTGATGACCCTGGCAACGGCCGGACTGTTCGGCATTGGCGGACCTTTGCAGTATCTGATTGTCCGTTATGCCAAAGGAGGCGAAATGCTTGGCGGAGCGGGCATTCAGATTGCGTTTAATGTCAGCAATGCGGTGTCGGCGACGGTTGGCGGAGCGGCAATCCATGCCGGTTTCGGCCTTGCCTCGCCCGCCTTGATCGGGGTGCCGTTTGCCGCCATCGGAGCGGCCGCTCTTTTCCTGCTTGACCGAGCCGAAAAGGACCCGCTCGTGGCATGAGTAAACAGATTAAATAAAATTCATTAGTAGCTGAAATTCAGGCGTAAAAAGTTTGCGAGAGTGAAAATAAAATCGTAACTTTGCAGCGGAAATCAAAGCATTATGATGCGATGTGCGATGCTAACACCTTGAGGGTGAGGGCAATGCGCGGCGCACATAGTGTCGGAGAAATCTGCAAATAAGTAAACCAAATTATATAAACCAACAGTAATCAACAGTTAAAAACTAAGATGCCTACTATTCAGCAATTAGTACGAAAAGGCCGCGTGGCTCTGACCGACAAGAGCAAGTCGCCCGCTCTGGACAGCTGCCCTCAGCGTCGCGGTGTGTGCGTTCGTGTCTACACCACCACTCCTAAAAAACCTAATTCGGCAATGCGTAAGGTTGCGCGTGTGCGCCTGACCAACGGCAAGGAGGTCAACAGCTACATCCCGGGCGAGGGTCACAATCTTCAGGAACACAGCATCGTGCTGGTTCGTGGTGGTCGTGTGAAAGACCTTCCCGGTGTACGTTACCACATTGTTCGCGGAACTCTGGATACCCAGGGTGTTAAGGATCGCACGCAGCGTCGCTCGAAGTATGGAGCAAAGCGTCCGAAGCCGGGTGCAGCACCTGCCGCAAAGGGTAAGAAGTAAAGCCTGAAGCGTTACTAAAACAATCAAACAAACCGAACAAGAATTTTTAATCTGTCGTTCGTTTCGTTTGGTCGGCTAACAGAAAAACTAAATATCGGTTGAGTAAACGAGGGTCGGAGGACCTGAGTTGAAGAAGATGACACGAGAGTTACAGACAGCCCACCCCGAAATTTGAAGACACAAAGCGAAAACTAAAGAAATGAGAAAGGCAAAGCCTAAGAAGCGGGTAGTTCTCCCCGATCCTATGTTTCATGATGTCAAGGTGACCAAGTTTGTGAATCACCTGATGTATGACGGCAAAAAGAACACCGCGTTCACCATTTTTTATAGCGCACTTGAGACAGTTAAGTCTAAGATGCCCAACGAGGAAAAGACCGCTCTTGAAATCTGGAAGCAGGCCCTCGATAATATCACTCCGCTGGTTGAGGTTAAGAGCCGCCGTGTTGGTGGTGCAACCTTCCAGGTGCCGACTGAGATTCGCGCCGACCGCAAGGAGTCTATTTCAATGAAGAACCTTATTATTTATGCCCGCAAGCGTGGCGGCAAGACTATGGCCGATAAGCTCGCTGCAGAGATTGTTGATGCTTATAACGAACAGGGCGGCGCATTCAAGCGCAAGGAAGATATGCATAAGATGGCCGAGGCCAACCGCGCATTCGCTCACTTCCGTTTCTAATCTCTCCAATCCCCAAGAAAGAAATCAACAATGGCAAAATCTGACGAACAGTTGAAATTTACCCGCAATATCGGCATTATGGCCCATATTGACGCCGGTAAGACCACCACTTCAGAACGTATTCTTTTCTATACCGGTCTGACTCACAAGATTGGTGAAGTGCATGATGGCGCTGCAACCATGGACTGGATGGAACAGGAGCAGGAGCGCGGTATCACTATTACCTCGGCTGCTACCACTACTTTCTGGAAGTACAATAACGAAAAATACAAAATCAACCTGATTGACACTCCGGGACACGTTGACTTCACCGTTGAGGTGGAGCGTTCGCTGCGTGTGCTTGACGGCGCTGTTGCGACATTCTGCGCAGTTGGCGGTGTTGAGCCTCAGTCGGAAACCGTTTGGCGTCAGGCTGATAAGTATAATGTTCCCCGTATCGGTTATGTCAACAAGATGGACCGCAGCGGCGCTAACTTCTTTGAGGTTGTGCGTCAGTTGAAGGACGTTCTTGGTGCCAACCCCTGTCCCATTCAGATTCCTATCGGTGCAGAAGAGACCTTCAAGGGTGTGATTGACCTGATCACTATGAAGGCAATCTTGTGGCACGATGAGTCGATGGGTGCTGATTACAGCGTAGAGGAAATTCCCGCTAACCTTCAGGCTGAGGCCGAAGAATGGCGCGACAATATGCTTGAAAAAATCGCCGAGTTCGACGACGCTATGATGGAGAAGTATTTTGACGATCCTTCTACTATCACTGTTGAGGAAATCAAGCGCGCTCTGCGCAAGGCAACCCTCAGCATGGAAGTTGTTCCGATGATTTGCGGTTCTTCGTTCAAGAACAAGGGTGTGCAGTGTCTGCTTGACTCTGTCTGCGCTTATCTTCCCTCGCCGACCGATGCCGGTGCCGTTGAGGGTCACGCAGTTGACAACGCCGACGAAATCATCACCCGCGAGCCGTCGAGCGATGCTCCGATGTGCGCTCTCGCGTTCAAGATCGCAACTGACCCGTATGTTGGTCGTCTGACCTTCTTCCGCGTTTATTCAGGTGATGTTGAGTCAGGCTCTTATGTACTCAACAGCCGTTCCGGTAAGAAAGAACGTGTAAGCCGTCTGTTCCAGATGCACTCGAACAAGCAGAACCCCATGGAGAAGATTGGTTGCGGCGATATCGGTGCAGGCGTAGGCTTCAAGGATATCCGCACCGGTGACACCCTCTGTGCCGAGGGCGCTCCGATTGTTCTGGAAGCAATGGAATTCCCCGATCCCGTTATTGGTATCGCGGTTGAGCCGAAGACTCAGAAGGACCTCGAGAAACTGTCAGTTGGTTTGCAGAAGCTTGCTGAAGAGGATCCGACCTTCCGCGTTGAGACCAACGAGGAAACCGGCCAGACTGTCATCTCCGGTATGGGTGAGCTTCACCTTGATATTATTATCGACCGTCTGCGTCGCGAATTTAAGGTTGAATGTAACCAGGGTCGTCCGCAGGTTACATATAAGGAAGCCATTACCAAACCTGTTGAGCTTCGTGAAGTGTTCAAGAAGCAGACCGGTGGTCGCGGTAAGTTCGCTGATATCATTGTTCGCGTTGAACCGGTTGACGAAGGCTTCGATGGTAACCTTCAGTTCGTTGACGAAGTTAAGGGCGGTAACATTCCTAAGGAGTTCATTCCCTCAATTCAGAAGGGCTTCCAGACTGCTATGAAGAACGGTATTCTTGCCGGCTTCCCGGTTGAACACCTGAAGGTGACCGTTATCGACGGTTCGTTCCACCCCGTTGACTCTGACCAGCTGTCGTTCGAACTCTGTGCAATCCAGGCCTTCAAGAAAGCAAGTGAAAAGGCAGGTCCGACCCTGCTTGAGCCTATCATGAAGGTTGAAGTAGTTACTCCCGAAGAGAGCATGGGTGACGTGATCGGCGACTTGAATAAGCGTCGCGGTCAGGTTGAAGGCATGGAAACCAGCCGCAGCGGCGCGCGTGTCGTTAAGGCCAAGGCTCCTCTGGCAGAAATGTTCGGTTATGTGACCGCCCTTCGTACGATTACCTCGGGCCGCGCAACATCGACCATGTCGTTCAGCCACTATGCAGAGGTTTCAAGCTCAATCGCCAAGAATGTTCTGACTGAATGTCAGGGCCGAGTTGACCTGCTGAAGTAATTCACCCTCAAAGTTTAAAATAGACACAGTATATTTAAATATGAGCCAGAAAATCAGAATCAAACTGAAATCTTACGACCACAACTTGGTTGACAAAAGCGCCGAGAAGATCGTCAAGACCGTGAAGGCCACGGGTGCAATTATCAGCGGACCGATTCCCCTGCCCACCCACAAGCGCATCTTCACCGTTAACCGCTCCACCTTCGTTAACAAGAAGAGCCGCGAGCAGTTCCAGCTGTCATCTTTCAAGCGTCTGATCGACATCTACAATGCGACCAACAAGACCGTTGACGCGCTGATGAAACTTGAACTCCCCAGCGGTGTTGATGTTGAAATCAAGGTGTAAGGAACGCAACGAGAAAAGTTAAGACAGAAAACTTAGAAATAAATAATAACCACTCAAAAACTACAAAGAAATGCCAGGATTAATTGGAAAAAAAATCGGAATGACATCCGTTTTCAGTGCCGACGGCAAGAACGTGCCGTGCACTGTTATCGAAGTAGGCCCCTGCGTAGTTACCCAGGTTAAGACTGTTGAGACCGATGGTTATGCTGCCCTTCAGCTCGGCTTCGAGGAAAAGAAGGAGAAGCACACAACCAAGCCCATGGCTGGTCACTTCAAGAAAGCCGGTGTAGCTCCCCAGCGCCACTTGGCCGAGTTCTCAGGTTTTGAAGGCGAGCATAACCTCGGTGACACATTCACCGTTGAACTCTTCGAGGAGGGCGGCTTCGTCGACATCGTGGGTACCAGCAAGGGTAAAGGATTCCAGGGCGTAGTTAAGCGCCACGGTTTCGGTGGCGTTGGCCAAAGCACCCATGGCCAGCACAACCGTCTGCGTGCCCCCGGTTCAATCGGCGCCTGCTCATATCCCGCCAAAGTGTTCAAGGGTATGCGCATGGCAGGTCAGACCGGTAACGAACGTGTTACTGTGCAGAACCTCCAGGTGCTGAAAGTTATTCCCGAACACAACATCCTCATGATCAAGGGTTCCGTTCCCGGAGCCAAAGGTTCAATCGTAATCGTAGAGAAGTAAGTAATGGAACTCGCAGTATATAACATCAAGGGAGAAGACACCGGTCGTAAGGTGGTCCTTAACGACGAAGTCTTCGGCGTTGACGTGAACGAGCATGCTGTATGGCTCGATGTGAAGCAATTTCTTGCTAACCGCCGTCAGGGCACTCACAAGAGCAAGGAGCGCAGCGAAGTTTCCGGCTCTACCCGCAAACTCCACAAGCAGAAGGGTGGCGGCGGCGCACGTATCGGCGACATCAATTCTCCGGTACTCGTTGGTGGCGGCCGTGTTTTCGGTCCCCGTCCCCGCACCTACAACTTCAAGCTCAACAAGAAGGTTAAGCAGCTCGCCCGCAAGAGCGCGCTGACCTCCAAGCTGGCCGACCAGCAGATCATGGTTGTCGAGAACTTCCAGTTCGAGGCTCCCAAGACCAAGGAGTTTGCAAGCGTTCTCAGCAACCTGAAGCTCGCTGACAAGAAGGTCCTCTATGTCGTAGCCGCTCCGGACAAGAACGTAGCTCTGTCGCTGCGCAACCTGCCCGCATGCCGCATGACCATTGCCGCTGACCTCAACACCTATGCAATCCTTAACAACAATATGCTCCTTCTGAGCGAAGACAGCGTTGACGTTGTTAACAATATCTAACCCCATTGAGCAATAACAGACACATGGAAATCAGCATTCAACCCATTGTGACCGAAAAGGCAACCCGTATTGCCGAGAGTCTCAACCGCTACACCTTCCGCGTATCTCCCGAAGCCACCAAACCTGAGATTAAGGCCGTGGTTGAAGAGCTCTATGGCGTAAAGGTAACCAAAGTGAACACTATGATTGTTCGCCGCAAGCGCAAACAGCGCTGGACCAAGGGCGGCCTCATCAAGGGCGCAACTTCGCTCTGGAAAAAGGCCCTGGTCAGCGTAGCCGACGGTCAGACAATCGACTTCTACAGCAACATCTAAGCACAGTTCGATAAATGGCAGTAAGAAAATTCAAGCCCACAACTCCGGGCCAAAGACACAAAGTTATCGGCGTATTCAAAGGTACCATCACTGCTACAACGCCGGAAAAGTCTCTTACAGTCGGTAAGAAGTCGACCGGCGGACGTAACTCCGAAGGTCACCTCACCACTCGGTACATTGGTGGTGGTCACAAGCGCGCTTACCGTATCATTGACTTTAAGAGAAACAAGGATGGAGTTCCCGCAGTAGTAAAGAGCATCGAGTATGATCCTAACCGCTCAGCCCGCATCGCTCTGCTTTACTACGTAGACGGCACCAAGGCTTACATCATCGCCCCCAACGGCCTTGAAGTTGGCACGACTGTTGTCAGCGGTCCCGACGCTGCTCCCGAAGTGGGCAACGCCCTCCCCCTGAGCAGCATCCCCGTCGGTACTGTAGTCCATGCAATTGAACTGCGCCCGGGTCAGGGTGCCTTCATGGCACGTTCGGCCGGCACTTTCGCTCAGCTTGTTGGCCGCGAAGGTGACTACGCAATCATCAAGCTCCCTTCAGGCGAACTCCGCAAGGTGCTTTCAGCTTGCAAGGCAACGGTTGGTGTCGTTGGTAACAGCGAACACTCACTGGAGAGCAGCGGTAAGGCCGGTCGCAGCCGTTGGCTGGGTCGTCGCCCCCGCAACCGCGGTGTTGTTATGAACCCTGTTGATCACCCGATGGGTGGTGGTGAAGGCCGCGCTTCCGGTGGACATCCCCGTTCGCGTAAGGGTCTTTACAGCAAGGGCCTCAAGACTCGCGCACCGAAGAAGCAGTCTTCGAAGCTCATCATTGAAAGAAGAAAGAAGTAATTGTGAACCCATAAAACACTTGATCGCAGCATGAGTCGTTCATTAAAAAAAGGCCCCTTCATCAGCGTAAAGCTGGAAAAGAAGGTCAACGCGATGGAAGAGAGCGGTAAGAAGTCGGTCATTAAGACCTGGAGCCGCGCCTCAATGATTGCCCCCGAGTTTGTGGGCCACACCTTCGCAGTTCATAACGGCAACAAGTTTATCCCCGTTTACGTGACCGAAAATATGGTAGGCCACAAGCTGGGTGAATTTGCTCCGACCCGCACCTTCCGCGGCCACGCCGGCAACCGCAAAAAGTAATTTGCCGAGCGCATAAATAAAAATCCTAACCCGAAAACAAAAGTAATTCTATACCAAACCTATGGGTGTAAGAAAAAGAAACTCTGCCGAACAGAGGAAGGAGGCCAACAAGCAGGTGGCCTTCGCCAAGCTGCTCGACGTTCCTTCCAGCCCCCGCAAGATGCGCCTTGTCGTTGACATGGTACGCGGCATGGAAGTGAATCGTGCGCTGGGTGTCCTCAAATTTTCCAATAAGGAAGCCGCAGCACGTCTGGAGAAACTCGTCCGCAGTGCTGTTGCCAACTGGGAAGCCAAGAACGAGCGTAAGGCCGATGCCGGTGAACTCTACATCAGCACCATCTTCTGCTCTCCCGCTCCGATGCTCAAGCGTCTGCGCACCGCGCCTCAGGGCCGCGGCTATCGCATCCGCAAGCGCGCTAACCATGTAACCGTTGTGGTTGACACTATCGACAACAAGAAAGCATAAACCCTCATCTTAAACTTAGACACAAAAGAATGGGACAGAAAGTAAATCCTATCAGCAATCGTCTCGGAGTAATCCGCGGCTGGGATTCTAACTGGAATTTCGGCCGTAAGTATGGCGACAACTTGCTTGAGGACTATAAGCTCCGCAAGTATCTGAACGTGCGTCTGGCAAAGATGAGCGTTTCACGCATCGTTATCGAGCGCACTCTTAAACTCACAACCATCACCATCTGCACCAGCCGTCCCGGTCTGATTATCGGTAAGGGCGGCACGGAGGTCGACAAGCTCAAGGAAGAGTTGAAGAAGATTACCGACCGCGAAGTGCAGATTAACATTTTTGAAATCAAGCGTCCGGAACTCGACGCCGAGATTGTTGCCAACAGCATCGCCCGTCAGATTGAAGGCAAGGTGGCTTATCGCCGTGCTGTCAAGATGGCTATTGCAAGCACTATGCGTGCAGGCGCCGAAGGCATCAAGATTCAGATTTCAGGCCGTCTGAACGGCGCTGAAATCGCACGTAGCGAAATGTTCAAGGAAGGTCGTACTCCGTTGCACACCCTCCGTGCTGACATTGACTACGCTCTGGTCGAGGCCCATACCAAGGTCGGTGTGATTGGCGTTAAGGTGTGGATTTGCCGTGGCGAAGTATACGGCAAGCGCGACCTCGCTCCTCAGTTCACCAGCCAGGCCAAGGAAACCCGCGCACCCCGTGACGGCGGCAACGACCGCGGCAAGCGTCGCGACCGCGGCTTTAACCGTCAGCGCAATAATCGCTAAATTTCTTAACCATTTGAATCAACAGCAGAAATGTTACAACCTAAGAAAACCAAATTTCGCCGCGCGCAAAAAGGCCGCATGAAAGGCGTTGCCCAGCGCGGCAATCAGCTGGCCTTCGGTTCATTTGGCATTAAGACCCTTGAGTCCAAATGGATTACCGGACGTCAGATTGAAGCTGCCCGTATCGCCGTGACCCGCTATATGCAGCGTCAGGGTCAGATCTGGATTCGCATCTTCCCGGACAAGCCTATCACTAAGAAACCCGCCGAAGTCCGAATGGGTAAAGGTAAGGGTGCGCCCGAAGGCTTTGTCGCTCCCGTGACTCCGGGTCGCATGCTGATCGAGGTCGAAGGTGTTCCCTTCGAAGTTGCAAAGGAAGCCCTCCGTCTGGCCGCCCAGAAGCTCCCCGTAATCACCAAGTTCGTGGTGCGTCGCGACTACGATCCCTCACAGAACGTCTAATAACTGCCCATCATTATGAAAAAAGAAGAAATCAAAGAGATGAGCACGGCTGACCTCCAGGAGCGTCTGGCCGAGATGGAGAAGGCTTATCGTCAGCTGGTTGCCAACCACACGGTCAGCACCATCGACAATCCCGCCCAGATTACCAAGGACCGCAAGATGATTGCCCGCGTGAAAACTGAACTTCGCGCCCGTCAGCTCGCCGGAAAATAAATCACACCCCATTTCCGTTAAACAAGAAACAACAACTCAATTATGGAAGAACAGAGAAATCTCCGCAAAGAGCGCATCGGTGTGGTTTCAAGCAATAAGGGCGACAAAACCATCACCGTTACCGTAAAATGGAAGGAAAAACACCCCATCTACGGTAAGTTCGTCAACAAAACCAAGAAGTTCCACGCTCACGACGAGAAGAACGAATGCTCAATTGGCGATACCGTACGACTGATGGAAACCCGCCCCCTGAGCAAAACCAAGCGCTGGCGCCTGGTTGAAATCATCGAGAAGGTGAAGTAAGTTTTTAACTTCACCCTCTCCATTTGACTAAAAACGAATCAACCAAATCACAGAATTTTTAGAAAATGATACAGACTGAAACCCGCTTGACAGTCGCTGACAATTCCGGCGCAAAGGAAGCCCTCTGCATTCACGTGCTTGGAGGTACCGGACGCCGCTATGCGTCAGTCGGCGACATTATCGTGGTGTCGGTGAAGAGCGTTATCCCTTCATCCGATGTAAAGAAAGGCACCGTGTCGAAAGCTGTGGTCGTCCGCACTAAAAAGGAAGTACGTCGCCCCGATGGGTCATACATCCGCTTCGACGACAATGCCTGCGTTCTGCTTAACAACGCCGGTGAACTCCGCGGAACCCGCATCTTCGGCCCCGTAGCTCGCGAGCTGCGCGCCACTAACATGAAAATCGTGTCACTGGCACCCGAAGTGCTCTAACCCCTAACCCATCTCAAACACAAATGAGCAAACTACACATTAAGAAAGGCGACACCGTCTATGTCAACAGCGGTAACGACCATGGCAAAACCGGTCGTGTGCTGAGCGTTGACGTTAAAAAGCAGCGCGCCATCGTAGAGGGTCTGAACATGGTATCCAAGGCAACCAAGCCGACCGCCCAGCACCCTAACGGCGGCATCATCAAGAAAGAAGCACCCATCCACGTTTCAAACCTCAACCCCGTTGACCCTAAAACCGGCAAGCCGACCCGCGTTGGCTACGTTGTTAAGGAAGACGGCAAGAAGGTCCGAATTGCTAAAAAGTCAGGAGAGGAGATTAAATAATGAGCGCTATAGACATTCAGAAGGACTATAAGGAACGCATCGTTCCGGCCCTTGAAAAGCAGTTTAACTACTCTACTGTTATGCAGGTACCCCGCCTTAAGAAGATTGTCATCAATCAGGGTCTCGGCGCCGCTACGCAGGACAAGAAAATCATCGAAACCGCAATCAATGAACTGACGGCCATCACCGGCCAGAAGGCAGTTCCGACTCTCTCCAAGAAGGACATCGCCCAGTTTAAGGTCCGCAAAAAAATGCCCATCGGCGCCATGGTTACCCTGCGTCGCGAAAAAATGTACGAGTTCCTGGAACGTCTCGTTCGCGTCGCCCTGCCCCGTATCCGTGACTTCAAGGGTATCGAGAGCAAACTCGACGGCCGCGGTAACTACACCCTCGGTATCACCGAGCAGATTATCTTCCCTGAAATCAACATCGACTCCGTTTCCAAGCTCCAGGGCATGAACATCACCTTCGTGACCACTGCCGAAACCGATGCCGAAGGCCTCGCCCTTCTCAAGGAATTTGGTCTCCCTTTCAAGAAAAACAATTGATCCACACTTTTTAACTGAATCGAGCAATATGGCAAAAGAATCCATGAAAGCCCGCGAGGTTAAGCGCGCAAAGCTGGTTGCAAAGTATGCCGCCAAAAAGGCTGCCCTCAAGGCTGCCGGCGACTATGAAAGCCTCCAGAAACTGCAGCTGCTGCCCAAGAACGCATCAGTTGTGCGCCTGCACAACCGCTGCTCAATCACCGGGCGCCCCAAAGGCTACATGCGCCAGTTCGGCATCAGCCGCATCCAGTTCCGTGAAATGGCCTCAGCCGGCCTTATCCCGGGCGTGCGCAAGGCCTCCTGGTAAGCATCAGCCCCCGGCTCGACGGCGGCTCCGGCAGTTTGCCGGGTTCGCCGCCGCTACCGAGGCCGGACCAATCATCATCAAAAACCCCGCACTCGCTGCTCAGTTAACCAATGTGCGAGCCAAAGTGTGAAAATTAAATATTGTTCGGGACTCCCGAATCAATTTAAAATCATCAAAAAAAATGACTGATCCCATTGCAGATTATCTGACAAGATTGAGGAATGCCATCAAGGCAAACCACCGTGTGGTTGAAATCCCCGCCTCAAACTTGAAAAAAGAGATCACCAAGATTCTCTTCGAACAAGGCTATATTCTTAACTACAAGTTTATAGAGGGTGAAACCCCCTGCGGAACCATCAAGATCGCGCTGAAGTATGATCCGAAAGATCGTGTCAACGCAATCTCATGCCTTAAGCGCGTGAGCCGTCCCGGTCTCCGCCAGTACACCGGTTATAAAGATATGCCCCGCGTACTCAACGGTCTCGGCATCGCAATCCTTTCAACCTCGAAGGGCGTGATGACCAACAAGCAGGCCCTCGAAGAGAAGGTTGGCGGCGAAGTTCTCTGTTACGTTTATTAAATGATAGGAGGAAAACAGCAATGTCAAGAATAGGTAAAGCCCCCATCGCAATCCCCGCAGGAGTTAGCGTAAGCGTAAACGGAAACGTCGTAACCGTCAAAGGTCCAAAAGGCGAACTCTCTGAAACAATCAACCCTGATCTGACTGTCAATGTCGAGGACGGCCACGTTATCGTGACCCGCCCGACCGACGACCGCGACCACCGCGCCCAGCACGGTCTGGCCCGCGCCCTCATCCACAACATGGTTGAAGGTGTCAGCAACGGCTACAAGAAGGAAATGGAACTCGTTGGTGTCGGTTACCGCGCCAATGCCGAAGGCCAGGTTCTCGAGCTTGCCCTCGGTTTCTCTCACGCCATTTTCATCAAGCTCCCCAAAGAAATCAAAGTTGAGGCCAAGAGCGAACGTAACAAAAACCCGATGATTATCCTCGAGAGCGCTGACAAGCAGCTCCTCGGTCAGGTTTGCGCCAAGATTCGCTCCCTGCGCAAGCCCGAACCTTATAAGGGTAAGGGTATTAAGTTTGTTGGCGAAGTTATCCGTCGCAAGTCGGGTAAGAGCGCCGGCGCTAAGTAAACTAAATAACTTATAACGCACCAAAAACTATGATTTCTAAAATAGCAAGACGCAACAAAATCAAGACTCGCATCCGCGGCAAGATTTCCGGCACTGCCGAACGTCCGCGCATGACCGTCTTCCGCTCTAATAAGGGCATCTACGTTCAACTGATCGACGATCTCGCTGGCAAGACCCTCGTCAGCGCCAGTTCAAAAGGTCTCGAAGGCGGCACCAAAATCGAGGTTGCTGCTAAGGTTGGCGCCGAGGCTGCGAAAAAGGCTCTCGAAGCCGGTATCAGCAGTGTCGTTTTTGACCGTAACGGCTACTTGTTCCACGGTCGTGTTAAATCACTGGCAGACGCCGCTCGCGAAGGCGGCCTTAAATTCTAAAGAATGATTATGGCAAACAATCAGAACCGCGTAAAATCTACTAACGACCTGGAACTTAAGGATCGCCTCGTTGCCATCAACCGCGTAACCAAAGTAACCAAGGGTGGTCGCGCCTTCACCTTCGCTGCAATCGTCGTTGTCGGCAACGAAAACGGCATCGTAGGCTGGGGTCTCGGTAAGGCCAACGAAGTCAGCGCTGCAATTGCAAAAGGCGTTGAAGCCGCTAAGAAGAACCTTATCAAGGTTCCCGTCCACAAAGGCACCCTGCCTCATGAAGCAGAAGCCAAGTTCGGCGGCTCCCGCATCATTCTCAAGCCTGCAAGCCACGGTACCGGTGTTAAGGCCGGTGGCGCTATGCGTGCCGTCCTTGAGAGCGTAGGTGTAACCGACGTCCTCGCAAAGAGCAAGGGTTCTTCTAACCCTCACAACCTCGTTAAGGCTACCATCGCAGCTCTTGGCCAGATGGTTTCGCCCGCTCAGGTTGCCGCCCGTCGTGGCGTAAGCGTCGAAAAGGTATTCACCGGTAAGTAACCTTAACAACCCCCACACATTCAAATACAACTTGAACAATGGCTAAAATAGCAATCACTCAGATTAAGAGCCGCATCAACGCTCCTGCTGTTCAGAAGCGCACCCTTGATGCTCTCGGCCTGCACAAGATGCACCACACCGTGGTGGTTGAAGACACGCCCTCAATTCAGGGTATGGTCAAGAAGGTACACCACCTGGTGAAAGTCGAACCCGCAGTTTAATCAAACACTTTTTAAGTTTATCATCAATTAATTCGATATGGAACTTAGCAATCTCAAGCCTGCCGTAGGCTCCACCAAAAATAAGACCCGTAAGGGTCGCGGACCCGGCTCCGGCAAGGGCGGCACTTCAACCCGCGGCCACAAGGGCGCAAAATCCCGTTCAGGCTATAGCCGTAAAATCGGCTTCGAAGGCGGTCAGATGCCCCTCCAGCGCCGTCTGCCCAAGTTTGGCTTCAAGAACCTCAACCGTGTGGCTTACAAGGCCCTCAACCTCTCCGATATTGAAGCTCTGGCTGCGGCCAAGGGTCTCGAAACCATCGACCTCGAGGCAATGCGTGCCAACGGTCTGGTTTCCAAGAAGGAACTGGTTAAGGTACTCGCAAAAGGCTCGCTCGCCCATAAAGTGAGCGTCCACGCCAATGCCTTCTCAGCTGCCGCAAAGGCTGCCATCGAGGCTGCCGGCGGTGAAGCCGTTGAGGTAAAATAAACCGGTCAACCCTCTTCTAAACATTCCCCAATGAGATTCATTCAAACTTTCAAAAACATCTGGACCATTGAGGAACTGCGCAAGCGCATCCTCGTAACGCTCCTGTTGGTACTCGTTTACCGACTGGGGTGTTACGTCGTGCTGCCGGGTATCAATCCGGCCCATCTGATTGCCTTGGAGAAGTTCTCTGATTCAAGCGGTCTGATGCAGTTGCTCAACATGTTCTCCGGCGGCGCATTCTCTAATGCGTCAATCTTTGCTCTCGGTATCATGCCTTACATCACTGCGTCAATCGTGATTCAGCTGCTCGGCATGGTTCTTCCCTCATTCCAGAAAATGCAGCGCGAGGGCGAAAGCGGACACCAGAAACTGACACAGTACACCCGCTACCTTACCGTAGTGATTCTCTGCGTTCAGGGTCCCGCCTATCTCTTTAACCTTCAGCACCAGCTCAATGCTGCCGCAGCTTCTACCGGCCAGACAATCACTATGGGACTCTGGACCGCGGCTTATCTGACCGTAATCCTCGCTGCCGGCTCAATGTTCATCATGTGGCTTGGCGAGCGCATCACCGACCGCGGTATCGGCAACGGTATCTCTTTCATCATCATGGTCGGTATCATCGCCCGTCTTCCCCATGCGTTCGTCTATGAACTCCAGTCCCGTATGCCCGGCACCTCGTCCGGTCAGGGTGGTCTTGTGATGTTTATCGTCGAAATGCTTCTGCTCTTTGCCGTTACTTGCGGCGCAGTGCTGCTCGTACAGGGTACCCGTAAGGTCCCCGTACAGTATGCCAAGCGCATTGTCGGCAACCGCCAGTATGGCGGCGCCCGTCAGTACATCCCCCTGAAGGTGAATGCTGCCGGCGTAATGCCGATTATCTTTGCCCAGGCCATCATGTTCATTCCGCTGACCCTCGCCGGCTTCAACGCTTCTGGAAATGGCTTCTTTGCAACCTTCAGCAATGTCAACGGATTTTGGTACAATCTCGTTTATTTCCTTCTGATTGTCGCATTCACCTACTTCTATACCGCCATCACTGTGCGTCCCACTCAGATGGCCGAGCAGATGAAGCACAATAACGGATTCATTCCCGGCGTCAAGCCCGGCAAGAAGACCGCTGAGTATCTGGACAGCATCATGTCCCGTATCACTCTCCCCGGCTCTATCTTCCTCGGCATCGTGGCAATTCTTCCCGCGTTTGCCCGCCTCTTTGGCGTCAGCCAGAACTTCGCCCAGTTCTTCGGTGGCACCTCGCTGCTGATTCTCGTCGGCGTTGTTCTCGACACCCTGACCCAGGTTGAATCGCACCTGATGACCCATCATTATGACGGTTTGATGAAGGAAGGCAAGATCAAGGGCCGTACAACCGGTTCAGCCTATTGATTTATCGCTTCTTCCCTTCGACTGAGAAAGAAAACTGACTGAATGATATATCTGAAGACCCCTGAAGAGATACTCCTGATGCAGGAGGCAGCCACTCTGGTGAGCCGCACACTTGGCGAAGTCGCTAAGTGGGTGGCTCCCGGTGTGACTACCCGCAAGCTCGACTCCATTGCCCGTGAATTCATGCTTGACAATGGTGGGCGTCCCGCGTGTCTCGGTTATCATGGATTTCCCGGCACACTCTGCTGTGAGGTCAACGAAGTTGTGGTTCATGGTTTCCCCGGCGACTATGTCCTGAAAGATGGTGACATAATTGGGATTGACACCGTCGTCGAACTCAATGGATTCAACGGAGACTCGGCCTACACATTTCCTGTCGGCGAAGTCGACCCCAAGACGCTTCAGCTCCTCCGCGACACAAAGGAGTCCCTTTATCGTGGAATTGCCGAAGCCAAGGAAGGAGCGCGCATAGGCAACATCAGCAATGCGGTTCAGACATTCTGTGAGCGCAAAGGATACGGAGTTGTCCGCGAATTTACCGGCCATGGCATCGGACGTGAAATGCACGAGAGTCCCGAAGTTGCCAACTATGGCCGCCGCGGAATCGGCCCCGTCCTTAAACCCGGCATGTGCATCTGCATTGAACCGATGATTAACCTCGGGAGCAAAAATGTGGTTGTCATGGCCGACGGCTGGACAACCCGCACCAAGGATCGTAAGCCATCCGCTCACTACGAGCATACACTTGCGATCCTTCCCGGCGAAACCCGCATCCTGACCACTTTCGACTACATACAGGAAGCCCTTGGTGACAGATTTATCTGATTTCAACTAAAATCCGACTCAAACAGACCTCATAACAACATAAAATGGCAAAACAATCAGCAATAGAACTGGACGGCACAATCGTTGAAGCCCTCTCGAACGCAATGTTCCGTGTTGAACTTGAAAGTGGACATGAAATCATTGCACATATCTCCGGCAAGATGCGCATGCACTACATCAAAATTCTGCCGGGCGACAAAGTGAGGGTCGAAATGAGTCCCTATGATCTGACCAAGGGACGAATCGCTTTCCGCTATAAGTGATGACCTCCAAGCCTTACAGACAGAACATTACACATCAATTCAATAATTTTACACAACAATGAAAGTAAAAGCATCTGTTAAGAAGCGCACCGCCGACAGCAAAATCGTTCGCCGCAAGGGCCGCCTCTACGTAATTAACAAGAAAAATCCCAAGTACAAGCTCCGTCAGGGATAAAACATTCAGCAAATTAGCGTACTTAAAAAATTTTTCGTACCTTTGCACCGAAATTTTTTGACCTACTAAAACAAAATATGGCAGTAAGAATCGTGGGAGTTGACCTCCCCCAGAACAAAAGAGGCGCAATTGCCTTGACCTACATCTACGGCATCGGCCGTAGCGCCGCCGTCTCCATTCTCGAAAAGGCAGGAGTGGATATGGACGTGAAAGTAAAAGATTGGACTGACGAACAGGCAGCCAAAGTTCGTGAAGTCATCCAGGCCGACCACAAAGTGGAAGGCGATCTTCGCTCTGAAATTCAGCTTAACATCAAGCGACTGATGGACATTGGTTGCTATCGCGGTATCCGCCACCGTAACGGACTTCCCGTTCGCGGCCAAAGCACCAAAAACAATGCCCGCACTCGCAAGGGTCGCAAGAAGACCGTTGCAAACAAGAAAAAAGCAACCAAATAAGTAATCATTAGACTATGGCAAAGAAAACAGTCGCAGCAAAAAAGAGAAACGTCAAGGTTGGCGCAGAAGGCCAGCTTCACGTTCACTCATCTTTCAATAACATCATTGTTTGCCTGGCCAATGCCGAGGGTCAGGTTATCTCTTGGTCATCTGCCGGCAAGATGGGTTTCCGTGGTTCTAAAAAGAACACCCCCTACGCTGCCCAGATGGCTGCACAGGACTGCGCCAAGGTCGCTTTTGACCTCGGTCTTCGTTCTGTGAAGGCTTATGTAAAGGGTCCCGGTAACGGTCGCGAATCTGCAATCCGTACCGTTGATGGCGCTGGCATCAAGGTAACCGAAATCTACGACGTTACCCCGCTGCCCCATAACGGTTGCCGTCCTCCTAAGCGTCGCCGCGTTTAATTTCTGACCGGCGCCTGAGGGCGCCGCGTCATCAATCCCTCTGAAGTGTTTGTCTCGTTCCGTCCGGAGAGCCGGATGTCGCCCAGACGATGTATGGCGCGAAAAGAGAAGCAAACCTACATAATAACTGCCCAAAGCGGGTCACCAGGCCCCGGAATCACGGTTCTCCCTATCTCGTTTTCTGACGAGAATTGACCATTTTCAGATGACAACACACTTTCCCTCTCAATGGTCGCGGCTGTCAGGAAGAATCGGCCGGAGTCTACCGGCTCCCGTCAGGCCATCCGGCAATCCCTATGTTCGGCATCCACTTGTGTGTTGACTTGTTTGCCGCTCTGACCAGGCGCAGCTTCCACCTCCCGCCCGTCGCCTCACCAGGCTGCATATGTGAGCGGCTGACACTTCAGAATCCATACAATTCAACCCTTTCAAAACAAGATTCCTGAAAACTCTACAAAGGGAATCAACTGAATTTCAACCATTCATTCAAACCACAAACAAAAATGGCAAGATATACCGGTCCTAAGACCAAAATCGCCCGCAAATTCGGTGAACCTATCTTCGGTCCCGACAAAGTGCTTGAAAGAAGAAATTTCCCTCCGGGCCAGCACGGCCAGAACCGCCGTCGCAAGACCTCGGAATATGGTCTCCAGCTCCGTGAAAAGCAGAAGGCAAAGTACACCTACGGCGTACTTGAACGTCAGTTCCGCAACCTCTTTGCTAAAGCAGAGCGCACCACCGGCATCACCGGTGAAATCCTCCTCCAGCTTCTCGAGGCTCGTCTTGACAACATTGTTTACCGCCTCGGAATCGCGCCTACCCGTGCCGCAGCTCGTCAGCTTGTTCTTCACAAGCATATTGTTGTTGACGGCAAGGTAGTCAACATCCCCTCTTTCCACGTTGAACCCGGAATGGTTATCGGCGTTCGTGAAAAAAGCAAGTCGCTTGAGGTCATCGCTGACACCCTCGCCGGCTTCAACCACAGCAAGTATCCCTGGATTGAATGGGACGAAGCCACCAAGAGCGGCAAGTTCCTCCACGTTCCGGCTCGTGCTGATATCCCCGAGAACATCAAGGAGCAGGCCATCGTCGAACTCTATTCTAAGTAATCCCTAAACCCCTGAAAAGCCCATGGCTATTTTAGCATTTCAGAAACCTGACAAAGTCGTCATGCTCGAAGCCGACAATACTTTCGGCCGCTTCGAGTTCAAGCCATTGGAGCCTGGCTACGGAATTACTATTGGCAATGCACTTCGTCGAATTCTTCTGAGTTCGCTCGAAGGCTTCGCCATCTCCTCCATCCGAATTAACGGAGTGAAGCATGAATTCGACACCATTCCCGGTGTCAAGGAAGACGTTACCAACATCATTCTCAACCTCAAGAAGGTTGATCTGAAGCAGATTGTTGAAGGAACCGTTGACGAGCGTGCATCCCTGACAGTCAGCGACCGCGAAGTCCTGACCGCAGGTGACCTCGGAAACGCCCTCACCGGCTTTAAGATTCTCAATCCTGAGTTGGTAATCTGTCATCTCGACCCCACTGCATCATTCACTCTTGACTTCACAATCAATAAGGGACGAGGCTGGGTTCCCGCCGACGAGAACGAGGTTCCCACCGATGATGTCAACATCATTGCAATTGACTCGATCTACACTCCGATTAAGAATGTGAAGTACACGGTGGAGAACTTCCGTGTCGACCAAAAGACTGACTACGAGAAACTCATCATCGAAATCACCACTAACGGCTCAATCCTTCCCCAGGACGCCCTTAAGGACGCTGCGAAAATCCTGATTCAGCACTTCATGCTGTTCAGCGACGAGCGCATCACCCTCGAGGCTCAGGAAGAGACTGAAAATGAGGAATTCGATGAAGACGTACTCAAGATGCGTCAGCTCCTCAAGTCAAAGCTCGTTGACTTGGGTCTGAGCGTCCGCGCCCTCAATTGCCTCAAGAGTGCAGAGGTTGAAACACTTGGCGACCTTGTCAAGTATCAGAAGAACGACCTGCTCAAGTTCCGTAACTTCGGCAAGAAGTCGCTTACTGAACTCGACGAGCTTCTTGCTCGCCTTAACCTCACCTTCGGCATGGACATTGCCAAGTATAAATTAGACAAAGAGTAACAAAAAAGATGAGACACAATAAAAATTTCAATCACCTTGGCCGCAAAAAGGCTCACCGCGACGCAATGCTGGCCAACATGACCATCTCGCTCATCATGCACAAGCGCATCTTCACCACCCTGGCTAAGGCCAAGGCCCTGCGTATGTATGCTGAGCCGCTGATCAACCGCTCAAAAGAGGACAGCATGGCTAACCGCCGCCTCGTTTTCTCTTATCTCCAGAACAAGTATGCTGTTTCTGAACTCTTCCGCGAAGTAGCTCAGAAGGTTGCTGATCGTCCCGGAGGCTACACCCGCATCCTGAAAACCGGCAATCGTCTCGGTGACAACGCCCAGATGTGCTTCATCGAACTCGTTGACTACAACGAAGCCCTCCTCGCCGCTAAGGCTGAAGGCGCCAAGAAGAGCCGTACCCGTCGCAGCCGCAGCAAAAAGGCCGCAGCTCCTGCCGTTGAGGCTCCCGTAGCTGAAGCTCCCGTGGCTGAGGCTCCTGCCGCCGAGTAATAAAAATTATTCGGTTGATACTGAAACTTTCGCGAGGCAGAGTGTCCGATATGTGACGCTCTGCCTCGCTTGTTTTATTTTGCTTTGCGGCCAACGCGAATTAGTTCTGCTCCTCCCAACCAGGCTGCCACCTCAGGAAATGAACTTCCGAGAGAGCCATAAATGCGCTCTGTCTGCGCCATAATCCATAGTTCGGCCATTGCATCCATAATTCCCTCGCGGGTGTCTCTGCGGGCCTCTGTCGCGTTCGTAATCAACTGAGGTCCGTATCGGACGCGGAATCGTGCTTTCACATCTTCGTCGTCTGTAGCGAGAAAGAAGCAGTCATCATGAGAAAGCTCGCTGAGTTTTTCCATGAAGGCATCTTCGGGGCTGTTTTCAATTGCGACATCATGGTCCGTTCTCCGGATCTGTACTGCGATTCTTGGTCTTTTTTCTCGCAGAATTGCTTCTGCCTTTCTGACAACGTCAGAGCTGACATGGAAAATTTGACGGAAAAAGTCACGAGGAAAGTCAAAAAACTCCTGGCCGGAAAAGAACAGCAGGTCGCCTGCCGCCTGGATAGATGCACGTAGAAGTTCCGGAGCATCGTCACAGTAGGCCATCAGATTACGGTTGTCATAAAATCTACGGCCAAACCTCATTGGCGACAGAAGCGCCGGTAGGTACAAGTTTCTCCGCCGGGGAATTTCAAACAAACTCCGGTATATGGCTTTGCCCGGCGTTATAACCCGCGCCGGAATGTGTTCAGTGTTGAGAATGTCATCAAGATTTACCTGACACATCGCGTCGGCATGCCAAACAATGACCGGTTCGCATTTAGCCGCGCGCGCAAGCCAAATCCCGGATGCGATTGCGCGCAATCGGTTGCCGAGACCACCGTCGGGAACGATGAAAAGCTTTCTCATTGCGTCTCTCTTCTCTTAATGATACGTGCCGGATTTCCGACGACAGTAACGTTGTCCGGTACATCCCTCACAACAACGGCTCCGGCGCCGACAACGACGTTGTTTCCAATCCTGATGCCTCCAATTACTTTTGCACCGCAGCAAATCGTGCAATCGTCGCCAATGACGGGTGTCGCGCCTTTTGAACATCCAATGGTGACCTGTTGGTAGATTGTCAGGTTACGTCCGATTGACTTCGCATTGATTACGGTTGAAAAGCCATGTTCAATAATCATTCCGCCTTCAATCTGTTCCGAGAATATAAACAGTGCGGTCTGCCCCTTGAAAAAGAGCGATGGCAGCAGGCGGAAACGGTTGCGCAGCCTGTAATATACTACGGAGCGAAACTCCTTGAACTTGACAAATTCATTGACGAACTGACTGAGCGACGGCTCGACGTCTCTAAGGCGGCAAACGGCATTGAAGTCATCCCGAATCAGATTATATTCCTTGTCAGATATGAAGGGTCTGGTGACAAGAAGGCAGAGCCAGCAATATGTTTTCTTAATAAGAGTCATAGTGTGGGGGACGAGTGTAAAAACTATCTGCGAATTTAGTGTTTCTGACCGAAATCTGCAACTAAAGAGCGTGCTAAATCGCCTCCTTTAGTCTTGAAAAGAGTTCCTTTAGTTCCCTATACTGATAAAAATTCGTAACTTTGCATTCCGCATGGACATCTTCATTCCCTGTCATGCCAGTCAGATGAAAATACAAGAAGATCAAAATTCCACCCTCTTTCACCGGGTTTCTCGCGAAAATAATATGAACGTTGTTCGATATTATTTGAGTTTATGCGTATTGATTGCCCATACGTCAGTGCTGACCGGACTTGATATACCCTGGATTCAGCGTGGAGTGGTGGACGTTGGTTGCTTCTTTGCCATTTCCGGTTTTCTGATGTTCCCTTCTTTTCAGAAGCGTGAAAGTCTCAGACATTACATCGGTCGACGTGCCAAGAGGATTCTTCCACCTTACTTTCTGATTGTGTTGTTGTGTGCGTTCTCTTTTGTTTTGATCAGTGATCTTCCGACTGCTGATTATTTTACGTCAGCGGACTTCTGGAAGTATCTTGCGGCGAATCTGACGTTCCTTAATTTTATCCATCCTGACCTGCCTGGAGTTTTTGATGGGCCGGAGTTTGTTATGTCGGCCGTCAACGGTTCGCTCTGGACAATGAAAGGGGAATGGGTTTGCTACATGTCTGTTCCTTTGGCTTATTATGTCGTGAAGAAGCATCCGAGGCAAGCCGGTGCGATATTCACTGGTATTTTTGTTTCTATGATTCTTGTCCGACTGGTGTTTCTCCATCTTGCCGTTGTGCGCAATTCTGAATTTTATGCAATTATAGCCAAACAGTTCGGCACTCTGCTTGTGTTTTTTTATCTCGGAGCTATCATTAACCTTTACTTTCCGTTGTTTTTGAGGCTAAAATGGTGGATTCTCGGATTTGACTTCCTTGTTTTGCTGTTGAGTGACCATATTCCGTATTATGACGTCCTGCTTCAGCCTGTGGTGGCCGGCACACTTGTAATCTGGTTCTCGATGATTGGCAAGTGGGGCGCGAAACTGAGCCGGCATGACAGTGTTTCATACGATATTTACCTATATCACTTTCCGGTTGTGCAGTTGGTAGTTCTCTGGGGATTGCCCCAAAAGGTTTCGCCGCTTATGGTGTTGCTGACAGTTATCGGCATAACCGTCCCGTTCGCTTTCCTTTCATGGAATCTGATTGGAAAGCGATTCAAAAACAGTTGACGCCGGTGTTTCTTACATACGGTTCAGCGGTCGCAGATGTTCAAGGAGAACATCGGAGCCGATAACTTTTTCGCGGGCAATAATGTCAGACAGCGAACTGGCAAGAGAGCTGACGCCCGGATGGCGGAAAATACGTGAGCAGTGAGTCAGAATCTGACCGTAGATGCGGCTGACCTCATCCGGTTCAAGCTGACAAAGCTCGGCGCCCTCCTCGTTCAAAAAGCCGCGGATGGCGGCATCAATGCGATGGTCAATAGAAGAATGATGTAGACGAACCAGATGGCGACACGTAATGTTTGCCACAGTCATGGCTGCAATGAGCTGAAAATGGCGGAAAGATGCTTCCCAAGCCGCTTTCGCACCGGTTTTCGGCGAAAGGCAATAGTGAAACTCCGGTGAAAGCTGAAGTGCTTCTTCGGCAGGAGCGTCAAGGTCGATTCCGCGGAGAAGGTCTTCCGCATCCCATACAACTAAAGAAATGGCCATGCCGGCGAGACCGAAACATCGGTCGGTCTCGTCGGCATAGCGAAGTGCGTTATAGTCGTTAGCCATTAGTTTACAACTACGATTTTCGTTACAGCGGCTGAAGAGCCGTTTGAGTTCTGAGACGCATAGACAAAATATACGCCTGATTTCACACGTGAGCCATTGATGTCACATCCGTCCCAGACAATTGAGCCACCGTCGCTCTTGCCTTCGTGGACAACGCGGCCGGCTGAGTCTGTAATCTTTACGAGCGAGTTGCTCATAAGACCTGCGATTGTAATGTGGCCGGTATAATCGGGTGTGACAGGGTTCGGGAAGGCATAGACATCTTTGAAGTCGTGCTTGGCCGGTGAGGATAGAGCATGGTAAATCACAAGGCCCTGATCGGTACCGACATATACCTTGTTTGAGTTCGGGTCAGCATAGACGGCAAGAACATTGTCCGAAGGTAAATCGGATGTGTCAGTCGTAAAATGGTCAAGAATCTCCGTTCCATCTTCGTTGACGCGGTAGAGTCCGGATCCGATAGTTGCTAACCATTTATGGTTGTTGGCATCAACGCAAATGTCATAGACGTTGACATTATTTAGCAGATAGTCGGCCAGGCTCGTTCCGTCGTTGCGTGAAACCTTCGGACGCATGGGTTCAGGCGAGTTTGTAAAGAATTTCTTGATGTCGCGGTAGACCATGACGCCGGCGTCATAAGCAACCCAGATCCAGCCTTGTTTATCAGGCACCATTGCCAGAGACTGATAGCCGCCAAGGGTCATTCCGTCTTCGTCGTTGCTCCATTCAATAGTTTTCAGTGTATCGTCTGAGAAGTTACTGCGTGTGCCGTTGAGGTCAAGACAGCCTAACATGGTCTGGCCGGAGAAGATGATATAGCCGGGGCCATCGGGGATGAAGTTCATGCGTGAGCCATACCAGATTGGGATATTACCAAGCGAAATAGGCTTCCATGAATCTTTTGGCGCGCCGTTGGCCCAGTCTGCGGCTGACACGAAGTGCAGAAGTTGGTTCGTTCCGCCTGAGACACACTGGAGCGCCCAGAGGTTGCCCTCGTCATCAAATGTAATCGACACGACGAACATTATTGTCGGATAAATATCGTTGGAGAGCGACGAATTCGACATTGTGTACTCCGTAGCGGTCTTGGTCTGCATGTTGTAGCGGGTAATGCCGGCACGTGTTGCCATGACGATTTCGTCCGGATTCCGTGGGTTGGCAGCAATTTCAAACAGTCGGGTTGAGGTGGGACCGGCAACCGTTGATCCGTTTTCTTTTAGCAGATCAACCCGGCAAGTTGAACTGGTCGTTTGGAGTTCTGCACCGGTTTGCATGTCATATCCAACCGAAGCCATATATATTTGTCCGTCAGCCGTCGGCACAAACTGACCTATGTTGGTGCCGGAAATGGCTGCGGGACGCATTTGCGAGAGACTGAAGGTTCCGTCATTGTTGCGCAGTCCGATTCCGTTCGCATCGGCAAACCACAGAGCGTCTTCGTTGTTGCTGTCCCAGTTGGCAACCGCAGTTGTCGTGTTGTTTAACGATGGGATGTTGTGGTTGACGGTCTTGGTTATCTCGCCATTGTCATTCACATAGACAACATAGGTTGAATATGTACCCATGAAACCATCTTTGGTCGGATTCAGGCGATTATAATAAGAAGCGCAATCGAGTTGCACTGGTTTGTTCAGGCTATTAGCCTTTGTTTGGTCAACTGTCGTGATTGAGAGGTTCTGGTTGTTGGCAGCTGAACCGACTGAGATAAATTTGTCACCGGGCAGCCCCCACATATCACCAAGAGTGATTCTGTCGCCTCCGCAATAAATGTAGTTGCTGGTCGCTTTAAACGATGAGAAGGACGTCAGATTGCCTTTTCGGTCAGCCATCATCAATCGTCCGGACGATATGTATGCGACAATTACTTTAGTGTCGGTTACGGCGATTCGGGCTAAATTCTGGTTGAAGATTCCGACCTGATCAATGACTCCGCGATTTGTGTCAACAACGAGGAGACCTTTGCTCAGGGCGGCATAGGCCTTGCCATCGCGAAAATCAACGTCGTTGAACGTGCCGACGTCAACTGTCGAGTTGGTCAGGTCCGCGATGTTGACGGTGCGGCCGTCGTCATAGAGCAGGTCAATCATTCCGTTTGAGTGAACGACAAACAGAAATTTACCCTCTTTGGAGTACCAAATGTTGCTGACTTGGTTGCTGTTGAGCCGGTGGCCGGTGTTGAACGCAATCAGTTCGTTGGTTTGTTTGTCCACTCCAATCAGTGACATGTTTGTCAGCATGTAGACATACTCCGGCGTGTCAATCAGTTTTGTCGGATTGCCATAGCTTGGAAAGATTTCCCACATTCCGCTCTGCATCTGGGCGCGTACAGGCACTATCAGCATAAGGGCGGCGAAGAGTGATATGATCAGTCGTTTCATTTTTGTTATTGTCTATGAATTGCGTGTAGTAAGTTATTAAATCAGATTCATTAGGGCCGCCATTGCGCGTCCGCGGTGAGATAAGGCGTTTTTCTCGTCGGCGGTCATCTCGGCAAACGAACGTCCGTTGCCCTCGTCGGGAATGAAAATCGGATCATAGCCGAATCCATCCGTGCCGAGAGGTTCGGTTGCGATTTTGCCGTTGACAATGCCTTCGACGGTACGGATCTCTCCGTTGCGGATAATCGCAATGACTGTGCGGAAGCGCGCGCGGCGGTTTTCCTGGCCTTCCATTTCGCGTAACAGGCGCGCCATGTTGGCTTCAGAGTCATGGCCCGGTCCGGCATAGCGCGCGGAGTACACTCCGGGCGCTCCGCCGAGGACTTCGACCTCCAGGCCGGTATCGTCGGCAAAAACATCCAGACCGAATCGCTCGCTGACGTAACGGGCTTTCAGCTCCGCATTGCCCTCAAGGGTGTCTGCGGTTTCCGGAATGTCGGCGTCACAGCCAATTTCGCTGAGCGATTTGATTTCAACTCCGTCGGTCAGCATTTGGCGCACCTCGCGGAGTTTATGGGCGTTATTTGTCGCGAATACGAGCATATCTTCTTTATTTTAACGCAGAGTGACTGACTTTTATTTTACTACGATATTCACAATTTTTCCGGGAACGAAGATTGTCTTGACAACCTGCTTGCCCTCGAGCCATTTTGCGGCACCCTCGGCGTTCATCGCGGCTGCAATTACGTCGTCTTTGCCCATTGAGGCGGGAAGGGTCAGATTGAAGCGCATCTTGCCGTTGAAGCTGACGGGATAGGTTACCTCGTTCTCAACCAGATGTGCGGGGTCGTACGTCGGCCAGTGAGCGTCGCAGACGGTCGTTTCGTGGCTGAGGGCGGAATGCCAGAGTTCTTCGGCAATGTGAGGTGCAAACGGCGCAAGCAGAATTGCCAGCGGCTCCAGAATGGTGCGGCTCTGACATTTCTGGGCTGTCAGCTCGTTGACGCAAATCATAAAGGCGGCAACCGACGTATTGTAGCTGAACTGCTCTATGTCGGCTGTGACCTTCTTAATCAGCGTGTGAAGAGTTTTAAGCGACGCAGCGCTCGGTTCGCTGTTGTCAACTCCTCCTTCGTAAAGTTTCCAGAGTTTTTTCAAGAAGCGGTTCACGCCGTCGATGCCGTTGGTGTCCCAGGGCTTCGACTGTTCGAGCGGGCCGAGGAACATTTCATAGAGTCGCAGCGTGTCAGCGCCGTAGCGGTCCACGATGTCATCAGGGTTCACTACGTTGAACATAGACTTCGACATCTTCTCAACGGCCCAGCCGCAGACGTATTTTCCGTCTTCAAGAACGAACTCGGCATTGTTGAACTCCGGACGCCATGCACGGAATTTCTCCGTGTCCAGAATGTCGTTGTTGACAATGTTGACGTCTACGTGAATCGGTGTCACGTCGTACTGGTTCTTCAGTCCGGCGCTGACAAAGGTGTTCGTGTCTTTGATGCGGTAGGCGAAATTGCTTCGGCCTTGAATCATGCCCTGATTAATGAGCTTGCGGAACGGCTCGTCCTCAACAACCTTGCCGAGGTCGAAGAGGAACTTATTCCAGAAACGGGAATAGATCAAATGGCCGGTGGCATGTTCCGTGCCGCCTATATAGAGGTCTACGTTGCGCCAGTAGCTGTTGGCTTCGGGGCTTACGAGGGCGTTGTCATTGTGCGGGTCCATGTAGCGCAGATAGTAGGCGCTTGAACCGGCAAAGCCGGGCATCGTGTTAAGTTCCAGGGGGTAACCGTCGGCCGTCTGCCAGTTTTTCGCACGGCCCAGAGGCGGCTCGCCTTTCTCCGTGGGCAGATACTGGTCAATCTCCGGCAGTTGCAGCGGAAGTTCGCTCTCAGGGAGCATGTGCGGGATGCCTTCCTTATAATATACAGGGAACGGTTCGCCCCAGTAACGCTGACGGCTGAAAATCGCGTCGCGCAGGCGGAAGTTGACTTTCACCTTGCCAATGCCGTTCTCGCTGATAAACTGCTTTGTGCGGGCAATCGCGTCCTTGACCTCAAGGCCGTTGAGGTCAAGAATGGGGCCACATGAGTTAATCATTTTGCCGCTCTTGGCGTCGAAACTCTGCTCGCTGACGTCCGCACCCTCAATAAGGGGTATAATCGGCAGGTCGAATTTCTTGGCGAAAGCATAGTCGCGGCTGTCGTGGGCCGGAACAGCCATGATGGCGCCCGTGCCGTAGCCGGCCAGCACATAGTCGCTGACCCATATAGGAATTTCCTTGCCTGTAAGCGGATTGACGGCATATGAGCCGGTGAAAACGCCGGTGACTTTCTTGTCAATCATGCGTTCGCGTTCCGTTTTGTGCTTGACCTCGTTCAGGTAAGCTTCGACGGCCTCTTTCTGTTCCGGAGTCGTGACCTGGGAGACGTAGGCGCTTTCGGGAGCGAGAACCATGAACGTCACGCCGAAAATCGTGTCGGCACGCGTCGTGAAAATTTCAAGTTCGAGGTCTTGGCCGGCAACTTTAAAGCGCATCTCTGCACCCTCGCTGCGTCCAATCCAGTTGCGTTGAGTCTCCTTCAGGGAGTCGGTCCAGTCAATTTTCTCCAGACCGTCAAGCAGGCGCTGAGCGTAAGCACTCACGCGCAGACACCACTGATACATCAGCTTCTGCTCCACCGGATAGCCTCCGCGGAGGCTCAGACCCTCGCAGACTTCATCGTTGGCCAGCACAGTGCCGAGTTTCGGACACCAGTTGACCATCGTGTGGCCCAGGTAGGCAATGCGCCAGTTCATCAGCGCGTCGCTCTTTTCCTTGTCGGTCAAGGCTTGCCACTCCTCGGCTGTGAACTCAAGCTCTTTGCCGCCGACGGCCGTCAGGTTCTCGGTCCCGTGCGCCTCGAGATGAGCAATCAGTTTCTCAATCGGTTCGGCCTTGTCGGTCGATTTGTCATAATAGTGCTTGAACATTTGCTGGAATGCCCACTGAGTCCACTTGTAGAACTCCGGATCGCAGGTCTTGATCTCGCGGTTCCAGTCATAGCAGAATCCAATCTTGTCAAGCTGCGAGCGATAACGGGCAATGTTCTCCGTAGTGGTTTTTTCCGGGTGCTGGCCCGTCTGGATTGCATACTGTTCGGCCGGCAGTCCATAAGCATCATAGCCCATCGGGTGCAGAACGTTGAAGCCCTGCAGGCGCTTGTAGCGGGCATAAATATCGCTTGCGATGTAACCTAACGGATGGCCCACGTGCAGTCCCGCTCCGGAGGGGTAGGGGAACATGTCAAGCACATAAAACTTCGGGCGCGAGGGGTCTGCCTCAACCTTATATACTTCGCGCTCCTTCCAGTATTGCTGCCAGCGCGATTCAATTTCTCTGTGATTATATTCCATGTGATTCAATCGGTTTGTTTCTTTTTCAATCCGCAAATTTACAAAAAAAACTTCAAACGCCCAACCTTCGGTTGGTTGGCCAAGCTGAAGGGTGGGCGTTTCCGGAACGAGGTCTTATTGCAAGATGTATTAGCGTTGGTATCCGTGTTCCTTATATCTTCCGTGTTCTGATTGGCGCGTCACTAAGCGATGGCTCTCCGTTATGACAATGTGGACGGGGGTGTCGTGTGGCTCGACGGGGAGTTCGTCAAGCAACTGAAAGTCATAGGCCACGCCGACGGTAGTGGCCTTCGTCGTGGCCAACAGACGGTCATAGAAGCCTTTGCCGCGGCCCAGGCGGTTGCCTTTGCGGTCAAGGGCAACCGCAGGAACGATGATCAGTTCCATTTCCTCGGGGTTGACCGGCGTGCCTTCCGTCGGTTCCTCAATACGGAAGGCGCCCGGGCGCAGCGACGCACGCTCGTAGGGGAGCAGTTCAAGGTCGGCGCCGTTGACCCGTGGCAGGAAAAATTGTTTGCGAGAGTGCCATTTGTCAAGAAATTCGAGGGTTGACAGCTCGTCTGGCAGAGAGTGGTACATCAGAATCCGATTGGCCATCATGAACGCTGCGGTGCATTCGAGTGCGGAGAAAACGGCGCGTGCGGCATTGCTGCGTTCGCTTTCGGTTACGAGTTGTTTGCGGTTGCGTATTTTCCTGCGAATTTCCTGTTTGTCCACTGCGATTTGTTTTTTAGTGATTCAATGGCCCGTAAGACGACCTTATCGCGTGTGTTGGCTATTTCATAGTATGCAGCGGTGCCGAGTGCGTCACGCGCAATCAGGGCTTTCAGCTGATTAACCAGCAGGGGGCGGGAGTTGTTGATATAGTACCATCTGGCCGGCACGCCGTTTTTGGCGGCAAACTGCACAAAGTCACCAAGAAGGGAGCCGTCGGACGGAAGCATTGCGATTACCTCGTCGGCCGATTCGGCATTGTCGAACAGTTGGCGGTGCTGGTCGGCATACTCGAATGAGAACCGGTGGAGCAAACCGGCATTGAAAACCTGGTTCACATAAGAATTTATGTTGGCCGTATCGGTTGGTACGAAGATGTCCGGCATGATTCCGCCGCCGCCATAGACCTCGCGTCCTGCCGCTGTGTGGAACAGCAGGCTTTGGTCCGGCTTGACCGAATCGGCGCTGAATGCTTCGCCTGACAGATAGCGGTCATAGATTTCGAGCTGATAATTGTTGACGTCGCCCTTTGTAAACGGCTTCTGGATGCAGCGGCCCGAGGGGGTATAGTAGCGGGCGGTGGTCACTCTGATGGCCGAGCCGTCGCTAAGGTCATGCTGCTTCTGCACGAGTCCTTTGCCGAACGAGCGCCGGCCGACTATGGTGGCGCGGTCATTGTCCTGCATGGCGCTGGCCACGATTTCCGATGCGGAAGCCGAAAATTCGTCAAGCAATATGGTGAGTTTCGCGCCTTTGAACGAACCGGTTCCGTCGGCAAGCACGCGGCTTTCCAGTTCTCCGTTGCGTCCTCGGGTGCTGACAATCTCCTCGCCTGTGCCGAGAAACTCGTTTGCCATGCGTATTGCCACGTCCAGATATCCTCCTGAGTTCCCGCGCAGATCAAGAATGTAGCTTTTGGCTCCGTCGGCACGCAGCATCATCATTTCCGTGAAGAACTCGCGAAAGGTGTTTCTTCCGAACTTGTTGACTTTGATATAGCCGATTTCCGGCTCAATCATGTAAGAGGCGTCAATTGACGTAACCGGGATGTCGCCGCGCGTAACCGTATAGGTCAGCGGCGCTTCCGATCCCGTGCGCTTGATTGCGAGCTTGACGGTCGAGTCCTTTGGCCCGCGCAGCATTTTCAGTATGCTGTCGTTTTTCATCTTCACCCCGGCCACTGTTGAGTCGTTGACCTTGATGATGCGGTCTCCGGCGCGCAGCCCGATTTTCTCGCTTGGTCCACCCGAAATGACTTCCAGAACCGTAATTGTGTCGTTCATCATCTGAAACTGGATGCCAATGCCGCTGAATGACCCCTCAAGTTCCGAGTTGACCTCGTCGAAGTCTTTA
Organism: uncultured Porphyromonadaceae bacterium; assembly: GCA_947175545.1. Taxonomy (GTDB): domain Bacteria; phylum Bacteroidota; class Bacteroidia; order Bacteroidales; family Muribaculaceae; genus UBA3263. The sequence continues at coordinate 377,796 of CAMWNI010000001.1, forward strand.
GCCGGAATGTAGGCTGTGTGGGGGTCCAGGTTGGCAAGGATGGAAGGGATTGACTCGTCAAGCAGCGAGTCAAGGTTGACCGCATCGACATAGTCCGTCTCTATCAGGTCGAGAATCTCACTTATCTTTTGCGCGCCCGCGTTCTTTATTATATGGCGGCCCGGCAGGTGGTTGCCGAGAATAAGTCCGATAATCAGCGCGCCGATAATCATCAGCGGTACTCCGACGTGCGGAAATTTAACTTTCTTCATTTCAGGTTTTCAATCAGGGTTACTTCAACTCCGGCGCGTTGCAGAAGGTCAATTCCGTCCGTCAGTCTGTAGACTTCGTTGTAGACAACGCGTCGGATTCCGGACTGGATTATCAGTTTTGCACATTCCATGCAGGGAGATGCAGTCACATAGAGCGTCGAGCCTTGTGACGAGTTGTTGCTCCTGGCCACTTTCGTGATTGCGTTTGCTTCCGCGTGGAGAACATAGGTTTTCGTGTTGCCCGTCTCATCCTCACAGATGTTCTCAAAGCCCGACGGAGTTCCGTTGAAACCGTCGGAAATTATCATAGAGTCGCGTACGATGATTGCGCCAACCTTACGGCGTGTGCAATATGAGTTTTCGGCCCAGATTCTGGCCATGCGTAAATAACGCTTGTCAAGTGTCAATTGTTTTTGGTCTGACGAATGTTCCATGGATAGGCGTTTTTCGCTGTTTATTGTGTGGCAAAGATAGTCAAAAGGCACGAATAACAAAATTTAACACAAATTAAGTAATGATTTTGTAACATGGGGATGTCTCTGTGTATCAGCATTATGTGAGCCAATGTGTTGTTTGGTGTAACATATTGAGACGTGAAATGTAACAAGTTTGAATTCTTGGTATATTCACGTAATCAATTGGAATACAGTATTTATATGTTACAATTCGCATACATTTTATAATTTAACCAAAAATATTTGCTGATTTTTTTGGAATTCAAAAAAGTTTGTATATTTGCGGCGTCAAATGACATTGATTTGAAACAAGATTGTAACAAAGCTCGACTGAAAACAACTTAAAATTTCAACATTATGGCAAACTCAGCAGTACAGACCCAGCTCATGGAACTTCAAAGCAATCTTTTTAACTTTGCTTATATGCTTACCGCAAACCGTGACGACGCTTACGATCTTCTCCAGGACACCACTCTCAAGGTGCTTGACAACGAAGAGAAGTTCTCCGAAAACGTAAACTTCAAGGGTTGGGTGTTCACAATCATGCGTAACATCTTCATTAACAACTACCGTCGCGTGGTTCGCAACGCAACCGTAATTGACCAGACCGAAGACCTTTACCACCTCAACGCTTCGCAGGATTCCGGCATTGACTCTGTCGAAGGTTCTTACAGCGCTGGCGAGATCATGGCCGCCATCAACTCCTTCAGCGATGAATACCGCATTCCCTTCTCGATGCACGTTGAAGGCTATAAATATAACGAAATTGCTGAAAAAATGCACCTGCCCCTTGGAACCATAAAGAGCCGCATTTTCTTTGCGCGTCAGAAGCTCCAGGAAATGTTGGCCGACTACCGTTGCTGAAACTGGGCGCAGTGTGGATTCAGAGTCTGATTTACCATAAAGTATATATTGCGTCCCCTTCTCTTTTTTAAGCGGGGTGCAAGTCTCTCATCTCCTTCTCTGCTCGCCTCTCTCTTTACCTAAAGCTTCAGCTGAATAATACCCGAAGCACACACATGCTCTCTCGAAAGAGCGAAAAAGTTATTCCGCGATGACGAGGCGGCGGCTATACCCTGAAATCCGGGATATGGCTGCCGCTTGTCTTTATATAGTCTGTCTCCGACTGATTTTTTTGGACATAAACGAAAAAAAATGTATATTTGCACACAATAAAAAACATTGAAATCTAATTTCAAAATAAGGTAAGTGATTAAGAATCAGATAATTACCCCCCCCCGTCATTTATGATGACTTTCTGCGCTTGGACGAGCGTGGAACTTCTCATATAACCTTTTTTCAAAACACATTTCGATTACAACTGAGAGACGTGCAGGCCATTGGCCTGGGCGCGTTTCGTCATGTCCATACCTGAAAATCTAATCCACAAAACAAAATAAACCAATTTTACTGAAATGAAAAAATTATTACTCTCTTTCGGACTTATGTCGCTTGCCGCTTCGCTTTCGGCCGGCAATTTCGTCCCGACAACGCCCCTGATTGAGGCTCCGACTTCCGAGACCAAGGTCATTATCGAGGGCTGGACCATGGCCCAAAAAGGCTTCATGACTCAGTCGCCCGGCGGCGCATCTGTTTTTGCCGTTCTTGACAAGTCAGACGCAAACCGTGCGATTTTCACTGAAGACTATGTCTACACTTTGATTCCCGTTGAAGGCTCGACAACTGACTTCTACATCCTTGGCCCGGATGGCCTCTATGCTCCCAAAGGCACTGCTGATATGAACGCCGGCGGAGGCATGACTCAGGCCGGAGTTGCAGACGTTGCCTCAGCCGGTACATACAAAATCGGTGCTTCCACGGCAATCACGACTGCCGCTTATGCTGACAAATACATGTTTGTCAACACAAACCAGGCCGCTGGCAAAAGCCACATGGAAGTCCATTTTAAGCAAGACGGCGACGAATTTAAGTGGTGTTACCTCGAAACTGGTACTCCAGGCATGCAGGACGCCGGTAATACATCCCGCACGGCAGCTGCCTTCAAGGTATATGTTGCTGAGGAGCAGGCTGCAGACCCTGTTGAGGTGACCCTCAACTATCCTTCGTTCGGTGGTTTCACTCCCGCGCCTGTAACCGTTCAGCTCTTCCCCGGTGAAGTTTCCGTATCGGCAATTCCCGCGGTTGAATATTTCACGGCAACCGGCGTTGACGGAGTTGTTGGCACTGAGCCGACAACCCTGAACATAACCGGCGATTGGACTTTCCCCTTCGCCCTGGACCAGGTTTACCGTCTGGACATCCGAAAGAAGGCAACCAAGGTTGTTGTCAATGCTGAAAATGGACAGGCCGCTACCAACAACCAGGCCGGCGCCCAGTTCGCCCCCACGTCTCTTTTCTACGTTAAGGGTCATGGGTTTAATGCCGACAATCGCCTGACGGTTACGCTCCATAATCTCAACTATGCTGACGACAAAGGTTTCGGAGTGGCCGCTTCCAATAATGCTGTTGGTAACTTCGCCGGCGATCCGACACAGTGGATTGTGAAAGTTTCAAACCAGGGCGCTGACGGTGTCGCTTTGCAGCACATTGAAAACTCCCAGACTCACCTTAACGACATCAGTGGCGGTACCATTCTCGGTGTGTGGCAGTACTCTGCATCTCAGAATGACAACGGCTCCTTTATCCGCTTCCACTCCCTGACAGAATCTGATTTCGAAACAACTACATGGGAACACAATGGACGCACCTATACTTTTGATGCCGACCTGATGAACGCAGTGCGTTCCAACGCTTCGAGTGCCAATGTCCGCGCGCTTTTCGACGTTGAAGAGCCGATGATGGTTCTGACCTTTAAGCGCAACGCTGACGATGCCAATCCGCTCGTTCAGGAACTTCCGTTGCTCCCGAGCATCACTGAACTTCCCTCATACGATGCGTTTACACGTGTTGACGGTACTTTCGTTGCCAATGACCATGCCGAGGCAACCTACGTGCTGAACGAAGGTACTCCCTTCCGTCTCTATAACGAACGCACCGGCAAGTATGTCCATGTTACTGACAATGGCCTGTATCAGACCGCTAACACCGACGTTGCTTCAATTGACTTCATCCGTATCCCGGCTGGAGAGAATGGAGCTTTCGTAATTTACAGCCCGTCAACCGACAAGTTTGTCGGCTCAATCACCGGCACTCAATCTGCGACAAGCGTCGTTGACTTCTGCCCGGAACCCGTCAAGTACTACACCGGCAAACAGGAGTCTCCCCGCTACATGGACTGGATTGGTAACCGTGCCAACTCTGAAGGCGGTTACAACTTCTTCAATGACTTCCAGGGTAACTATGTTTGCGGATACAGCTGGAATGACGCTGGTTCAAAGTGGATTATCATTACCGACAATGAAAACTTCGAAACCAACTGGGAACTCCGCAACCGTCTCGTTGCAAGCCGCACGGCTTATGCTCTGGCGCTTGAACGCCTCGGCCAGGAAGATGTTGACAACCTTGCTGACTTTGCCGCCAACTATGACTTCGACGGCGACGTGAACCTCCCTGTTTCTGAAGAGTATCAGGCCAAGATAGCAACAATCTATGCCAAAGTGCAGGAGGCTCAGGACGCATGGCCCTCAATCGTTATGAACTCTGATAAACTCTACACGATTCAGTCGGCCGACAGCCGCGGCGCTCTCATCTATGATGCTGAAAACGACCGTCTGTACACCACCGGCCCCAACGGTAACGCCGATGCCACGGACGAGAACCATCTCTGGGGCTTCGTCAAATCAGGCGAGAAGTACTATCTCTACAACTACGGCGCGCGCAAGTTCGCTTCGGCCTATAAGACTCGCGTCGGCGGCTCCGGCACCGCAGCATATGTCTGGACTCTCAGCGAAATCCCGACCGCAGTAACCCTGACAACCGAGGCCTTCGGCGCCGGCGTTGCGTTTACGGACAATAAGTTCACAATCGAAGGCGGAAAGACCTACAACTCCAACCCCGCAGGCTTCATGATTATCAACGACAATCCTGACCGTGTTCCATGCTCGCTTGGCGAAGGTGCTATTACTGACGGCACTCCCTTCACTCTTGCCGAAGTCGAAACTCCCGCAATCGGCGAGGAAATGACCGCCAAGGCCGCTGAAGGTCTCGCTAAGGTCAACGACGAAATCGACATGATCAGCGCAATTGAATGGGAAGCTGAAATCCACGGCCTGCTGGTCGGCCACTACACCGCCGAAGCTGTTGAGACATTCGCTTCCTCAATCGAAAGCGCCAAGACCCTCACGGATAAGGAAGCAGCCATGTATGCCGCTCTTGAGGCGAAAGTGGTCCTCAATGCCGCTGAGTCGCTGCGCCAGGTGGTCAACGGTCATGTCTACACCATCTCTGACTCTGACGGTAACGCCCATTACACGGACGGTACTTCTCACCTTATCGGCGAGTACAACGGCAACGATGCAGCTTATCTCAACTGGATTGCGGCCGTTGATGAAGATGGAAACGTTTCGTTCTATCACAACCATGACGCAGGTGAGGAAATCCAGCGTGCCGGACTCTACTATGAAGCCGCTGCAATCCCCTTCGCTCTTGACGGAGTCTCTTCGTTTAAGGTTGCATCCGCAGACCGCCTCGGAAGCGTCAGCCTTGTGAACGCCGCAGATCAGAGCGCTGTTGGCGACAAGACTTATGCCATCAGCTTTGTCAGCGCTGACGCCAATGACGGCACGACCAAGATTGAGGAAATCACCGTCGGCATCGGCCGCAACGGTAACGTTTATGACCTCCAGGGCCGCAAACTCGCAGCTCCGGTCAAGGGCATCAATATTATCGGAGGCAAGAAAGTGCTTGTCAAATAATTGAAATTTTCTAAAGGCGATTATTTTTGCTGTTAAGCAAAAATCGTATAGATATGTGGAATGAGAGCGGTGGCCCGTGAGGGTCGCCGCTTTCTGTTGTAGCGGGTCTTCTTTCTTATGACATATTATGTGGCATAGTTTCAGGAAAAATAGTTAATAGTTGTCGCACATTTAGAAAAAATCCGTAAATTTGTGTGTGATAATTATGAAAAAGAAGATTTTCCAACTCATATTGGCGTTGACGGCGAGTGTCGGCGCAGTCGCGCAGTCGCCCGTCAGCCGTGATGACGCGCCGCGTGGCGCCTTGACTGGACGTAATATCTGTCTGTGGCAGAGCCACGGGCGTTACTATGACGGCAGCGAAGACCGCTGGAAATGGCAGCGCTGCCGCCTGTTCGGCACTGTCGAGGATCTTTACACACGCTCCTACGTGGTCCCGTTCCTGGTTCCGATGCTCGAAAATGCCGGGGCCTACGTCATGCTGCCCCGCGAGCGCGACGAACATCGCTTCGAGGCCGTGATTGACCATGAGACCCGGGGATATTCCGAGACGTCGGGCAAACACAAGTGGCAACAGTCGGAGCGTCCCGGTTTCGGCTTGCCGCGCCCGCATCTGGAGCATGGCGACAATCCTTTTATCCTTGGCGGCGCGCGGACGGTCAGGACCGTTGTGCGCTCCTCCGACAAGGAGTCGGAGGCCACCTGGAGCGCGCGCATTGACGCCTCCGGAGAGTATGCCGTCTACGTAGGTTATCAGACCGATGAGTCCAGCGTGTCTGACGTGTGCTACACGGTTCACACTGCCACGGGCAACCGCCATGTGACCGTCGACCAGACGCGCGGCGGCTCAACCTGGGTCTATCTCGGCACTTTTCCGTTTGAGGCTTCGGCTGGCGAGGTTCCGCGCGTCAGTGTCTCGAACCGCTCGGAGCATCAGGGTACGGTTTCGGCCGATGTTGTCCGCATTGGAGGCGGCATGGGGTCAGTTGTTCGCGGAGGTCAGTTGAGCGGAATGCCCCGATGGGCTGAGGCGGCGCGCTATTGGCTCCAGTATGCCGGTATGCCTGACAGTGTCTATGCTCATGAGGCCGACGATTATCGTGACGACATTTTTTGTCGTCCGATGTGGGTTAACCATCTGCATCAGCAGTTGAATATTCCCGTCGATCTCGTTATGGCCTTTCACTCTGACGCCGGAACCGAGCCTGACGATCTCACCGTAGGAACCCTCGGAATATATTTTACCAACCGCAAGCGGCGGTTTGCCGACGGACGTCCCCGTGCGCTCAGCGGTCAGCTTGCCGACTCGATTGTCTCCTCGGTTGTGCGCGATATTCGCGCCGTCTATGAGCCTGACTGGGTCCGTCGTCCGATGCGTGACCGCTCATACATTGAGGCCCGCATTCCCGAGGTGCCGTCGATGCTTCTCGAACTGCTCTCTCACCAGAATTTTGCCGACATGCGCTATGGTCTTGACCCGCAGTTCAAGTTCGACGTCAGCCGTGCGGTCTATAAAGGAATCCTGCGCTATCTGGTGGCGCGAAAAAAGGCCTGTTATGTCGTTCAGCCGCTGGCTCCCGGCTCATTTGCCATTTCGTCGGAGACCGACGGACTCTATAGGCTCAGCTGGCGTCCGACGCCTGACCCCCTGGAGCCTACGGCCATGCCTGACCGTTACATAGTCGAGGAGCGTGACGGTGACTTCTGGCGCCGGATTGGCGAGACGGCCTCTACGGAGTTCAACGTTGAGATTCCGCGTGGACGTCCGGTGAGCTATCGGGTGACGGCCGTCAATGGTGGCGGACGCTCGTTTCCATCCGAGGTACTCTCGGCCGGCTGGGTCGGGGCTGCGGCGCCGGAGGTCACGGTTGTCAATGGTTTCACGCGCGTTTCCGCCCCTGACAATTTCTCGGCCGGCAATATGGCCGGATTCGGAATGTCGGACCCGGGAGTGCCGATGGGGGTTGACTATTCCTTCACCGGCAAGCAATATGATTTTGATCGCACCCGAGAGTGGACCCACGACGACTCGCCCGGCTTCGGAGCGAGCCATGCCGACTGCGAGACGCTCCCGTGCGCCGGCAATACGTTTGACTATACCGTCAGCCACGGCCTGGCGCTGATGGCCGCCGGATGCTCCTTCGTCAGCACCTCGGTCAAGGCTTTTGTCGCAGATACGCTTTCGGAGCCGCGTGCCGTCAACCTCATTCTCGGATTGCAGAAGGAGACGGTGGTTGGCCGCGGATTCAGATCCGCTGACCATAAAGCTCTGCCCGCTGACCTTCAGTGGCGCCTGGAAACGCTGGCTGGTGCCGGAGTGCCGATGCTTGTCAGCGGAGCTTATGTCGGCTCTGACCAGACGTCGGTTGCTGATCGCGACTTTGCGCGCCGGATTCTCGGGTTTGAATGGCGCACGTCACATGCGACGGCCCTTGGAGGCGTCAGCGAGGTCCGTTCACCATTCTTCAGTGAGTTTGGCGGCGGTCGCTTCCTGTTCGGCATGAACTTCGGATCGGAGCCTTATGCGGTTCCGAGTGTTGACGCAATTTATCCGTCGTCGGCTCTGGGTTCCGTGATTATGCGCTATGACGGTTCGCAGGCCCCTGCGGCGGTTGCTTTTGCTACTGCGGAAAACCGCACCGTGACGCTCGGTTTTCCTTTTGAAACAATTCAGTCTGAAGCGGCGCGTGCCGACCTGATGAAACAGATAATCAAATTTTTCGACTTATGACTCTTTCAACCTCTGAAATAAAACGCCTGGCCTCCGGGACTGATGGTGACTATACGCTTCTGATTCTTGATCGCCGTCCGATTTTGCGCATTGACCGCGCGCGCATGGAGCAGGTTGCCCGCGACACCGGTGCAGCTATGGTCTATGGTGATTATTCGACTCCGGACGGCCCGATGCCCGTCATTGAGCTTCAGCAGGGCGCCCTGCGCGATGATTTCGACTTCGGTCCCGCGGTTCTCGTCAATTCGGAAATGTTTCGCCGGGCGGCAGCGGAAATGACGTCCGACTATCAGGCGGCGGGCTTCTATGATCTCAGGCTGCGGTTGAGCCGCATGGCGCCGATTGTCTGCGTTAACGAGCCGCTGACCGTCGTTGGTTCTCCGGCTCCCGAACGTCAAGGCGAGGAACAGTTCGATTATGTTGACCCGCGCAATCGAGCGTCGCAGATTGAGATGGAGCGTGCCTGCACTGACCATCTTTCTGCCTGCGGCGCCGTTGTCAAGGCGCCGGAACTCCTTGACTTCGACGGTGATTTTGCCTTTGAGGCCTCCGTCGTGATTCCCGTCAGAAATCGTGTCAACACAGTTGCCGATGCCATCAATTCCGCTTTAATGCAGCAGACCGGGTTTCCGTTCAACGTAATCGTTGTTGACAACCACAGCACCGACGGCACGTCAGAGAAAATAGACGCGATTGCTGCCGCTGACTCCCGTGTTGTCCACGTTGTTCCTGAGCCGGGTCATGGAATCGGCGGATGCTGGAATGTGGCGCTTGATTCGCCATGCTGTGGCCGCTTCGCCGTTCAGCTTGACAGCGACGATGTCTATTCCGGTCCGGACTCCCTGCAGCGGATTGTTGATAAATTCCGCGAGACCGGCGCCGCAATGGTCATAGGCTCATACACGCTGACCGACTTCGATCTCAACGTTATTCCCCCCGGACTGATTGACCATAAGGAGTGGACCGACTCAAACGGAGCGAACAATGCGCTCCGAATCAACGGACTTGGCGCCCCGCGAGCGTTTTTTACCCCGGTTGCGCGTGCGTTGCGCTTCCCGGACACGTGTTATGGCGAGGATTATGCGATGGGTCTCCGCATAAGCCGCCAATATCGCATCGGGCGCATTTTCGACAACCTCTACTACTGTCGCCGCTGGGGCGGGAATTCCGACTCGAATCTCAGCCGCGAGCGCATCAATGCGAACAATCGCTATAAGGACTCCCTACGCACTGTCGAATTTCTTGCCCGAAAATGCAGATAAAAGAATTCATTGACCGCCAATTGGCCCAATGGCCCGAGGTTGCGGCCCGTTATCGCGCTTTGGAGAGTGTCGTTTCCAAGACCGTTACGCTTCCCTCCAATGGCAAGCCTTACAGTGTGCAGTTCAATCCGGCGCGCGCCGTCAGCACGCGCGCTAAGGTTGATGCGGCGTCAATTGCCGCCCGACCTTGTTTTCTCTGCGCAAAAAATCGTCCGCAGGAGCAGATTTCGATTGAGTGGGAAGACCTTGAAATCCTTGTCAATCCTTTCCCGATTTTCCCGGACCACTTGACAATTCCGGCGCGAAAACATTCGCCGCAGACTCTTGAAGGACGCATCGCACAGATGAAGCGCCTGAGCCTTGCCTTGCCCGGCTTTACTGTGTTTTTCAACGGAGCGAAGGCCGGTGCTTCCGCCCCTGACCATTTCCATTTTCAAGCCGTCCCGAGCCATTACATGAGCCTCAACGGTCCGTTTCATACATATGAACTGGCTGACGAGGGTGCCGACGCTGCTGACGAGATGATTAACGCCGTTTGCACTGACGGGAGCCTGACCGTCATTCCCCGTTCGAAACATCGCCCCGGATGTTACACGGAAATCGGAGTGTCGCCCGCGGGAATTGATCTCTGCGGTACAATGATTGCCGTCAGCCGCGAGGACTTTGACGCTCTGACTCCCGAAAAAGTTGATGAAATTCTTCGTGAAGTGACGGTTCATGAGCCGCAGCTATACGTTGGCTTGACCGGCTCGGCAACCGAATTTATTGCCAACCCGGATGGAACCTGGACTGTTCCCGGCGTACGCATTGGCGATGGCTTTCACTGGCAGCGCGACCAGACGCTGCGCTATGGCGGCCACATGGTCCGCTACGGCGAACGCCTGATTAACCGCATTGGCCTGGAAGAGTATCTGAAATCGGTTATCTCGTCGGAAATGAGCGCTACTTCCAGCCTTGAACTCCTCAAGGCTCACGCCGTGATTTCGCGCTCATGGGTTCTTGCGCAGATGCGCTCAACGCGATCCCGTGCTTGTAAGGGTACGGCCGTCGGCGAGCCGCAGGGTGCCGACCGGCTTCAATGGTTTGACCGCGACGACCATCAGGGATTCGATGTTTGCTCTGATGACCACTGCCAGCGTTATCAGGGTCTGACGCGCCAGACCTCTCCGGCGGTCAATGACGCCGTCGAGGCTACTCGCGGTGAGGTTCTGATGACGTCAGAGGGCGAGATTGCCGACGCTCGCTTCTCGAAATGCTGTGGTGGCGCCTTTGAAGTTTTCGAGAACTGTTGGGAGCCGCGCCATCATTCGTATCTTGTCGCCGGGGCCGATGCTCCGGTTGATACTCTACTTCCTGATCTGACCGACGAGACCGCTGCCAGCCGCTGGATTCTCACCCGCCCCGCGGCCTACTGCAACTGCGAAGACTCTGACGTTCTCTCTCAGGTCCTGAACGACTTCGACCGCGAGACTACGCCTGACTTTTATCGCTGGGAAGTGAGCTATGGCGTTGACGAACTCTCCGAACTGATTGCCCGTCGTTCAGGTCTCGACTTCGGCACGATTGAAGCGCTGACGCCGAAAGCGCGCGGAACTTCCGGACGCATTACGCGGCTTGAAATCCGCGGTTCGCGCCTGACGATGATAGTCGGCAAAGAGTTGCTGATACGTCGTTGGCTCAGCGAGACCCATCTGCGCTCTTCCGCCTTCGTCGTCGAGCGACGGGACTCCGCTTTCGTTCTCCGTGGCGCCGGCTGGGGTCATGGCGTAGGTCTCTGTCAGATCGGCGCGGCCATGATGGCCTCCCGTGGCGTTGACTACCGCACCATCCTCCGCCACTACTTCCCCACCACCACGCTTTTTTTGATATGAGACGATTGGTTCTTTTATTTTTGATGGCATGCACGCTGGTAGCTGCGGCGCGCGTCCGGACCGGAATTGAAATGCTGCGTGACAGTGGCTTCGGACCGTTGCAGGGCAAGAGGGTAGGGCTATTGACGAATCAGACCGGGGTTGACGCCGATCTGAATTCGACAATTGATATTCTCCATGCGGCTCCCGGAGTCCGCCTGGAGGCGCTTTTTGCGCCGGAACATGGCGTCAGGGGCGATGTCGCTGCCGGTGCCGGTGTGGCCAACATGACGGATCGCCGCACCGGGCTTAAGGTTTATTCGCTTTATGGAGCCACGAAGAAGCCCACGCGCGAGATGCTCAGCGGACTCGATGTGTTGGTCTATGACATTCAGGACATCGGTTGCCGCTCATATACGTTCATTTCGACCATGGGCAAGGCAATGGAGGCATGTGCCGAGAGTGGAGTCGCTTTCATGGTTCTTGACCGGCCGAACCCTCTGGGGGGGAACCGCGTGGAGGGGCCGATGACGGTCGAGGCCGACTGCCGAAGCTTCGTGAGCCAGTATCCGATTCCTTACGTCTATGGTCTGACGGCAGGAGAACTGGCCCTATGGATAAACTCAACTCAGCTGGGCGGACGATGCAATCTTGAGATTGTAAGGATGGACGGCTGGACGCGCTCAATGACTTTTGACAAGACGGGCCTGCCGTGGGTGCCGACGTCGCCTAACATCCCGACGGCCGAGACGGCGCTCTATTATCCTGCCACGGGAATCATGGGCGAACTCGGCTCGGTCAGCATCGGGGCGAATTTCACAATGCCGTTCCGAGTTGCCGTCGGCGAGTCACTAAACGCTGAAAAACTTGCCTTGACGCTCAACTCCCTTAATTTGCCGGGGGTGCGCTTTCGTCCGGTCTATCTGAAGCCCGGAGGTAAGAGCCAGCAAGGTGTACAGGTCTATGTTCTTGACCCGGACAAGGCGAATCTGACGGCTATTCAGTTCCACATTCTGCGGGCGCTGATAAAGCTCGGCCACAAGCCTTTCGACGTTCCGGCCGCACGCCTTGGAATGTTCGACAAGGTTAGCGGAAGCAAGTCGCTGCGCCGTATGCTGGCCGACCCGTCAACCCCTCTCCCGGTCTACGACGCCTCGGAGTGGCTGAGCGGGCTGGCGCTCCTTTACCGATAAAATTTGTTTGCAAACTACGCGGGTTTCGCCTTTTTTTCGTAACTTTGCGGCTGATTTTTAAGGAAAAACTATGCAAAAAATTAGAAACATTGCCATCATTGCCCATGTTGACCATGGCAAAACCACGGTGGTTGACAAGATGCTTATGGCGGGCCATCTGTTCCGCGAGAACCAGAACGCCGGCGAACTCATTCTTGATAATAACGACCTTGAACGGGAACGAGGCATAACGATATTGTCGAAAAATGTTTCGATTGACTATAAAGGTTACAAAATCAATATTATTGATACCCCCGGACACGCCGACTTCGGTGGTGAGGTTGAGCGCGTGCTTAACATGGCCGACGGTTGCCTGCTGCTGGTCGACGCGTTTGAGGGACCGATGCCCCAGACTCGCTTCGTGCTTGAAAAGGCAATCCGCATGGGGTTGAAGCCCGTGGTTGTGGTCAATAAGGTTGATAAGCCAAACTGTCGGCCTGACGAAGTGCAGGAAATGGTGTTCGACCTCATGTTCAGCCTCAACGCAACGGAGGACCAGCTTGACTTCCCGACGATTTTCGGCTCGGCCAAGCAGGGTTGGATGAGTACGGACTGGCAGAAGCCGACCGACAATATCCTGCCGCTCCTTGACGCAATTATCGAATATATCCCCGAGCCTAAAACCCATGAAGGCCCGTCGCAGATGCTGATTACAAGCCTTGACTTTTCGAGCTACGTAGGCCGTATTGCCGTTGGACGCGTCCATCGCGGCACGTTCCGCGAGGGCCAGGACGTCGTGTTGCTTAAGAAAGATGGCAGCTCCGTCAAGCAGCGCATCAAGGAACTCCACACGTTCGAGGGTATGGGCCGCAAGAAGGTCTCTGAGGTCAGCTCAGGCGACATCTGCGCCCTTGTCGGCATTGAGAACTTCGAAATCGGCGACACTGTGGCCGACGCGGCCGCACCCGAGTCGTTGCCGCGCATTGCTATTGACGAGCCGACAATGTCAATGACCTTCACCATTAACGACTCGCCATTCTTCGGCAAGGACGGTAAATACGTTACGTCGCGCCACATAGCCGACCGTCTGACGCGTGAACTTGACCGCAATCTCGCCCTGAGAGTAGAAAAGTCCGACAACGAGGACGTCTGGACCGTGTTCGGGCGCGGTGTGCTTCACCTTTCGGTGCTTATTGAGACTATGCGCCGTGAGGGCTACGAACTTCAGGTTGGACAGCCCCAGGTTATCATTCGTGAAATCGACGGTCAGAAGTGCGAACCCGTTGAGCTGCTGACAATCAATGTGACCGAAGAGTATTCGAGCAAGATAATCGATATGGTAACCCGTCGCAAGGGTGAGATGGTTTCGATGAACGCCCAGGGTGCCGACCGCGTCCACATGGAGTTTCACATTCCATCGCGCGGCATCATTGGCCTGCGCAACAACGTACTGACCGCATCGGCCGGTGAAGCGATCATGGCTCATCGATTCCTGGAATATCAGCCCTGGAAGGGCGACATTGAGCGTCGTACCAACGGCTCGCTGATTGCCATGGAGAGCGGCACGGCGTTTGCCTATGCAATTGACAAACTTCAGGACCGCGGCCGATTCTTCATCTTCCCGCAGGAGGAGGTCTATGCCGGTCAGGTTGTCGGCGAGAACGCTAAGGACAATGATATCGTTGTCAACGTGACCAAGTCGAAGAAGTTGACAAACATGCGTGCGAGCGGCGCCGACGACAAGGCACGCATTGTTCCGCCTGTCGTTTTCTCGCTCGAAGAGGCCCTGGAATATATCAAGGGCGACGAGTATGTTGAGGTGACGCCTCACCACATTCGCTTGCGCAAGATTATTCTTGACGAAATCGAACGCAAACGCGCCGGCCGATGAGTTTAGCCAAATCCACTCTCCCCGTCCCCGTCTTCTCGATGCCCTTCAAGGTGCGCGACTATGAGGTCGACTCCGAGGGCATCGTCAACAATGCGCGCTATCTGAACTACATGGAGCATACGCGCCATGAATTCTGTGCATCGGCCGGACTCTCCTTCGCGCGCATGCGCCAGCTGAAGATGAGTCCCGTCGTGCGCCGCGTAGAGATTGACTATCTTCGGTCGCTTGGCCTCGGCCAGGAGTTTACCTCGTGCCTGACGCTGACGCGCAAGGGCGCACGCTTCATCTTTCGTCAGTGGATTCTGAACGCCGACGGCGAGACGGTTGTCGACGCCCTGATTACCGTTGTCAACGTAATCGACGGCAAGCCCTCGCGTGGCGAGGAATTTGCCGCTGCCTTCGGAGCCTATCTCTGACCCCCCTCGTGCCTATGGACGATAACCTCCTCTATCGCCTTGCTTTCGCCTCTGTCAGAGGAATGAACGTCACTCTGGGGCGCGAATTGCTCCGGATATGTGGCAGCGAAAGGGAGTTCTTCGAACTTTCAGAGACCCGCCTGCGCGACCTGACGCAGAGTGCCGACGCCCCGATTTATGCCAAGACCTATCGCGACGCCAAGCTTCGCGCAGCCGAGGCAGAACTGCTCTTTGTCCGCTCTCGCTCAGTGGCCATTCGCTATTTTACCGACCCTGACTTTCCTCAGCGGCTGCTCAACTGCGAGGATGCTCCGGTGCTTCTTTATGGCAGCGGTGACGCTGATCTCAACCGAGGCCACATGATTGGCATTGTCGGCACTCGCCATGCAACCGCTTACGGCATTGACTTTACCCGCCAACTTGTCGGCGATCTTGCCCGGCAGATTGAAACACCGGTGATTATCAGCGGCCTGGCCTACGGCATAGACATCGCTGCCCATCGGGCCGCCCTCGCCGCAGGAATCCCTACGGTCGCCGTGATGGCTACGGGCATATCAACAATCTATCCGGCCGACCATCGGTCAGCGGCCGTTGATATTGTCCGCAATGGCGGTATGTTGCTGACCGAATATACCTCAAAAGACTACGTACACAAAGGCAACTTCGTTGCCCGCAACCGCATTGTCGCAGGTCTCTCGGACTGTCTCGTTGTCAGTGAGTCGGCTTCGAAAGGAGGAGCCTTGATCACTGCCAACCTTGCGGCCGGCTATAATCGTGACGTCTTTGCGCTTCCGGGGCGGGTGGCCGACCGTTACAGCGCCGGCTGCAACCGCCTGATCGCGTCTTCGGTGGCTCAGCTTGTCACGTCGGCCAACGACGTCATCAATGCAATGGGCTGGCCTCGCCTCGCCGATCCCGACGCCATCAACCATCTGGCTTTGCCGCTTCCGCTGAACCCTGACGAGGACTTAATTGTTAAGTTCTTAGAACAGAACGAGGATGCGACCCTCAGCCAACTGACAGCCGCGAGCGGCCTGAGCGTGGCAAAACTCATGTCAATGCTGATTGACATGGAATTCCGAGGTCTGCTTCTCTCCCTTCCCGGCGCCCGCTATCGTTTAATGCAAAATTAAAAATATAAAAGACAAAATTTTTTGTTGTTCAATAAAAAATCTAAACCATAAACCTAAACCAAAATGCCAAGAATAATTCCTGAATCAGAACTGATCATCAATCCTGACGGATCAGTTTTCCATCTCCACCTGCGTCCGGACCAACTGACAGACCGCATCATACTTGTCGGCGACCCGTCACGTGTCGACATGGTGGCCTCATTCTTCGACACGAAGACCTTTGAAGTATCCTCGCGCGAGTTTCACACCATCGGCGGCACCTACAAAGGCAAACCCATCATGTGTCTCAGTCATGGCATTGGCCCCGACAATATTGACATTGTCATAACCGAGCTTGACGCCCTTGCAAATGTTGACTTCAAGACCCGCGAGGTGCGCCAGGAGCCTCGCTCACTGACAATGGTGCGCATCGGCACCTCCGGCGCTCTCCAGCCCCAACTGACCCTCGGCACTCCCGTCATTGCCGAAAAAGCAATCGGATTTGACGGCGTTCTCAACTACTATGCCGGCCGTAACTCCGTGGCCGACCTTGATTTCGAACACGCCCTCTGTGACCATACCGGCTGGAATCCCCTCTGGGCCAAGCCCTACGTCGTTGATGCCGACCCCGAACTCGTCCGTCGTATTGGCGGCGACGACATGGTTCGCGGCAACACGATTTCAGCTGTCGGCTTCTACGGTCCGCAGGGGCGCGAAGTGCGCCTTCCCCTGGCTAACCCTGACCTCAACTCCCGCATCGAACAGTTCGAATTCAACGGCCGCAAAATCACCAACTACGAAATGGAGTCTGCTCCCCTTCAGGGCCTCGGCAAGCTTATGGGCCACCGCTGCATGACCGTATGCTCCATCATCGCCAACCGGTTCAACACAACCGCCAATCCCAATTACAAATCCGGCATCCGCGACCTTGTCGCCACCGTCCTTGACCGCATCTAATCTCCAAAACAGGAGACTGTGTCATAATTAATGTTTGAACTGCACCTCAAAAGTTTGATGTCTAACTTTTGGGGTGCAGTTCAAGTCATAGTGTGCTTGGTTTATTGAACAAGGCGCGGAGGAGGGAGTTGGCGGTCAGGGCGGCGAGGAGGGTGCCGGCAGAGTCGGCGGCGAAGTCGCCCAATGAGGCTCCGCGACCCATTCCCATTGCCCCCTGGGCCAGCTCGATTGCGCCGCCAAAGGCTATGACTACGCTGAGGAGCCACATCCGACAGCTGACACTGAGCCTTTGGCCTCGGCCGATGTCAAGGGCCAGAGACCAGTAGGTTCCGGCCATCATCAGGGCGTGGACAATCTTATCAGTATGCTCCCAGAAACGGATGTCGTTGTCTGGCAGCGGCTTGGGCGCCAATGTCAGATAGAGGACCGCGCTAATGACAACAGCACTGCTGACCCAGCGCGGAATCTTAAGCAGCCAATCAAGCATTGGCGAGGGCAATTTTCAGCACTTCGTCAACTCCCGTGACGTAATGGAATGTAAGACCTTCGATATATTCTGGGTTGACGTCTTCGACATTGCGGCGGTTTTCTGCGCACATGATTATTTCCTTGACCCCGGCGCGTTTGGCGGCAAGGATTTTCTCCTTGATACCACCGACGGGAAGGACTTTTCCGCGCAGGGTCATTTCGCCTGTCATTGCGACGTTGGGGCGCACAGGGCGTCCGGTCATGGCCGAGACAATGGCTGTTGTCATGGTGATTCCGGCCGAGGGGCCATCCTTGGGTATGGCGCCTTCCGGTACGTGGATGTGGACGTCGCGCGCGGCCATTTCGTTGGTTATGCCAAGTTCGGCGGAGTGGGCCAGGGCATATCGATGGGCCAGGGCGGCGCTCTCCTTCATGACGTCGCCGAGGTTTCCGGTAAGAGTCAGTGCGCTCTGACCCTTTCCGGCGGTCAGGGCGGTCTCAATGAAGAGGATTTCGCCGCCGGCTGCTGTCCATGCCAGTCCGGTGACGACGCCGGGCTGACCGTCGGTGCCGTATTTGTCGCGGCTCATCGGGGCCACGCCGAGCAGGTTGCCAAGTTGTCCGGGAACGATGGGTTGGTCAAATGTCTGGCCCGAAACTTTTGCACGTATGTACTTGCGTAGCAGCGACGCAAGCTGCTTCTGAAGCTTGCGCACACCGCTCTCGGCCGTGTAATCGGCAATGATTGCGTCGATGGTTTCAGGCGCGATTTCACATTCGCCCTCTTCCAGCCCCATCTGGCTTCGCAGGGTCGGCAGCAGATGGTCAATAGCAATTGTCCGCTTTTCCTCGGCCGAGTAGCCGCTGAGCTGGATAATCTCCATGCGGTCGAGCAGGGGCGATGATACTGTCGAGAGCGAGTTGGCCGTCGTGATGAACATGACTTTGCTCAGGTCAAAGTCAATATCAATATAGTTGTCGTGGAACTTAATGTTCTGTTCCGGGTCGAGGACCTCAAGCAGCGCGGCCGAGGGGTCGCCTTTGTAGTCGGCACCGATTTTGTCTATTTCGTCAAGCATGACAACCGGGTTCATCGTTCCGGCGCGGCGTATGGCGTCAATTATGCGTCCGGGCATGGCGCCAATGTATGTACGCCTATGGCCGCGGATTTCGCTTTCGTCATGCAGGCCGCCGAAGGAAACGCGGCGGAACTGACGCCCCATCGCCTTGGCAATGCTCTCGCCAAGCGAGGTTTTCCCGACTCCGGGAGGGCCTACGAGACATAGAATCGGTGAATGGCTCCGGGGCGAGTGAATCATCATTGCAAGTTGTTCGAGGACGCGCTCCTTGACCTTCTCCATGCCGAAGTGGGTTGAGTTAAGTTCGGCTTCGGCTTCGGCGAAGTCCGTGTTGTCGGCCGACTCAATACCCCAGGGCAGCTCCGTGACGGTCTTCAGGTAGGCATACTGTGTCTGATAGTCCGGGCTTTGCGGGTTGAGCTTCTCGAGTTTGCCAATTTCCTTCAGGAGCAGTGAACGGGTCTGATTGTCAACCTTCAGATTGTTGACGGCATTGCGGAGTTCGATTGAGTCGTCTGAGTCGTCGCCGTAGAGTTCACTGCGAATTTCCTGCATCTGGGTTTCGAGAAACTGATGGCGTGCGCGCTCCGACATTTTCCGTTGGGCGCGTTCCTCAATTTCTGACGCTACGGAGCGGTTCTCCTTTTGCAACAGCAGAATCTCAAGCAGCAACTCAAGGCGTCGGCGCGCTCCGCGCGCTGCAAGAAGGCGCCTGCGTTCGTCGGCCGGAATCGGTGCGTTCGCACACATGGTGTTAATCTCCATCATCGGGAGCATGTTCGTGTTCTGCTCTGCCTGGGCGTCATACATGGCCATGTTCGCGCCCCCCTTTGCGGCAATCTCGCGCAGATTTTCGCGACAAGCTTCCAGCAGGGTCTTCAGCTCGGAGTCGGGGCGCGGTTTCTGCTCGCGTACGGTTTTGACGGTAACGGCAATTGCGTCGGCAATCGGTGACTGGCCGACGCCCTCGCGGCGAATTTTCTCGCGGGTGCGGACAATTGCAATCGACGAATCGTCAGGCAGGGGCAGCACTTTAAGCACCTGGGCAACGACTCCGTAGTCATACAGGTCGGTCGCCGTAGGCGTTTCGACTGAAGGATTGTTCTGGCAGAAAATGCCGATTGCAAGATTTCGCTCATAAGCCTCGCGGGCAATGCGCCGGCTCGACTCTCTGACAAGGTTAATAGGGAAGACCATGTCCGGAAACAGGACGAGGTTACGGGTTGGGAGAACGGGAAGGTTCTCCGGGTCAATGATGGCGTCGAATTTCGACGCGTCAATCTCAATATGTCCGACAGTTGTATTCTTAGGCATTCGTTGAAAGAAATTAGACTGCAAATTTACGCAAATTTTTCCGGAAAGAAATTTTTCGTATCTTTAAATAAATTTCGTAACTTTGTAGCCGTTTAAACAACTGACTTTGCAAAGCATTTATGGCAACTGATTCCCGCACTATCAAAACTGCGCTCATCTCCGTATTCTACAAAGACGGACTGGATGAGATTCTTGCCCTTCTCCATAAGGGCGGTGTTAAATTTCTCAGCACCGGCGGCACCCGCTCGTTCATTGAGGACCTCGGCTACGAATGTGAAGCCGTAGAGGATCTTACGGGTTATCCCTCAATCTTTGGCGGACGCGTAAAAACGCTCCATCCGAAAGTATTCGGTGGCATCCTGAACCGTCGTGACGACGAAGGCGACCGCAAGCAGGCCGCCGAATTCGAAATCCCTTCGATTGACCTTGTCATTGTTGACCTCTATCCTTTCGAAGCAACCGTGGCCTCCGGCGCCTCTGACGAAGACATTATTGAAAAAATCGACATAGGCGGCATTTCGCTTATCCGCGCTGCCGCAAAGAACTGGCGCGACGTTATTATCGTAGCTTCGAAGGCCCAGTATGCCCCCTTGCGCGACATGCTTGCCGCCCAGGGCGCCGAATCGACCGCTCAGCAGCGCCGCTGGTTCGCCAAAGAGGCCTTCGCTGTCAGCAGCGGATATGACTCGGCTATTTTCAACTACTTTGACCGCCAGGGCGACGTTCCCTCGGCCCTACGTGTAGCCGTCGATGGCATCAAACCGATGCGCTATGGCGAGAACCCTCACCAGCCCGGATTCTTCTTCGGCGACTTCAACGAAATGTTTAGTCAGCTCCACGGCAAGGAAATCAGCTATAACAACCTTCTGGACATCGACGCTGCCGTCAGCCTGATTTCAGATTTTACGGAAACAACGTTTGCCGTTCTCAAACATAACAACGCGTGCGGAGTCGCTTCGCGTCCGACCGTGGCCCAGGCCTGGCGCGACGCCCTGGCCGGCGATCCTGTCAGCGCATTCGGCGGCGTGCTGATCACCAACGCCAAGGTTGACCTTGAGGCTGCTAACGAAATCAACTCGATTTTCTTTGAAGTCATCATTGCCCCGGACTATGCTCCCGAGGCACTTGAAGTTCTGAAAACGAAGAAAAACCGCATTATCCTGGTGCAGAAAAAGCCCTTGCAGACAACCACGAGCTACCGCTCATGTCTGAACGGCGCCCTGGTCCAGGCCCGCGACCTCAAGGTCGAGACGGCCGAGGATCTCACTCCTGTCACCAACGAGCCGGTCAATCCCTCGCAGATTGAAGACCTCCTGTTTGCCAACAAAATCGTCAAACACTCGAAGAGCAACGCCATTGTGCTTGCCAAGGGCAAACAGTTGCTTGCAAGCGGCGTTGGTCAGACCTCACGTGTCGATGCCCTGAAGCAGGCAATCGCCAAGGCCGGAAGCTTCAACTTCTCGCTCAATGGCGCCGTCATGGCATCTGACGCTTTCTTCCCATTCGCTGACTGCGTCGAGATTGCTCATGAGGCCGGCGTCAACGCCGTCATCCAGCCCGGAGGCTCAATCCGCGACCAGGAAACGATTGACTACTGCAACGCACATGCCATGGCAATGGTCACCACCGGCATCCGACACTTCAAGCACTGATTAAATTAAAGATTAAAAATGCAAAATAGCATAACGCAAACAATAGAATCGCGTCTTTCGAACGCTGAATTTTGTATTTTTAATCTTTAAATAAAAAATCTAATCATACTATTTTGCATTTTAAATTCTTAACTTAAGAAATGGGTTTATTTTCGTTGACTAAGGAAATCGCGATTGACCTGGGAACAGCCAATACGATTATTCTTCATAATGATAAGATAGTCATTGACGAACCTTCGATTGTCGCCATTGACAAGACAACTCAGAAGCCTATTGCTGTCGGCAAGGAGGCACACATGATGCAGGGTAAGGAAAACCCGAACATCCAGACAATACGTCCGCTCCGCCAGGGTGTGATTGCTGATTTCAACGCAGCCGAGATGATGATTCGCGGCCTGGTCAAGAAGTCAAGCAGTGCGCGTGGCTGGTTCTCGCCGTCGCTGCGCATGGTTGTAGGCATTCCGAGCGGCTCGACTGAAGTGCAGATTCGCGCCGTGCGAGACTCAAGCGAGCATGCGGGCGGACGTGACGTTTACATGATTTACGAGCCGATGGCTGCCGCTCTGGGTATTGGTCTTGACGTTGAGGCTCCTGCAGGCAACATGATTGTTGACATAGGCGGCGGTACAACTGAAATCGCCGTCATCTCTCTCGGCGGCATCGTGACCAACAAGTCAATCCAGATTGCGGGCGATGACCTGACCGAAGACATTATCGGCCACATGCGTCGCGCCCATAATCTGCGTGTCGGTGAGCGCACGGCCGAACAGATTAAGATTCACGTCGGCTCAGCCCTGACCGAACTTGAAAATCCGCCGGAAGACTACGTTGTTCACGGTCCGAATCACATCACTGCCCTGCCTATGGAGGTCCCCGTGAGCTATCAGGAAATCGCTCACTGCCTCGAAAAGTCAATCTCAAAAATCGAAGCTGCCGTTCTGAATGCACTCGAGCAGACTCCGCCGGAGCTTTATGCTGACATTGTTAAGAATGGCATCTGGCTTGCCGGCGGTGGCGCAATGATTCGCGGCCTTGACAAGCGACTGACCGACAAAATCGGCATCCAGTTCCACGTTGCCGACGATCCGCTGCTCTCCGTTGCCCGCGGTACGGCTGTCGCGCTTAAGAACATTGACAAGTTCTCCTTCCTGATCCGCTGATGCGGCAATTGGTGGAGTTCTTCATGCGCCATGGCGCATGGTTTACATTCCTTCTGCTGGCGGGAATCAGCTGCGTGATGCTTTTTCGCGGCAATCCCTACCAGCAGGCGGTCTACATGACGTCGGCGGGAGCTGTCAGCTCAAGCGTCTACAATGCCGCGAACTCCGTTACCGGCTATTTTCATCTGCGTTCAATCAACGATGACCTTCAGGAGCGTCTGTCGGCGTTGGAAATCGAAAACCTCTCGCTTCGGCGGCGTCTCCAGCGGGCCGACGAGATGGCCTATGCTGACACAGTCACGCCCGATTCGGCCCTGACCCCTTATCGCTTCATAACTGCGCGTGTCATTAATAATTCGATTGCTCATAGCAATAACTTCCTGACGATTAATCGTGGAAGTGACGACGGCGTCCGGCCTGAAATGGGTGTCGTTGACCAGAATGGCATCGTCGGCATTGTGAATGTTACCGGCCGACACACGGCGCGAGTCATCTCGCTGCTCAATAGCGACCTGCGTCTGAGCTGCAAGGTAAAGGGATCCGATGCGTTTGGCTCGCTCGTCTGGGACGGACGCTCGCCGCGGCTTGCCGTGCTTGAAGAACTTCCGCGCCATGTTGAGTTTGCAATCGGCGATACAATAATCACGTCGGGCTATTCGGTTGTCTTCCCTGAGGGTATTCCCGTCGGGGTTGTCGTCGAACAGTCGCGTGACGTGGACGATAACTTTTACTCGCTGAAGGTTGAGCTGCTGACGGATTTCGCCACACTCTCGACCGTCCGGGTTATTGAAAACTTCCTCAAAGAGGAAATCGAAGAGGTCGAGACTGACCTCGTCAACACTTCCGGAAAATTCTAAGAATGGACACTAAGAAGCCACTGATAGGGCTGACTCCGGCCGAGCTGCGCGAAGTCGCGGTCGAATGCGGGTTGCCCGCTTTTGCCGCCAAGCAGATTGCGCGGCGTATTTACGTTAACCGATGCAAGTCAATCGAAGAGATGACCGAGTTGTCCAAGCGTGGCCGCGAGACGCTTGCCGCGTACTATTGTCTCGGCCTTGAACCGCCCAAGGCGGCCGCCAAAAGCAGCGACGGCACGGTTAAGTATCTTTTCGAGGGTGAAGGCGGCCGCGACGTCGAGGCTGTCTACATCCCGGACAAAGAGCGCGCCACGCTCTGCATATCCTCGCAGGCCGGCTGTCGCATGGGCTGCACGTTCTGCATGACCGGACGCCAGGGATTCCACGGAAATCTTGCTGCCAGCCGTATTCTCAACCAGATTCTGAGCATTCCCGAGTCGGAAAAGTTGACCAATCTGGTCTTCATGGGTATGGGCGAGCCAATGGATAACCTTGACGCTGTCCTGAGGGTAATTGAAATCCTGACCGCTCCCTGGGGCCTTGCCTGGAGTCCGAAGCGCATAACGGTTTCTTCAATCGGCAAGGTTGACGAGTTGCGACGCCTGCTGGACCAGACCAAGGTCCACGTGGCCCTGAGTATTCATTCGCCTTTCAGCGACGAGCGCGCCGGCCTGATGCCGGTTGAGCGCGTGTGGCCCGTTACACGCGTGTTGGAACTCATGCGCGGGTATGACTTTGCCCATCAGCGCCGTTTGACGGTCGAGTACATTATCTGGAACCGGATTAACGATGACATGCGCCACGCCGACGCCCTTGCGCGGCTTCTGCGCGGCATGGATGTGCGTGTCAACCTTATCCGCTATCACGCCCTTCCTGACGCGCCGCATCTGCAGCCCGCCCCGGAAAATGTGATGGTGGCTTTTCGTGACCGTCTGAATGACAAAGGCGTGACTGCGACAATCCGAGCCAGCCGCGGCGAGGATATTCAGGCTGCGTGCGGCATGCTTTCCGGTAAAGCGAAATGATCAGTGTTGTCATTCCGGTTCGTAACCGCGAGGCTATAGTTGGGCGTACGCTTGACTCGATTGTGGCGCAGACACGCGCGGCTGACCAGATTATTCTTGTTGACAACGGTTCGACGGACGGCTCTCTGCGCGTTATGCGGGAGTTTGCTGCCGCACGGCCGAATGTGACAGTTCTGTGCGAACCGCGCCCTGGAGCCGCCGAGGCTCGCAATTGCGGACTTGGGGCTGTCACGGAGGAGTATGTTGCGTTTTTTGATAGTGATGACACGATGGCTCCGCGTCATCTTGAGCAGATTTGCAGTGAGCTGGTGCGCCTTGGGCGTCCGGAAATCGGAGCGTTCGGTATGGAGCGCGTCGGCCTTGACGGCTCGGTTATTCGCAAGCCGTTCCGCTCCGGTGATCCGATGTTCAACCATATATTCCATGCGATTCTGTCGACTCAGCGCTACGTTGTCCGCACTGAATTTATCCGGTCGGCTGGAGGCTGGGCTGAGCAGACTCCTGTCTGGGATGACTATTTGCTCGGCATCATGCTTCTTGCGCGCGGTCCGCGCGTTGAGGAGCTGAAGCTTGATGCACCCGTGAGGATGTATGCGCAGCTTGAGAGCATTACCGGCGTGGACTTCGCTTCGAAGGCGGGGCAATGGGAATCTGTGCTTGACCGCTGCGAAGATTTTTTGAGATGTTCAGGTATGGAATCATATGCGTCGCTGATTGACTATCGGCGGGCAATTCTTGCAGGCGAGTATCGCAAGGAGGGGCGCCCGGAGCTGGTCGGCAATCTCACGTCAACTCCACTGATGCGTCTGTTGGCACGATATGTTGCCATGGGCGGCCGCGGCGTTGCTGACATTGCCGCTTTAGTCAGGCATTTTTGCTTGCGCAGATAAAATTTAATCATTAACTTTGCGATTGAATTATGTCAAAGACGAGTTTGCAGTTTACGTTGATGTTCATTGTGATGGTGATTGCCCAGAGCGTCATCTTCAACAGGTTGGTGCTGTTTTCCGTGGCGCTGGCTTTCGTGTTCATCTATTTTATAATTAAACTGCCCGTGACGCTCGGAGCGTCGAAGGTCATGGCGCTTTCGTTTTTGCTCGGCTTATGTGTTGACATTTTTTCGGACACTCCCGGAATCAATTCGCTTGCCTGCACTTGTCTCGGAGGCTGTCGCCACACGGTTTTGCGGCTTTACGTTCCACGAGAAGATGACGTCACTCACCGGATTCCGTCAATGCGTACCCTCGGGGCGGCGGTCTTTTCGAAATATGTAGTGACCATGTCATTGTTTTATTGTCTGATGGTTACGCTGATTGAAGCGTTTGCGTTTTTCCATCCGCTGCTGATGCTTGAGCGCATTGTTGCGTCAACGCTGCTTACATCGCTGCTGATTTTAGGAATTGACTCGATTTCTTCACGCTCTGAATTCGCCTCTGCCTCGTGAGAAAAGATTACAGTCTTGAAAAACGGAAATATGTGGTTGGCGGCTTTGTGGTTCTCATTGCCGTCATCTATATTATACGGCTTTTTACCCTTCAGGTTGCCGAGGATAAATATAAGGTCTTTGCTGAAAATAATGCGTTTTTGCGTAAGGTCCAGTATCCGAGCCGCGGCCTGATGTATGACCGCAACGGCGAGCTGGTCGTTTACAATCAGCCGGCTTATGACGTCATGATGATTCCGCGCGACATGAAGGGAGTGGACACTCTTGACTTCTGTCGGACGGTCGGCATCACGCGCGAGCAGTTCGACCAGCGAATTGACGAAATGAAGAAGTCGCCGGGCTATTCCGTCTACACTCCTCAGCGATTTATGACTCACCTGACCGCGCGCGACTACGGGCGCCTTCAGGAGAAGCTCTATCGTTATCCAGGGTTTTACACTCAGAAGCGCATCCTGCGCCAGTATAACTACAAAGCGGCGGCCAACGTTCTTGGCAACGTCCGCGAGGTTAACCAGGACGACATTGACCGCGACGAATATTACAAGCCCGGAGACTACACCGGTGACCTCGGGGTTGAAAAGAGCTATGAGAGGTATCTGCGCGGCGATAAGGGCGTTGAGATTCTGATGCGCGATGCCTACGGGCGAATCCAGGGCCGCTTCGAGGAGGGGGCGCTTGACATGCCTCCTCATTCCGGGCGCAATCTGACTCTGAGTCTGGATATTAAGCTCCAGCAATATGCCGAGAGTCTTATGGTTAACAAAATCGGTGCGGTTGTCGCAATCGAGCCTAAGACGGGTGAGATTCTCTGCATGGTTTCCTCGCCGACCTACGATCCGACGTTGCTCGTCGGTCGCGAGCGCGGCAAGAACTACCGCATGCTGGTCAGCAACGACAATGCGGACCATCCGCTTTTTGACCGAGCGCTGATGGGTGCCTATCCTCCCGGTTCGACGTTTAAGCCGGGGCAGGCCTTAATCCTGCTTCAAGAGGGCATCATTGACCTCAACACGGCTTATCCGTGTTATCACGGCTATATTAACGGCGGTCTGAAAGTGGGCTGTCACGGCCACGGTTCGCCGATTCCCGTCAAGCCGGCGTTGCAGACTTCATGTAATGCTTTTTTCTGCTGGGGCTTCAAGAATATGGTTGACCGGCGGTCGAAGTACGGTTCGAGCGCCAATGCGTTCGAGGTTTGGAAGAATCACCTTGTGCAGCTTGGCTACGGCTATAAGCTCGGAGTGGACATTCCGAACGAAGGCCGCGGATTCATACCGAATGCGAAGTTCTACGATAAGTTCTACGGCGAGGGTCATTGGAGTGCCAACACGATTATTTCTGTTTCCATCGGTCAGGGCGAGGTGCTTGCAACTCCGCTTCAGATGGCCAATCTGTGTGCAACCATCGCCAATCGCGGACACTTCATAACGCCGCATGCTGTCAAGGCCATTCAGGACACTGTCATGCCCGAAGGATTGCTTGATGTCCGCACGCCTGACATTGACCGGAAATGGTTTGAGGCTGTGGCCGAGGGTATGCGCATGGCGGTTACCGGCGGTACATGCCGCACGGCCAATCTGCCTGACATTATGGTTGCGGGCAAGACCGGCACGGCACAGAACCCCCACGGCAAGGACCATTCGGCGTTTATCGGCTTCGCGCCTTACGACAATCCGCAGATTGCCGTTGCGGTCTATGTTGAGAACGGAGGCTTCGGAGCCACTTACGGCGTGCCGATTGGCTCGCTTGTGATTGAAAAGTACATGAACGGCGAAATCTCTCCGGCCCGAAAGTATATAGAAACCAATATGTTGAACGCCAACACCCGCGGAAACCGTGTCATTAAATCAAAACCGAAGGACTAATGCCGACCCATCTGCCTTTCGCTCGCTCGACTGGCTGACGGTTGCTCTCTATCTGATAATGGTGGTGCTTGGTGCCATCAGCATCTATGCTGCGAGCTATGATTTCGACCATGCCTCGATTTTTTCCTTTGCCGAATTTTCGGGAAAGCAGTTTCGCTGGATCGGTCTGGGGTTGGTCATTGCTCTCGTAATCCTGCTGAGCGATTATCGGATTTATGAGACGTATGCTTATCCGTTTTACGTCTTTATGCTTGTATTACTGGCGGTTACAATATTTATTGCGCCTGACACCAAGGGGTCACATTCGTGGCTGAAGTTCGGTCCGATGAGCCTGCAGCCCGCCGAGTTTGCCAAGTGTGCGACAGCGCTGGCGCTTGCAAAGCTCTTTTCCGGCTATAACTTCAGGCTGGCCGGCTCGTGGCATAATCTGTTCAAGGCTGTCGGGATTATTCTGGCGCCCGTCGTGCTGATTATTCTTCAGAAGGAGACGGGGTCGGCGCTGGCCTATATGGCATTGTTCTTCGTGCTTTATCGCGAGGGCATGAGCGGCTTGATTATGCTTGCGGCGCTTGTGGCGGTCGTGATTTTCGTCGTTGCCGTCAAGTATACTGACCCGATGATTCTTGATATGACCAAGGGGCAGTTTATTGTCATTGTGCTGACAATGCTGACTGCTTCGGCCATGTCCGGAATCTATGCGCGGTCGCTGGAGGTTATGCGTAATCTGACGCTTGGCTTCGGTGTCAGCATCGGGCTTGCTTTTCTTTGCAATTCGCTCGGGCTTCATTTGCCGTGGCTATGGTTCTTTATCGCAGTGATTGTGTTGGCAGGAGTCTACATGGTTCTGACCGGGTTGCGTAATCACCTTGGGCGGCTCTATGCCTGCGCTGTGTTTGCGGTCGGAGCGGTTGCGTTCAGTTTTTCTGTCAATATGCTTTTTGACCATCTGGCGCCTCACCAGCAGAACCGTATCCTTGTTTCGCTCGGAATCAAGGCTGATCCGCGCGGCGCGGGCTATAATGTCAACCAGTCTATGATTGCTATTGGATCGGGAGGCGTTACGGGCAAGGGCTTTCTGAACGGAACGCAGACAAAGCTGAAGTATGTTCCCGAACAGCACACAGACTTTATTTTCTGCACTATCGGCGAGGAAGAGGGTTTTGTCGGCACTACGGCCGTCATTGTACTGTTTCTGGCGCTGATTCTGAGAATCCTGACCATTGCGGAGCGCCAGCCTTCGACGTTTAGTCGCGTGTATGCTTACAGTGTGGCGTCGATTTTTATTTTTCATCTCTGCATCAATGTCGGGATGGTCATCGGGTTATGTCCGGTCATCGGCATTCCGCTTCCGTTTTTCAGTTATGGCGGTTCATCGCTGTGGGGCTTCACAATTCTGCTCTTTGTCCTGCTTCGTCTGGACTCCGCCCGCAAGCTGATAAGGCGTTGAAAAATACACAATTTAAAAACACATAATTTAATTAAAAGAGCAAATAATTACTCATTACTAATTACTAACTAATTCATGCTGATTTATGAATAAGCAGGCTGTTTCGGCGGCTATTATTGCCGTCAGTATTATCGTTTTAGGCTTTTGCATAAAAGCCGGGATTGACAACTTTTCGTTTCGTGACCGCGTAGTGACTGTCCGCGGACTTGCCGAGCGCACGGTTGAGGCCGATTATGTAACCTGGCCGATGTCTTACTCCATTGCGGGCAATGACCTGCCGGAGCTTTATAACCGCATGCAGCGTTCCAACGATATTGTTGTGAAGTTTCTGACCGACAACGGGATTGACCGCGACGAGATTTCAGTTAATCCGCCGGACCTCTATAACTCGGAGGGTAACGTTTATGGCGGCGACCGCGCGCGTTATCAGTATAACCTGAACGTGACAATCACTGTCGCAACCAGAAAAGTCGCTAAGGTGCGCGAGCTGCTCAACCGTCAGAGCGAACTGCTCAAGCAGGGTGTGGCCGCCAACAATAACTACATTAACTATCAGTTCACGGGGCTGAACTCTATCAAACCCGAGATGATTGCGGAGGCAACCAAGAACGCACGCGAGGCTGCTGACCGTTTCGCGCAGGACTCGGATTCGCGCGTCGGCAAGATCAAGACGGCCACACAGGGCCAGTTCAGCATTGAAAGCACTGACCAGTCAACGCCGAACATCAAAAATGTGCGTGTTGTTTCCTCAATTGTTTACTATCTGGAAGACTAAAGGATTATGGATGCAGCATCAATTGTAGGCTACATGGCCTCAATATGCATGATCTGCGGCTATTTGCCGCAGGCTGTGCAGACAATCCGCACGCGAGAGACCGATGGCATTGCCATGCCGACGTTTCTGGCGCTTGGCGCGGGTTCGGTTCTGTTCGTTGCCCAGGGTATATTGATTGACAATATGCCGATTGTTCTGGCCAATACGATAACGACTATCTGCTCGGTCATCATCACCATCATCAAATTGCGCAACGACCGACGCAAACGGCGGTTAAAGTAAGGTAAAGGCGCGTTTGATTGCGGCTTCGACGGAGGTGGAGGGGTCTGAGGCGAAAATTTTGTCGAGGGCTTTCTGCGATGCCTGTTTGTTGAAGCCGAGCATGATAAGGGCGGCGAGGGCTTCCTCGCGCGTCTCGTTTGCGACGGAAACTGTGTATTCTTCCCGGCCGGCGGCAAGGGCAGCGAGTTCTGCTGCCGCAATTTTGTCTTTAAGGTCCACGATTATGCGTTGGGCGGTCTTGAGGCCTATGCCTTTGACCGCCTTTAGCTTTGCATGGTCGCCGGATGTGATACACATCTGGAGCTGAGAAGGTGTCATGGATGAGAGAATCACGCGGGCTGTGTTCGGACCAACGCCGCTGACGCCAATCAGCAGGCGGAATAGCGTACGCTCGGCTTCGTCGAAGAAGCCGAAGAGGTCATGAGTGTCTTCGCGTATAACCTCGTGGACAAGCAGTTTGACTTCGCCGTCAGTGGCGTTCTGAATCTGAGTGTAAGTGTTGACGGAAATTGAGAGCAGATAGCCGAGTCCGGCCGCCTCGATAACGGTTTCGGTCGGCGTAAGACGGTCAATTTTGCCGCGGACATATTCAAGCATTGTCGTAGAGATATTGAAGGATTGAACGGTCGGCATCAGAGATTTCTACGCTCCGGTGGCGCATCATTTCGGTTGCCGTTGCAAGGAATTTCCTGAAGATTACGCGGGTGAAGCCCTGCGCTCCGCCGTCGGAAAACGCCGGGACGTAGGGGCGCGGAAAACCCGCTCCGTGGATGTTGCATCCGGGGCCGATGACCGTTGCAGTGTTGAACATCGTGTTGATTCCGGCCTTGCAATGGTCCGCCATTATCAGGCCGCAGAATTGCAGACCGGTTTTGGCGAAGCGCTGTTGGGGGTAGCTCCAGAGTCGGATTTCCGAGTAGTCGTTTTTGAGATTTGAGGCAACACATCCGGCTCCGAGGTTACACCATTGTCCAATGACGGCATCACCCAGGAAGCCGTCGTGTTGCTTGTTGGAGAAGCCGAGGAAGATGGTGTTACTGATTTCGCCGCCAACGCGCGTTGACTCACCGAGGTTCACACCGGGAAGCAGTCGCGCTCCGGCGCGCACGCGACAGGACGGACCGATGGCAATCGGGCCGCGCAGAACGACGCACTCCTGAATCTCCGAGTTACGGCCAATGTAGACGGGTCCCATGCGCGTGTTGATGAACGCTCCTTCGACGTCGGCACCTTCCTCAATGAACAGTCTGTCGGCCGGGCCGATGAGTGTGCAGCTTGAGGGCAGAGGCCGGGAGCGGCGTCCGGCCGTCAGCAGGTTGAAGTCAGCTGCAATGCGCTCTTTGCTCTGGCGGAAAATGTCAGGCAGAGAGCGGTAAGCCGTGACTGTCAACGTTGTTTTCGGGGAGTGCTGGAGCCGGCTGCCGCAGACAATCTGTTCGCCCTCAGGCGTTGCAATCCATTCCCCCGGTTTTAGGCCGGCAGCGACTTCGGCAAGTTCCGGAGTAGGAATAATATGGCCTGGAATATGGAGGGTGTCGGCCGTTGGCTCAGATGCCGGGAACTTGCATTGCAGATAATCTTCTGTCATGAAGGCTATTTCAGCTTCGGGGAAGAAAAACTGCCAACGCTCGGCAATGGTTCCGATTCCGGCGGGCATGAGCGCAACGGGGCGTGTGAAGGTCAGAGGCAGCAGGGCCTCTCGGATATGTTTGGCGTCGTGTAAAATGATTTTCATAACGATTCGGGAGGAATAATATGGCGTGAGCGTCGGTGCGAAAGGCGGCCGAAGAAATTTGCAATCCGCCGGGGCCATGCGGGAGAGTTGATGCTTTCCGAACCGGTCGGGTCAATGAAGGACATTGACTCTTCCGACCTTCCGCTTTGTTCCGGAAAGATAATCATCAAGTTTGTCTGAGTGAAATAGCGCTGGAGGAAGCCGGGCATCTCGTCGAGGACAGCGCTATGGCTGAGAGAGCCGGGTCGGGCCGTGGCAACGACGAGAAGGTCATCGTCAAGAATACGATTTGCCATAAGGATGAAGTCATCCCATTGCTGCATGTCGCGGAATCCGGCACGGACCTCAATGTGTTCACGGCGGAGAACGCCGCTGATTACGCGCTGCTGGGCGGGTTGGCAGAGGAAGACCAGGCGGGAGCCGAGGCTGCGCGCCAGTCGCCCCATCGCAGTTACCCAAAGGCGGAACCCGCTTTCATATTCGGCCATGGGGGGAAGATATACAATTATGCGCCGCAGAGTGTTCAACGGGTTGAACAGGCGGCTGACAACGACCATTTTATTCGTCCCGGCAATGATTTTCTCCATTTTCGTGCCGAAAAAGGTGTCAATGATGGAGATTTTGCGGTGAAGCCCCATCAGAACGCAGTCAATGTCGCGTTCGGAGATTACGTGGAGCAGGCCTGAGGCTACGTCAGAGTCGAAACGCTCGAAGGCGTCGACGGAGATGTCGACGGTGACGGAGGCCTCGCGGGCCAGCTGGAGTGCGGCCTGTGAGTTAGCTTTGGCCGACGGGGAGTTGTCTGTGCGGATGTGCATGGCCATCAGCGAGTCGACGTCGCTTTCGCGCGGATGTACCATCATGGCCAGTTCCATCAGTGAGACGGCGGTCATTGGATTGTCAATGGCGACGAGTGTACGCGCAACTCGGTCGGCTTCAACCGGCGGAGCCTGTTCGAGCATGCGAATTTTCAGTTTTGCGGCGCCTCCGGAGGTTAACATGGGAGCCAGGGCGCACGTCAGCAGAATCATCAGTACGGTGCCGTTGAGCATTGCGGTGTCCATCAGTCCGAAGTTGACGCCAACGGTTACGACGGCGAGGGCAACGGCGGTGTGGGCCGTGGTCAGTCCGAACATTACCTGCATGTCGCAGCGTTCCATCCCGTAGATTCGGGCCGAGATGAAGGCGGCAAGCCATTTCGCCACAATGGCGACGCCGAGCATGATTCCGGCCATCTGAAGGGTTGGAATTTGCGTGATGACGCGGATGTCAATCATCATTCCAACTCCAATCAGGAAGTAGGGGATGAAGAGGGCGTTGCCGACAAACTCAAGGCGCGCCATCAGCGGCGATGTGTTCGGCACGAAGCGATTCAGCACCAGTCCGGCGAAGAAGGCGCCGAGAACCGCTTCGAGGCCGATTGCCTGAGCGAGCCATGCGGCGAAGAAGACCAGGGCGAGGATGAAGACGAACTGAGTGACGCGGTCATTGTGGCGGCGGAGAAACCAACGGGCCATGCTCCGGTAGATGACGGTGACGCCAAGACAGAAGGCTATCAACTTGCCAATCAGTAGCAGAATCTGCGGAGTGGAGAAATCGCCGTTCTGATGGACGTTGACGGCGGTGGCGAGGGTGAGGAGCGCGCCGATGACGGCGACGATGGTGCCGACAATGGCCATCAGGACGGCCGGGGCTTTAGTGATTCCGTAGCGTACGGCGACGGGATAGGAAATCAGAGTGTGGGAGGCATACATCGACGCCAGGAGCAGGGCTGTTACCAGGTCGGTCCGCAGCCAGTAGACGGCGGAGAGAAATCCGAGAACAAGCGGCAGCAGGAACGTCAGCAGTCCGAAGACAAGTCCGCGTTTCAGATTGCGTTGGAGATGAAACAGGTCAATCTCAATTGCTGCCAGGAACATCAGGTAGAGCAATCCGACCTGGCCGAAAATGGCAAACGATGCATCATTGTCAATAACGTGGAAGCCGAAGGGGCCGACGGCGATGCCGGCAACAATCATGCCGATGATGTGAGGTATTTTCAGTCGGTTCAGCAACAAGGGTGCCAGCAAGATGATTGCAAGCACAATGAAGAAAATCAGGATTGGGTTGCTGACTAACGGATATTCCACGTAATGGTGCCGGATTGAGATGGTTGATCAGGATTGGGGGTATATTTCAACTGGCGCGAGGCGGCAAGACAAGCGTCGCGTACCTCCTGTTCGCGAGTGCCGAAGCCGGTTGAGCTGACGAAGGTTGCTTCGGTTACGGCGCCGGCGCTGTTGACGCGTACGCGGATTCGGACCTTTCCGGTTGCATTGCGGATGCCGGGATTGGGCGAGTTAAGGCGCTTGCGGCCGTCAAGGCCAAGTCCGTCGGAGCCGACGTTGCTTCCGGCCGATGCCGATCCGTTGGCTGCCGAGCCTGAGCCGGCGTCGGCAGTCTGTTTTTTTAAGCCTGTCGAGCGGCCCATGCGTTCGCGAATGGCGGCGGCTTTTTGGGCTTCGATTTCCTCTTTTGTCGGACCGGGATCCGGTTTCGGAGTTTCGGTCTTGACGGCTTTAGCTTCGGAGGGCGCCGCGGTTGAGACAAGTTCTGGAACGTCATCGCTCTTGCCGGCATCTGTCATGTCGGTCGAACTGACTTCGGCAGCGGCTGCCGAGGCGGGCTTGCCGTCGACCTGCGGCGTCGGGTCAGATGAGATTTCCTTATATTCGATGTCGGCGAAGAAGATTTCCTGCTCCTCGGCGTCGGGAGCCGGTGGAATCAATGCGGACGCGGGCATGACCTTGACGCAGACAAGCAGAGTGCAGGTCATTGCGGCAAAGAGCAGCGTCAGCAGCAGGGCAATCAGTTGTTCGCGTTTAAGGTATTTGCTCATTTGTTCTCGGGTAGCGGCGCTTTCGCGGGGGCTGAGGTTGCGAGGACAACCCTTACGCCCCGGTCTGAGCCGAGATTAAGGATTTCAACGATGCGGCCGTAGGGAACTTCCTTGTCAGCATAGAGGCCAACAAAGGTTGAGAGCGAGTCTTCGCTCTGCTGGTTGACGACCTGGAGGAACGCGGCGAGCTGTGAGTCTTCCTCAATGAGTTGCCAGTCGGCTCCTTCGCCGTACATGGTTGCGGTGCGCCCCTCGGTGTCGACATAGATGCGCGCGGCCGGCTTGAGGGCGGTCTGGCCGGCACTCTCCGGAAGGTTAACCTCCAGGGCGTTGGGGAAGACAAACGTGCTGGTCACCATGAAGAAGATGAGCAGCAGGAAGATAACGTCAGTCATGGACGCCATTGAGAACGTCGCTGACATGTCGAATTGACGCTTGAGAGCCATAGCTGTGGGGGGTGGATTATTTGGCAGGTTCGTTAAGGACGTCCATGAACTCCATTGTTTTGCCTTCGAGGAGGGTCATCACGGAGTTGATGCGCGCAACCAGGTAGTTATAGGCAAACAGGGCTGCCACCCCGACAATAAGACCGGCAACGGTGGTTACCAGTGCCGTGTAGATGCCGTCGGCAAAGGTTGCGAGCGAAGCGGCGGATCCGGCCGTCGCCATTGCGTGGAACGCCTTGACCATGCCGATAACCGTTCCGAGGAAGCCGAGCATCGGGGCGCCGGCGGCTGTGGTTGCGAGCCAGGGAAGTCCTTTGCCGAGTCGGGCAATTTCGAGGTTGCCCATGTTTTCGATGGTGACAAGTACGTCCTGCATCGGACGGCCAATGCGGCTCAGTCCTTTGGCAATAAGTGCGCTATAAGCCGAGGGCGTGTTGCGGCAGAGATTCTGGGCGCTTTCGATTTCGCCTTCAAGAATGTAGTCTTTGATACGCTTCATGAAGGTGGGGTCCTGATGGTTTGCGCGGTTAATGACAATTGTCCGCTCAATAAAAATGTAGATGCACGCGAGGGCAAGCAGGGCCATCGGAATCATAATCCATCCGCCCTGAAGGCAGAGTTGCCAAAGTGAAAGTTCCATCGGAGTTTATGTTGGTTTATGGGTGATAGTTGTCGGGTTATTAGTTTTTCGCTTTTAATTTGCCGAGGTATTGTTTGATTGTTTCCTCAAGTCCGAGATAGATGGCGTCGCAAATAAGGGCGTGGCCAATGCTGACTTCCGCAAGGTGAGGAACGCGCTCATGGAAGAATTCGAGATTTTCGAGGCTGAGGTCGTGGCCGGCGTTGAGACCGAGTCCACATTTGCGGGCCTGGCGCGCGGCCTCGACATAGGGGGCAACGGCCGCTTCGCGGTTGGCCTGATAGCCGTCGGCATAGGCCTTCGTGTAGAGTTCAACTCGGTCTGCTCCACATTTTGCGGCGGCGATTACCTGTTCGGGGTCAGGGTCAATGAAGATTGAGGAGCGGACGCCGGCTTCGTGGAGTCGCTCAACCAGTTCGGTCAGTTGTTCCATGTTGTCCTTGACGTTCCATCCGGCCGACGAGGTTATTGCGTCCGGTGCGTCAGGCACGAGTGTGACTTGCGACGGACGTACGCGGACAACGAGGTCCATGAATTCCTTTGACGGATATCCCTCTATGTTGAATTCGGTTCGGAGGGCGGGGCGGAGCCTCATGACGTCGTCGCGACGTATGTGGCGCTCGTCTGGACGGGGGTGGACAGTGATTCCCTGCGCACCAAAACGTTCGCAGTCAAGGGCAACCTTCACTACGTCAGGGTTGTTTTCGCCGCGTGCGTTGCGCAGGGTGGCTATTTTGTTGATGTTTACGCTTAGCGTTGTCATTTGTGTGATTTAAAGATTTTTTGTAACTTTGCAAATGCCTCTATCTTTTGTGGCATGCTATTTGTTATATCTCAAACTGCCCACAAAATTAGTGGAAATTATTGAGAAAGGAAAGAAATTGACCTACGGAAATGACATTTTGGCTGAAAATGCCCGGTTTGAAGGCGGCGATACCGCCCGTCTGTGGCATCTGATGCCTCCGAGACAGGAAGCGTCGGTGATTACCGTTGTCTGTCGTCCGAGCGAATTCAGCGCATCGTCGCTGGCACGCGCGGTTGAGGATAGTGACGCTCACCTGCTGAACCTGAATGTTACGGGCGAGACTCGTGCCGACGGCCGCATGACGATTGAGCTGCGGACGTCGCTGCGCCATGCCGACGCGACTGCCAGGTCGCTCGAGCGCTATGGCTATGAGGTTGTTTCCGCCCGTTCGTTTCCTGGCGGAGAGTTCGGCGATGAACTTGATGAAACTATGCGCAGCCGAGCAGCCGAGCTGCTCCATATTCTTGAACTCTGATGAAAATTTTTCTTCACGCCTCACGCCATCATTTTGATGCCCTTGAATGCGGCCGCCGGATTCTGGGCCATATTGCCGCGCTTGCTGCCGGTGAACCGATTGCAGTCAGTGCGCGCTGTTACGACCATCTGCGTCCGTTTCTCCCGTCTGAAGCGTTTCCGGTCGCGGCGGGCGAGGAGCTTGAGGCCGAGATTGCCGTAAGCATAGGCGGCGACGGCACTTTTCTTCGCACGGCACAGTTGGTTTCGCCGTACGGAGTTCCGATTCTTGGCATAAATGCTGGCCATCTGGGCTATCTTGCCGATTTTACGCCTGAGAGTTTTCTCGCTTCTGACCTGTCAGACCTGCGGGTCGAAGAGCGCATGATGCTTCAGATTTGCAGTTCTGCCCCATTGCCTGACGATTTTGTTCCGTTTGCTGTCAATGAAGTCGCGTTGTTGCGTCAGGACACCGCATCAATGATTTCGGTTAATGCACGCCTTGACGCCCATGAACTGACTACGTATCGCGGCGACGGACTGATTGTCAGCACTCCGACAGGGTCGACGGGCTACAACATGAGTGTTGGGGGGCCGATAATCGAGCCGACCGCGCCGGTTATCGTTATTTCACCGATTGCTCCTCATACACTGGCGATGCGCCCGCTGGTTGTCAATGCCACGTCGGCAATCCATCTTATGGCCGACAGCCGCGCTGACGGATGTCTACTTTCGCTTGACAGCCGTATTGTGAAAATTCCGGTTCGGTCACGGATTGAGGTTTCGCGCGCCGGATTCCCGTTGCGGGTTGTTCAGCGCCGGGGCTACGATTTTGTTTCGACTCTGCGCACCAAGTTGCACTGGGGTCAGTCCTGACGCCGGTGAACGCCGTGGCGCAGCGATGGAAACATTTTGCGCACCCGCAGAATGATGCTGTCCACTTTGTTGCCGATGACAACGAGCGACGTTGCCGCGACAATCAGCACTCCCCCGAAAAGTTCCTGGGCGCTCATCGGTTGGTTAAGAAATGTGATGCTCAGAACGACGGCCGTCACCGGCTCAAGGGCGCCGAAGATCGCTGTCGGTGTCGGTCCGATAATCTGAATGGCCATGGTTGTGCAGCTCAGGGATAAGACCGTTGGCAGAATAGCCAGTGCGCCAAGGTTAATCCATCCGGCACAGTGGACCGGCACGGTGAGTTCAAATCCGAGGGGAATCAACAAAATATAGAACAGTGTACCGGCAAGCAGCTCATAGAACATCAGGGTCAGAGTCGGAATTCCGCGCAACTCCCGGTTGACGTTGGTCATTACGATGAAAACTGCATAAGTCAGTGCCGAAATCATGACAAGCAGAAATCCGGTCAGGCTGACGGCAAAACCCTCGCCGGGGTGCATCAGCAGGGCCAGGCCGCCGGTCATCAGAAGCAAGCAGATTCCCGTTGTCAGCTTGAACTTTTCGTTGAAACCGATCACCATAATAATCGCGACCATGACGGGATAGAGAAACAGCAGGGTCGACGCCACTCCGGAGTTCATATAGTTATAGCTCTCGAAAAGTGATAGGGACGATATGGCCATCAGAATGCCGAGGAGCGTGACAGGAAATATCTGGGAGGCGCGCAGGCGCAGATTGCGTCCGCGGTAAAAGGCCATGGCCGCAAGTATCGGAAGGCCAAGGGCATATCGGAACAGCAGAGTGGAGTTGGCGTTCATTCCATCCGCATAGAGCGGCAGGGCGAATGCCGGATTCGTGCCGTAGGTCGCGGCAGCGATTGCCGCAAGTAAAAATCCCTTAAGTTTCATGTCGGCAAATTTACGGAAAAAATGCGTATATTTGCACAATTGTTATGGAACAGGACGGAAAAGAAAAGAAAAGCGGACGCCGGTGGTTGCGATGGATTCCGATTTCAATCGTGACGCTGGTCGCTCTGATGCTGTGTATGCTTGCGGGAGTCAGCCTTATACTGACATCGGCACGGTTGACTCGGCTGGTCAATAAGTATGGTGGTGAATATTTCGTCAATGCCGATTTTGGCGTTGACCGGGCCGAACTGACGGTCTGGCGCACGTTTCCGCATGTGGAAATAGATGTTGACCGCTTGAGAATTGTCAACATTGACCCTGCCGTTCCTGCCGAGGGCGATACGGTTGCGAGTGTCGCGCGCTTTCATGGGCGCATCAATCTGGCTGCACTGTTGGTTGGGCGCATCTCGGTCAGCAGGGTGGAGATTGACCGCCCGTGCGCAACCCTCTGGTGCGGCCCGGACTCGCTTACAAATCTTTCGATCTTTCCTCCATCGGACAAACCGGACGAAGAGGAGAGGGCAGAGCCGTTGTCGCTTCCGTCAATTCATGTTGACCGTTTCCGGATTCTGGGTGATGCACGCTTTCGCTATCTCTCTGTTCCGGACAGCATTGATGCGGACGTGACCATCCGCGCAACGGAACTTACGGGCGGCGACGATGTGCAGCAGTATGTTCTTGTCACCAAGGCGAGTGCAGGTGCCGTTCCGTTGCTGCCTCAGCGTCTTGAAATCGGGCTTGATGGCGGAATCGGCTGGGAACCATCCTCTCCGCTTGAAGTTACGCTGAACTGCTTTAGGGTTGACGTTGACTCGCTTCAGACCGAGACTTCTGCCTGGTTGGACCTGAGTGACGGGTTGCTGGTCAAGTCTCTTGATTTCCGCCTGAAGCCTCTTGCGCTTGCGCGAGTCGGAGAACTGATTGAGGCCGTTCCTGAACTGAAAACCGACGCGGCCGTCGAGTTGATGGCGAAGCTACTCGCTCCTTACCGCTATAATCCTGACACATTGCTGATTCCTGACCTTGAGGCCAATCTCCGGATTAAAGAGTCGGCGCTGGCAGTCAGACAGTACTATCTTGATTTTACGCGCCTGGCGCTTGATGTGGATGTACGCCTGAGTTCCGAAGGACTTGACCGCTCAATCGTGGAGCTGAAAAAATGTGAAGTAGTCTTTCCCGGTTCGGATTTCAGTCTGACGGGACGGGCAACAAATCTGCACTCCGACCCTTGGGCCGAAGGTTGTTTTAAGGGCTATGTCAACTTTAACGGGCTTGACGCGCGTCTTTGGCAACTGGCCGGAATGAGACTGCGTGGCACTCTTGATGCGGACTTGGATTTTGCGCTTAATCTCAGTGACTTGAGTACTAATGCGTTTCATCGGGCCGACTTGCACGGTATGGCTGACTTGTGTGATTTTGTCGCGCTGATGCCTGCCGACAGTATTGCGGCCTGGACGCGCCACGCGCGAATTGATTTCGGCTCGTCGGAGTCTTTCCGGGGCGTTGATTCGCTGCTGACGGCGCGTCTGAGCCTGGACACGGCGCGCGTCTGGACCGTAGGACTTCAGGCGGGTATTTCGGATCTTAAGGTCTCTCTCGGGGTTGAAAACCGGGCGCAGACGGCTGACACGACAACCGTTACGCCGATGGGCGGCCGAATTGATCTCGGGCGTCTTGATTGTCTGCTTGGCGATTCAAGCCGTGCTGCAATCCGTGGGGTCAATGGCGCAACCGTGCTGACGCGTTATATGGGCGACGGGCGCAGACCGCTGCTTGCTGCTAAGCTTGGTGTGAAACGCATTGTCTATTCTGACGGGGTAAGCCGCATGTCGGTGTCGGGTGCGGAGGTCGGTGCGAAGGCTCATCTGGCCTCGTCCGGACGGAAGCGCCGCACGCTGACGGCGACCGATTCGGCCCGCATTGCACGCCGGCGCGATTCGCTGCTGATGAGCGACAAGGGACATGAGCGGATTGACTTTGGTGTAGACCGGTCGCTGGTGCGGCTGCTCAAGCGGTGGGATGTACGTGGTTCGGTAAAGGCGCGCCGCGCCCGCATGTCAACTCCGGCATTTCCGCTCCGTATGCGCTTGTCAGGGCTTGATTTCGCGTTTAACCCTGATTCGCTGGTTCTGCGTTCGATTGCTCTGAAGGCCGGCCGCAGCGACTTTGCCCTGAAGGGAATTGTCCGTAACATGCAGAAGTCGCTCGGACGCCGCAGAGGCCAGCCGCTGATTGTGAATCTCGATTTGAGTTCTGACACGATAAACGTCAACCAGATAGTCCAGGCCGCCTTTCGTGGAGCGGCATGGCAGGCCGCGGCCGATTCGCTTGCCTCAGCCGGCTCAATGAGGACTCTGGAGCTTGATGACGACGTTGCAGAGTCTCGGACAGAATCGGAGGCGTCGGAGGAAATGCGCGCTATCGTCGTTCCGATGAATGTCGACGCCACTCTGGCGTTCAACGCACGCAACATTGTCTACTCGACCATGCTTCTGCATGACTTCTCTGGAGAGGTCATCATTGCTGACGGTGCCGCCCAGCTTAGCGATCTCCAGGCCCGAACGGACATCGGCTCGGCAAACGCCAATCTGATTTACTATGCTCCGACGGCCAATGACGTTGACGTCGGGCTGAGCATGGAACTGAACCGCTTTCGCATTGATAAGGTGACGGATATGTTGCCGGCCCTGGATTCGCTGATGCCCCTGCTGCATGACCTCGGCGGAATTATCGACGTGAACATCGGTGCGACGACGCGGGCCGATTCGCTGCTGAACATTGATTTTCCTTCGTTACGCGCAATGGTCAGCCTCAGCGGCGACTCGCTCCGGGTTCTGGACGAGAAAACGTTTAATGTTGTCAGCAAATGGCTGCTTTTCCGTGACAAACGCAAAAACATGATTGACCACATGGAGGTAGAACTGGCCGTTGAGGACAACACCCTCGAACTTTACCCGTTCATGTTCGATTTTGACCGCTATCGCATTGGAGTCATGGGACGGAATGACCTCGACATGAACCTTGATTATCATGTTTCGATTCTGAAATCGCCGCTTCCTTTTAAATTCGGCGTTAACATAAAAGGCAGAACCGATAATCTGAAAATTCGGCCCGGCCGCGCGCGCTTTAAGGAGAAAATGGCCGGTCAGAGTACGAAACTCGCCGACACTCTCCGCGTGAACCTTGCTAAGGAAATCAAGGGAGCCATCCGGCGAGGGACTGAGGCAGCCAAGATTGCTCCGATGGAGGTCCGTCGACCGCAGCCGGCGGAGGCCTTCGATGAACATACGGATACGATTTCGGCCGCCGACTCTCTCTATTTTATCCAACACGGACTGATTGAAGTTCCGGATTCACTAACGATTACTGACAATCAATGATTGACC
The DNA here is from genome assembly GCA_947175545.1 of uncultured Porphyromonadaceae bacterium. GTDB lineage: Bacteria > Bacteroidota > Bacteroidia > Bacteroidales > Muribaculaceae > UBA3263. The sequence goes on from CAMWNI010000001.1 coordinate 420,223, forward strand.
GACCAAAAGCATTTTTATTCGACATGGACGGCACGCTGTATGACTCGATGCCGAACCACGCTTCATCTTGGTATCAGATGGTCCGCGAGCAGGGCATTGACTGCTCGCCCGAGGAGTTTTTTCTCTATGAGGGAGCAACGGGTGCATGGACCGTCAACCTGCTCTATCAGCGCGCCTATGGCCGCGATGCGACGCCCGATGAGGTTCAGCGGCTTTATGAACGCAAGGCGGAGATTTTTCGCTCTAAGCCTCATCCGAGCGTAATGCCGGGTGCCGGCCGCCTGGTCGAGGCGGTCCGGAATCTTCCGTGGCATCCTCAGACTATTCTCGTTACCGGATCTGCCCAGGGGTCTCTCCTGGGGACGCTTGATGCGGATTTCCCGGGCGCGTTTCCCGTTGAACGCCGCGTGACGGCGCTTAATGTCAAGCGAGGCAAGCCGTTCCCCGATCCGTTTCTTCAGGGGGCTGCGCTTGCGGGAGTCGCTCCGGAGGATTGCATTGTGATTGAGAATGCTCCTCTCGGAGTTCGTGCGGGCCATGCTGCCGGATGTTTCACGGTTGCGGTTACAACCGGACCTATTCCGCGCAAGCGGATGGAGGAGGCGGGTGCCGATTTGATTTTTGATTCCATGCCGCAGTGTGCTGCCGAATTGCCAGAAATGTTATGCAAAAGCTGATTTTCACTAACGACGTCAGCAATGAACTTGACGCTCTGATTAATGAAATGGCGCCTGACAAGGTCGCCATGCTGTGTGACTCTCATACGTTTCAGATTGCCGAAGGGCTTGCTCCCTCCGGGGCTGAGATAATTTGCCTCGGCGCCGGCGACGAGAACAAGAACCTCGATTCCGTGTCTGAGGTATGGACACATCTGAGTCTTAACGGATATACGCGGAATTCGCTGTTGGTCAACGTTGGCGGAGGCATGATTACGGATCTCGGCGGGTTTGCTGCCGCATGCTTCAAGCGCGGAATCCGCTTTATCAATGTGCCGACAACGCTCTTAGGCGCGGTCGACGCTGCCGTCGGCGGAAAAACCGGAATAAACTTCCTTGATTTTAAGAATGAAATAGGGGCTTTCTGTGAGGCTCAGGCCGTTATCATTTCAACGCGCTATTTCTCCACGCTTCCGGCGGCTGAGTTGCGGTCAGGGTTTGCCGAGATGTTGAAACATGGCCTGATTTCTTCGGCTGAGGCTTACGGCCGGCTGATGGCTTTCGACATTGTCGAGGCCGACCTTGATGCGCTGTTGCCGCTGTTGCAGGAGAGCGTTGAGGTCAAGCGGCGAATCGTTGCCGAAGATCCCCGCGAGCAGGGCATTCGCCGTGCGCTTAACCTCGGCCATACGGCGGGCCACGCCTTCGAGAGCTATGCCCTTGAGCGCAAGGAGCCGATTCCTCACGGGTTTGCGGTTGCCCACGGATTGCTCGTTGAGATGATTCTGTCACATTTGCAACTCGGTTTCCCATCGTCGGAACTTCACCGTTATGCTTCGCTCTTGCGTGAGGCTTACTTTCCGGCGCCGCCCATAAGCTGCAAGGACTACGATGCACTGCTTGGCTTGATGAGTCACGACAAGAAGAACCGCCGTACAGGTGAAATCAACTTCACCCTTTTGTCGGATTCGGGAGTTCCGGTTATAGACCGAACGGCGACGCCTGATGAAATCCGCACAGCTCTTGACCTCTATCGCGATCTGCTCGGACTCTGAAAGATAGTTTGGAGAGAACGGGGAGCTGCGCAATCACGCGCCGCTCCCCGCAGGTATACATATATTTATTAACTGTTTTTAGAAAGTGTAACCTATGCCGAATTGTAAGGATAAGTTTCCTTCCATAAGCTCACTGTCGCCGTAGGTTACCTGATAGTTGATTCCGGCTGAGACGTTGACATGACCGAAGTTGAATTGCCCCATCAGTTCGACAGGGACTGAAAACTCGTTGTCGTAGCGGATATTGTCGTCATAGTCATCAGTGTAAGATCCCATGAGTGCAGTGCCGAGACCGGCGCCAAACATCAGATTGAATTTAGAAGAGAGCGGTTTTATTGCGCCGGCGGTTACGAACCCTCCATAGGGTTCGCCTCTTCCTTCGGTGAATGCGGACAGGTTGCCTTTGACATACCAGCCCCAGCCTTTGGTGTTGTAGCGACCGTACATCAGGGCGTAGGTGCCGCCCGCATCCAATTCACAAAGCTCGAAGACCGGTCCGGCTACGAAGCTGATGAATTGCTTTTTGGTATTCTCGGGTTCGAAGGCGGCTTTTGCTTTTTTGAGCTTTTTGAAGGGAGAGGCGATGGTGGAAGGTATATAGGGACGGGTAACTTTCGGCGAGGATTCGCCAAGGAGTTTCGCGTCGGTTTCAGTCATCGGGCGGAAGTCCGTATATTTTGCCGGGTAGCCGGTTACGGTTATCGAGCCGCCACGGAACAAACCTCGGCGATTGATCACATACTGCGGTTCAACAAGCACGTCCGCTTTCTGTTCCATTAGCAGTTCGGCAGCAGCACTCTTCTTTACGGAATTGAGCGATAATGCGTTTGCCGGATTCCACTGCCAGTTGAAAGTGTGTTGAGCCTTTTCTTTGCTGACGTCCACATTTGCAACCGTCATGTTGATAATGCGGGTCTCAATCTGCTCGGTCGAGGCCGTGTGTTGAACCGTGGTGCAGGAACTCAGGGCGAGCAGAGCGCCTGCAGCCAGGGTCAGGGTCTTGTTCATATGAATATTAGCGGCGTGATTTCAGGATTGAAACTACTTCAGCTTCGGCCTGAGTGGTCGGGTGAACATTAACGTAGGTCGCGGGATGGCCGGTTACGGTTACGGAAACGATTTTGGTTCTGAAGAGGCCGCGGTGTTTTTTAACCTCATACTGTGCGCCAACAAGCAGGTCTCCGCCTCCATTTGCTTCCAGAGCCTTGGCAACGGCGGCATTTTTGACGCTCTTGTCGCCGGCGCGGCGATATTCGTTGGTGGGGATGAAGGTGTAAGAGATGACGTTGGGCGATACTTTCAGATCGGCAGTTGAGCGATTTGTGATCTGAGTATTAACAGACTCGGTTGACGCGGTGTGAGAAATGGTGTTGCAAGAGCAGAGAGCAAGTGCTGCGACTGCTGCAATAAAGAATGACTTTTTCATTTTAGTTTAGAACGTGATTAATTTGTTAATAATAAGAAGTTATCGGGTGCAAAATTAAACAAATTTTCACGAATTACCCCCCCCAATTGTTAAACTGTGTTAAAAATAGCAGATTAAGTAAGAAAAGTAGTTGTTTTAGAAAAAAAGCGAGGGCTACGCTCACGCGCAAACCCTCGCTGCCATGCATATTTAGTAAGTGTTATCTGATGTCAGTTTGTTTAGTGCAAAGGTATGCAAAATATCGCAGAATTACCCCCCCAATTGTTAAATTGTGTTAAATTATTGATTTAAGTTGATTTCGGCCAGGATTTTAGCAGCGGCTGTTGACGCGGCCGGGTTTGTGCCGAGACAATAGCGGACCGCGGCATATCCATTGAGCTGCTCTTCGCGTCCTGGATGGTCCGGAAGAATGTTGACCAGAGCATGGAGTACTGCTGAGGGTGTACATTTGTGGAGTAGCAGTTCAGGCACGACCTCGCGACCGGCAATCAGATTCGGAAGAGAGACAAATGGAATTTTCAGAACGCGTTCCATTATGTTGTAGAAAATCCGTGAGCCGCTATGGCGATAGCAGACAATCTGAGGAACACCGGCCAGGGCGGCTTCGAGCGAGGCCGTGCCTGAGGTGACGAGGGCTGCGGTCGCGCAGGCCATAAGGTCCGTAGTCTGGCCTTCGACGCGGTTGATATCAGCCGGATAGAGAGAAGGGTCAATGCCGGGTGCGGCGGCAATTACGGGCTGATATTTTTGTGTCAGGGGCCTGACGGCATCAAGCATTACGGGGAGGTTAGAGCGTATCTCACTGACGCGGCTTCCCGGAACGATTGCTATTATCGGTTTGGCGGGGAGGGAGTTTTTCTGGCGGAAATCGTCGGTTGAGGGAGCGGCCGCCAGGCGTGAGTCAATTTCTTCGACCGAGGGATTGCCGACGTAGAGGCAACGGTCATAGCCATGGCTGGCGTAGAATTCGGGTTCAAACGGGAGGATGGAGAGGACGTAGTTGCATAGGCGGCTAATATCTTTTACGCGCCATTCTTTCCAGGCCCATGCTTTCGGCGAGATATAGTAGAAGACGGGGATGCCGATTTTTTTTGCTTCGGCAGCCAGGCGCAGGTTGAACGAGGGATAGTCAACGAGAATCAGGGCGTCAGGCTTGACGCGGCGCAGCAGCGAAGTCGCAGCCGCAAGGTTACGGCGGACCTGGGGCAGATGGCGCACTACGTCAACAAAGCCCATGTAGGCCATGTCGCGATAGTGAATCAGGGGAGCGCAGCCTGCGGCTTCGGCCATTAGGTCGCCGCCCAGAAAGCAGAAGCGAGCCTGCGGGTCGCGGTTCCGAAGCGCACTGATCAGTTGTGAGGCATGAAGGTCACCGGATGCCTCGCCGGCGGAGAGCATATAAATCATGTCAGGGGTAAGGAATCCTTGACCTCTTCAACGCACCGATAGTAGAGTTTACGGTTCGGAAGGTCCAACGCAATGCTGCGGTTGAAGATCTTGAAGGGGTTAATAGAGTATTGGTCAGTGTGGAGGGTGTCAGAGTAGGTGACACGGGCAAATCGCATACGGTTGCCGATCATGACGCGGCAGTTGTCTTGGGTCATCATGCCGGTTTCGGGGTCGGCATAGACGTTTGAGGTTGCCTTGCTGATGTTCTTGACGGGCTGGACAAGCTCGCATGAGCGGATTCCCCGGCCGGTGTCCATGTAGTAGTTCTGCGGTTCGTCGTCGTTGACCCTGAGAGGGATGTACATTCTGCGTGAGTAGCCGATGATGTCGCCGATAGAGGAGTCGCGGCTGTTAATGTCGCAGACGTATGTGTAATTTTGGGGGACATTGCGCAGCAGGGCAATCTCGCCTGTGTCAACGTCGCGCTCAATCACAAAGCGCTCAAGGAAGTCCATGCCGATGACGTTGCCTTCCTCTTTGTCGGAAATCAGGAGTTCGACGTTTTCAAAGCGGACAATCTCGGTTGTGTCAGGGTGGACGAAAAGGATTATGGGCATCACGACCTTGCGGGTGTATATGCGGTAATGGCCGGACTGATCGCTGGTAAGAATCAGAGTGGGGTATTCGGTTGCCGGATAGCCGCAGCGCTTGAAGTTTGTGAGCGTTGCAGTCGTGATGAAGCAGTGGCGTGAACCCATGTCAATAGTGACGGGCTGGCCGGTGGTGGTATAAATCAGACCTTGTTCATCAGGTCGAAAAGTCACCAGACGGTTGTTATCGCCATCCGGGATAACCATTTCGCTGTTGAAATGTACAATCTGATAGATTCCGGCAGCGTATACGCCAAGCAGCACTGCAAGAATCACCAAAAGTGACAGCAGAAAGGTGCGAATTGTTTTTCTATTTTGCTTTTTCATGTTTTGCGCTGCAAAGTTAAACTATTTTCTTCCGAAAATGGAGCTTTGCAACGGAATTGCAACAAAATTTTAATACTCACTGAAGAAAGTCGGACTTAGACAGATGCCGACGCGTAACTGAGAGTGGAATTTGTTGTAATCGAGCAGACCTTCGCCGTAGCCGTTATAATACTGGAGGAAGAGATATTGGTTGTCTTTCGGGAAAATGCGGTACTTCAGCTCAATCTGGGCGTTGAAGTTCAGGGGGTTCCAGTCGCAGCGCTTTGTCAGGACTATTGAGGCCCCGAAGCGGCGGTTGTCGCTCATGACCTGAAGTCCGCACTGATAGACGCCGATGTAGTGGAGAATGTCGCGGTTGTGTTTGCCGTCGACAATCGGAATCCAGCATTTGGCGGAGACCATTAGATTGTTGTCGAGGAGGATGTTTCCGGCAAGACTTACGCGATTCCATGAGCGGGAACTCTTGCCGTCGCGTCCGTTGCTTTCATGCTCGACAATGAGCATCATCTTGCCGAGATATCTTCCAGTGTGTGACGAGAAGAACGGTTTGGCCCAGCCGATGCCGGGATTGTAGTTCAGGTCAGTCATTGGCGCGGAGCGCTCAAGGATGTTCCAGAAGGCTTTCTGGGTGTAGAAGAGATAGAGATATGTACCCCAGGGAAGGGTTGAGCGGGTCAGTTTCTGCTGGATTGAAATCTGAAATTTTATGTTCGAGTTTGAGCGTGACGGTCTGGAGCCGACGACGGTTCCGAAGGAGAAATAGTTGTCCTTGTAGAAGGTGAAGTATGGGCCGGAATCGTAGGCGCGGCGAAGCGAATCGGTGTCGAACTGCGTAATCGAATCGTTTTTAACAAGAATCTGGGCTTCGGCTCCAATGCCGAACCCTACAATAATTGTCAGCAAGAACAGAAGTATACGCATAAAAGATAAGCATAAATGACAGAGTGATGTTAATTGAATAACGTAGATTTAAGCAAAAAAGTTCATGGAAAATGTGTAACTTTGCACCATTATGAAGAGAATTCTGTTTTTTTTCGCGATATTCGTTGTAGTTGTCGGTGCAGTCGGACTCGGCATCTGGAACTATGTCAACGCTCCATATCGGGGCGACACTGCAACTTGGGTCTACGTCCCTGAGGGGACATCGCGCGCGGTACTGACCGACACATTGCGTTCCGCCCTTGGCAAGAGAGTGGCCGGGAGTGTGATGGCGGCGTTCAAGGTTGTGGCCTCCGACTCGATTGACCCTCACGGCGCCTATCTTATCCAGCCGGGCGACCGCGCCAAGGACATTGCCCGCAGGCTCGTGCGTCGGCGTCAGACGCCCGTGCGCGTCACCTTTAATAATATACGCACGCGCGAGCAGCTTGCCGAGCGCATTTCTTCGGCAATGGAGTTCAGTGCCGAAGAGTTTAGCGCTGCCATGTCGGAGATTCTGCCCGGATCTGGCTTCAAGCCCCCGGAATTTTTGGCTGCGTTTATGCCTGATACGTATGAATTCTACTGGACAGAGTCGCCTCGGCGTGTTGTCAGGAAGTTGCTTGAACACCGCAACAAGTTCTGGACTGACAAACGGCGGACCGAAGCCTCGGCGCTCGGTCTGACGGCGGTCAAGGTGGCGATTCTCTGTTCAATCGCTGAGGAGGAGACGAACAACCGCAGCGAGCGCGCTACGGTTGGCCGCCTGTACCTTAACCGGCTTCGCCGTGGAATGAAGCTCCAGGCCGATCCTACGGTCAAGTATGCAGTCGGCGACTTCTCGATCCGGCGCATTCTTGGCAAGCATCTCCGGACAGAGTCGCCTTACAATACCTATAAGGTAGCAGGCCTTCCTCCGGGGCCAATCAGGATGCCTGAGCGGCAGACTATCGAGGATTTCCTTGCCGCCCCGGATAACAACTATCTCTACATGTGTGCAAAAGAAGATTTTTCAGGTCTTCACAACTTTTCGCACGATTTCGCAACCCATCAGGCGAATGCCCGCCGCTATCAGCAGGCGCTCAACGCCCGAGGAATCAAATAAGACGAAGGAATATACAATGGACAATAAGAAACTTACACCAATACTGCTCTTTGACCTTGGCGGAGTCATAATGAGCATTGACCGCATGAAGGCCGTCGAGGCGTTCAAGTCTCTCGGCATGGCTGACGCCGATTCTTTTTTCGATCCTTACGAACAGCGGGGAGCCTTTGGCCTGCTTGAGGCGGGCCGGATCACGACAGCGCAGTTCCACGATGAGGTTCGTCCGCAGTTCCGTCCGGGAGTCAGCGACGATGAAATTGACGAGGGGCTTTGCAAGTTCCTGCTCGGAATTCCTTCTGAGCGTCTGGAACGTCTGGCCGAACTTCGCCGCAAGGGCTATAAGGTTTACATGTTGAGCAACACGAACCCGATTATGTGGGACCGCTACATCATTCCGGAGTTCCGTAAGCTCGGAGGCGAGTTAAGCGACTATTTCGACGGGGTTGTGACCTCGTTCGAGGCGGGAGTCTGCAAGCCTGACGCGCGTATCTATGGGTATGCGGTCAAGAAACTCGGAATAGATCCGGCTAAGACCACGTTTTTTGATGACGGTCCTGGCAATGTCGAGGCGGCGCGGGCGCTCGGCTTTAATGCGCTCCATGTGACGGTGGCGGACGATATGCTCAAACTGACGTCCGATGCGTAAAAAAGCCGCCGTCATCGGGGTTTTCGACGGCGTTCATGAAGGCCACCGCTATCTGCTCCGACAGTTGAAGGACATAGCTGCCGGGCGCGGACTGGATCCGGTTGCAGTTACGTTCAGCCGCCATCCGCTCACGCTTGTGAGGCCCGAGGCGGTTCCTCCGCAAATCTGTCCGCTCCCGGAGCGCCTGGAACTGATTCGCCGTGAGGGAGTGGAGCCGCTATTGCTTGATTTCACGCCTGAGTTGCGCTTGATGACAGCACGGGAGTTTCTTGAGGGTCTGAAAGACAGGGGATTTGGCCTGCTGTTGATGGGGTTCAACAACCGTATCGGGTTGGACCGCTTGAGCGGCCCGGAACTTGCGGGTGGTCCGGTCGAGGTGCTGACGGCCACTGAACTGCCTGAGCGGGGAATCTGCTCGTCAGAGATTCGCGCAGCGGTCAGCTCTGGCAATATGGCGTTGGCCGCAAAAATGCTTGGGCGACCGTTTGCGCTGGAGGGCGAAGTTGTTGGCGGACGTCGTGTTGGCCGCACAATCGGGTTCCCGACGGCCAATGTCAGCGTTGAACCCGGACAACTGATGCCGCCCAATGGCGTTTACGCGGCTTGTGCGGCCGGACACAGGGCAGTGGTGAACATCGGGCGGCGCCCGACTCTTGACAATGGTGAGGATGTCACTGTTGAGGCCCATCTGCTTGATTTCAGCGGTGACCTCTATGGCCGCACGCTGAGGGTGGAGTTCCTGAGACGGTTGCGTCCGGAAATGAAATTTGCCTCGCTTGACCAGCTCAAGTCGAGGATTCAACAAGATATAGACAGCGTTAGAGATGGAAAATGAGATTTTTGACCGAGCCGAACTGCTTCTCGGGGCTGAAAAAATGGAGCGTCTGGGGCGATTGCGCGTGATTTTATTTGGCGTTGGCGGAGTTGGGTCGTGGTGTGCCGAGGCGTTGGTGCGGACCGGAGTGGGCCATATCACCATAGTTGACTCTGACGTGGTTGCGACGTCGAATATCAACCGTCAGCTTCCGGCGACTACGCTGACTGTCGGACGCTCCAAGGTTGAAGTGATGGCTGAGCGCCTGCGGTCCATCAATCCTGACTGTGAGATTACGGCGCGCGCCGAGCGTTTTACGGCTTCGACCGAGGCGCAGTTTCCGCTTGACGGCTATGACGTTGTTGTTGATGCAATTGACTCCGTCGCCGACAAGGCTCTGCTGATTCTCCGGGCCACAGAGCAACGCGGAGTCAGACTATTCAGCTCAATGGGGGCGGCGCGCAAACTTGACCCGACACGCGTCAGAGTGGCAGAATTCTGGTCGGTCAAGGGATGCCCGCTTGCTGCCGCTCTCCGGTCGCGCTTCAAGCGTCAGGGTCTCTACCCGAAACGCAAATTCAAGTGTGTTTTTTCCGATGAAGTCCGTCCCAACGGACGTCCGGACGGCCCGAACGGGTCCCTGATGCAGATCACCGCCACATGGGGCATGATGCTTGCGTGGCTGGTCATCGGAGATGTCTGATCCATGTTAAGAAACATTAAATATTTTGCCGATTCAGTGGTTTGGGATATATTTGCATACTTATAGAATGACACATTGAATCGTCCATGAAAAAGAAACAGCGGCAATTACTAACCATAGCGGCAGCAGCCGTTATGGGATTCCAGCCTGTAATGGCACGCCAAATTTCTTCTGCTGAGGCGCTTGACCGAGCAATCAAGAGCGAGCAGTCAGTTCCCGCGGGAATGCGTCTGGCGACCAATGGATCAAAACTCAAACTTCTTCATACGGCATTGGCTGCGGACGGAGACCAGGCCGCTTACTATGTTTTCGGTTCGGAACGTCCGGACGGCTTCGTAATAGCGTCAGCCGACGACAGGCTGCAACCTATACTCGGCATAGCCGAATCAGGGTTGTTCAGCGAACTTCCGGATAACGTGAAATGGTGGCTGGGCCAGTATGAGGCGGAAATTTCCGCTTACTATGCCGAAAACGGAACTGACGGCGACTTCAGTCTGACGTCTGTCTACGACAATTATGACTCCTGGGGGCCGATTGAGCCGATTTGCAAAACCCGGTGGAACCAGCATGCCCCGTACAATCTGCTCTGTCCTGAAGTCAACGGCTCAAGGAGCGTTACCGGCTGCGTTGCCACGTGTCTTGCCCAGGCCGTCAAGGCCATTGGCTATTTCAATGGCTCCGGTCTGAGAACATATACGACCAACGGTGTGACCGTCACCTTCGACTTTGGCAGCTACAAGCCCGATTTCTCGAAGATGCGAGACAGCTACGACGACGGCGGAGCGTCAGAGGCGGAGTGTCAGGAAGTGGCGAAACTGATGCTTGCGTGCGGTGTGGCCGTCGGCACGTCTTACAACTACGTGTCAGGTGCCAGTATTGATGTTAACGCCATTCGTCAGTATATGGGATTTGACAACGAAACCTTCACTATGCAGCGTAACGGCCTGACCTCTGCAGAATGGGAGAGCCTTTGCTACTCGCTTATCAAGGCGGGCAAGCCTATCTGTTATTTCGGCTCTGGTTCGGGCGGTCATGCCTTTATCTGCGATGGCTATTCCGAGGATGGTTTCTTCCACTTCAACTGGGGGTGGGGCGGGACCGCCGACGGCTATTTCCGCCTGTCATCGCTAAATCCGCGCCAAATCGGCACGGGCGGTTTTTCCGGTGGCTACACGATGGAACAGCGGATAGTCGTGCTGATGACTCCTGACGACGAAAAACTTGACCTCCCCGTATTTCATCCCGGACAGGTCACGTGGGAAGACCGCTATGCCCTCATGCCGCCCTCGCTCAACGGCGACTCCTATACCTTCGACCGCTTTACCTATCAGCTGACTTGCGAAGCCTATGGTAAACCGATGGAGGTCGGAATTGGCCTGTTGCTGGAGAACCGTGACGGAGTCAGCGAAGATGTCTACATCGCTCCATCGGCTTACAATATGTGTCAGCATAACATTCCACGCACCGGATTTACCGTCTGCATACCTACGGACCTTCTGCCTGCCGGAGCGCAATATGACGCATATCCCGTATATTCTTTCAACGGATGGAAGGGTTACTGGAAACTTTTGCCATGGGAGCCGTCGAATTATCAGGACCATTACCTGGCCAAGGTCAACTCCAATGGCCGCGTGGATTTCAGTGTGGCCGAGATGGCTGCTCCAAAACTTGCCGTTTCCGGCATGGAGGTCAACGAATTTTATGCAGGAGACAACAACAATACCTTTAAATGCCTGATTACCAATTTTGGCGAGGACGATTTCTCAGAAAAACTGACCCTTGGCCTCTATAAGGAAGACGGAATCACAAAAACGAAGGATATTGCAAAAATCTACATGTTGCTTGGTTCAGGGGAGACCCTGACGCTGAATGCCAACGTGGCGACCACGGGGCTGGACGCCGGCAAGTATGAACTCTGTCTCTATCGCAGCTCTTACAGGATTCCCCTGACCGAGACGTCAAAAATCGGCGTTGAAATCAAATCGGGCAAGCGCCCGGATGGCGCAGTTGTTGCCGGACCGAGCGGAACCTATGAGGTATCCTTCTGGATCAATGGTGCGCGTCGTCCGATGTCGGCGGCCTCGATGACCCTCGGGGGAGAATTCAGCGGTGTGACGTCTGTGATTGCCACTGCATCGCAGAGCGTAGAATATTCGCTCGCCTTCTTCAGGCATGGCGAGACAACTGACCCGATTGTGAAATACCCCATTGCGAAAACCGACATCAGAGGAACGGACGAATGGCTTGAAGGCACAGCTTTCTCGATTCGTCCCGCACTCGAAATCGGCGCATACACCATGGCTTTTGTCGACGCTGACAACCAGCCGGTTAGCTATGCGGCCGATTTTTGTGTCGGCACGGAGCATGATGGTATAGTTTATGACTATGACATTGCGTCGGCCGGCCTGACGGTTGCGGGAGGCCGCGGCACTCTCGCCGCCGAAGTTGTCATTCCGGCCGAGTTGGGCGGCGTTCCGGTTACAGGAGTTGCCGACGGTGCGTTTGACCGCGTTTGCGGCTCGCTTGAGAGTCTGATTCTGCCTGCGTCTGTCAATAGCATTGGCCTGCATGCCTTCCGACATGCTTCGGCGCTTCGTTACGTCCGCTTCGGCTCGACTGCGGGGGCGCCTTTTGCCAGCAGCGCGATTGCGTTCAGCAGCGTGAATCCGGCTGTTGAATTCTATGTTCCCGCCGAAGGATTCGCGGCTTACGCTCCCGCCTTTCGTTATCGCGGTCGCCTCTATGCCGAAATATCTTCGGTTACCCTTCCTGCCGAGGCTGTTGCCGAAGTCGGCAAGGAGTTGCGGATTGAGGTCGCTCTCAGCCCCGACGCGAACGTCAACCGGAACTTTATTGTGGAGGTTTCCAATCCGTCAGTGCTTGACGCCTTGATTGAGGGTTCGACGCTTGTAATCGCACCTCTGACCGAGGGCGAGGCTAAGGTGCGACTGACGTCGGGCCAGCCCGGCGTCGAACCGGCCGAAGTGCTTGTGCGTGTCGGAGCTGAGTCTTCAATCAGCGAAACCGATGTTGACTCCGCGGCTGAGTTTTTTGACCTGACGGGCCGTCGCCTGCTTGCTCCGCAGAAGGGCGCTATTGCAGTTGTCAGGCAGAAAGGCACGGCTTCGGTCGTGAAGCTATGAGAGAGAAAAAATTATTGTTTAACCAATCATAATATCATTAAAAAGCGATTCACAATGAAACTATTCCCACGAGTGATTTCTGCTGTGGCAGCCCTGAGCTTATGGCTTGGAGCCGTGGCGGCGGAAACCAACCCGGAGGCCGTTTCGGCGATGCTGAACCGAATAGGAGGCAGCGGAACGTCCTCAAGATTCGTTACCGTGGTTGACGAAACGTTGACCACTGACGGTAAAGAGACATTTGTAATAACATCGGCCGAGGGTAAACCCTGTATCAAGGGTTCGACTCTTTCGGCGTTGACAACCGGTATAGGCTGGTATCTGAACCATCATGCCAATGTCAACCTGACCTGGAACTGTCCGAAGATGGACCTGAGCGGCGCCAACCTGCCCGTACCGGCCGGCGAAGAGCGCCACTCCTCCGATGCGGCCTATCGTTATTATCTTAATTACTGCACGTTCTCCTACTCGATGAGTACCTGGACCTGGGACCGCTGGCAGGAAGAAATTGACTGGATGGCCCTGCGCGGCATCAATGCTCCGCTGCAGATTATCGGCCTGGAAGAAGTATGGCGCAAGTTCCTCATGGAGGACTATGGCTACACTCAGGCCGAGGTCGACGCCTACGTTGCCGGTCCTTGCTTTATGGCCTGGTTCGGCATGAACAACCTTGAAGGGTGGGGCGGCCCGAATCCAGAGTGGTGGTATGAACGCCAGGCCAAACTCGGCAAGCAGATAGGTGACCGCATGCGCTCGCTCGGTATCGAACCGGTGCTTCCCGGTTTTTGCCAGCTTCCCTCCAACTTTGGCAGCAAGACAGGCTTCCGTACGGCTGCTACCGGTGACTGGTGTAGCTTTCTGCGTCCTCACCTCGCCGATCCGGCCGACTCGAATTTCGACGAAGTGGCGGCTAAATTCTATAAGCGCGTCCACGAAGTTCTCGGCACGAGCAAATATTACTCCATGGACCCCTTCCACGAAGGCGGTGGCGCCGGGAGCGTTTCCAGCGTGGCCAACGTCTACAAGAAATACTATGAGGCAATGGACGCCGCAAGTCCCGGCTCTCAGTGGGTCATTCAGTCATGGCAGTGGTCTAACGCGCAGCGTCAGAGCCTTAACAATGTACCCGTCGGTAAGCTGATTGTCCTTGACCTTTTCTCGGACGGCTCGCCCAACTGGGGTTCTTATGGCAATCATGATGTCGTTTACTCGACCATCTTTAACTTCGGTGGCCGCACGGGCTATTTTGGCCGTGCGCAGGCAGTTATCGACGGTTACTGGGATGCCAAGACCTCTAAGTCTACAATCAAGGGTATCGGTGCGGCACCTGAGGCGATTGAGCAGACTCCGGTTGTCTATGACCTTTTGTTTGAACTCCCCTGGTATGAAGTGAAACCTGAGGCTAAACAGTGGTTTGCCGACTACTCGACACGTCGCTATGGGCAGGAAAACGAGAAGGCCGCCGAAGCCTGGGAACTTATCCGCACCTCGGCCCTGAACCGCCAGGGTGCAGGCCAGGGTCCTCACGAAGCCCTGATGTGCGCTCGTCCGAACCTGAATGGCAACAAGGTTTCGACTTGGGGTTTCAACGAACTCTATTATGACTCGAACGATCTTGCCAAAGCAGCCTATAAACTGATTGAGGCTGACCTGACCGGCGAGAACTATTCATTTGACCTTGCTGACATCACCCGCCAGGCGCTGACGGACTATGTCCGCTATCTGATTCCTGCGCTCCGCGACGCTAACAACTCCGGTAACACCGAGCAGTTCAACAAGTGTCGTGACGCTTTCTTGCAGTTGATTCTCGACATTGACGAACTGCTGAACACCAACTCTGAATTCATGCTTGGCCACTGGACCCAGCGCGCACGCGACATGGCCAACGAGGTCAGCGGCACTACGTCGGCCGACCGTGACTGGCTTGAGCTTGACAATGCGCGCACAATCATCACAACCTGGGGCGCACGCGCTCAGGCCGAGAACGGTCAGCTGCGTGACTACTCTTACCGTCAGTGGGGCGGCATGATGAAGGACTATTACTATGAACGCTGGAAATACTGGTTTGACCACAACATGTCCGCTCCGTCGGGCGGTTGGTTCCAGTGGGAGTGGGACTGGGCTCATAACAACCCCGGCATTTATCCGACCGAACCTGTCGGTGACACCCGCGAGGTTGCCTCACGTCTGCTGTCAAAGTATCTGTCGCCTTTTGTTCCGCAGATTGCGGGCGAATCGCCATATTTCGTGCAGCGTTTGCTGAAAAATGATCGCACCGGCAAAACGTTCGATGTTTGTCGCCGCGATCAGGTCTACAAGCCCAATCTTGAACTGAACGGCACCGAGATTACCGAAATCGGCATTGATTTCAGCAAAAACGGCAGTTTCGAAGAAAGCGAGATTATTCGTAACGCAACCGCTCTTCCGATTCCGGCCGATGCACCCGTTGGTGAACGCGTCTGCCGTATTCTTCTTGCCGATGGAACTCAGTTCCTCTTCACGGTCCGCATTATCGAGGACATCACCGAGCCGCGAACCGTTAGGGTTGCAACGTCCGACGCGGAGCAGGGTTCTGTCAGCATTGACGGCACCAATGAACTGAGTGTGACTAACACTGAAGTCGTTGTTCTACGCGCAAATCCGGGTCAGAAATATGATTTTGACTACTGGGTTGACGAAAATGGCGAAAATATCGGCAATGATAACCCAATGAGCTATTACAGCAAGGAGTCGGCATCATTTACCGCCTATTTCCGTCCGAACATCTGGGGCGTACCCGAGATGAATTATGGGGACAAGAACACGATTGCAGAGTATAAGCAGTATGTCAAGACCATGTCTGTTACGCAGGGTGGGGAAAAGACGCTGCTTTATGAAACCGACAATGTCCCTGACGACCAGTTCCACTACCTTAGCCAGCGAATCAAGGCGGCACCCGGCGGCGAATTCTCGTTTGACTGGACCGATGCCGGCGGCTTGCGTTGGCTTTTCCTGACGGCATACGCCGATCTGAATGCCGACGGAACCTTCGAGATGGAAGCCCCGGAGTTCCTTGGAAAGTATGGACAATATCATGTCAATGATAACCCGGAGGTTGCGGCCGGATATTTCAATGTGCTTCTGCCGTTCGACACCCCGCAGGTTACCACCCATATCCGTCTGCGTTTCGATTCTTCATGGAACGACAGGGCGTGGAACGCTCAGTATGAGTGCTTCAACCCTAATGGATTCACCAACCGCCTTATCTATGAAATCCTTCTTGAGGTCAACGAAGGGGTTGAATATGTAACTACGGTTACGGTCAAGTCTGACAATACGGCGATGGGTACTGTCCGCTCGGAAAACTCAACCAATGTATATAACCCCGGCGAGACCGTTATTCTGACTGCTTTCCCGAAGCCCGGCTATCGTCTGATAAAGTGGGTGGACCAGCACGGACGCGAACTCCCGACCGAGTGGATGACCGACAACATGATTGAGTTCACCGCCTACGACAATGCCGAAATTACCGCCGTGTTCGAACCTGTTCCGGTTGAAATAGACAACTGGAAACTCGAATTGGGTGTTGATGCTGACGGCCGCACCTTCGTTAAGAGCGCAGTTGCCGAAGGCGCTCCGTCTCTCGATTTTTCGGCTGACCACAGCGAAGTCGGTTCAATGATTGACTACATGCTGCCCGAAGCCTTTGCCGGAAACTCCGCGTTGCGCTCAGTGACTCTCCCTGACCGGCAGATGATTCATGCCGGCGATGTTATCTACGAAACCGAGACCGTCAACGGCGCATCTCCCAACAAAGTCGTTACATTCCTCAAGGATGCTGACGGCAATAACCTGACGATGGACAATACGTTTATCAAGTACGATAAGCCGTTTGTCATGACCATTTCCGGCTACAATAACGGAAAATCGTTCAATCAGTGGGGTTCCGTTCTGTTTGCGAATGGCGATGATGGCCTCGCCGACAGTTTTGCCAACGGTTGGTCTCAGTTCTATCTGCGTGCTGACGGCACTCTTGACGTGAAATGGTCAACGGCCACTGCAACAAACTTTCCCGTCAAAATTGAAGGCTACTTCACTATCAAGGTTGACTATCTGGGCAACAATCAGGTACGCGTAACCGTGACCAATGCTGACGGTCAGTCTGATACGCGCACCTTTACGAGCAATGTGCAGATGAAGAGCATCAACCGCTTCGCGACCCACATGCCCGAAGGCATGACCGTTAGCGTCAAGTTCTCCGAACCTGACGTTGTTCAGGTTCCCGGCGAACTGTTTGCCGGTTGTCGCAACCTGATGGATTTCCACGTGACGCAGGCTTGCACATATGCTGTTGAGAAAAACGGCGTCATTTATGCTCAGAACGGCGTTGACTGCATTGCATATCCTGAAGGCCGATTGCTTTCGACTCCCTTCAAACTGACAACCGCTGCGGGCGCATCGCTGTCTGCAGCTCCGGTCAAGAATGGTGATTCGCTGGGCAATCTTGCGGTTTCAGTGGCCTCGCAAGCCGCTCATGACTGGAACAGTCTCTGGAGTCTCAATCAGGATTATGCTCTTGTGCATACGAACTCGGGCTATGGGCTTTCGTCCACAGGAACGGCACTGGCCGCAACCGGCGACTCGTTTGGCTATAAGCTGACCTATGATGCCGGTGAACCCTCGATTGCGTTCACTAACGCCCAGGGAGCTTATCTGACCGGCAACGGCACCTCCGCTTCGCTGTTCAATTTCGACTTCAACCCCGTCAGCGTTCTTGACGCTCCTGACGGCGAACTGCGCACGGTTGCTTTCCCTGTCAATGTTGTCGTTCCGGAAGGGGCCGAAGTGTTCGCCCTCGAGCGTGCAACGGTTGACGGCGGCTTCTTGCGTCACATCAATCCCGGCAACGTCATTCCCGCCGGTACCGGTGTCCTTGTTCAGGATGATGCCGATGGCTTTGTCATTACCGGAGAGGCTTCGAACGTAAGTTCCGACATACTCGCAGGCACCACGGTTGACCTGATCCTCAACGAGCCGTTCTATCTGTTGGATGGTTCCGACTTCTTGCGCCACGAATCCGGAACAGTTCCGGCCAACACCGGCTATGTTCTCGGCAACGCGCTTGATGTCGCTTCATTCCCCTATCAGATTCCCGGCTATAAGCCCGTCAATATTGACGGATGGGAGTTTGACTGGCGCTACTCATATGACAATAGCGCTATTTGTCTGACCTCAGCCGTTGTCTCCGGCGAACCGAGCCTCAACCTCGGCAAACTGACCGACACCGGCAAGACCGTAGTTGACATTGACCCGGCAATTTTCCTCGGCAATAAGAACCTCCATGAGGTTACCCTGCCTGACTCACAACTTGGCCGTCACTTCTATGACAGTTCGCTCGAAGGTGCCGGCGAGGAGAATTACACTCTCTGGCTCCCGCAGTCGCTCAGCGGCAACAAGGCCTGGGAAATGAGCATGGAGCTGAGCAGCGACGGCACCGGCTTCAATCAATGGGGTAGCGGACTGTTCGCAACCGGTACTAATGCGACTGCCGTAAGCTATCCCGGCGGCTTTCAGCTCTATTTGCAGGTGCAGTCCAACAATGGTGGCCATATTGTCTGCAAGTATAATGGAACGACTGAAGTGACATTCGGTCAGGTACCCATCAACTCTCAGGTGATTACGCCCGGAGTTGAACGTGAAATCAAGTACTTCTCGATTGATTTCAGCTACGTCAAGGGATCCGGCGACAACTACACGATGTCGATTAAGGTCAGCTGCGACGGTAAGTCTCAGACCCATAATCTCAATTTCAAGCATAGCGAAATCAAATCGTTCTGCGCTTCGATTCCGAAGGGTGTGAACATTGAAAAACTCCATCTTGAAGGCGCCGACTTCCTCTTTCCTTATACTGAGGGAGAACTCTTTGCCGGATGCTCGAACCTGAATGCATTCCACGTGAGCGACAAGTGTGACTATGCGGTTGAGCGTGAGGGAGTCCTTTATAGCAAGGCGGCTCCCGAAAAGTGTATTGCATATCCTGAAGCTCGTCTGTTTACGTGTCCGTTTGTCCTGACTGCTGCTGACGGCGTTCACGTCGCTGCCGCACCCGTACTGATGAACGGTGAACTGACCGAGACCGAAGTCAGCGTCGCCGAGGCCGCTAACCCGATGAATGCCCTCTGGATGCTCGGCGAACAGAAGTTGACCCATCTGAACTCGGGAATTCACCTGAACTATAACGGCGGTGCATTGAGCGACGTTTATGGCGAATATGCTTATCACATTGTCTATGGCAACGGCGAACCGTCAATCACTTTCTCGCTCGCCGAGGACCGTCATCTGAACCATAGCGAAGGTTCGCTTTCAATCAACGCCGAGCCTCACGCGTTCAGTTTCTTGCATCAGACTGTGTTCTCTCTGCCCGAAAGCGACGGCCCGTCGGTTGCCAGCTTCCCCGTTGACGTTGTCGTTCCGGAAGGTTCGATTGTCAAGGGCGTTAGTTCAATCAGCGAGAGTGGCGCCGTGCTTTTCGACATTCCCGAAGGTTCCGTTATTCCGGCCGGCCATGCCGTTATGACCATCGACGGCGATTGCTACTTCCCCGCGGCTTCGGCCTATGGCGCCATGACATATGCTGACATCAAGGACAATCTGTTGCGAGGCACCAATGTTGCAATCCGTTCTTCCGAACCGTACTATCAGCTTGAGGGCGACAACTTTGTCCGCCACGAAAATGGTCTGATTCCTGCGAATTCGGCCTATATTTCGGCCGAGAATCTGGAGGTTGAGAGCTTCCCCTACGATGCGTCGACAACCGGCGTCATCGAAGTGGGAACCGACTGCCCCGACGAAATGTATGACCTGATGGGCCGTCGCGTAAGTTCTGCCGCCCGCCATGGCTTCTACATTCTCAACGGCAAGGTTGTGCGTCGCTGATTACTGAAGCATCCCCCCTCTCTTGCGGACCGCGCGCCTCAACGGCGACGCGGTCCTTTTTTTGTGTCACCATAATAGTACATATGGGGGTTTGAGTTTTCAAAATGTCAGAATTTTACTGAAAAATGGGATAAATATGTTAAAAAACATATGAAAATTTGCTCATTTTGTAAAAAGTTTATAAATTTGTTGCGGTAAAAATAGATATGCTTGAGTCAAACCTCGACATGTTTACACAATTTCGCCCTGCTTCCAAGAAAGAGAGGCCACGGCGTAAACAACTAACGATTCATTAATAAACCATTCACTATCAGAGAACCTTATGGGTAAACACTTAGCAACATTATTGCTGTTTATGCTCGCGTCACTGACTGCTCTGGCGGATGTAACCGTTACAGGCACTGTGATGGATAAGGCGGAACAAGAGCCGATTATCGGTGCGTCAGTGAGGCTTAAAGGCAAAAGTACGGTCGGAACGTCGACCGACATTGACGGTAAGTTCACCTTGACTGTCCCTTCCGACAAATCGGTGATTGAAATCTCCTTTGTGGGCATGAACCCCGTGGAGGTGAAGGCTTCGTCCTCGCCTCTCTACATTGAGATGGAAACTTCCGCAACCCAGCTGCAGGAGGTCGTTGCCATTGGTATGGGCAACGTTGACCGCCGCACATTCACGGGCGCGACAACCAAGATTAACGCTGACGATGCTCTCCTTTCAGGTGTGAGCGATATCTCGCGTTCGCTGAGCGGACGTGCAGCCGGCGTGTCCGTCCAGAACGTCAGCGGAACCTTCGGTACCGCACCTAAAATCCGCGTACGCGGCGCCACGTCAATCTATGGCAACAGCAAACCGCTTTGGGTTGTTGACGGTGTACCTCTGGAAGATAACGTCGAACTGGATGCCAATGCGCTTTCGAGTGGTGACCCCAACACGATGATTGCATCGGCAATCGCCGGCCTGAATGCCGACGATATTGACCAGTTCCAGATTCTGAAGGACGGCTCCGCCACCTCTATATATGGCGCGCGCGCGATGGCCGGCGTTATCGTCGTGACCACCAAGCAGGGTCGCTCCGGTCGCACTTCGATCAACTATATGGGCGAGCTGACTTATCGTCTGAAACCCTCTTACCGCAACTACAACATCTCAAATTCGCAGGAGCAGATGGGCATCTACAAGGAAATGGAAGAAAAAGGCTGGCTCAACTTCGCCGCCCTCGCCAACTCCAGCTCCAGCGGTGTCTATGGCACGATGTATAAGCTCATCAACACCTTCGACCCCGCAACCGGCCAGTATGCTCTGGCCAACACTCAGAGCGCCCGCAACGAATATCTGCGTCAGGCCGAGATGCGCAACACGGACTGGTTCGATCTGCTGTTCCGCAACACCGTGATGCAGACTCATAACGTCAGCGTTTCCGGCGGTACTGACAAGGGCCGATTCTACACTTCATTCTCTTACATGAATGATCCGGGTTGGACCAAGGCCTCAAGTGTTGACCGTTACACTTTCACCGGTAAGGCGTCTTATGACCTCAGCAAGCAGCTGACCTTCTCAATGATGACCAATGACAGCTACCGTAACCAGAAGGCGCCCGGTACGCTCAGTCAGGACATTGACGTTGTCAGCGGTTCGGTCAGCCGTTCGTTCGACATTAACCCGTTCAGCTATGCACTGAACACGTCGCGCACAACCGACCCCAATTCAACCCTGACGCGTAACTATGCCGACTTCAATATTTTCGACGAACTCGAGAATAACTACATCACCAACGAAATGGTTGATGTCAAGTTCCAGGGTGAACTTGACTATAAGCCGACCTCCTACCTCTCGTTCAAGGCAATCGGTGCATTCCGTTACAGCTCAACCCAGCAGGAACACTACGTAACCGACCTCTCGAACCAGGCAATGGCTTATCGCGCAGGTATCTCGCCTGAAAACTCAACAATCCGTTCATTGAACCCCTATCTCTATACTGACCCGGACGATCCTAACTCGCTTCCCATTTCTGTACTTCCCAACGGCGGTATTCTCTATCACAATGTCTTCTCCATTAGGCAGATGGACTTCCGTGCATCGGCTAACTTCAATAAAACCATTGCAGGCCGCCACCTCGTAACTGCTCTCGCAGGCTTCGACGCCGGCAAGGTTGACCGCCACACGGAGTCTTTCCAGGGTTGGGGCATGTGTTATGACAACGGTAACCTTCCTTTCTTTGACTGGCACCTGTTCAAGCAGATGCAGGAGGAGAACGCCGCTTACTACTCTGACTCCAACACGGCAGCCCGCTCGCTTGCCTACTATCTCAGTGCTTCTTACGTGTATGACAATCGCTATGTTGTCAACGGCACCATCCGCTACGAAGGCTCGAACAAGCTCGGTCGCTCGCATCAGAGCCGCTGGCTTCCGACCTGGAACGTTTCAGGCGCGTGGAACGCCGACTCCGAAGAATGGTTCCAGAACCCCGTTCTTGCAACCGCCAAGCTCCGTGTCGGCTACTCGCTGAACGCCGATGCCGGTCCTGCTTTCGTGTCGAACGCCCTGGCCGTTTACTATCCTTCGCGCCCCTGGCGTCAGGACACTGAGGCCTATGAGCAGGCTCTCCGCCTCAGTCAGCTGGCAAACTCCGAACTGACCTACGAGAAAAAGCACGAGTTTAACGTTGGTGCTGACCTCGGATTCCTTCACAACCGCATCAACCTGACCTTTGACTGGTACAAGCGTAACAACTTCGACCTTATCGGTTATATCTACACCCAAGGTGTCGGCGGCGAAATCGGCAAGTGGGCCAACGTTGCTTCAATGAAGAGCCACGGTGCCGAATTTACCCTCTCGACCCAGAACATTGTCAACCGCGATTTCACCTGGACCACTGACCTTACCTTCTCTTACTTCAAGAACAAGATTACTGATCTGAAGTCGCGTTCCAATGTACTCGAACTCGTAAAGCAGGGTTCAGGCTCATTCCGCGAGGGTTATCCCGCCGGTTCGCTCTTCTCGATTCCCTTTGTCGGCCTGACCGAGGACGGTCTGCCTCAGGTAATCAACGAAAACGGCGAAGTGACCACTTCCGACATCAACTTCCAGGAGTGGGAGAAGCTTGATTTCCTCAAGTATGAAGGCACCATTGACCCGCCTTTCAACGGCGGCTTCGGCAACAACCTGCGCTACAAGGGTTTCAACCTGAACATTTTCTTCACCTATGCCTTCGGCAATAAACTCCGCCTTGACCCCGTCTTCTCGTCAAGTTATAGCGACCTGTCCGCTATGCCGCGCGAATTCATGGATCGCTGGGTAGCCGCAGGCGACGAGGCTCACACCAACGTGCCGACCATCGCATCGCGTCGTCAGGTCTATAACAACTCTAACATCAGTTATGGCTATAACGCTTATAACTACTCGACCGAGCGTGTTGCAAAGGGTGACTACATCCGTCTGAAGGAAATCGCGCTCTCTTATGAGCTGCCTTCAACCGTGACCCGCGCGCTCCGCATCAGCAGCGCCTCTGTCAAGCTCGCAGCCACCGACCTCTGGCTTCTCTATTCTGACAAGAAGCTCCACGGTCAGGACCCCGAGTTCATCAACTCCGGCGGTGTGGCAACTCCTAACCCCAAGCAGTTTACATTCACTCTCCGTTTCGGACTCTAAGCAGAATTTCCAATGAAACTCAGAAAACTGACATATATTTTCGCTCTTGGCGCCGCTCTTGGCGTCACGACCGCATGCTCCGACTTCCTGGATACCCCGACGGACACCCGTGTTGACCTTGTCACCACCGAACAGCTCCGCATGCTGATGAACTCGGCTTATCCTACCGGCAACTATGCCTGGCCTCTGGAACTCATGAGCGATAACATGGAGGACAATAATGCGCCTGACGCCGACGGTCTCCGTTACAATCTTTCCGCATATAACCGTGGCGATGACGAAATGTTCCGTTGGGAACAGTGTGTGTCCGAAAACGGTTCGGACTCTCCGTCCGGAATATGGGAGTCGTTCTACGAATCGACCGCTGCGGCCAATGCCGTGCTTGAGAAGCTCGACGAATGGGAGGAAAAAGACGGCGCGCTCGATGCAACGCAGCGTGCAATCCGCGGTGAGGCTCTCGTTCTCCGTGCCTACAATCATTTCATCCTTGCCCAGGTGTTCTGCGAACCTTATCGCGGCTCACTCAGCGACAACTATGTCGGCATTCCTTATATCACCAAGCCTGAGAAGACCGTGAAGCCTCACTACGAGCGCGGAACCCTCTCCCAGACTTATGAATTGATTGAAAAGGACATGCTCGAGGGCATGGCGTTGATCGACAACGGACTCTACACCGTTCCGAAGTATCACTTCAACGTTGCGGCCGCCAACGCTTTTGCCGCTCGCTTCTATCTCTTCACCCGTAGGTACGAAAAGGCCCTTTACCACGCCAACCAGGCGTTTGGGGGCGAGGGTGTCGACCCGGCTCCCTTCATGTCGCAGCTTTGGAGCAACCTCTCCAACCTCTATTATATCTCTGACATGGGCCTCTTCCAGAACGGCATTGACAAGGCATCTAACTTTATGGTCTATGCAACTTACTCAATTGCCTTCCGCCACTTTGTCGGCGGTTATCGCTACGGTGTGATTCGTGACGCCCTCAGTTCGACCATCCAGGGTTCGGCTCCCGCATGGGCCAGCTTCCGCTGGAAAGCGACAAACGGCAAGGGCGGAAGCTTCACCATGCACCCCGCCTTCAACGGCTCCTGCACCAACAACGGCAAGTCTGAATATGGCCGCGTGATGTGCGGAAACATCCAGGAGCAGTTCGAATACACTGACAAGGTTGCCGGCATCGGTTATGCTCACGTTACCCGCCGCGAATTCTTCGGTGAGGAAACTCTTCTGACCCGCGCCGAGGCCCGTCTATTCCTCGGCGACAAGGAAGGCGCCCTGAAGGATATCGACATCTGGGAAAAGGCTCGCCGCCAGTCGCCCAGCGCCGTCGGCTATGAGGATGAATTTGCTGACTTCACCTTTGAGAATATCAACTCATACTACGGTGGCGACCCCGGCTTTGGCATCGCTAAGGAAATCAACATTGAGCGCATCTGTCCCGAAAGCGACGCGAAGGTCTCGCCGGCCGACATCATGCCGATGCTCCAGTGCATCCAGCATCTCCGCCGCATCGAAACGCTTCACACCGGCATGCGCTGGTTCGACATCAAGCGCTTCGGTCTTGAGTTTGACCGCCTGATCGGGCGTGACGGCAAGGACCACCTTGACGTTGAGGACCCCCGCAAGGCCGTCCAGATTCCCTCTGAGGTTATTGCCGCCGGCATGCAGGCTAATCCTCGCGCCGATAAGGTCGAACTTGTTCCCTCAAGCGCTTACGTCCGTGTGAAATAAACTCCGGAATGTTTAATCGATAGAAAGGTTTAGAAATCAAGATGAAACTTAAAAATATATTTCTCCCCGCAATAATGGCGCTGAGCCTCGCCGGCTGTTCCGACGAGAAACTCGGTCCGACCATTTTCCCTGATGTCAGTGACGACGTTGACCCTTCTTCTTACTCTTACAAGTTTGACACCTGGGTAAACCGCAACTTCCGCGATGTCTACAATCTGGAGTTCAAATACAAGATGGAGGATGTCGAGGCCGACATGAACTATAACCTCGTCCCCGCAACCTATGCCAATGCACGCGACCTCTGCCTGCTGACGCATTATCTCTGGTTTGAATCGTATCGCGAACTCTATGAGGCAACGAATCCCGAACATGGCGCGGACTTCCTGAAGACCTATGGCCCCCGTATTCTCCACCTTATCGGCTCGCCTGCTTACAACCCCAACACCGGCACCGAAATCCTCGGTCTGGCTGAAGGCGGCCTGAAGGTGACCCTCTATAAGGTCAACGAGATGCAACTGACCGACATCAACCAGATGAACGAATACTACTTCCGCACCATGCACCATGAGTTCGGCCATATTCTTCATCAGACCAAGTCTTACCCCACGGACTTCAACCTGCTTTCAACCGGCCGCTATGACTCCGGTTCATGGCAGAGCAAGGCAATCGGCTATGTTGCCTCACAGGGCTTCATCACCCCCTATGCATCATCAGAAAACCGCGAGGATTTCGCTGAAACCATTGCGAACTATCTGACCCGTTCTCAGGATCAGATGGACCTCATTCTCTGGATGGCCGGCAAAGGCTGGACAACCGGCAAGGATGATGACAAGATGAACGTCGACGATGCCGAGTACTACGCTTATTACTACGTGCCTGACGCATCCAAGCCTGACAATCGCACCTATTTCCTGTCGTCTGACGAGCATGACGCGACCAACCGCGTGTGTCTCATTGGCGAAAAGGGTGAACATTTCTATACCGTGGAAGAAGTCGAGGCATATATTGAAAAGATGAACTCGACAGTCAGCGGCGGTGTCTTCGCCGTTGAGGACAAGGACACGATTGACGGCAAGGAGATGATTCTCCAGAAGCAGAACATTGCCCGAAACTGGTTCAAGGACACCTGGAGCCTTGACTTCGACAAACTCCGCGAAATTGTTCAGCGTCGCCAGCAAGACTTCGACATCGAGGCCCTGCGCGCCGAGATTGAAGCAATCAACTAATCTCAATTTTATCCTCAACTCTCCCAATTAACAAAGTAACTTCAGATGATGAAAAAGCTATATATCACTTTCCTTGCCGTTGCGGCCCTCGGCTTCGTCGGTTGCTCGAATGAGGAAGACCCCGTTTTCTCCAATTCTGCCGCCGAGCGTCTCGAACAGGACCGCGAGGTGTATAAGGGAGTCCTGACCGCTGACGGCGGACTCTGGGCAATGGAGTATTTCACCAATGATGAAGAACCCGGTTACGTTATGCTGATGCAGTTCGGCACGAATGGAGCCGTCGAGATCAGCGCCGACCACAAGTGGATTGGCGGACGCTTCAAGCAGGAAACCTCCCTCTGGGATGTTATTTCCGACAATGGCACCGTTCTGACATTCAATACTTACAATACCCTCTTTCACGTTTTCTCAACTCCGGAGAATATCGTTGGCAATGACGCTCCCAAAAATGATGAGACCGGTGAGGATATCAACGAACTCGGCTATGGCCATAACGGTGACTACGAGTTCCTGCTGATGAGCCATGACTCCGAAGGCAACGTGAAGCTCGTTGGCAAGAAGCATGGCTTCACCGCGTGGCTGCGCAAGCTCTCGGCCGATACCGACCCTCAGGAATATCTGAACGAAGTCAAGGCAAAATGCTCGGTGTTCTCCGCCAAGTTCCCTGAATTTCTGCTGACCGAGGCCGACGGTGCGCAGTATACCGTGGTCAATCTTGGTTCAGGCATCCCCTCGATCTATCCCCGCGACTTCAACGGCGTGGAGGCTGACCCTGTGACTCAGACAGTCAAGGCAAATGGCGTCCTGACGTCTAAGGGCTTCCGCTTCCGCGAACCCCTTACCGTTAAGCGTGCCGACGATTCCACATGGGAACTGACTGAACTTGTCTGGCAGGAAGACGGCTCTCTTGCCGCTGAAAACGGCGCCGTCATAACCGGCCCCTCTCCCAAGGATGCACTTATCCGCACTTCCCTTTCTTGGACTCTCGACCCCGAAACCCTCACCGGCTCGTTGGCCGACGTTTACAAGAAAGCAAACGATGCGCTGGTCGCTTATAGCGCCACTACCGGCGGTTACTCCTCAATCACCCTGAGCTATGCCTCCTTCATGGGTTCAATCACCCCCGTGGTGACCTTCAACGTCGGCAAACGCGTATGTCGTGACTATGTCACCCTCGACTTCACCTCTGACGAAGACCTCACTCTCGCTATCCTTTCGTCAACTGAAGCCTCAAAGCGGTATGACGAACTCGTCCCCGAGTATCGCGCGTTCAAAGATGCACTGATGCAATCCTTCAACCTCTCCAAAGCCTCTGTCTTCGACCCCTCTAAAATCACCTTCACTGCTGCCGACGGTGGTTCGGTAACCTTCAATGTGAAGTAATCTGTGTGAATTTCATCCAATAATTAACACTACAATATGAAAAAGATTCTTATGATCAGCGGTGCGGCTCTTATTGCCGCTTCCGCAATGGCAGGAAACCCTGCTAAGCAAGCTGTCGTCGAGAGCTTTAAGGGCGCCAAACTTCAGCGCATGGATCTCAGCGCCAGATCCCTCGCCGCTAAGGACGCTCAAGTCAATGCTCTGAAGAAGAGCAAGCTCTCATTGCTCAATCAAACCCTCGGCTCTGAAACAACCGTTGACGACGAAGTCGGTGAAGAAACTCCCGCAACTTCTCTCAACGCCCGTTATTACTATCCGCCGATCAACACCTTCTATTCAGGTTCCACCCCTGACGGATACACTTTCCCCTATCAGAATAATCAAACCAAAAAGGGTCTCTCTTGGGGTCTCTCCGGCAACAAGGGCTACATCCCTTTCCTGAACCTCTCTGACGGCGCTCAGGCTTACGAATGGTCATTCGATTTTTGGGGTCCCACCGACAACGATGCGACTCCCATGACTGTGACATCTGAAAATCTCCCCATCGCAATTGAAGGCCCTGGTCAGATGATCTCCGGCCCCACTTTGACCGCATTTGCCGGCGAGGAGCAAAGCAGTTACCCCGGCGAGTTCGTATCTCGGTATCTTAGCGGCCCGGACTTTGCTTTTTTCGGTGTCTGCCCCTCTCAAATCTTTTCTGACTGGGAAGAAGCTGAATCGGACTATGACTACTGGGGCGTAACTACCTGCCCGGTCAACATCTCTCGCGCTGGGAACACTTACACAGCGGAATTTGCCGTAAATCTTGCCCCCGTCGGCGAGTATGCCGACTACTACAACGAAACCGGCTGCTGCATGCCGTTTGTTAACGCCATCAATAATGCGCACGGCGCAAAATATGACGTTTCGAACATCCACTTGTCGGCTTACATCGCCATGCTCCCCAGACAGACCCAGGCCTACCTCCTGGATCAAACCTGGTTTGTCCCCTACTACACGTCTACCTCTGACATCACTCTGACTGTCACCGTTTATGGTATGGACGAAGAAGGCATTATTAACACGTCTGCTCCTATCGGTGCCGGCGAAGTTATTCTTCCCGCTCACGAGAAGGCTGCTTCAGAACTTGCTCTCGTAAACCTTGAGGCTGTTGACGAAGAAGGATTCCCCACTTCCAACCCCCTCGTAATTGAAGGAGACGCCTGTGTGTTCATCGAAGGCTTCAATGATCCCTCAATCACTTACTTCACAATGTTCTTCAATGCCGGTACCGAGTTCGATGCTCCCAGTCTCCAAGAAGCCGATGTTATGGAATACTATGCCTGCAACTCTGCTATCCTCGTTGAGTTCGACGCTAAGGAAAAAGGCGTGGAAGACGCTAAAGTCCTCTCCGGCTCCAAGATTTGGGACACTTCCGTCTTTACTTATGGTTCCAACGCTCCTTTCTATGGTGCAACAGACTTCAACATCAACTACAATATTCTCTTCCCCTACGTCCTCAACGATGAAGGCGGCAAAGACCTCGTAGTGACTGCTCCCGTTGAAGGCGGCGACGTTGAATATCACTTCGACGCTTACTTCCTCATGGCCAGTCTCATTGAAGAGGGCCTCATGACCGCTGAATCTGACGCAGACTGGTTCACCTTCGAAGCCGTGCGCGGCACCGTTGAAATCAATGGCCAGGAGTATTCGGCTAACCAAGTCAACATCAAGGCTGAAGCCCTCCCCGCAGGCGTTGAGGGCCGTCAGGGCGTTATTAAGTTCCGCGGCTACGCTTCTGATTTCGACCTCGTTGTTACTCAGGGTGCCGGTGAAGAAAACGGCATTGCAGGCGTTGCTGTCGCTAACGGCAAGGTTGAACTCTTTGACCTTCAGGGCCGTCGTCTGAGCGATGTTCCCGCCAACGGTATCTACCTGGAGCGTCAGGGCAACAAGACTGTCAAGCGCATTGCCCGCAACTAATTAAAGAAGTACCCTTCTATCTCTGATAGCCGGGCGACACTCCGCTGATGGAGCGTCGCCCGGCGACTTTTTTACTCCGCTCTATTCTCTGATCCGTCACTGACGTCTCTCCTCCGTTTTTGCGTAGGGGAGAGGAGGTCGGCGACTGACTGTCCGCTTGTTGGAGTTTGCCTTGATGGGGGAAGAGTATAAAAGAATTAGACAGCCTAACAAATGAACGTTAGGCTGTCTAATTCTTTTATTGTTTGTGTGGTTGTTTTAGTCTTCGCGTATGGGGTGATACTGGACGAAGGCTTCCATTGCTTCGTAGGAAGCGAGGCCGAGCTTCTCGTAGAGCTGTGCGGTTGCGCGGTTGCGCTCTTCGGCACGCTGCCAGAACAAGCGGTCGTCATCGCCAAGGAACGGCGCGTTTTCCATCTGACTCTGATGCTTCAGAATCGAGTTGCGCTTGAAGCGAAGTTCTTCAGGCGAGATGGGTACTGCCATTTCAATGTGGTCGATTTCCCATTCTGCCCATGCGCCACGATACATCCAGATGCGGCAGTCCTTCATCCATTCGTCGTCCTTACATTCGTCAATAACGGCAAGAACGGCGTCGGTGCAGACGCGGTGGGTTCCGTGGGGGTCGGCAAGGTCGCCGGCAACGAAGATTTCGTGGGGCTTGACGCTCAGAATCAGGTCGCGCACGATTGCGATGTCCTTCTCCGTGAGGTCACCTTTCTTAATTGCGCCGGTTTCGTAGAAGGGGAGACGCAGGAAGTGTACGTTTTCAGGCTTCACGCCAATGTATTTGCAGGCGGTACGGGCCTCGGCCTGACGAATCATCGTCTTGATAGTGCGAATGTCGGCGCTGTCCATGTCGCCGGCTTTCTTGTTGGCCACGTATTCGTTGATTTCCTTGCTCTTCTGCTTGAAGTTGTCGTTGTCGAAGCCGAAGATGGGCGCGATGTAGTCGTTGAGCATGATGTAGCGCATCATATCTTCGTCGCCAACGGCGATGTTGCCCGATGTCTCGTATGCGACGTGAACGTCATGGCCCTGGTCAACGAGGCGCTTGAAAGTGCCGCCCATGGAGATGACGTCGTCGTCGGGGTGGGGCGAGAAGACAATCACGCGCTTGGGGTAGGGCAGGGCGCGCTCGGGGCGGTAAGTGTCGTCCGCGCCGGGTTTGCCGCCGGGCCATCCGGTGATTGTGTGCTGCAGTTCGTTGAACACCTTGATGTTCACGTTGTAGCCGCTGCCGTAGATTGCCAGAAGCTCGCCAAGACCGTGGTCGTTATAGTCCTGATTGGTCAGCTTGAGGATCGGTTTGCCGGTCTGCATGCAGAGCCATACGATTGCGCGACGGATCAACTTGTCGTTCCATTCGCAGTTGGTTACGAGCCAGGGGCGCGAAATGCGGGTCAGGTTCTCGGCCGCATTGATGTCAACAACGAGAGTGGTGCGCGTGTGGCCCTGGAGGAGCGATGCGGGAACGTTGGGGCTTGCGGGGCCTTCAACGGCCTTCTCGACGATTTCGGCGCGGTTTTCGCCCCATGCCATGGTGATGATGCGGCGAGAGGAGAGGATGTTGCTCATGCCGAGGGTCAGGCCGGTTGTCGGAGTGTGGTCAATGCTGTAGGCCGAGCCGACGTTCTGGCGCTGTTCGGCACTTAGAAGAACGAGGCGGCAGGTGCTTGAAGCGGTCGAACCCGGTTCGTTCAGGCCGAGCGCTCCGTGAGGACCAACCTGGCAGAGTACGAGGTCAAGACCGCCGGCGTTTTCAATCTGGTTTTCATATTCGCGACACATTTCGCCGACTTTCTCCTTGCTGACCGAGAGGTCGAAGGTGTGGAAGTTCTCGGCGGGAATATCCGTGAGGTCAAGGAAGTTTTCCTTTATGCGGTTGACGGTAGAGGGGCCGTTCAGATTGCCGTCGTTGTAGAAGTCACAGATGTTGAACACGATGGTGTTCTTGAAGCTGACCTTGCCGGCCTTATAGGCTTCGGCGAGGGCGGCAGCCACGCTGCGCACGCTGTTGCCGGCGCCGAGCGCCATCACGAACTTGCCGCGTTTTGCTTCGGCTCGCTGAAGGGCGTGGATTACGTGTTCGGCAATGCCTTCTGAGCCTTCCTGAAGTGTCTCGTAAATTTTGGTGTCGATTTTTTCTTCGCGGGTAAGGGCGGCGAGTTCAATTTCGTCGCTTGGGTCGTAATACCGCGGGGGAATCGAGTCAAGCTTAATTTTTGAGCTGAGATTCGTTTTCATGGGCGAATGAAATGATAATTATCTTTAAAGATGGTATTCCCGTAGGGAGTCGAACCCTAATCGTCGGAACCGGAATCCGATATTCTATCCATTGAACTACGGGAACAATCGTTGTTTTTATCCGTGCAAAGTTACGAATATAAAATGGAAATCTCAAAAATACCCGCAAAAAATTCACTCCTTCTGTCCGGAGGACGGTGAATTTGGTTTGCGGCGGCGTTTCTGATGATGGAAGCGCGGGTTGCGGCGGCGTGGTTTTTGCGGCCCGTCGGCCTCTGCTTCAGCCTTTTCGGGTTCTGACGGTTTCTCCTGGCCGGGCATCTGGCCGCGTGTAATGCGTTTGCCGATAAAATCTTCAATAAACTTGAACTTGCGGCGCTCCTTGGGGCTGACGAGGGTGACGGCCACGCCGCTTTCGCCTGCGCGCGCCGTGCGGCCAATGCGGTGGACATAGTCTTCGGCGTCGTGCGGGACGTCGTAGTTGACAACCATCGAGATGTCGTCAATGTCAATTCCGCGTGCAACGATGTCAGTGGCCACAAGGATGTCGACGTTGCCGGCGCGGAAGTTGCGCATGACCTCTTCGCGGACGCTCTGGTCCAGGTCCGAGTGCATTTCGCCGGCGCGTACTTTCAGCCGGCGCAGGGTGCGGGCAAGTTCCTTTACCTTGATTTTCGATGAAGAGAAGACGATTACACGCTTGGAGTTGATTGTCTCGAAGAGATGGAGCAGCAGCGACTCTTTCCGGGTTTCGTCAACGTTGTAGGCCAACTGGCGGATATTGTCGCCCGGTTTGCTGACTGCAATCTTGATCTCCTCGGGGTTGACGAGGAGGGACTTGGCCATCTTCTGGATTTTCGGCGGCATGGTTGCGGAAAACATCAGGGTCTGGCGCTTTTTCGGCAGGCGGGATGCAATCTGCATGATGTCGTCGTAGAATCCCATGTCGAGCATGCGGTCGGCCTCGTCAAGAATGAAGAATTCGACTGCCGAGAGGTCGACATAGCCCATTGAAATGTGGGCCAGGAGGCGCCCCGGGGTGGCGATGACCACTTCAGCTCCTGTTTTGAGGCCATGCTGCTGACGGGCATAGCCTGCGCCGTCGGTTCCGCCGTAGATTGGCAGCGAGCTGATTGGCAGGAAATAGCTGAAACCCTGAAGTTGTTGGTCAATCTGTAAGGCCAGTTCACGTGTCGGAGTCATCACGACACACTTGATGCGGTCCGAGGCCTCACGCTTGCCGAGTTCGTTGATGACGGGGAGCAGAAAAGCCGCCGTCTTTCCCGTGCCGGTCTGGGCTACGGCAATCAGGTCGTTGCCGCGCAGCGCTGCCGGAATGGCCTTCTCCTGAATCGGGGTGCATTCCTCGAAGTGCATGTCGTAGAGGGCGTCAAGAACGTCGTCGGTCAGGTCAAGATCTTCAAACTGCATTGCCTTTGTTGAATTTTGGGTTTGCTTATGATGAGAAGTGTCAGAACTTATTTCAGAATAGTTGATGCAAAATTAGTTAAAAAAAACGAGATTTTACTCCAATTGCTTGCAAATCTTTGTATAACTGCGTATATTTGCCGATAATAAAAAGAATGTCTGAGCGTATTCTAAATGTGTTAATAACTAATCAATCAATACATTCTCAAAACTTTTTTTAATGAAGACTAATACCATTACCGCATTGGTTGCCGCGGCGCTTGCCTTGGCGGCCGTGCCTGCTGCCAATGCCCAAAAGGACGTCCCGGCAGCTCAGGGTGGCGTTGTGTTGTTTGGAAATAACTCGATTGACCTCGAAAGTTATGAGGGCGTCGAAGTTGAGATTCCGAGCTATTCGCGCTATACTTATGCCGTCAGCGGCGACAGCTGGGTTTCGCCCCGCGTCAACGATGGCAAACTCGTCCTTCTGGTTGATGAAAATTTATCAGGCTCGAGCCGCAGCGCTCTGCTCAACGTGCGCACTGCTGCCGGTGGTTCTGCCGTGCTGACCGTGCGTCAGCCGGGCTGGAGCGTCAGCGATCAGGCCCAGGCGGCTGTTGACGCCACGATGGTGCGGCCCGTCTGGAGCAAGGATGCCTCGACGAGCGCCAACGGACGCGCCAACTCGGCTTCCGAGAATATCGAAAAAAGTTACGACCGCGACCAAAGCACGATTTACCACTCTTCATACAATGGGTTTGACCCTGCGAAAGAGTCGGAATGGCCCGTGCTGGAGTATTATTTCACAGATAAGAGCGCTCCCGTAAGCGAGACGGTCGAGATTGCCACTATTGCCTATATTCCCCGCGCCGACGGCGGTTCGAACGGATGTTTCGGCAAGGTCGACATTCAGATTGGCAAGATGGACGCCGACCGCAATGTCACCTGGACATCCATCCAGGACGCCCCCTTCGACTTCGGCGAGTCAACGGCGACTACCTCCGTAAGCGTCCCCGAGGAGATGCGGAAGGGAATCCATGCGGTCCGCTTTATTGTCCGTTCGGGTTATAACTCTGTCAATTCTTCGCGCTGCTTCGCCTCTGTTGCCGAGATGCAGTTCAAAAAGCCTGTCGCCGAAATGGAAGGCTCCGAACTGTTTGCTGACAAAGTTTTCTCAGCGCTGAAACCCGGCACGACTCGCGCTCAGGTTGAGGCCGTTGCCAATCCGCTGCTGAAAGCGCTCGGCTTGATGATGATTGACGGACTTTATAAGTCTGAGGGTCTCGTATCAACCCATGAGCCGATTAAGAGTCCGTGGACCCTCTCAGAGGAGTGGAACGCTCCCGGCAAGCTCTACTCGCAGTACTCCGGCGTTACCGGTGTGGCGCTGACTCCCGGAAAATATACCGTGATTGTCGACGGCCTGACAGACCGTAAATCTACCGTCGAACTCGGTCTCTTTTATTGGCACGGCCATGAACTATACACCGTTGCCGACGAAAATTCCTCGGACGGCAAGCGCGATGTTAAGTGGGGCGGCGAATCACGCAGCTACACACTCTATAATGGCGTCAACGTGATTGACATTCCCGTACCGAATCGTCCGAACAAGCGCGTTGAAGGTGACGACATGTGTCTGGCTTACATCAATAACTTCGACGACGAAGGTGTTGAGAACGGAACCGGTTCTGACGTGACTGTTCATATTGTCGGCGGTCTGGTTAACGGTTTTCTCTCAAACACCAAGACCAATGCTGAAAACAAGGCCGTGCTGGACAAGGCTGTATATCCCTGTATGGACATCGTCGGCACGCGCACTCAGGGTGTCTGGCAGACCGAGGCTCTCAAGCAGTACGCTTCCGGCGAATGGGTTCGCCTGATTAATATTTTTGACGAACTGATTATCTGGGAACACCGCGTGCTGGGCGTTGAAAAGTATAACCGAGTGCCGAAAAACCGCACCATGGCATATGTGAACTACACCTATTATATGTTCCAGGGTGCGCTCGGACCGTCGTTCATGTACAATACGCAGAATCGCGTCTGCAGCCCGATCAACCTGATGCAGAACGACAATGACGCAATCTGGGGCCTTAGCCACGAATGGGGCCACCAGCACCAGATGACACCCTATTTCCGCTGGACCGGCATGGCCGAAGTATCCAATAACATCTTCTCGGCCTATAACGTTGCCCACATGGGTTATCCGATTGACGTCAATCCCGGCCGCTACCCGACTCATAAGTGGCAGTCCTATATTGATAAAAACGGAGTTGAGCAGCCCGGTCACATCCAGAAAATCTTCCTCAACGACGACTACAACCGCGCAATCTCCGCTCCGAAGGATGGCGAAACCAAGACCGCAAATGACGTTGACAATATCGTCATGTCGCTCCGTCAGGATGCCGGAAAGGCTGCCAAGGCTGGCAATGCGTTCGGCTGGTGTAAAGAACTGGCGGATTTTGCCCAGAATCAGCCCAAGTATCCGTCGCGCCGTTTTGCTCCAAAGGAGGGTGAGGCTCCTTACGCCGAAGAGTCGCAGAACATTGTGAACTCCAACACCGCATTGAATGCGATTGAGGCCTACTCGGGCAACAATGGCGAACTGATTCTCGGTCCGTACGTGAACCTGATGTTCTGGTTCTCGGAAGCCAACGCAGATCGTCCGGCCGAAGATTATCGTCCCGACCTCTGGCCCGACCTGTTTGAATCGCTGCGCCAGAATGACCGTCCCGAAGGCTCGACCGTTGAAAAGACCGACGGCGTTGACAAGTATGAGCTTCTCGCCTCGATTTTCAACGGCAACAAGACCACTGACCCCTCAGTTAACAAGGCTCAGCAGTTCATCGAGAAGTATCCGACTTCGGTCTGGACAACCAAAAAGTATTTCAAGGAAAACGGCGACCACTGGTGGCAGCAGAATTCCGCACCGTTTATAATGAACTTTATCCGCAAGGCTTCGCGCCTGACCGGCTATAATCTCTGGAGCTACTTTGAACGCTTTGGCTGCATTTCGGTCTGCGCGCTCGAACAGGGTGACTATGGTATCCAATATTACATCATGACCCAAGACATGTTCGACGAGTTCAAGGCCGACATGGAGGCCCTTGAGAAAGATGGCACAATCCGTCCGCTCTCCGACGCCATGCGCGACAAGATTTCCAAGGTCCACTCTCCCTCCTTCCCCAAGGTCGAGATTCCCAATGACCGTCCGATTCTCCCCACTGACAATTAATTCCGCTCAAAAAAGATGAAAAACAGAATAATTACAGCCTGCTCTATGATGATTGGCGCTCTGACGCTCGGTTCAGGAGCTTTCGCCGCCAATATCAAGACTCTTGAGGCGCTCGACAATAAAACCGCCTACGTCATCAAGCGTCAGGGCAATACCGGTTCTGTCTACGGTTCGCTCTACTATCTTGAA
Source organism: uncultured Porphyromonadaceae bacterium (assembly GCA_947175545.1). Taxonomy (GTDB): domain Bacteria; phylum Bacteroidota; class Bacteroidia; order Bacteroidales; family Muribaculaceae; genus UBA3263. Next base: position 456,993 of record CAMWNI010000001.1, read on the forward strand.
GGAACGGACGTATGCCAGGCCAAGAACTCGGGAATCAGCGCCGAATCGGCCGATGCCCAGTGGTCAATCCACTATTCCGCATCGGAAAAGGGCTACTTCCTCTATAACCTCGGGGCCGAAAAATTCCTTACGGCCAATTCAAAGTATCAGGCCGTGTTCACCGACGAGGCCGTCAAGCTGACCCCAGTGTTCCTCGAAACCGCCGGCTACTGGGTTCTGGATTGTGGCGGCAATATCCTCGGTCTGACTAAAGAGACCAAGGGTGCCGTGATTTTTGCCGACGATGTCACCCGCCAGAATTATAAGGACACCGGCTTCTGCTTCCTGATTTCCGACTCTCCGAACCGCGAACTGACCGCCGAAGAGCAGGATGTCATTGAACAGAAAATTCTTGCCGGCCGTGAAGCCGCTCTTCAGCGCTATGTCGACTTTGTTGCCAAAGCGGAAAAGATGCTCGACAAGGCCTCTGAACAGGCCTATGCCGGAGCTTATCCTCTCTGGGAAATCAAGGAAATGCTTGAATCGCCTGACCGTTACACTCTGACTCAGTTCGAAGAAGCATATAATCGCGCCGTTGCCGGACGTCTGCCTCAGCATGGCTACTATCGCATGCGCAATCAGAACCGCCCCGGAGCCTACTCTTCGAATCTTGTGGCCGTCAAGGAAAACGGTCAGCTCATTTCCGTAAAATTGAAGACCCCGACGTTTGCGACCGCCTCTGAGGACTATCTTGAAGACCTCAGCATCTTCAGCCTGATTCCCGAAGGGGGCGACCCCTGGAATGTGCGGCTTTACGCAAACGCCCCCGGTTGGTTCGTTACCTGCGGAACCTCCAACAACTCCAAGGCGTGGCTTGACGAAGATCCCTCGAAGGCCACTGTCTTCAACATTGATCCTTACAATGACTACAAACGCCAGATGAGACTGCGTTTCGCCAATGCCGACGAAGCCCGCATCACCGTATCCGGCAATAACGAACTCGTTGCTTGGGATCAGACCGAAACCGCTATGCAGTTCTGGTTCGAGGAAGTCAAGGAGATTAGTGTGACTACGGATGCCAACGGCTATCTTTCAACAGTCCTTCCCGCCAACATCACTCTGCCCGAGGGTCTCGAGGCATGGGTCGTGACCTCCGTGCGCGACGGCAAGGCATACATGGAGCCGGCTGTCGATGGAGTCGCCGCCAAGACGCCGTTCATCATCAAGGGTCAGCCCAACACAGCCTATGCGCTGCCTACCGTCGGCACTCCCGTCTGGTATCCGTCTGCAATGACAGGCTCCTGCATCAAGGCTGAAGTCGGCGCCCGCCAGCAGCTTGTCAGTACCCCGCAGGGCCTGAAGTTCTCGGTTGAGGAACCCGGAACGGTCAATCCCTGCACCGCATATGTTCTCACAGACGACAACACTCCGCTGGAAATCGTCATGGGAGCAGATCCTGAGAGCGGCATTGATGAAATCGAAGCCGAGAGCGGTCTTGATCTCTTTGATCTTCAGGGACGCATTGTCAGTGGCACTCCCCGCCCCGGACTCTACATCAACGCCGCAACCCGCAAGGTTGTCCGCGTGAAGTAACCCTCTCGCTCCTGTCATCACCGCAACACACTTTCTCCTCAACTCACCGTAATCCGCCGGAGAGGCTGCCTAACAAAAGTTAGACAGCCTTTCTATTTATTTTAATTATTGTGTATGGTTTTATCCCTAAGGTGTATTATTTTCGTTGAATACTGTTATTCAATAAATTGCATATTATCAAAAAAATGTATATTTTTGCAAAATAATACATTATCATGATATGAAACGCATTCTTTGTTCTGGCATAATGTTTTTGCTAACAGTTGCCGCGTGTTTAGCCCAGTTCGTCTTTCAAGTTCCAGTGAAGGATGCATTAACCCGTCATGCTATAAATGCAAAAGGTAAATTATACTTACGTGGGGATTCCGCAACAACTTTCGTTACCAATGTTTTCGCAAATGAGGAAACCGGAGGCGTTTTGAACGTAATAATTGGCGCAAATAGTAGTCAAGAGTATGTTCTGGAGATTATCGGCACTGAACTGGTTCAGGGCGATAATGGCCGACGGCGCATGGTTGAAACTGATAAGTATGACACTGAATGGGTCACTCTGTAACGAACACCGGATATGAATAACCCGGTCCAATGCCCGGCTGTCTACATGAATATTCATAGAGAAAATAGATTGCGTGAAGTATCGGTTACGGCTTCTAAGGTGATGTTTTACAATAAGGGAGACACGTTGATTTACAATGCGGATGCTTTTGTGTTGGCCGAGGGGTCAACTCTTGACGCTCTTCTTGAGCAGATGCCCGGTGTTGAGTTGCGGAGTAACGGCGTGATTTATTGTGACGGACAGCGTGTTGATAATCTGCTGCTTAATGGCAAGGACTTGTTTAACGGCAAGAAAGAACTGATGTTACAGAATTTATCTGCATATACCGTAAAGGACATTGCTGTATACGATAAATCCGGTCGACGTGACGAACTTATGGGAATAGATACGGGAGATAAAACCCATGTTATGGATGTGAGATTGAAGCGTCAGTATTCAAACGGATGGATTCTCAATGCAGAAGCGGGATATGGTACTCATGACCGTTATCTTGGAAAACTTTTTGGGATGTGGTTTTCCGATAATATCAGTGTCACTTTGTTTGGCGGAGCAAATAATTTGAGCGATGCGTCCACTCCGGGAGCAAAGGATGGTGCGTGGTCCAGCAATCGGATGGGTGATGGAGTTTCGAAACGGGAAAACGGGGGATTAACGTACATGGTTAAAGGTTCAGACGATGTGTGGGAATTAAAAGGAAGTATTGACGCTCTGCATAATGCGGAAAATAAAGACATTACAAGTGTGCAAGAAAATTTTCTTTCAACAGGTAATACATTTGACTATTTATGGCGAAATACACTGAATAAAACTTTTAACATTTCCACTAAACATACTGCATTTACCAAATTAGGCAGTAATGCGAATCTTACGGTGATGCCATCATTTACTTATCGAAAAAATGATAATGTTGGAAGTTCGGTGAGTGCTGCTTTTAATGAGCAAATAGCGGAGATTTCACGCAGTCGTGTGCAACAGATTTATGAATTGGCTCCTGACCTGGTCTCAATTATGCTTAATCGCGATATGCGTGAATGGATGTCAAACGACAAAGATTATAAGGGAGATTTGAGTGCAAAGGCGGACTTAAGAATGTCAAATAAGAGTCTTGTGTCACTTAGTTTATCCGGAAATTATAGCCATAGTGAATCTGAGCGGCAGAATAGATTTGAACAGAATGAAGGTCAAAGTGCTATTCCGTCGGCAAAGCAATCTCAGTATTTCAAAAACTATCCTGACCATACATTAAATTTGAGCGGGATGGTATCTTATACGAAATATCTGCAATTTCATATGATTCAATTGCCGGTATGGTATGAGGTTCACCATATGGCGCAGACCCGTACGTCGGAATTATACCTTCTTGATGAGCTTGCAGGAAATACTTCCCTTGAGATTTTACCTTCAATGACCCAGGCTCTGACAGTGATGGATGTCAACAATAGTTACATGAGTAAAGAGCGGGTCTTGGACCATACTGTTGGAATAGCTCCGGGTCATTCCGTGGCTTTTGAGGTAAATAAAGATTATCTGTTTTCTATTATGTGTATGTAATGCAAGCGTTACGGCATCGCACCGTATTTTTGAATATAATAAGGGGGAAAATAGTATAGACGAGACTCGTACATTCTGGCTACCGCAGGCGTCTATATACATTATGTTTCACAATATAACCCGTAAAAATTGGAATTACCATATTGACGCTATGGTAAACTCCACGGCCCCTGCAATGATAAATCTTGTGGATCTTCCGGTAACGGACCCCCTGAACAGAGTACTTGGGAATACTAATCTGACACCATCGAATATGTACACATTTAAGTTTCGTGCAGATAGGTCTGACTCGAAGAAGCGCAAGCATTTATTTTTTGTCGAGTATAACAATACACACAACGCTCTGGCGCGAGGGTATTATTATGATATACTTACCGGTCAAAAGACTTATCGTACCTACAATGTTGACGGAAATATGAGGGCAAACTTCTCATATGAATTTTTCTTCCCTTTTGGCAAAAACAGGCAGTTTAATTTCACTACCACAACACGGGGTATATACAATCGCAGCGTTGATCTAATCGGGACATACGCCGAGAATATTGATTTTTCAGTCGTTGCTCCCAAAAATATTGTAAACAGTTTTGCCGCATCTGAAAAATTGTCGCTCAATTGGCACGTTGGAAAACATCGTCTGACGGCTTTTGCGGATGCTCGTTTGAACCGATACACAAGTTCAGACATAGGTTTTGTCGATTTTACGTCATGGACATGCAATTATGGTACTTCAGCAATTTTTAACTTGCCCAAGAATTGGGGCATATCAACAGATTTAACTTTATATACCCGCCGAGGATTCCTTGATTCCCGCTTAAATAATACTGAATTTGTATGGAATGCCCGTGTAAGTAAATCAATTTTTAAAGGAGCCGTAACAATCGTGTTAGATGCATATGATATACTTCAGCAACTTAATAATATAACATATGCCATCAATGCTCAGGCGCGAACAGAAACGGTTAGCAATGTGATTCCATCATACTTGTTATTCCATGTGTATTACCGGTTTAATGCCAAACCCAAACGCAAATAACCCATGAAAAAACTGATAACCTTCATTTTTAGTTTGTGCAGTATTTGCACACTTTGGGCAGATGGATTCACAGAATCACTTCCCAATGTTACGCATCACCTCGCTGCAGACGGACCGTTTAACTATAAATCGTTGCTTGACACACTTAATTATAAGTTGGTTCGCAATGACGGAAACATAGTCAGTGACACCCATCCGAGGATCAGTGTCGCCGTTGACAATACGTCGTATGTTTTTAATAATGCCAGACATTATATTACAATTTTCACAATAGATTCTCTTAACCGGATCCATAGGGTCAAAGGAGGTTTTTCGCAGTTATTCCCCTTTCCATCAGGGTATAGTCGTACCGTTGCGGCCGATCAGACTGATCGGCTTGGTATTATTGACCGGAAAGGCGAGTTTAAGGTTTATTTGGATTCGGCAATAGTTACTGTGCGTAGTTTCAGTGAAGGCTTTGCTGTTATATCCACCAGTCGTGGGTACGGATATGTTGACACATTAGGTAATGTGGTAATTGAGCCTAAATTTAGTGAAGCGTACAGATTTAACTGTGGGCATGCCGTTGTCAAGAAGCCGCATAATGGCGATTATTTTATTATAGATAAGAAGGGGCGCCAAAAAGCGAATGTATCATTTCTTGACTATGAGGCCACATACCCCCAAACCCCAACTTTCTATTGCGGGTTGCTCGCAATGTGGAAAAAAGACAAAACCGTTATGCTGGACTTTGATGCAAAAGAGGTTTTCAGCATGCCGGGTCGTTGGATGCTCAATGGGGCTGTTGATTCTTGCTTGTTAGTATCAAATAAAGGCATATACAGAGTTATCAATACCAAAGGCACTGTTTTGACAGAAAATCATGCCCCGGTATGGTTGTTAGGCGCGGAAAGATTGAGTAAAAAAGATGGTGATGTGACATATTTATGTAACCTTCAAGGTCAACACATTGTGCCGACACCGTTCATTCATATCCGGCCGTTCTACGATAAGCAGACCGCTTTTGCAACAACGACAGACGGCCGATGGATTATAATTGACATTGATGGACAAGAACTAAGTGAAATTCCGGAACTTCACGGATGGAATATGCATCCTCGAATTTCTATGCTTCCACCATTTGAAGACTATATCACGACGAAACCCAAACGATTATAATTGGAAATATTAGGTAGGCAACCTCATTTTAAGTGCTACTGATGTTACATCATTATGCTGTTTCGCAAATTCCATCGACTATTGAATATGTATTAGAATTCAATAATCGGAAATGACCCCAATATAGACAGCTATCGTGCGGGATATTGATAAAGCCATCAAAACAACTAACTAAATTAGAACGCCCAATCTGAAATTCTATTCTCAGGGAGTTATCTCATCTGTGCTTGATGACAATGAACGAATCCGGTAGCTCAAGAACGGCTGAATAACATTTTAGCGACGTTAGCATACTATAATAAGTATACAACTTGCCCTCTTATACTGTTGGAAGCAGATAAGGAGTCGAAGTTGAGTACTATCTTAGAACAGCGATTTCCTGCACTAAAGTATGCGTTTGTTTTCGATGATAATCCTATTTTTCATCGAACTCATTATATCAATGAAGAGTTCAGAATTGTGGATACTCAGAATGCTGCGGTAATAGATTCTGATGTCGTTGTGCCTATTGAGCAACTAAAGGAAGCTAACAAAAGGCTAACCGATAAGGAAAATGTTATAGTTTACCCTTATGATGGAAGATTTGTTGGTCATGATGCGTATTTCTCAGATAAATTTAGAGAAACAATAGACCCGGAAATCTTTGATACCGTAGACGGGAACCAGTATTTGATGTTCGGTTTTATATCTGTTGGCGGTGCATTCCTTGTGAATGTGAATCGATATCGTAGATTCGGGTGGGAAAACGAGTATTTTCCCGGATGGGGGCCAGAGGACTTTGAACGCGAACATAGGCTTGATATTCTCGGACATAAACCTCAACGAATAGATGGGAAAATACACCATCTCCATCATCCCAGAGGTATAAACAGTTCCAACTCATATGAACCTCTAATCATAACCACAAAGAAGGAATACTGCAAAGTATGCTCTATGCTACCGGATGAGCTAAAGACATATGTCTCTTCCTGGCCCTGGCTTGATCATTAAATTTTAGTTTGCAATTCTGCCCAAACATTGACGGTATATTCTTTCTCCCGGAAAAGAAGTGAAGGAGGAAGTAACGTTATGTTCGGAATCAAAAAATAAGTATGATGGGAAACCAATGAATTTATATTGCTCAATGAGGTCATTCATCGCCTCTTTGCTTATTCTTAATTGGATAAATCCAATTTGGGGAGCATCCTTTTCCCATTTTGCCATTGGGGACGATTCATCACATATGTAAACAAACGATACATTGGAGTTTATAGATTCATTCTGAATATCCTCACATTGATATATGGCGGATTTACATGGGCCACACCATGTGTTCCATAAATCTATCACAACGGGAGATCCCGGGTAATTCCTGTCAATAAATTCTTTTAGATTAAAAGGCTTGTTAACCAAGTCCAGAAGTTCGGGTTTTGCATGGTTCAAGTTTGCTCCTTTAGCGTTCCTGTTGAGAATAATTTTACACAAATCATTTTGAAGTTCGGTATTTATGTTTGTGATTTGTGTATCTGACAGCTGTTGTCCTGCTTCGATCTGCTGTATATACGACATTGCAGCCAGCAGGTCCAACAGAAGCTGTGGCCGAGTTTGCATTGCTTGTGATAATTTCGAATCTATTTCAGTTTGCCACTTGTGAATAGATAAGTCCCCAATTGGGGGCAATCCGCCTTCCGGATAACGTAAAATGGCATTAAATAAATCGCGCACAGGCATCATCGTAGTATTTTTTAGCAATACTTCAGGAGCATAGTTGATGCTGTCAAGGAAAGAGTAAGCCGCCATAGGGGGTTCCTCAACATCAAGGTTTGCCAAAATCTTCGCACCAAGAGTATATGTTAAAACACATTGTGTCGCAAATCTAATTTTTAGATTGTTAAGCAGCCAATCGGCAGCTTCTTCTGGCACAGTATTATCTTTTAAGATGTTTTGCTGAAATTTAGGCCATATTTCTGTCATCTTATAATCATTTACAGCTTCCCATCCTTTTTGATATAGAGATATGTCTTCAGGTACAAACATAAATGGATTGCATGAAAGTGCAGCTTCAGAAATAGAGGAAGTTGTCATCCATTTATTCATGTCCATATATGGATAGTGAACACCCCGTATTGTTCCGGATTGATCAATATAAATAATTATGCCCATTGGAGATTCCTGACTCATCAATATAGGGGTCCCTCCAATAAAGTGGCCATCATTATAAACTCTGATTCCACCTATGTTTTCTAATATTTCGGTTGGCACCTCTGCATGAAAAATATACCCATCTCGCTCCAATAATGTTAGTTTTTCTTGCTCGGTTTTTGCAAAAATGGGTAGCGTGACTGCATAGATGTCAATTTGATCCAAAATGCTATCTGTATTAACAACGCAATTCTCATCATCTAAAACGATGGCTCGCACCCCAATTTTAGCCAAGCCAAGATGTACGTAGTCGCTTTCCTTTGAATTCGCGATAAATGATAATGTGCCAATAAATTGCACTAATATACTAATAAGTATACTAACTTTTCTCATGTTATATGATATATATTGAAATATGGGCGTAAATATACAAAAAAACTGTGATATTTGCAAGTGTCACAGTTTTTTAGTCACTTTTAGACTTTTTTGAGAATGCTTGAGAACGTTTTAGCGCGTTTTTTTAGAGTATTCAGGGTTTGATATTATATGTGGCAGCTTTAATCTTCGCAATGATTACATCAAATAGATTCCTCACTTGTTTCTGGCTCATCAGATATATCATATCTACAAAGTAACTAAATAAAAGTATGTTCTCAAAAGATAAATGTCTGTATTTTTTCATTTTGATACACATATAACAATATTTCTCTTATAAATCATTAAGGTTGTGGCAATTCAATGAAACTGAAATTTCGTTGTTTGATAGCCTCTCTGTTCGATGCCGACATGAGCCGACATGAGGCTTTTCTGCGGCGCGAAATGAGTTAAAATTGTTCGTTTTTGGGCCTGAAAGGCCACTTTTTTTATCAAATACTTTCGTATGTCATGGATTTTTCGTTACTTTGCACCGATTTTAATCTGAATAACCATTCATTTACTAAAAAATTTAATTATGTCTGAAATTGCAGATCGCGTAAAAGCTATCATCGTTGACAAACTCGCAGTCGATGAGAACGAAGTAACTCCCGAAGCATCTTTCACCACCGACCTCGGTGCTGACAGCCTTGACACCGTTGAGCTTATCATGGAGCTTGAGAAGGAATTCGAAATCTCAATTCCCGAAGATGACGCTCAGAAGATCCAGACTGTAGGTGACGCTATCGCTTACATCGAAAACGTTAAGGGCTAATCCCTGTTTCTGACGTTTTTTAACTTCATCCTGACCTTTCTCCTCACCCCATTTTTTTCAACCACTTAGACTATTAGATGGAACTTAAAAGAGTCGTAGTTACCGGACTGGGAGCAATCACTCCCCTTGGCAATGACGTTGAATCGACCTGGGCTGCCGCTGTTGAAGGCAAGAGCGGTGCTGCCCCTATTACTCATTTCGACGCCTCGAAGTTCAAAACGCAGTTTGCCTGCGAAGTTAAGAACTTCAATGCCGCTGACCATTTTGACCGCAAGAAAGTTCGTCAGTTGGACCTCTATGCCCAGTATGCCCTCGTGGCAGCCCGTCAGGCAGTTGCCGACGCCGATCTTACCAACGAGAATATCGATAAAAACCGCGTTGGCGTAATCGTCGCTGCCGGAATCGGCGGCCTGCATACCTTCGAGGAAGAGGCCGGCTATTTCGCCCTCCACGGCGAAGAGATGGGTCCCAAGTATAACCCCTTCTTCATCCCCAAGATGATTGCCGACATCGCGTCAGGCCACATCTCGATGGAGTACGGATTTCACGGTCCGAACTACGGTACAGTCAGTGCCTGCGCCTCATCAAACAACTCAATCATTGATGCGTTCAACCTGATTCGTCTGGGCAAAGCCGATGCGATTATCACCGGTGGCGCAGAAGCGGCAATCTTCCCGGCTGGCGTTGGCGGCTTCAACTCAATGCACGCCCTCTCGACCCGCAATGACGATCCGCAGGGCGCAAGCCGTCCGTTCAGCGCAAGCCGTGACGGCTTCGTAATGGGCGAGGGTTCTGCCGTTCTCATTCTTGAGGAACTCGAACATGCTAAGGCTCGTGGTGCGAAAATTTACGCTGAAGTTGTTGGTGGCGGCATGAGCGCCGACGCTCACCATCTGACCGCTACCCATCCTGAAGGACTCGGTGCCATGCTCTCGATGCGCAACGCCCTTGAGGATGCCAACATGAAGCCTGAAGATATTGACTACATCAACGCTCACGGCACCTCGACCCCTGTCGGTGACGTCAGCGAAATCAAGGCAATCTGCGGCGTGTTCGGCGATTCAGTCAAGAATATCAACATCAGCTCGACCAAATCAATGACCGGCCACCTGCTCGGTGCAACCGGCGCTCTTGAAGCAATTTTCAGCATCAAGGCTGTTGAGGAAGGTATCATTCCGCCGACAATCAACCACGCTGCTGACGATGTTGAACCCAACATCCCTGAAGACCTTAACCTTACATTCAATTTCGCCCAGAAACGCCCCGTTCGCGCCGCTCTGAGCAATGTGTTCGGTTTCGGTGGTCATAACGCTACTATCATCGTCAAGAAGTATCAGGAGTGATTCTGCTCCGCAGCTTTTGACAATAAAGAATAAAGACGCGGGATTTAATGCCCGCGTCTTTGATTTTTCAATCGGTTTTTTACTTCTTTTTATCGCATACAGATGAATTCTGTTCTCATCGTTCTTCCGATTCTTATTATTCTGATGTTTGATCTTGGCCTCGGGCTGAGAGTTGATAACTTCGGATTGATTTTCAAGCGTCCGCGCGCTTTGTTGACCGGACTGCTCGGCCAGATTGTCTTGCTTCCGTCGCTTGCTTTCACGCTTGCCACATTTTTCGGATTGAAGGACTATCTCTTTGTCGGACTCCTCCTGATTGCGTGTTGTCCCGGCGGCAGCTCCAGTAATGTTTTTACGGGAATCGCCAAGGGCGATGTTGCACTCTCTGTCTCGCTGACGGCTTTCAGCTCCATTATAACGATGATTACCCTCCCGTTGTTGATGGGAGCGAGTGTCGAACTTCCGTTGACTAATCTCGTTGTGCAGAACCTTGTGCTGGTGTTGGTGCCGATTATTCTCGGCATGATGCTTCGCGTTTTTCGCCCGTCGCTGTCTGCCAAGCTCCATAAGGTCATTGGCCGCGTTGCCTTTCCGGCTCTGATGCTCCTGGCTGTCATCTTTTTTGTTGTTAACCGTGACATTATCTCGGTTTACTTCGGTCAGCTGTTTACCGTTGTAACCTGTCTGGTTCTCGGCGGCATGCTTTGTGGCGCAGCGCTCAGTGTGATTGCCCGCCTGAACCATCGCGAGCGTCGGACTCTTGTGATTGAGGTCGGCATGCAGAACGCTGCTCAGGCTATGGCGTTGGCGGCTTCGCCGTTTGTCTTCAATCAGCCTGAACTGGCTATTCCGGCAACAATTTATGCCTTGATGATGAACGTCATTCTGCTGATCTACGTTGGCGTTGTCAAACGGGTTAATCCCGGTAAAATTTAGGACGCGGATGGAGGAGCTGATGCAGTATGTCTGGCATCATCGCCTCTGGCTTGCCGGAGACCTGCGCACGGTCGACGGCGAGACCGTCGCGGTGATCGATGTCGGTCAGCTCAACCGAGATGCCGGCCCCGATTTTTTTAACGCTAAAGTGCGTATCGGCGACCGCTTTTGGTGCGGTAATGTCGAAATTCATACGCGTGCGAGCGACTGGTATCGCCACGGACACCAGGACAACCGCGCCTACGATTCAGTTATTCTCCATGTTGTCGAGGTCAATGACTGTCGGGTCTCGCGCCCTGACGGCCATGTTATCCCTCAGATTGTTTTGCCGACGGCTCGCGATTTCGCCGAGCGTTACGGACGGTTTGTCAACAACTCGGCCAATCAGCTTGCATGTGTCGGCTCGATCAATGGATTGCCGCCCGTCCTTGTGCGCAGTTGGCTTGATTCGCTCGCGTTTGAGCGCTTACATACGAAGGCCGACGCCGTTGACGAGCGCCTGCAACGCTGCAACGGCGATTGGGAACAAGCCACTTTTATTACGCTTGCTCGTGCGATGGGTGCCGGAATCAATGGCGATGCGTTCGAACGCGTCGCAGCCTCACTGCCGTTGCGCCTGCTTCACAAACATTCTGACTCGCTTTTGACCCTCGAGGCTTTCTTGTTCGGGCAGGCGGGGTTGCTCGAGGCTCCTGGAGCCGACGGATATGTTGAACATCTTCGGCGCGAATATGCTTTTTTGTGTAATAAGTTTGGTCTGAAGCCGCTTGAGCATCTCGGCTGGCGCATGAGCCGCATGCGTCCCGCCTCGTTCCCTCACAGACGCCTGGCTGCGCTGGCCGCAATGACCTACGGCGGATTTTCTTTGCTGCGACGGATTCTTGATGTTGATAATGAGAGCCGCGCACGTGAGCTTTTTGACGTGACTTTGTGTGGCTACTGGGTTGACCATTTCAATTTTGCAGCTCCGACGCCTTCGCTGAGGCCTGTTGCCCTCGGACGCGGAACGGTTGATATGCTCGTGATTAACGTCGTCGTGCCTCTGATGATGGCTTACGGGCGCCACACGGGTGACGACTCGCTTCAGGATCGTGCCGTTGACCTGCTTGAACATCTACCTGGCGAGAATAATCGGTTTATCCGTCATTTTGTTGACGCAGGAATTGCATGTCCGAACGCGCTGATTTCGCAGGCGATGATTCATCTTCATCGCCAGTATTGCGATGTGCGCAAGTGTCTTTACTGCCGAATCGGCCACCGTCTGCTGGCTGCACAGGCTCGACCGTAAGCTATGAGTACAAAGGATATAGGCAATGCTGGCGAGCGTGAGGCTGTCGAACTGCTGACCGGTAAGGGCTATGCAATTGTTGACCGTCAGGTCCGTATTGGAAATGTTGAGGTTGATATTTTGGCGCAATTTGCCAATCGGATTGTGTTTGTCGAAGTGAAAACGCGACGTGAGGACCATTTTGACGCAGATTTTTCAATAAATCGCGAAAAACTTTCCCGCCTTTCGCGGGCGGCTGACTCCTACGTGCGCATGAAGAACCTCCCCCATGAGGCGCAGATTGACGCCGTGTTGGTCACAACTCACCCTGACGGTACATTGACTCTTACCCACCTTGAGGACATCGCCCTGCCTCCGCGCCGTTCCCGGCGATAAAAAAACAGGCGGCTGGAGCCGTCTGTTTGTTCATGAGCCACAACGGGGGTTCGAACCCCGGACCTTTTCGTTACGAATGAAATGCTCTACCGACTGAGCTATTGTGGCGTCTTTGCGACTGCAAAGTTAGCAAAAATTCCTTCCCGAACCAAATCTTTTGCCAGAAAGTTCAATGCTATTTATTTTTCAGCCTCGGTTTGCTCATTGTTCTGACGGGCCTGCTGGTCGCGGCTGACTTGAAGCTTGGCTTTCAGTTGCTCGAGGCGACGGCCGGAGGGAGCGATGGTCGAGAGGGCGCGGCTGAGACGCCAGGTGTCGGCAATCGCGTGGGTTTCTTTGGCCGAGAGCGTGACTGACGGTGCCTTTTTGCCGCCAACAAAGTCAAGACGCAGTGGATTGCCGTCCATCTGCATAGCAAAGACTCCGAGAGTGTCAGCCTTGCCTGCGGCGAAGCGTACGCTTTCGCGGCTGAGGCTCGACTCCGGGTCGAATGGAACGGTGCCGGACGTAACCGTAATGCCGTCTGCCGTGAACGAAATGGCAGTATGTTTCGTAGTGCGGCCGGCGAGCGATGAAATAACGTAGAATTCGCCGGAAGGACTGAGCCGGGCAATCGCTGTGTTGCGCTCGCGCCAGTTTGACGGTACGTCTTTATGAATCAGATAGGGTTCCAGCTGTTCTTCCGAACGTTTGACCGAATGGAACATGCGAGAGAGAGAGTCGACATACTGTGAAGTCGCGGCCATCAGGGTTTGTAGCTCGATGATTTCCTGGGCTGTTTTGCGCTCCATGATGCGCGGACGCAGTTTGAGTGCGTTTCTTCCGGCTTCGACCTCATGAGGGTAGCGTGCTGAGAGTGTGTCGAGGAGTTCTGATGCGCGGTCGAAGTCGCCGCGGTCAAGTGCGGTCGAGGCCTCGGCCACAAGGCTGTCAGCCAGTTCGCGATCTTGATTGTTATTGCCGCAGGCGGCAAAGAGGAGCAAGAGGGGCAAAAGATGAATTATCGGTTTCATTTTTCTTTATTTGAGGCGGATGGCGGTTTTTACGCCCTTGATTGTCTTTATTTTTTTGATTAGGGAGTCGAGCGCACGGGTTGAGTTGACGCCGACGGTCAGAGTGCCGCGGAAAAGGCCGTCGAGCGAGTCAATCGCAATGTTGCGCAGCTGGATGTCTTTTTCCTTGTTTATTACGGATGATATGTTCGTCACGATGCCGATGTCGTCAGTACCGGTAACGGAGAGAGTGGCAGGAAATGACGTGTCGCCTGCACCGCTCCAGCGGGTCGTGATTATACGGTAAGGGTAGCGCTCGCGGATGTGACCGGCGTTCGGACAGTCGGACCGATGAATCTTAACCACTCCGTCCGAGCTGATAAAGCCGAAAACGGGGTCGCCGTAAATAGGGTTGCAGCAGCGGGCCATTTTGTAGTTCATTCCCTTGAGCGATGAGGAGCCGATTACAAGCACGTCGCTTGATTTTCCGCTTGCGTGATCGTCGTCGGTCTGTTGAAAGACAAAGCCTTCGGCCGAGCGGCGGTCATCGGCAGGCGCCTCTTCCGGAGTGGCGAACTCGACATATTGTTCAAGAACGCGGTTGGCGTCAAGTTGCTCTTCGGCAATGGCGGCATAGAAGTCAGTGACGGTTTTGTAGCCCGCTTTCTTGATGAAGCGCATCAGAGTCGGCTCGTCCAGTTCCATTTTTCGGTTCTTGGCGCGTCGGCTGAGGGTTTCGCGGCCAAGGTCGGCGCGTCGGTTCTGCGCTTCGTTGAGAACCTGTCGGATTTTCGTGCGTGCTTTTGATGTCACGACGAACTGTAGCCAGTCGCGTCCGGGGGTTTGCTGGGCCGAGGTGTTGATTTCGACTGTGTCGCCGCTCTGAAGCCGGTGGTTTATCTTGCGGTTCTTTCCGTTGACGCGTCCGCCTGTGCATGAGCATCCGAGCTTCGTGTGAATTGAGAAGGCGAAGTCGAGAACCGTAGCTCCCTTTGGCAGGCGGTGGAGGTCGCCACGGGGCGTGAACACGAACACCTCGTCAGAGTAGACGTCCATGCTCATATTCTTCATCAGTTCCATCGGTCCGGATTCTGCTGTTTCGAGAATATCACGGACATTGTTCATCCATGCGTCAAGTCCGCGCTCGCCTTTGATGCCTTTGTAGCGCCAATGTGCCGCCAGACCTTTTTCGGCCACGAGGTCCATCCGACGCGTGCGTATCTGAACTTCGACCCATTTTCCCTGCGGACCGCTGACCGTCGTGTGGAGGCTTTCATATCCGTTGCTTTTCGGAATCGAAATCCAGTCCTTCATTCGTGCCGGATTCGGTTTGTACATGTCTGTCACAATCGAATAGGCGAGCCAGCAGTCGGCCTTTTCGCGTTCGGGAGGAGTATCAATAATGACTCGGATTGCGAAGAGGTCGTAGATATGGTCAAGGTCGTTATGTTGCTTTTGGATTTTATTCCAGATTGAACTGATGCTCTTTGTGCGGCCTTTGATATCGAATTTAAGTCCCGCGGCCTCAAGTTTGCTCTTGACCGGACCGATAAAGTCAGCGATGTAGGCGTCGCGAGCGGCCTTGCGCTGATTAAGGTCGTGAGCGATTTTCGAGTACACTTCGCGGTTGCTGTACTTGAGGCTGAGGTCTTCCAGTTCGCTCTTGATTGCGTAGAGGCCGAGGCGATGGGCCAGCGGAGCGTACAGATAGCGGGCTTCGGCAGCGACCGAGCGTACGGCCTCTTCGTCGGGGTGATGGTTGATTGCGCGCATGAGCTGTAGGCGCTCTGTGATGACCGTGATGATTACGCGGATATCCTGGGCGAAGGTGAGCAGCAGATTGCGGAAGTTGTCGCTTTCGACGCTGGCTGTCTTGCCATAGAGCGAGTCGACGCGAATCAGTCCGCTGACCATTCCGGCAATGTCATCGCCCCAGTCTTCATTCGTCTTTTCGATGCTGAGAAATCCGGACTGGGCCAGAGGGGCCAGCATCAGGGCGATGGAAATTGACCGGTCCGGACTGACGGCTTCGGCCATAAGGTCTACGGTCTGCAAGCGGTGAATCAGCGCGTTCAGTCCGAAACGGTCGCGACCGTAATGACCGTGGCTTATGCCTTCGGCAATTACGTTGCGCAACCGGGCTATGTCGCCGTTCGAGGCGTTCTGTCCGAGCGCGCCAATCACTTTGCGGTATAGCCCTGGCAGTTGACGCCGTTCGGAGTCAGTGAAATATGGGTTGTTGTCGTCGGCAATCATTGGCTAATCAACATGGAAGGGCGGTTCCCATGGTGGAAACAGCCCTTCCGTGAGTTTGTTAAAGCGATTTAGATTAAAAGAATTGCTTCCAGTCGTCTTTATTTCAGCTTTTCGATGTAATCGCGCAGGGCCTGGTTTTCGGGGTCGAGTTCAAGCATTTTGAGATACCAGGTTTTGGCTCCGTCTACGTCTTTGATGCTCAGATAGTAGCTTGCAATCTGTGCGAAGCCTTCGCGGTAGGTGTCGGCGCGGTCTGTGCGGTTCTGCGGGTCAAGATCGAGAAGTTCAAGCATCTTGGTGTAAGTAGCAGCAGATTCTTCCGAGGGCTGGTTGTCGTTCTTGACAAGAAGCATGCGGGCCTTGTTGCGGTAGGGAATGAAGTTCTCAGGCACACGCGCGATTACCTGGTCAATGGCAGCGATTGCGCCGTTGATTGCTTCTGCTTTTTCTTCCGATCCGGCTTCAGCGGTTGCGGCTACGTTCTGATAGCGGCTGCCAAGGTCAACGAGGTCCTGGGTTGAGTAGGTTCCGGCGTCAATGTATTGCTTGTATGCGTTAAGCGAGTTGATGTAGGCCTGATGAGCTTCCTCCTGGAAGGCGGCGGAGCTGATTTCGTCGGTTGCGGCCTTCTGTGATTTGAGTGCGCGGCTGCCGGCCTGAGAGTAAGCGGTTGAGAGGTTCTTCAGCAGGTCAACCTTGTCAGGGTTGGTTGCGACGGCCTTCTTCCAGGCTTCTACTTCGCCGTCATATTCCTCAAGTTCGTTGAGGATGCCGGCATAGGAAGAATAGTCGTTTGCGGTGAAGCGGACGTCGGGCATTGCGAAGAACTCCTCGGCGGCTGCTTTTGCGGCTTCGGTCTGGCCAAGTTTGTCAAGGTCAAGGAAGAGGATGCGTTTCATCTGCACCGAATTGGGCTGTTTTGCCAGAATTGACTTGGCAAGGTCAAGGCTCTCCTGATACTTCTCGCCGAAGTAAAGAAGAACGGCATAACGTTCTTCGTCCTGAACGAAGTGGTTCGGGTTCTTGATGTATTCGGCATACTGCTGGGCGGCGCGGGTCCACTGGTCGTTGTCATAGTAGCGTTCGGCCAGTTCGCGCTGTGCCATTGCTGAGTTAGGGGCGATGGTCAGCAGTTCCTGTAGTTTTTCAATTGCATACTGGGGGTTGATTTTAGCAAATACCTTTGAATATTTAACGTAAGCTTCTGGGGTATTGGAGTTCCAGTAGATTGCCTGTGTGTATTCAGAAGCGGCTTC
Organism: uncultured Porphyromonadaceae bacterium; assembly: GCA_947175545.1. Classification (GTDB taxonomy): domain Bacteria; phylum Bacteroidota; class Bacteroidia; order Bacteroidales; family Muribaculaceae; genus UBA3263. The sequence continues at coordinate 474,619 of CAMWNI010000001.1, forward strand.
GCCTATTTTCTGAGAGGATTCTCCTTCGGCAATTGCTTCGTCGCGGAGCTTGTCGCCGCGCATGATGTAGTAGTCAGTATTTTTCTTGTCCTTGGAGTAGGCGTCGTTCATATATTTTTCATACTCCTTGGCATAAGCAACGGGGTCAGCCTGATAATAAGCGCGGGCAATTGCAACCATGACGGAGGCCTTCTTCTGAGCCTTGAGAGCGAGTTTGAACTGCTCGGCCGCACCCTTGGCGTCGCCGTTTTTGAGCAGCATTGAGCCGAGGCCTACATAGTTCAGGCCGTTTTTGGGGTTGAGGTTGATGCCTTCAGTGAAGTTTTCTGCCGCGGTTTTGTTGTCGCCGTCCTGAAGGGCTACGGCGCCGAGATAATAGAGAGCTGTCGCGCGGTCGGTCTCGGGAGCGTCAATTGTGCGCGAGAGAATTTCGCGTGCGTTGTCAAACTGGTCGGCCTTGAAGTATTCAATGCCGTCCATATAACCTTGAGTCTGTGCGGAAGCGTTCAGTGCGAAGCCTGCCGCCATCGCGAGCATAAGATGCTTGAGGTTCATTGGCTTGGTTTATTTGTTTATTGGTTTTGATTGTAAAATTCTAAGTTCTTTGATATCTAACGCGCCCGGAGGTTTAAATATTATTCGCCGCTGACGCTGACGTTTACCATTCGGGGCTGAATAGTTGCCGGCAAGACGCCTGTCATCTGAATGACTTTCTGGCCCTGCATTCCGGTCACAAAGGCATAAAAGGCGTTGTCCAGCGAGCCGCCGACCGAGGTCGAAATCATGTAAATCGAGCGGAAAAGCGGATAGCGACCGTCGTAGATATAGGCCTGGTAAGGTTTGTAGGCCTCAGGCGAGTCGTCGCCGCTGACGGCAAGTACCTTGATGCGGTCCGAGAAGCCCAGAGAAGTGGTGTCGTTGGCGGTCGAGCGTTCGCGCATTTCCTCGCGTGAGATGACGGAGCCGTTCATGTCTGTTGTTATCCAGCTGACGCCGATTACGCCGAGCGTGTTGGGGCGTCGGCTAACTGCATCAAACACTTCGCGACTGGAATTTTCGGCATAGATTTTCGCAGCGAGAGGCTGGCCGCCGTTGATGCTGTCACGCATAAACTGATAAAGGCTTGAGCCGTTTTGGTCAAACACCAGGCGGATTGAGTCGAGTTTCGTCGGCCACATGTCCTGCCATGAGGTTATCCGGCCGGAAAGAATGTCGCGCAGTTCCTGCATCGAAATGACACTCTGGGGGTTCTCGTTGTTGACTATCAGGGCAACGGCGTCGACTGCAATCCGCTGTTCGCGCGGACGGCGTTTGCGGTTTTTCAGGCGAATTTTTTCATCCTTCGTCAGTCGGCGGGCGGCAATGATGGTGCGGATGCCGTTGTCAGGGTTGAGCAGAGAATCGAAGCATTGCTGCTGAGGCAGGTAGTAAGGAATGATATAGGCCTGCCGTTTGGGTGTGGCATAAGTATATTCGAAGACGTCAATCTCTTGGTCAATGATGTTCTCAAACGAGGCATCGCAGACAACCTGAGTCTTTGAAATCTTCGGACCGGCCTTTTCGGCATTCGATTTTTTGCCGCATCCGCTCAACGCCAGCGCGCCGAGCAGAATCAGTGAAATTCCTTTCAGTTTCATCCGTTATAGTCAATTCCTTTAGCCTGACGGATTCCGCGCCAGATTCCATAGAGAATAAACAGAGTGCCGCCAACCCAGCGCACCCAGGCGAAATTCTGGTCAAAGCCGAAAAAGTTCATGTAAAGTAAAATTCCCATGCCGACATAAATCAATATCATAAAAATGCCGAACACGTTGCGCATAATCTTGCCGGGACCGGGTCGATTATTAGGGTCGTAGGTTGCCATAGTGCCGTTTTTTGTTTTGTTAGAGTTTAATTTTAGCGTTCTTATGATTGAAAAACGTGGTTATGAGTCTTAAAGTTCTTATTTTGGGCAAAGTTACCAAAAAAATCCGGTTTTCTTCTTCTTTGTTATAATAAATTAACGTTATAAGTGTCATAGACAACCGTGCGGCCGCCGAAGCCCTCTTTCTGATACATCAGGTCGGCGTTCAGAAAGGAGCCGTCTCCTTCAGTCGACTTTCCGAAATCGAAGTAGGGTACGCCGGCATAGGTCTCGCCAATTAGCCGGCTGAAGAGCAAGTCGAGGGCGCCAAGCCGTTTCCCTTCGGGCGAGGCCGATATATACTGGACATGGGCAACCCGCTCGGTCAGGAAAATAACGGCTCCGGCCAGGCACTCGCTGCCGCGGGTGGCCGTGTGGAGGCGGATCTGCCGTGGAAAACGGTTGCGTAGAAGGTTGATTTCTTCAAGTGAATGGACCGGTCCGACGCCATACTTATCATGCAGATTTGTTGACAGCACATTCCAGAACGGGCCGAAATTGTCAACCTCTTCGTTGACGGTGATTCCGGCTGCGAGCGCCTTGCGGACTCCGGCCTTGCGTATGTCACGCATTTTCGGGTGATCGTTATGGAAGATACAGGCCGCCGCGTCACGCCCCGCAAGGGTTGCGCCGAGGCGGAATAGCGCGTAAAGGTCTTCCTCGGCCGGCATCCGATGGTAGATGTGAGGCGTCGGTCGGTAAATCAGTTTTGAGAATCCGCTGCGGCGGTAATGGTCAACAATCAGGCGCAGCGTTTCGACGGTTTCGTCAGCTGTGGCTTTGACTCCTAAAATCAGGCCGCCGTAGGTCAGGCCGCCGTGCGAGCGCACTTCGGTCGAGTGGGCCGATGCGGGCAGGAGCGCGTGGAGCTTTCCTCGTCGGTAAACCATCAGCGAACAGTCGCGGAAGCGGTCGGCATGATAGTCCATGAATTGCCGCGTCAGCAAAAAGGTTCCGTTTTTCGATTCGGCGACAAAGCGGTCCCAGTCCGGCGCCAGCTCCGGCAAATAAGGTTTAAGTTCAAACATCAGCGCAAATATAGTAAAAAAAATGATAACGGGTGCCTCTCCTCGTCAGGAGCGACACCCGCATCGGGGGACGTTTCCGTCAGTCAGCAATTACTTGCTTGCGATTTCGTCGGAAACAGTCAGGCGCTTACGGCCTTTTGCGCGGCGGCGGGCAAGCACCTTGCGACCGTCGGCGGTAGACATTCTTTCGCGGAAGCCGTGCTTATTCACGCGCTTGCGGTTAGAGGGCTGAAAAGTTCTTTTCATTGCTAATTGATTTTATTTTTACGTAAAAATTTGTTTTTCGTACCTATTTACGGACCGCAAAGTTACGAAAATTTTTCCAATTGCCAAAATTTCACCGCAAAAACTTGCTAAAAGATGAGTGCGGCTGTCAAGACCGGGCCAGTGGCCGGCGTGAGCGGATGCCGACGCGATCAAGTCCGGCGTAGCAGACAATCGGGGCGTAGGTCAAGATATCATCTGCGGGGCTGCATTTGTGGATTCCAATCTCGTTGTTGATCCATTTTCGGGCCTGGACGAACGGCTTCACTCCAACTCCGAGGACCCCGACGGCAATTAACGCACCGTGCGCAATGAGCTGGTTAGGCTCAAAGCGCACGGTGTCGTTTGTGTATCGGATGTCATTGGCAAAGAATGCCTTACACGCAGGCAGGAGTAATAACAATACTTTTTTTAGCCTCACTCGTCCCTGTTGAAGTGTTTATTTGCGAATGAGTTTTCCTCCGATAATGTAAAGACCATTGGCGGGATTGGCAACGCGACGGCCCTGGAGGTCATATGCGTCAGGGGTGGAGGTTGCGCTGATTTCGTTGATTGAGCTGTCATCCTCTTTTGCTTTGACCGTTACGGTGCAGGTTGCGGTTGCTTTTCCGCAGGACGCCGTGACAGTGCATTCGCCGGCGGCGACGGCGGTGATTAAGCCGTCGGCAACGGTGGCGACGGCGCTGTCTGATGTTGTCCAGCAGACTGTCGGATCTGTGGCGTCAGCCGGTTCGACGGTGGCTGTCAGGGTTGCGCTCTCGCCCTCGGTCAGTGCAATTTCAGTGGCCGAAAGGACAATGGCTGAAGCTTCGATGACGGGGACTTCGTTGAAGTTCACACGGATTTTTTTTGCGTTGTTGTCAATGTTGACGTAAGGTTCGGTCAGTGTCTGCTCGCTCTGGACGGTAAACGTCAGTTCCTCCGGCTTGATTTCCGCTCCTTTGGTAAGGAAGTAGGTTCCGCCGTTGAAAACCGTGGCTATGCCTTTGTTTTCAGTGTTGTTGAGGGTGATTTTTACGTCTTTGCCTACTTCGGCGTTGTTTGCGGCGATGATTTCAACACTCCAGATGTCGTAGGCGCTGAGGTCGCTTTCGCTCACTTGCTTGATTGAAAACGTGTTGTTGCTGTTTGATGACTTGCCGACGTATTTGTATTCCTGAACCCATATGTGCCATTTTCCGATGGAGTAGGTGCCGTCGTCTTTTTTCGTGACCGCAGGGTTGTCAGAGGGAAGCGAGTTGCGGTCAGAGGTGCAGTTTTCTTTGATGCCGTGTCCGTTGAGTCCGGTGAACTGATATGAGTTTCCGTTAACGGTCAGATGAATGAATTCTTTTGCGGGGGCTTCGGTTTGTTTGGTGTCGTAGCGCAGCGCATAATAGTTTGTGGCGTTCTGATATTTTTCCTCATCGGCGTTAATCATGTGGTTTGCGTCGCCGAGTCCGTTGATTCCTGATTCAACGGCAATGCGATACCATCCGGTCGAGTGTTCCGGCTCTTCAATATGGCCGAAGTATTCTTCAAACGTGTAAGATGAGCCTTCGTCGGTTAGAATCGGGTAGGTTCCGGCGGGGTGCCAGTTCAGTACGGGGAAGGCTCCGTTGTTCGACTGGTTCCACTGGGCGTTGTTGGCTGCGTCCGAGTAGATGACGAAGGTGCCGTCGGTGTGGTTGCTGGCGCCGAGGGCCCATCCGCCGTTCGGCTGAGTGGTCGTTGTATTCATTCCGGTGTTGTTTGCGACGCCGTCAGCGTTGACGTATTCGCCGAGCATGTTGACAAAATCGAATGTGCCGTCGGGACGCTCAACGAGTTTCCAGACGTTATGCCCGGGGGTTGTCTGTGCGTTGGGTGCTTCGGTCAGTCCGACGAGCTTGCCGTTGAGCGAGGTTGCCACTCGTGAGGCACGCAGCGAGCGCACGATGTACCAATGGGTCTCGGCGTCGGTTGACATAAGCGGGGTTGTGTAGCCTTTGGCTTCGAAAATTGCCTGTTGGAGCTTGGCGGCAGCGGCGTTGGCCTGCGCGCGGGTCATGTCGTTCGATATAGCGGCGGCAGCTTCGCTGATGGCTACATCGAGAGCGGGCTGGCGTTCTGCGGCAACGTCGAGCATCAGGGCTTCGGTCAGTTTGTTGCCGACGATTGCGCGCGTGTTGCGGCGCTCAATCAGGGCTTCGGCGGTTTCGACGCTGACGGGATTGAGGGTCGGGTCGTTGAGGGCTTTGGCTATTTCCGTTGCGATGACGGCATAGCCGCGCCCCGTGATGTATGATCCGTTCATTATATTCTTGGTGCGGTCAGCGGCCAGAGGGGTGTAGATGTCAATGAAGGCAGCGCCTTTTTCCTGGGCTGCGGCTTGGATTACGTCGTTGTTGAACGTGGCGTTGGCTGAGTCGCTATCGTCGGTGTTGGCGCGTGGCGGCAGTGACATGCAGAAGATTTTGGCATTGGGGGCCAGACGCTTGGCCTCGTCAATAATCAGGCGGTAGTTGGTTGCATCCTTGCCGCCTTCGCCGTAGTTGATGATGATTGCGGCGGGCTGGACGTTGCGGTCTTCAAGAGTGGCGGTTATCGTGGCCTTGCCCTGGACGAGATTGATGCCGCCGGTTCCCCAGCCGGTTCCGCGGTCCTTGACCTTCGGTGAGCCGAGCAGCTCATGCCATTCGCCACTATGAATCAGTTCGTCGCCAAACAGGAGGATGTCGCCTTCGCTGATTGGAAGATAGGAGAACTGGCCGATGCGCATCGCGTGTGAGCTGCCGGTGCCGGCATTCTTGTAGGATGTCATTTCTTCGTGAGGGACATAGACGGAGTTGTAGCCGACCTGGTTTTCGATGTAGTGAGTCCAGGCCGAATAGCCTTTTGGCTGGGGGTGGAGGCCGTCATTGCTCCATGCGTTATCGTTGGGCAGCAGCGCGAGCGTTTCGGTCAGGTCAATATAGTTGACGCCGAGTTCGTTGCAGAAACCTCTGATCAGCTCGTTGGCCTTGGGAATAGAGCCGTTCATGTTGCGGCGGGGCAGGATGCTCTGCACGAAGATTTCCGTTTCGGGCGATTCAATCTGGATTCGCTTGGCAATTGTCCGGATCTGGCGCGCGATGAGGGCGGCCGTGGCTTCGGAGCCATCCGTGCGTATGTCGTTGGTGCCGATCATCAGGAAGAGCTTTCCTGGCTTTCCGTCAATGTAGCTTTCAAGGTTATTGAGAATCTCGGCGGTCATGCCTCCGGAGTTGCCTCGGCCGCTGATTGCCTGTACAGAGCCGAAGGATTCCCACCATTCGTGCATGTTTGTAATCGAATTGCCAACGAACATTACTTCGACATTGTCAGCCGGAGTTGCCTTGAACGACTCGTAGCGGTGGTCGCGGAAATTCCAGTCGGCGAACATTGTGCCGACGGATGACGCAATGCAGACGGCCAACGCTGTCAGTTTTTTGAATTTCATGATTGATTTTTATGTGAATGGATGTGATTATTCGTGTTTACAAGGTGACTTTAGTGCCGTTGATGATGTAGATGCCTTTGGTCGGAGAGGCTACGCGGCGTCCTTGAAGGTCATATATTTCCTTGACTGAGGCTGATGACGGGTATAGTTCTCTGATGGAATCCTCGATGTCTTCCTCGACCGTGACGGTGCAGGTTGCGGACAGGCCGGGGGCGCACGTCGCCGTTACGGTTGTTGTCCCGACTGAGACGGCGGTCACGTTGCCGGCGTGGTCAACGGTTGCGACAGTTTCGTCGGCGCTGCTCCAGTCAATGGTTCTGTCCGTGGCGTTTTCGGGCAGAACGGTTGCTGTCAGCAGGGAGCTTTCTCCGAGTTTTAGCGAAAGTTCGCTTTTGTTTATGGTGATTGACTCGGCAAGAATCGTGTTGTAGTCAATCGTGATTGTTTTTTCTGCATCGTTAATGGTGACAACCGGAGTTTTGCTTTTCTGCGCCGAGAGGTTTCCACATTCTGTTTTCAGGTCGGCAGAGCTGAAGACCGTTCCCTTGTCAAGGAAAAAATGTCCGCCGTTGTAGACCGTTGGCAGTCCTTTGTTTGCCGCGATGTCCAGGGTGACTTTTGTGTCGTTTTGGATGGTGCGCACCGCAAAAGCGGCTTCAACGGCGTTGATGTTGACGGCCCAGATGTCGTAGTTTTCCACGTTCGCCTGGTTAACGGTATAGGTTGCGACATTGCTGCCGCTCTTGCCAATCATAGGAGTCTGGCCCTCCATAAACGGAATCCAGTTGCTGATGGTATATTGACCGTCGTCAAGCGAGCTGACCGAGAGGCTCTGAGGATCGACATTGCGGTGAGCGACACCGGCGAGGTCATAATTATGGCCACACAGGCCGTTGATGGTCCATGTGCCGTTCTGATTCTTTGTCAGCTGCAAGAAAGCCGTAGCGGGGCGTCCGGCTTCAGGGCCGGCAACAGTCAGTTCGTAATAGCCGTTGCTACGTAAAATGCCTGGGTTGTGGTTGATTACGCTTTTGCCTTCAACACCACAGTTCGCCACATTGTAGCCGCTTTCAATCGTGATTTCGATCCAGCCGGAGTTGATGACAATCTGTTCCGAGGGGAGTTTTCCGGTGTACTCGGTGATGTAGAAGTGTGAACCGGTGTCATCGGCGCGCCAGTAGTTGATAAGATTGTTCTGGGCGCCGCGATGGAGGTAGATTGAGCCGCAACTGATGGTGTATGTGCCGGTTTCGGCATAGCCGGCGCCGATTGTCCAGCCTTTGGCGGGACGCGACTTGGACAGGGCGGGACTTGATGTTGGAGTGATGTAGTAGCCATCGTAGTTGACAATGTCGTAAGTGCCGTCCTCGCGCTCGACGAACTGCCAGATGTCGGCGCCGGAACTTGTCGTTGACGAAAGCCTGAGATCGGAGAATGATGGGATGCCGTTATTGTGGGTCAGCGAGGTGACTGAAGCTGATGCGCTTTCATAACCGCGCGGGGCGCTGAGGTGATACCATTTTTCGGCTTCGGGCTTGAAACGCAGGGTGCCGATCAGGTCGTTGCGCAGTTTCGTTGCCTCATTGACCTGCGCCTGGCTGACGGTGTTGCCGGCAAGGATTTCCTCGATGGTGGTCAGGGCGGTGTTGATGTCATTGCTGTTGGCAAGGCGATGCTGATAAAGGGCGTTATAGCATTTCGCAACCTCAATACGGCGGTTTCGGTTAGTGTAATATTCCTCAAACTCCGCATCGCTGACAATGCGCGCGGTGCCGTCGCCAAGCTGCGCGTTCAGCAGTTCGCCGACAGCCTGGGCTGCCTTCAGCGCGCCCTTCGAGCCGAGACCTCCGCTCATGTTCCAGGTTGAGACGGTCGACGCGGTCATTCCTTTGGCCTCCAGGTTGACAGCCGGGACGCTCATTTCAAGCACTCGGGCGTTGGCGTTGGTGGCCGATGTGTGAGTTGGTGGAACCTGGCAGACAAAAATCTGCGCTTCGGGGGCGGCTGCCTGCGCGTAAGCGACGATTTCTTCATAGTCGGCCTTGAAAGTGTCGGCGTTCAGGTTGTCACCGAGCTGAATCGCACCCCAGCATAGAACGATTGCGCGAGGACAGCTTTGTTTGTCGTTTCCTTTGAGTGTGCGGTCAATCAGTATTTTGATGTTTTGTTTGCTCAGATTGCCGTTGCAGATCGAGCGGTTCTTGACGTTATGGTTGCCGAAAAATTCATGCCACTGCACGGCGTCAACCCACGGGTCGCCGATAACCAGAATGTCATCGTCCTCCACCGGCATCATGCCGTATTGGCCGGCGCGCACGCCGGCAACGGCGCCGAAGCCTCCGGTCGAGTAGTCGGCGTCAGTGTAGGCGCACTCAAGTCCAACGTTAGGCGCAATACGGCGACACCATGCACGGTAGCCGATTGCCGACGGATGCAGGTTGTCGTAGGCCCATTGGGTGTTGGTTGCAACCTGGGCCATCGTTTCAGAGAGATTTATGAAATTGACGCCCATCTCGGCCGCCATTGTCTCAAGAAGAGGAATTGTGCGCGTAACGACGCGGTTTATGTCGCCGCCTCGGGGCAGTATGCTCTGCACGGTAATTTCCGTTGCAGGCGATGAAATCTGGATTTGTCGGACAATTGCCCGAATGTCGTTGACAACAACCTCCGGCGGGAGTCCTACGTTAAGGTCATTCGTGCCGATTCCGATGAATATTTTTGCCGGCTTGTTTGCGCCGTCGAGCATCATCTGCACGTTGTGTTTCCAGTGGTAGGCGCGCTCATCCGAGATGCCTCGGTTGCTGATTAGCGCTTCGCTGAGGCCTTTGTTTTCGGGACGCGCGAATGCGTCAGCCCAGCAATGGAAATTGGTAATTGAATTGCCAAGGAAAATTATCTGTTCAGACGAGGTCGGTACGGCTTTGAAGCAGTCTTGGCGATGCTGAATGAATTGTGGCGATGCTAAGCCTGATGCGCAGGCCATTGCGAAGCCAAGCACCGTTAGAAATAATCTTCTGATTTTCATGGAATTGAATATCTCAATGTGAAATGTGGTAATGTATAATATCCGCAAATATACAAAAAATATCTCCAATCCCCCAAACGTTTAGCTCGTTCTATTGCAGCGTTCGCTTCTCGGAAAGGAGAGCTAAGTCTCCGGCGTATTCGCAAAATATAAGAGCCAATGGGGGTAAAAAAGGAAGTCTCTGCGCATCAAAGATGTGCAGAGACTTGGGGGTAGCCCATAGGAGAGTCGAACTCCTCTTTCAAGAATGAAAATCTTGCGTCCTAACCGATAGACGAATGGGCCGCTCTAAAAAACGGTGAAAGCTTACGCAGCCAGTGAGTTGATGTGCTTTTGCAGAGAACTCTTCAGGTTGGCAGCCTTGTTTTTGCTGATGGTGTTTTTGCGAGCCAGTTTGTCAAGGAGGGCGGTCAAGGCAGAGAATGCCTTTTCTGCTTCAGCCTTGTCAGTCATTTTGCGGATGCGACGAACAGCGGTACGGGCGGTTTTCTCGTAGTAGCGGTTGCGCAGGCGGCGGCTTTCAGTCTGGCGAATACGTTTAAGTGACGACTTGTGATTTGCCATGTGTCAGTTAATTTGGTCTTTTTGTTTTCGTTTTTTTATTAATTAGTAGCCCATAGGAGAGTCGAACTCCTCTTTCAAGAATGAAAATCTTGCGTCCTAACCGATAGACGAATGGGCCATTCATTGCCGAAATGCGAGTGCAAAATTACGATAAATTTTTGAACTATGCAAATTTTTTGCGAAATTCGCTGTCGAAAATGCAAAAAACTTTAAAAATATTGCCTTTGAGGCTTACTCCGCACTCCGATCGGACGTCAATTTTGAATGCTTACAGCCGCGAAATGGGGCGAGTTGCGTTTGCTGTCGCTTCCGGTTCGGGGGCAGGTGCGGCAAGGCGACGGGCGCTTTTGATGCCGTTGAATCCGGTTGAGGTGGTCGCTTCGGTGAGGAGTGGCAGTGAATTGATGACGTTTCGGGAGCCGCGCGCGCTGATGCCGCTTCACGGAATCATGTCGTCGCCTGAGCGTTCGGCCGTCGCTCTGTTCATTGCCGAAGTGCTTGAACGGGTTCTCCGGCAGTCTGAGCCGGAGCCGACGGTTTTTGATTTTCTGGTCGATTCCGTCGGGCGGTTAAACAATCCGGAGGTGGCTGCGGCTAATTTTCATTTGTGTTTCCTTGTAAGGCTGGCGGCGATGCTTGGAATCGCTCCGGACCCTACGGACTATCGCCGGGGAATGGTTTTTGACATGGTTGACGGAGTTTTCCGTTTGTCAATGCCGCTCCATGGGCGAGCGCTGTCGGCGTCCGATTCCGGAGCGGCAGCTCTTTTTATGCGTATGACCTGGGAAAATCAGGCGGCTTTCCGTCTTGACCGTAGGCGGCGCAATGAGATTCTTGAACGCATTCTGGATTACTACTCTCTGCATCTTGCCGACATGACGACCCTGCGTTCACCTTCGATTCTTCGTTCGCTGTTTTAGAGGCGGGAGAGGGCGGCAATTGTGGCGGCGGGGTCTTCGGCGCCGAAGACAAAGCTGCCGGCAACCAAAATGTCCGCACCTGCGTCGACGAGTTGGCGTCCGGTTTCGAGGTTTACACCGCCGTCAATCTGAATCAGTGCGTCCGATCCGCTTTCGTCAATAAGGCGGCGGAGCCGACGGGTCTTGTCGAGAATTTGTGGAATGAATTTTTGGCCTCCGAATCCGGGGTTGACACTCATGAGGAGGACCATGTCAAGGTCTCCGATTATGTCACGGAGTAATTCGACCGGAGTCGCGGGGTTGAGGGTGACGGCCGGTTTCATGCCTGCGGCGCGTATTGCCTGGACCGTGCGGTGGAGGTGGGTGCAGGCTTCCCAGTGGACATTCATTGTTTCAACTCCGAGGGCGGCGAGGGTGCCAATCCATTTGTCCGGCTCGAGAATCATAAGGTGGGCGTCAAGCGGCTTGCGTGCCACTTTTGTAATTGCTTCAATGACGGGGAATCCGAAAGAGATGTTTGGAACAAACTGACCGTCCATGACGTCAAGATGAATCATGGCTGCGTCGGAGTTATTGACCATTTCGACGTCGGCGGCAAGATTGCCGAAGTCGGCGCTGAGCATTGAGGGGGCTATCTGTGTCATTCCTCTGAGGGTTGTTTCTTGGGTTTAACGAGTTGCCAGACGATGAAGAGGATGCAAATCAGGCCGATTGCATAGCCAACGAGGCTGAGATATTGATTATACTCTTCAATTTTCTGGAAAAGATCTTCTTTGCTGACAAATTGAGCCAGGAACCATCCGAGCCAGCAGAGGGCCACGTTCCAGACTCCGGCTCCAAGGGTTGTGAACAGGCAGAATTTGCCGAAGTTCATGCGTGCAAGGCCCGCGGGAATGGAAATCAGCTGGCGTATAACCGGAATCAGACGCCCGATGAAGGTCGAGACGGCCCCGTGAGCATCGAAATAGTCTTCGGCTTTTTTGATTTTTTCGGGCGAAATCATGCAGATGGCTCCCATGCGTGAGCGAGCGAATGCGTAGACAATCGGACGGCCAATCCAGACGGCGAGCAGATAGTTGACAATTGAGCCGACAAGGGCGCCGAGGGTGGCGGCAATGCCTACGCCCCAGATGTTCATCGAGCCATCGACCGTTGCAATATAAGCGGCCGGGGGAACGACGATTTCACTCGGGAAGGGGATGAACGAACTCTCAATGGCCATGAATAGGAAAACGTAGAAGTAGCTCATGTGGTCCCAGACCATAGCGAAGAGCGATTGTGCGTCAATGAGTGCTATTAATTCCATACGGGTGCAAAGTTACGCATTTTTTTCCGTAACTTTGCACTTATGTTTAGTTTAAATATAAAAGGACGTTTGGTTGAATTCCAACGTCCGGCGGTGATGGCGATTATTAACGCCACGCCAGATTCGTTCTATTCTGCATCGCGCGCGGCTGATGCCGATGACGTGGCGAGTAGAGCCGAGCGCGCTCTGGCCGAGGGGGCGGATATAATAGATCTTGGAGCCTATTCTTCGCGGCCGGGAGCAGCGGAGGTTTCGACTGACGAGGAGATGCGACGGCTTGTTGAGGCCGTGCGCGCCGTCCGCAGGGTGAGTCCTGATGTTCCGCTCAGTGTTGACACGTTTCGGGCCTCAGTTGCTGAGGCGGCTCTGGCCGAGGGCGCCGACATTGTCAATGACATCAGCGGCGGGATGCTCGATCCGGAGATGGATTCGCTGATTGCGCGCAACAATACGCCTTATATAATTATGCACATGCGCGGGACGCCTTCGACAATGGTTTCGCTTACGGACTATTCGGACGAGGGAAGTGTGACTGCCGCCGTCATGCGTTTTTTTGCGCGACGCGTCAGCGAGCTTGCCTCCAAGGGAGCCGACCAGATTATTCTTGACCCCGGATTCGGTTTTGCAAAGACCGCAGAACAAAACTGGGAGCTGATGGCTGAGTTGCCGCTGATTCGCGAGTCGTTTCCTCGGCCGCTGCTTGTTGGCATAAGCCGCAAGTCTATGTTTTACAAGCCGCTCGGCCTGACGCCGGAGGCCGTTCTGCCGGCAACATGTTACGGTAACACGCTTGCGCTTCAGGGCGGGGCAGATATTCTGCGCGTTCATGACGTAGGCGCCGCTCGCCAGATTGTTGACCTGTTTTCGCTTTTCCCTGATCGCTCCAATCAGGTCCTGCTGACTGATTTCTGAACACTTACATTAATAAGACGAAAAAAATGACTGAATTGACCGCAACTCAGGCCCCGCAGACGAAGAAGTATCTTGAAGATGTTGTGCTGCTGCGCCTTTTACTGATTTTTCTTTTAGTCTGGAATCACGCTTTCGCTCCTTTTTCGGGGAAGTGGGAGGCATTATATGAGCCGGACAGCGTTCCTGCCTATAAATGGTTCGTTCTCGCAGTTTACCACATGCGCATCCAGGCCTTGATATTTGTTTCGGGTTATCTTCTTGGATATACGATTAACCGAAAGCCTGAACGCATGAGTTTTAAACATTGTGTAGGGAAAAAACTGAAGCGACTTTGGCTTCCCAGCATAGTGTTTTCGGTAATCTATTATGTTTTGTTTTATGATTTGACGAAGCCGATCGGTGAAATTGCTTATTCTGTGATAAACGGATGTGGTCATATGTGGTTTCTGCCAATGCTTTTTTGGTGCTTCGCCGGCGTTTATATCAGTGAGCGGTTCGGGTTCAAGCCTGTTGTCATGCTGATGCTCGCGCTGCTGTTTGCAATTGCTCCGTGGCCGGGGTTACCGCTTAGAGTCAATAATACGTTAAATTATTTCATTTATTTCTATCTGGGCTATGGGATTCAGCGCTCTTATTTCGATTCTTTTTTGCCGAAGAAGCAGTTGAAGCCTATAGTTGCGGCTCTGTCAGTGTATGCCGGAGCCTTTGTTCTGCATTACTTTGTGTTGTCCGATGCGGGTAATATCCTGGCTGACAATCAGTTGAGGGGGGGGGTAATTCATAAGGCGGTTTCAATTGGGGTCAACAACCTGTGTTCAGTCGCGATGTCGTTGAGTGGGTTGCTTGCGGTTTATTGGGGTGCGCATTATTTTGTTGTTGGTAAGCATAAGTTGCCTGATTGGATGATAAATGTCAGTGCATATTGCTATGGGGTTTACATATGTCAGCAGTTTATACTGAAGTGGATGTACTATAATACGGAGTTACCGGTGGTTTGCGGACCGTATGTTTTGCCTTGGGTTGCGCTGACGATAACGCTTATACTGAGTTTGCTGATTACTCATCTGATGTTGAAAACCCGAGTCGGGCGATTCCTGATTGGGTAATTTGGGAATTTGATTCATAAAAAAACTGTCGCACTTCCGATTTCGGGGTGCGACAGCCTTTTTTATGGGGAAAATGTGTTAGAGCGTAATTTTGAAAACGCCGGTGGCGCCGTTGTCAGCAGAAGCTTTAACGACTACTGCGCCGGTGAGAGAGTCAGAAACGCTGACGGTCTGACCGCCGGCCGCAATCAGACGGCCGGTCAGGTCATAGACTTTTACGTTGGCGGCTCCGTTGACGGTTATCCGGCCGCTACTGACCGAAACCGACATTGCGTCGGCCTCCACGGGGTTGATTGAACTCTCGGAGTCTTCGACCGTGTTCGGGTTGGTATAGGTCGGATCGTAAACGGCTTCGAGAACGTCGCCTTCGGCAGTGGGTATCTCGGTGAAACCGTGGGTGAGGTTGACGGTCGGTTCAATTGTCTGCCCGTTGAGAGTCAGGCGGAGGTTGACAAGGTCAGTGGCGCGTAAGCGCAGCAGTGAGCCTTTGTTTGAAACGATCTTGGCCGAAGCGAGCTTGCCGTCTTTCCAGACAATGTCAACAGTGAAATTGCCGCGGGCCTTGATGCCCTTGATTGAACCGGCTTTCCATGCAGTGGGGAGGGCGGGAAGGAGATATACTCCGTCGTGGCTTTGCAGCAGCATTTCGGTGATGCCGGAGGTGGCGCCGAAGTTTCCGTCAATCTGGAAGGGAGCATGCTTGTCGTAGAGGTTGTTGTAGATGCCTGAGGTCAGTGCGTTGCGGAGAATCGTGTGCGAGTGGTCGCCGTCAAGTGCGCGGGCCCAGAGGTTGATTTTCCAACCCATTGACCATCCGGTGGCGCCGTCGCCGCGCTGACGCAGGGAGTTGACTGCCGGTTCGAAGAATTCAGAGGTCGGGGGTACCTGGCCGAAGGGATAGAGACACATCAGATGGCTCAGATGGCGATGACCGTTCTGGCCGGCAGTGTAGTTGCTGTACTTCCATTCGCGCAGCATCAGGTCGTTTTTCTTCAGGCCATTTGCGGTCCAGCCGCTTGCGGCAGTGAATTTTTCAGTTGCGAGACCCTTGTCCAGTTTTTCGAAGCGGTCACGCAGGGTTTCGATGTCGTTGGCAGCGATTCCGCAGTTTTCTTCGCCAATGACTTCGATAGCCTCAAGGGTGTTGGCGAAGAGTTCGGCAACAATCTGCTGGGCATGGGCCACGGCGTCTTCGCTTCCGGGACCGTGTTCGGGTGACTGCTCGTTCGGGCAGAGGTATTCGCCGTTTTTCAGTTTAAGGCGCTCAATCCAGAATTCGCAGGCTCCCCACATTGTCGGCAGGGCGCGGAGCAGGAATTCCTTGTCAAGGGTGAAGGCATAGTGCTGCCAGAGGTGAGTGCAGTACCAGGCGTTGGCAACGACGTAATTGTTGCCCCAGTTCGAACCGGCACCGAAGATGTTGTTTTCGTTGAATATTGACCAACCTTTGGTCGATGAGGGGTTGCTGACGTACTTTGTCGGGTTTTCACGCCACTGGGGCTGAACCGTTGCCATGTTGATGATGTAGTCCAGGAAGGGCATGTGGGTTTCCGGGAGATTGGTCGGTTCGGTCGGCCAGTAGTTCATTTCGATGTTGATGTTGGCGTGGATATCGGCATTCCATGGCTGGATTGCATAGTCGTTGGAGTACCAGCGGTCTTTGTTAAAGCCGGTCCAGATGCCCTGGAGGTTGTTGGGGACTGCAATTCCGCGGCTGGAGCCGATTGCGAGGTATCGGCCATACTGGAAGTAGAGCTGTTCAAGCTGGCGGGCCACGCTTTCGGGGCCATTGCCGTTGTTGTACTGCTGAATCAGCTCCAAGGTGGTGCGATCATTTTTGGCACCGTCAATTTCCAGTTCGACGCGATTGAAGAGAGCCTGATAGTCGGTGACATGGTCGGCATAGAGAGCGTCCCAGCCTTTCGAGGCTGCCGCGTCGGCCATGGCGGTCACGTCGGCAACGAGGGATTCCGTGCCGGAAGTGTAGGTTGGTGACAGGGGGTCATAGTCGGTGTTGCCGGCGAGGATTACGAGGATTTCGTCTGCATTCTCGACTGAGACGCCATTGGCGTCGGAGGTCATGGTGCCACCAACGGGAATCACCTTGAATACGGCGCAGTAGCTGACGGTTTCCAGTCGGCCGTTGAATTTACCATAGCCATCTGCGTAGGTCGGGATGTCTTCACCCTGGTCAGCCGATGTGTGGAAAACACCGGGTTCAAAGTTGAAGCGCTGGCTGATTGAGCCGGGCTTTGTGGCGGTAAAATGGATTGCGACAACTCCGTCGGGGTTGGAGGCGATGAATTCGCGCGCGAAATCCGTTTCGCCGTCGGGACTTGTGAAGTAAACTCCGGCGGTTGCGTCGGTCAGGTCGAGGGTGCGGCGATAGTTCTTGACGGCCGAGGCATCATCCCATCCGAAGGGCATGTGTTCTTCGAGAGTTGTGATCATCAGGTTACCGAAGCCCTGGAAAGAGCCGTAGCCTTTGTAGTTTGAGCCGCCATGGTCAGTGCTGCGACCGCTCCAGAGGGTTTTTTCCGTAAATGATACTTCCTCCTCATGGACGCCGCCGAGAATCTGAGCGCCAAAACGACCGTTGCCAATCGGCAGGCCCCAGTTCATCCAGTCGGTTCCGGGGGTGGTGTACCAAAGGGTGAGCGCGTTGTCCGGAGTCCAGTCGGTCGAGCCGACAATCGAGTATTCGCCATAGGTCATTGAGGCGGTCGGGACGAAGTTCATCGGGTTGTTGGAGTCACCGAATGTCCAAAGTCCGAACTTGCCGCCAACGGAGGTTCCGCCAAACTGGTTTATGTAATTCTGTCCGTTGGAGTTGTTCTGTCCGTTGGGTTTGATTTCCCAGTTGCGATAATAGGTTTCATTTTCGCTGGGAACGAGCGAAAATCCTTCGGCATAGGGCGAGGTGGAGGTCTTGACACATCCGTCGCCGCTGCCGGCGATTGTCAGGTACAGACCATCTTCGGTTACTGCCTGGAAGTTATCCTGCGAGCCGACGAGTTTCCATCTCATTGACGGAACCGGAGCGGGATTTGCGCGTATAACGCTCTGATTGTCGCCTTTCGATTCCATGACACATCCGCCGCGCTGGAACTGCATGAAGTACCAGGTTGATTCTTCGCCGTTGGAGAAAACCGGGAGTGTGCCGACGGGAATTTTCACGGCTAAAGTAGCCTCGGCTCCGGTTTCGTCGTAGAACTTGAGAGGGTTGTTGACGTCGCCGCCGTTATATTCGCCAATTTCTTTTCCGGCACCGTAGCCGCCCCATTGGTTAAAATGGAGATCTGAACCAACGCGACCGATTTCGTATGAGTCGCCGCTCTTGACAACATAAAGGGCAATGCCTTCGGCACCGGTTTTGAATTTGTCGGCATAGGTTACGTAGTTGCCGGACTTGCTCTTCATGATAAAGCTGTCCTCGTCGCCGATGAACTGCCATTTCTGAGCATCGGCACTGGATGCCGCAGCGGTTCTGAGGTTGTTGCCGGCGCCCTGGTCGGCAATAGCCGCTTCGCCCCTTTTGAACTTGATTTGATACCAGACGGGAGCCGCCTCGGTTGAGAACTGCAATTCAGCCGCCTGCACGCCGACAATTCCTGACAGCGTAACGACAGCCGAAGTAAGCCATGATTTGAAGCTGATTTTCATGGTTTTAACTTAAGTTTACGGATTGATTTATTTATTTTGTTGCTTTTTAACACGCAAATATAATGATTTTACGCAAAGTATGCAAACATTCGCCGCGTTTTTGTTGTTTTAAAGTCAAATGAACCTGAAATACAAACTAAATAGTAAGAAAAGCGATATGATTTACGTCCAGCCTGAACTCCCTTATGAAGAATCGGCTCTTGAGCCGATCATCTCGCAACGCACTGTCTATTTTCACTATGGAGTGCATGAGAAGACCTATATTGACAATCTGAACGCACAGATTAAAGACACTCGGTTTGAAAATATGGAGCTTGAGGAAATTATCCGCGAAAGCTCAGGCCCGTTGTTTAACAACGCATCGCAGGCGTGGAACCATATTTTCTATTTCTTCAGTCTGAATCCCGGTGCGGGAGGAGAGCCTTCGGGCGAACTGCGCAAGGCGATTGACCGTGATTTCGGGTCGTTTGAGAAATTTAAGGAGGATTTCGTCAAAGCCGGAACGTCGCTGTTCGGATCCGGATGGGTCTGGCTGAGTGCGGATGCCGACGGCAAGTTGTTTATCACTGCCGAGGGTAACGCCGGAAATCCTCTGACTAAGGGTTTGACTCCCTTGCTGACATTCGATGTCTGGGAGCATGCCTATTATCTTGACTATCAAAACCGCCGCGCTGAGGCTTTGACCCGCCTCTGGGACCTGGTTGACTGGGACGTGGTGGAATCCAGATATTTTTAGTTAGAGCCCTGTTTTATAAACAATAAGAAGAAACACAAGCAATAAGCATAATGTGATGAATGGAGAGAGAGGCACGCGTGATGCGCCCCTCTTTTTCTGTTTGTATATGTGGTTTTGGTTTAGTGAATCTGTGGGAATGTGAGAATAATTTTGCGGAGGCGGGAACGGACGCTGAAGGGAGAGGAGCGGCGGCGCGCAGGGGGTGTTGACAGATGATAGTGGAAAGCATGGTTGGCGTCCCACGACGGCAGGGAGGCAGCGCGGGTTTCGCCCGGCGGCAGCAGGCAGCGGATTGTCTCAGTGCGTTCGTGCAGCTGGTTGCCGTCTGTATCGAAATAGGTCAGAGTAAACTCGACAGCAACTATGGTCGAGTCGGCTCCGAGGCTGTTCGTGATGAAAAAGGTTTCGCGGGTTGATGGATTGGTCTTTTCGAAGCCGCTGAAACGGACAGCATCGGCTCGCGGCGCGTCAATGGTGTCGAACAGTTCCGTCGGAGGCTGGGCTATGCGTTTGATTGTCGGCAGGCGGCGCCCATAAGTGACCGTGAGTGTGGTCAGCATTAGCAGCGATGTCAGAATGGTTCTCATAGATAGACAGGAGTCAGTGGGTTGACTTCGGGTGCGGGATAGATTCTTACGGCGCCGTCAAGACCCTGCGGACGCGAATCTTGCAGGCGCACGGCACGATATAAGTATGGAATCATGCGTAGCAGATTGAATTTAATCGGACTCTTGAACGGTTCGATTGTCAAGGTTGCACCTTCGTTACTGACGGTCAGGAGGAAACGTCGGGGAAGCTCAAGTCCCCCAATGTCGGCAATGCGCGTGTTCAGCCGCGCTTCGTAGACTCCGGGCTTCACTGTCGGGCGGGCCGTTCCCATCACGGACCCCGGGCGGACGCGGCGCTGGGGGCTGCGGATGACGGTTAGGCGAAGTTCGAGAGGCATTGTCTCCGTTGCGGAAAAATCGGCGCGTTCAATTGCGAAGAGGCCTCCGTCGGTCGCCATCTGCCAGATTCCTTCGGCCGGACACAAGGGGAGCTGTTCAAGCCGCGAGGCCACGGAATCGACTGTTGAATATCCGGGCAGGATTTCAGTGTGGCACCGGATGGAAGCGGCGGCCAGTAGCAGAATTATCGCAACGAGTCGGCCCATGCGCGTGCGTCGGCTAAGGATTCCGGTTTGCCGACGTCAAACCATTTGTAATCAGATATGTCTTGTCCGTAAATCTCCATAACGGACGAGTTGGCGACATAGAATGGCGTCAGCGAGAACACCTCTTCGCCATAATTTGACAGCGCGGGAAAGATTTGCGGACTGACAAGATGAATGCCGTTGAAGGAGTAACAGAGACCGTCGGCGTTGCCCTTTGTCTCGCTTGTTTTATGGTTAATCCATCCGCAAAGGCGATTGTCGTTGTCGAAAACAAGCGAACGGCTTGATTGACGGTGGCTGACGGCCAGGGTCGCATTGCCGTGAAGTGTCAGGCTGTCGAGCGGCAGATTGGTCAGAATGTCGGCATTGTGGAGTAAAATCGGTTCGGTGCCGTCAAGAAAGCGTCGGGCGTTGAGGAGTCCGCCTCCGGTGTCAAGCAGCAGGGCGCGTTCGTCTGTCACGGCGATATTGATGCCGAAATTGGAGTTGGCGGCCAAAAACTGTTCAATCTGTTCGGCGAAATGGTGTACGTTGACAACTATCTGTGTCACTCCCGTTGCCTTCAGGTTCTCAATTACGTGCTGAAGCATTGGCGTTCCGCCGACCTTAACAAGCGCCTTGGGGTGATGGAGCGTGAAGGGGCGTAAACGGGTGCCGTTGCCGGCAGCAAAAACCATTGCTTTCATCTGCGTTCACGGTGATATAGGTTGACTGCAAGTTGTTCCGGCGAAAATTTTTCACGCAAGTGGCGAGCCATTGCCTCGGCTGAGTAAACGGAGCGGTGCTGTCCGCCGGTGCATCCGAAGGCAACCTGAAGGTTCGTGAAATCGCGGCGGATGTAACGTTCGACGCTTGCGTCGACAAGTGCGTAACAGTGGTCCAGGAAATCAAGAATCTCGCCGTCTTCTTCAAGAAACGACCTGATAGGAGCGTCGCGGCCGTCAAGCTGCTTGTAAGGCTCGTAGCGCCCGGGATTGTGAATGGCGCGGCAGTCGAATACGAAGCCGCCGCCATTGCCGGATTCGTCGGCCGGCAGGCCCTTCCGATACGAGAATGAAAGCACAGTAACTGTCAGCATTTTCAATAGAGATAATGGTTGTTGTATTTGCGATAAAACGTATAGTCGCTCATGAAAATGAGGCGGAATATATCAAGAAGCCAGCCCAAACCGCAGATGCCGGAGGTCATCAGATAGACGATTCCCCAGCCTACGCGATTCAGGTAAAACTTATGAATCCCCAGATAGCCGAGGAAGATGCACAGAATCAGCGCGGTAGTTCTCGATTTCATTTTTTTTGGAGCGAGAGATGGTTAGAAAAACAAAGGCTGTGTCAATTTTTTGTTGACACAGCCTGATTTTTGTGAGGTCCCAAGCGGAATCGAACCGCTGTACACGGTTTTGCAGACCGTTGCCTAACCGCTCGGCCATGGAACCTTATTTGCGAGTTTTGCGGTGCAAAGTTAAGTAGAATTTTCCACCCAAGCAAATTTTTGGCGTTTTTTTTGAAAAATTCAACTTATTTGTTGTGATTCTCGGTCTATGTGAGTAAATTTGCAATATATTATGGAAAGTCTGATCTATGTTCTGCTGCGCGGATTCGCGATAGGCGTGCTGATTTCTGCCCCGATGGGACCAATTGGCATGCTCGTTATTCAACGCACGCTGAACAAGGGACGCTGGCCTGCCTTGTTTACCGGAATAGGCGCGTCGTTGTCTGACATGTTTTACTGCATATTGACCGGCGCGGGCATTGCTTTTATAACAGACTTCATAAATTCCCAACAATTGATTTTTCAGATTATCGGGTCTATAGTTCTGGCTATTTTTGGAGTCTATCTTTTTCGAAAAAATCCTTCGCGCCGGGTTAACCCGCAGGCCGATACGACCCCGAAGAATTACTGGATGGACACTGTCAGCGGCTTCTTGCTGACATTCTCCAACCCCTTGATTCTTTTCTTTATTATCGGCTTGTTTGCCCGCTTCAATTTCCTGCTTCCGGAATTTCGTTATTACCATTATATTCTGGGCTATCTTAGTATTGCCGTCGGCGCTTTGTCATGGTGGTTTATGATAACATATCTTGTCAATAAAATGCGCGCCCATTTCAATGTTCGCTCGCTGTATATCTTCAACCGTATCATTGGCGGCATCCTCGTCGCATTCGCTCTCTTCAGTCTGCTGACGGCTCCTTTCGACAAGTGGGCCCACTGACCGACACCACTGAAGATAGATACACAAAGAATCTCTGCTATATCTATATTATATCCAAATCAGCTCCAATAAGTTACAAATGATTACAGTCATATAACCGAATTTGGGTGTGAATAATTGTTTGACGATGTATAAAATCACCTTGTCATCGCATCTCACTCGGAGATATGCGCCTCCCACAGCGTCACAAATTTTGTGGAACGTGGTATTAGTTATTAGAGGCCGGTGATGCAGCAGGGAAAAACCTGTTGTATATCACGTGTGAAACATCAATTGTCTTAGAGGATAGATTCTTGCCTGATACATGTATTTGTGCGAGTACAGTATGATTGCCGTGAGCTGGATTCGAGATAGAATATTTTACCTTGTATGGTTTTTGAGTTAATGATGAAATCTGAGTCCCGTCCACGAAGAATACGACTTGGTCGATTTTTATGTCCCATTGATTAGGATCAAATATTGGTTTGAGTTCATAATCAAACTGAAGTTGATAGGTCGAAATTGAGCTAGAACCTATAAAATAGCCGGCAGTCTTTGGCGTATATTGCTGGAAGTTGCTGTCTGTAAGCATGAATTCGGGGTCATGATTGTCAGACTCACAACCGCTGCTCATCAAGCATAGAACGCTAAGGAAAGTAATGTATTTGGTTAAGTGTTTCATTGCGATAGAATAATTAGTCTATATTTTCAGTCATCAATCGGAATGTGAAGTCCAAGACCGAAGTCAAAAGAATTTAGCGGCTTATATTTCGGCGCCCATAGGTAACTGACTGAAAGAGTGATTGCATAGCCTTTGCCACAAGGTATGAAGCCTCTGATATTCGGGCGCATTATAAACTTCTTTTTTATCTCGGAAGTATGTAATTGATATGTCTCGTATTGTAATGAGCCGTTGGAGTTGTTTTGGACTCTCATGTAATCGGTTATTTTGTCGCCTTTAAGAGCAACGCCTCCAATACCATAGCAGATTGCAACATACTTTGCAAAAAAGCCGACAGAGTAAGTCGCGTAAAACACCGGAAAATACTCCCCGACTGATATTTTATAGTTGCATAGGTCGGTAATCTCATTTTTTCTCGTGGTATATGGACTGATATCAGGTCGCTTAGGTGCATATCCTACGTCAACTCCCATCATAACATGGCCGTTGGTAACGTATCCGCCAAGACCGATTGGGAAGAATTTGTTGTAATTGTAGCCGATGCCCCAGGTTCGTTCGCCATCGTTATCAAGGTCACTCAGGTCTATTTTCATTTTTCTACGTCCTGTTTTTTTGTCAATTTTGAAAGAATATGGGGTTATTTTTAGAATCTTATTGTCGTCAGATAGGATAAATGCACATTCCTCTGACGAAGGGTTGATTCCGGAGAAATGAAATTTACACGAAACCGTCGTGCGGTCAGTATAGCGAGGGTCTCGTTCTTCGCGCGGGACGAATCTAATGTTTGTCAGGTATGCATCTGTGCCGTCTCCGAAGGCATCAACGAGTATGTCATCAAATGTTTTAGCATCATATGTCTTAGATGTCGGTATTCTGTATTTACAAGCCAATGAGGTGATTTGTTTGGTGTCAGATCTGAAGCGCTTGATGTCAAGCAGTTCGTTTAGAGCTATGCGGGGTGAATAGTTATGGTCTTGATATTGCAATTGTTCTTGATATTTGGCCCATTTAGTCAAGTGATTTGAAAATTCGTTGACAATGTCAATCGAATTTTCAGCGCTATGAATCGAAATCGAACCGAATAAAAGAAACAGTGCAAAGTTTGCAATTTTTTTTGAATCAAACATTTATATGATGTGTTATATGTTGTTTAATCGGAGTTGTTCTGAGGGCGCATTCCTGCAATCTGATTTCCATGTAGAAAGAATAATACTTTTTCGGCCAGTTCAGGGTGATTTCCAATCGTCAGGTTTCCACTGACAACGGTGAATTTACCATTTCTTGTTGATTGATTGTCCTGTATGATTTGCAGATCGCTGACGGAGCAACGGTTCGCTTTTTCTTCCGGATTCAGAATTCCGGCGAGAAGCTGTTGCCATGAAGTAGCTCCAGATGGCGATGTGTGCTTGCTCGGCAGCAGAATTTTACACCCGTCTGCCGTGAAAAGATATGGTCCCGAAATTGCTTGGCGAATGTTTTCAAGCATTGCCGGATTTCTTGAACATAGAAAGGAACTCATATTCGTTACAAATCGGTTTACAATAGACATTGCGGAATCTGAATCAAGAGGAATTGGATTGAAGATATCTACATCTCTGTCTTCGGTTATTGGTGTTTTTTCAATGTCAGGTGGAATTTTGGACCATTCGTAGATAAGCCATCCGGCGTTACTGTCGTTTCGAGGGAAGTCTTTGACAATGAAAAGATGGCCGGGAACTTGATAAAACAGGAAAGAAACATCTTTTATCTGCGTTAATTTAAGTAAGCCATAGTAAATCAGAGAACAGAATACGGAGGCTCGGTTCAGTTGATTCGTGGTTGACAACAGGTCAGATATGTTACTTTTTTGTCGATCTGTGATTTCGATAAGGCTCATGAAATTCAGTTCATGGTCAGTTGGCGAAATTGACGGTCGAAGTTTTTGGTCTTTAGGCGTAAGTTCGAATGAGCTGCCTTCTACACGCGATAACGCCCATTTGAATGCTCCATTGTTGGATTGTTCGATTGTTAGATAAAGAGTGAAAGTAACTTCTTTTCCTTCGAGTGAACCGACACATTCTGCACGAGCTACCCATTTGGAGTCAGCGAAGTTAAGATGGACTTCATTTTCGCAAATGGCATCAATGAAGTTTTGTGCAGAATCCACGAGTATTTCTGGATTGTTAGCAATGGTTTTTAAGTCGAACAGACTGCGAAGCGACTGGCTGTCCGGATTCTGTCGGTCGGTTGTTGATGCTTCATTAAACCGGAGAATAAATTCATCAATGCTGTTGATCTGATGTTGAAAGATTAGATTATCAACATCTGTGGAGTGCAAGCTGGTCTGTCCTGATGCTTGAATAGAACATAAAACCGCTGCTGCAAACAGCAGCGGTTTTATACACGAGATGAGACGTTGAGTTGTCATATTCTGCGGGTTTCAAGAGCCAGAGTGTCGCCAAGACGGATAACAAGCGCTTTCCCGTCAACTGTATCCTGTACTTCAATTAATACTTTAATCTTTTTTGTTGTTCTATCGCCGTAGAGCATCCATCCGCCATCACTTGATGCTCGGAATTCCTGTTCATAGCATACGGTGACTTCATATTTCCCTTCACCGACTTTTTTCAGGTCGCTTGCTTTAATCTGATGCAATTGCGTAGAATTAATCTCAATCTGAGGGTAATTCATGTTAATTAACCGGGAGAAATATTTCTGAGTTTGCTGCCGGCGGGGCTTCGGATTGCGGACGGATGTTGTTTCGGTAATCACGCCATCGCTCATTCGCCCGTTCCATTCATATCCGTATCCTTCACCAATGAACATAGAGAGTGCCGATTTTCTGGTAAATTCGCGATCGGCAATGCTGTTCTTTTTGTTAGCCATGTAGGCGATGTTTTTATTAAGGCTTGAAACATACTGAATGCTTCTGGCAATCATGTCCTGCTCCATCTCCGGTGATACTATAAAGCCCTGTGAGCTGCAGTTTTGTGTATGGATAGATGCAGAGACTATAATCATAATTATAGATTGCAGTATTTTCTTCATAGGTTATTTTTTATAGGTTTCTTTTACTTTCAGTTCACAAATGTGGTTGCCGCTTTTTCTTGCGTCAATAGGAGCAACCTTAATTAGAGAGTCTTTGATTATAAGCTGCATGAAGTAGTTGGATGCCGGAATGCAATCAACAATGAATGTCCCATCCTGGCTCATTACTTTGATGCTTGCGTCTGGAGTGAAAACTGCGCTGATTCTGTCAATTTGTACACCTCGCTCGGAACGTGATATCTCCCGGTCCAGGGCTATGTCCAATGCTGCGCCGAGTTGATTGAGCAGTTTTTGGTCGTCAGCAGTGGTATTTTGTTGAGATTTTGGTTGGTCAACTTTTACAGGCGTTGATTTTTTCTTGGTCGGAGCGCTGGCGGAGTTGACATTTACGGCGTAAACCGGCGTGTGAGGATAAGGAGTCTGCGCGCGTGATACTGTCGAAACTGAGGAGGTCAGGTCGCTTGTAAGGTCTGCCCATGTTGGGTTGTTGTCGTTGCTGCTGAGGGCTAATTCGTTCAAGAAACACCATGTAAAAGTATCTAATACGCCGAGCGGTGTATTTACGCATCCGGAACTTTCTCCTGGAGAGGCTGACGTTATCAGAATGTCGCCGATATAACCTGTAAATAGTTTCTGAAGGCCTCTTATTTCACGTTCTGTTAGTGATGCATTGCTGTAGTTGACGCAGAATGACGGGCTATTGAGGCGCGGAATGTTATCGTGGCTGTTGCAACACATTCCAATTGTCACCGTGAGGCGTGCGTTTTTTGATTTAAGCTGGTCATGTACCCATTTTAGAGGAATTAGCAATGAGGGATTGTGTTGAGCCATTGCCATCATAGGCCATTTATCGCCACCGGGTGCGCCATGAGTTCCATGACCGACATAATAGAAGACAACTATATCGTCGGAGTCGGGCGATAATGATGTTACAAGGTTTTTGCACTTCTGAGGAGAAACATCCGGTCCGTATATGTCAAGAATGTTGACGGAGTAGCCTTTTTCTTTAATCGCTGCATTAATGTTGTTTACCACCCGGTCGAAGAGGACTTTACGGACGTTCTTGTCGATATCACCCACGTTTTTGTCGGTTGTGTCAATAAATGTGAGCCAATGTATGGTTTGAGCCGGGAGAATAACCGGAAATAGGAGCCAAAACAGAGTAAATATGACTTTTTTCATTTTGCAGGATGGATTAATAGTGTTTTCAGTAGTGTGTCATTCGGGAAAATAATTGAGGAGGCGCGGAGCATGCTGTTGTCGCTGATGTCAAGGCGACACATTTCATTTCCGCTGCTGTTGTAGGCGCTCCATTTTTTTAAGCTGAGGTCGTAACGCAATGTAACTTTTTCTGACTTGTGTTTGTAAGAAATTGAAATCTGTGGATAAAAGAGTCCGTAAACGGGGTGATTGCTTTGGAAATATGCCGGGTTTGTCACGATAAAGTTGATTAGTGCGCGTTCGTGGGACTCAAGTTCTTTTTGATTTGATTCTGTAATCGTGTCGCCCTTAATTTGCAATTTGGCAATGGTTACACAATCAGCATTGGCAATTATGTTACAGATGCTGTCCGATAAAACTTTGGACATACAAGAGTCAAATAGTTCTACGGTTTGCGATGCTAAGTTTTTTTTAGCGCAGTTTCTCTTCATGCATCCGCAAGATGGAAGCAGTAGGCATGCCATGAGCGATAATGGAAAGTACTTGGACATGGATAATGATGATAGTGCCTTGTAGAACTCTCCGGATTCAGGCTGTTTGATTGGTAAAAAAAGAGCGTGAGAGTCTGTACTGTTTGCCCGTTCAATTCATCGAGGCTCTGACATTGCCTTTCTTGGTTGAACGAGCAATGCAGAGGCCTCACGCTAATATGTATATATAAATTGCTGACGCCACGTCCTCGCGGATTGGTGCCTCAATATGATATAACATATCAACATTGGCATCTACCATTGCTTCATTCTTGACCAAGCTTTGGAAACTGTCAGATTTCGATGAATCAAGAATAAGCGCAAGTAAACGCTTCTAAAAAAATACCCACCCGCTTTAGCCCTCTCCCGGACCTCTGCAAGGGATGATGCAAAATTACAAAAAAAAATGGGATATGCGAATTTTTTTGGATTTTTTTCTTTCGATCTGTGAGTTAGCGCGTTTATAAATGGAGAAAAAAAGAGAGGCTGCCTGAGGATTTCAGGCAGTCTCTCCGGTTGTGTCTATGGTAGACCTATTGGAATCGGGTTGGGTTAGGCGTTCTTAACTTTGTCGCAAACAGCCTTGAAAGCTGCGGGGTTGTTAAGAGCGAGGTCGGCAAGGACCTTGCGGTTGATTTCGATGCCGGCTTTGTGGATGAGGCCCATGAGCTTGGAGTAGCTGAGGTCTTCCTGGCGTGCAGCAGCGTTGATACGCTGAATCCAGAGGGCGCGGAAGTTGTGCTTCTTGTCCTTGCGGTCACGATAAGCGTAGGTCAGACCCTTTTCCCAGGTGTTTTTGGCAACGGTCCAGACGTTTTTGCGGGCTCCGTAGTAGCCGCGGGTAAGTTTCAGGATTTTCTTGCGACGTTCGCGTGAGGCGACGTGGTTTACTGATCTTGGCATAGTTAATGCTTAGGGGTTTGTGAATGTCAGCGGTCCTGCATCAGGACACTTCCGGGCTGTCCATTCGGTTAGAAATTGATTGGGTGATTAACTCTAATTGTCAGGAAATGATTACTTCAGACCGAGGAGCTTTTTAACGTTCTTTTCGTCGCAGCCTGAAACGAGACCGCTGTGGGTCAGGTTGCGCTTCTGCTTGTTGGTCTTTTTGGTGAGAATGTGGCTCTTGAAAGCGTGCTTTCTCTTGATTTTTCCTGAGCCGGTAAGGGCGAACCTCTTTTTGGTACCGGCGTTAGTCTTAATCTTCGGCATTTGTTTTGGTTGTTAATTTATAAAAATAATGATGAGTTTTGTTTATTTCTTTTTTGGGCTGAGCATGATTATCATGCGCTTGCCTTCAAGCAGGGGCATCTGTTCGACTTTGCCGTACTCTTCAAGGTCGTTGGCAAAGCGGAGGAGCAGCACTTCGCCCTGTTCTTTGAAGAGAATCGAGCGGCCTTTGAAGAAGACGTAGGCTTTGACCTTGGCGCCTTCCTGGAGGAAGCCGATTGCGTGTTTGAGCTTGAAGTTATAGTCATGGTCGTCGGTCTGCGGTCCGAATCGGATTTCTTTGACAACGACTTTGACAGCCTTGGCTTTCTGCTCTTTCTGATGCTTTTTCTGCTGATAGAGGAATTTCTGGTAGTCAAGAATTTTGCACACAGGAGGCTCGGCGTTGGGAGAGATTTCAACAAGGTCAAGTTCCTGTTCGTCGGCCATGCGAAGGGCCTGCTGAATGGGGTAGATGCCCTGCTCCACGTTGTCGCCGACGAGGCGCACTTCTGTAGCGCGGATGCGGTCGTTGATTGCGTGAAGTTCCTGTTTTTGAGGTCCCTGAGGACGTTGACGGGGGCCTGCCGCGGGACGCGGCGCTGCGGGGCGGGGTCTGTAGACCGGTTTTTTTGCCATTCAGTTAGGGTTATTGGTTAATCATATTGTTGACTTCTTCAGTCAAATTCGCTGCAAAGGTAGTAATTTTTACGGAACCTTTATCACCTTCGCCCTGTTTTCTTACGGAAACTTCGCCATTTTCCATTTCTTTTTCGCCGACAATCAGCATATAAGGAACTCGGTTGAGTTCGTTGTCGCGGATTTTGCGACCGATTTTTTCGTTACGGTCGTCAACGCTGACGCGGATGTCCTGCTGTTCGAGCTGGCGCTTGACCTCGTAGGCGTAGTCGTTGAATTTTTCGGAGATGGGAAGGATGATTGCCTGCTCCGGTGCGAGCCAGAGGGGGAACTTGCCGGCGGTGTGTTCCAGCAGGACGGCAACAAAGCGTTCCATCGAGCCGAACGGCGCGCGGTGAATCATCACGGGGCGGTGTTTCTGGTTGTCGGCGCCGGTGTATTCAAGCTGGAAACGTTCGGGCAGGTTGTAGTCAACCTGAATCGTGCCAAGCTGCCAACGGCGGCCAAGGGCGTCTTTGACCATGAAGTCGAGTTTCGGGCCGTAGAAGGCGGCTTCGCCGAGTTCGGTGCGGGCGTTGATGCCCTTTTCGGCGCACGCTTCGATGATTGCCTGTTCGGCTTTTTGCCAGTTTTCGTCCGAGCCGATATATTTTTCTTTGTTGTTCGGGTCGCGGAGTGAAATCTGAGCCTCGTAGTTGTCGAACTTCAGGGTCTTGAAGATGTAGAGGATGATGTCCATGACTTTCAGGAACTCATCCTTGATCTGGTCAGAAGTGCAGTAGATGTGGGCGTCGTCCTGCGTGAAACCGCGCACACGGGTCAGGCCGTGGAGTTCTCCGCTCTGTTCGTAGCGGTAAACCGTTCCGAACTCGGCAAGACGCAGTGGCAGTTCGCGGTATGAGCGCGGAGCTGCACGGAAAATTTCGCAGTGGTGAGGGCAGTTCATCGGCTTGAGCAAGTACTCTTCGCCTTCTTCCGGGGTGTGGATGGGCTGGAAGGAGTCCTTACCATATTTTGCATAGTGGCCGGAGGTGACGTAGAGATTCTTGTTGCCGATATGGGGGGTGATTACCTGCTGGTAACCGTATTGTTTTTGGATTTTGCGCAGGAACTGCTCCAGGCGGTCACGCAGGGCTGCTCCTTTAGGCAGCCACAGGGGAAGACCCTGACCTACGTTGGCGCTGAATGCGAAGAGGCCCATTTCTTTGCCGAGTTTGCGGTGGTCGCGCTTTTTTGCTTCTTCAAGCAGGGCGAGATACTCGTCGAGCATCTTCTGTTTGGGGAAGGTGATGCCGTAGACGCGGACAAGCTGGTTACGCTTTTCGTCGCCGCGCCAGTATGCGCCGGCCAGGCTCATGATTTTTACAGCCTTAATCGGTGCGGTCGAGGGCAGATGCGGTCCGCGGCAGAGGTCGGTGAACGCTCCCTGGGTGTAGGTCGTGATTGAGCCGTCCTCAAGCTCGGAAATGAGTTCACATTTGTATTCTTCGCCGCGTTCGCCAAAGACTTTCAGTGCGTCGGCTTTTGAAATTTCGGCGCGCACGATCGGTTCTTTGCGTCGTGCAAGCTCAATCATTTTCTTTTCAATTGCGGAGAAGTCTGCAGATGTCAGGGTATGGCCGTTGGTGTCAATGTCGTAGTAGAAGCCATTTTCAATTGCGGGGCCGATGCCGAACTTGACTCCGGGGTAGAGTTCCTGGAGCGCTTCGGCAAGCAGGTGGGCCGAACTATGCCAGAAAGCGTGTTTGCCTTCGGGGTCCTCCCATTTGTAGAGATGCAGGTCTGTGTCGGCATCAATAGGACGGGAGAGGTCCCATTCAACGCCGCCAACCTTTGCGGCAAGCACGTCCTGTGCCAGCCGGGGGCTGATTGATTCAGCTATTTGCAGAGGGGTGACGCCAGCTTCGAATTGCTTGACGCTCCCATCGGGGAAAGTAATGTTAATCATCTTGATGATAGTCCAAAAATCGGCGCAAAGGTACGAAAATAAATGTAAATAACAAAATGCTGCGGCTAAAATGCAGAGAAAATATTGAAAATGCTGCGGTCGCAGGTTCAACTGGCAAGTGCAAAATTAGTGATTTGTTTGAAAAACTCAGTC
>CAMWNI010000002.1 GCA_947175545.1 uncultured Porphyromonadaceae bacterium
ATCAACCGAGAGAGTCGATGCGTCCGTAAGTGCGCTATTACCTGGTGCTGGAAAGCGATGTGGACGGAGCCCATGCCTCTCGTTTCCTTGGCAAATTACAGGATGTGTAATCAACGATGACGAAGGTCTGGCTAATATGCGTAACCTCGGCAAAAATATGAGTTTTGTCCTTAAAAAAATCAGATTATGAATGTAAAGGCAGAGTTGCTGCGGCTTATTGAAAACAATACCAACTTGCGGCTTAATGACGTAAATCTCGAGCCGGAAAAGATACGGGCTATCATGATAAACGAAGTTGTCCCGGTTGATTCTGACGATGACTTCTACGGAAAGCCTGACTCCGCATATATGTCAACGACAATCCCGCTGTTCCGAAAAGCCGGAATAGAGGTAAATAGCATTCAGGATATATTGAGACTCGGCATCTACATTACCAATGCCGTCAAGACACCTAAATCGGAATATGCTGTTTCAAAGGAAAGCATTGAAGAAAGTCTGCCATATCTTGAAAAGGAGCTTGAGCTGTTTCCCAATCTTCAGGTTGTCATGCTGATGGGTGATGTGGCGAAAAAAGCCTTTAATCTGATAAGCAAGAAGGCAACCAAGAAAAATGCCGTTCCCGGTATATCCACCTACAAATTGCGTTACACTGAGATTTTCTATAAAGGAATACGCATTATACCCTCTTACATTATGACCGGACAGAACATTCTGATTGAAAAATCGAAATTCGAGATGGCATCAGAGGATATTGCCTTGATGTATAAACTGATAAATATAGAGTAATTGCAATTACCACTCACTCAGCAACAATAGTCATACATATCATGCAAGAAAATCAGCTACAAGATCTGACATTAGCGGAACTATGGGAATTGTTTCCGATAGTTCTGACTGCGCATAATCCGCAATGGTCAGTTTGGGCAGAGGAAGAAATGCGGTTGCTGTCATCACTTCTTGTAAAATATCACCCAATCATTAGCCATATCGGCAGTACTGCTATTCCTGAGATTCAGGCCAAGCCGATAGTGGATATTCTTGTAGAGGTTTCTCCGGAATTTGAAT
Source organism: uncultured Porphyromonadaceae bacterium (assembly GCA_947175545.1). GTDB lineage: Bacteria > Bacteroidota > Bacteroidia > Bacteroidales > Muribaculaceae > UBA3263. The sequence continues at coordinate 1,066 of CAMWNI010000002.1, forward strand.
GGCACAAGATAAAGAAGCTATTAGAAAGCAATGGCTATATCTGTATGTCGGAATCAGAAACCCGTATTAGTTTCAACAAAGGATATACACCTGCCGGATATGCCGACAGGGTGTTTCATGTTCACGTTCATAGGACTGGCGACAATGATGAAATCCTGTTCCGCGACTATCTGATCGCAAACCCGGAATCTGCCAAAGAGTATGAAGTATGAAAGGCTTAAACATTCGCTATTGCCAAAGTATAAGAATAACCGAGACGGATATACCGAGGCAAAAACCGAATTTATCAAACACATAGTCAGACTGGCTAAAACCAATTGATGAAGATTTATCAACCGAGAGAGGAGCTGCGCCCTTACGTGCGCTACTATTGGGTGCTGGAAAGCGATGAGCCTTTCAGCATCCTGACATTTCCTATCGGTTGTCCGCAGATTATTTTTCACAAGAACACACCGCTTTACATACCGGAACTTGACACGTATCAGTCACAGTTTACTATTAGCGGTCAAGTGAATTTTCCTGCGCATATTCAATCAGACGGCGGTTTGGAAATGATAGTGGCGGTTTTCTACCCGCATACCGTTGGGATGTTTATAGACACTCCGCCATCAGCATTCTACAATCTTGAAATCTCCGGCTATGATATTGAGAATCGGCAAGTGAATGATGTAGCTCAGACGATTTTCGACTGTGAGAATGCGAAAGATTGTATTGATATACTGGAGGATTTTCTGACATCGAAGATCCGTCCGGTATTGAATATCAGCCGAGTGGGTTCGACAATCGGCACATTGCTCTCCGTTCCTTCAACATCTGTGAATGCTCTTGCTGACAGAGCCTGTCTCAGCAAGCGACAATATGAAAGAGTGTTCCGCGAAACGGTCGGTATGAATCCCAAAGAATATGCCCGCATCGTGCAATTCCAAAAGGCTTTGTGGCTTATGCAACCTGGAGAACGCAACTATGCCGGAATTGCTGCCGAATGCGGTTACTCCGATCAGTCCCATTTCATAAAGAACTTCAAGGAACTGAGCGGATATACTCCGGAATCGCTCATAAATTATTGCACTCCATATTCCGACCTGTTCACCAATCCGGCATAATGTCGCTTTTGTTCTATCCGGAGTGACGCTTCAGAGGTAACTTTGCATCAAAAAATATGATGCAAGAAGTTAATCCAAAAGAGACTACAAGGGCATACGCCTTTGAAATGTGGATGAAGGCACCGATGCCGATGGTGACGCTCATCAAGACTCTCAATGTAACACGTTTACGGCATATCAGCCGCAAAAGAGACTTGAAATTCAACATGCTGATGTGCTGGTGCATTGGAAAAGCCGCCACACAGGTAAAGGAGTTTTATATGCTTCCGGTGGATGACAAACTAATCAGATATGACACGATTGCCGTTAATACTATTGTTGCCAACTCGCAGGGTGAGGTCAGCTCATGTGATATTTCTTTCAGTGAAGACCTTTCGCGCTTCAATAACGATTACTTACGCCTGACACGTCAGGTCGCCGACACCTGCGAGAATCACGATATAACCGACAGCATGGTAATAGGCACATCGGCATTGGCTCAATATGACATTGACGGTGCAGTTGGAATGTATAGCGGAGTGTTTAACAACCCCTTCATGATATGGGGAGCATACCGCCGCCACTGGTTCAAGACAAAACTCACGGTATCGTTCCAGTTCCACCACACCCAGATGGATGGTGCCAATGCCGCCAGATTTCTTGGCAAATTGCAAGATGCTATCAACACCGTTTAGTCAAATTGCGTCTGATTACCCTCAAATTAAGTTCATACTAAACCTGATTTTACAGATTTGGCAAAAAAACGAATGGAGCGACTTTATCATGCTGTCGCTCCATTGTATACTGATACATACTGATTGGTCTGTCAGACAAACCATTCGGGTTCGAGGCGTCGAGAGTTGTCCTTGCAGAATTTCCATCCGGCCACCTTGTAGAGCAGTCCGCCAAAAGAACGTGCATCTTGTGGACACACATTGATGCACCGGCAGCAAGCAATACACTTGTTCGCGTCAGTCTTCCTCGGGTCGGCTGCGTCAATGGCCCCGGTCGGGCATTGGGCTGCACATATTCTGCAACTGTTGCATTTCTTCTGGTTCGCTTGGGGATGCAGAGGCACACCGGTCGTTTTTTTATACGGACGATTTCCTTTCACTATGTCCAAATCAAGCGGCATGCCGCTGATAATCCGCTCGCGGACAAGCGATGCGAAGCGGACAAGCTTTTTCTCGTCCGAAGCATCGGGCCGTGCTGTCGCTACTTTTGGGAAAATACAATGCTGCGCAATGAACGCGCCGGCGGCAATAAGATTGAATCCACGGGCGCTGATAATATCACACATTTCAACCAGCGCGTCATCATAATCGCGGTTGCCATAGACTGCGATGGCGATCGCCTTCTGTCCATGACCGTTTACCGCCTGGAACCGTTCTGTCGCCAAAGCCGGAACCCTGCCGGCATATACAGGTGCGACAAACACCACTATGTCATTGGCATCCTTGATGTCAATGCTGCCTATGCCATGAACAGTGAGATCGTGTGTCTTGGAATCCATGTCCATGGCCTCTATGAAAATGTCAGCCACCTTTCTGGATGTGCCTGACGGACTAAAAACAAATGAATGTATCATAACCATAAAGCTGAGACTGCTACAGTAGCAGAAGACCGAGGCGGGAGAGGGACGCCGAGATAGTGATGTACACCTTCTTGCGTCATCGGCATATCACAAACTCGTCTTTCCGAAACCGCACAGTGTCATTTTCTTATTATTTTAAAGAAATTTATTCGTTTGGCAATATGTCCTATTGAAAGTATTATCATCAGAAATCCGAATTTCCCATGCACTCCTCCAATGGTCGAATGTGTGAATGTCGCTAACCAATGTATTATAGCGGCCACTCCTGATATAAGCGTAACAAGTGTCACCCACCATAGAGCGCGCGTTACTTGACTCCTTTGCTTTCTGATTTTAGAAAACCATTTGCTTTTGCCGAAGTGCAGGAAAATATGGTAGCCCGTCATACCTATAAATAGCAATCCGAAACCGACATGAATCCACACTGAGATAAACCCACTGCTATGTGTAGCCTCAAGCTGTATTCCGGATATGAGAATCGCACCGGTAAGCGCAAGTAACATCCAGTTGCATATTTTCAGTTTCGTTATCTTCTTACTCACAGACTGACAATTTGGGGTGCAAAGGGGTGTATATACAACAAAAGCCTGATAATCAGGCTTTATTGCGGAGAGAGAGGGATTCGAACCCCCGGAGGTGTGACCCTCGGCGGTTTTCAAGACCGCTGCAATCGACCACTCTGCCATCTCTCCTCTATTTTTATGAATAAAGCATTTGAAGGAGCCAAATGCTTTTCTTTGGTGGCGGAGGCAGGACTCGAACCTACGACCTCCGGGTTATGAGCCCGACGAGCTACCACTGCTCTACTCCGCGATATGTTTCGTTTTACGGGTGCAAAGTTAGGGGTTTTGGTTGATATGTGCAAATTTTATGACGTTAAAATTTGTTAACATATCTGCCTATTCGTCGCTGTAATGCCTCAGTACGCGGCGGTAACTGTTGAATATCTTTGACTTAGAGACGAAGCCTACATATCGGTCACTTTCATCAACCACGGGCAGATTCCATGCCCCGGTGTCATCGAAAGTCTTCATGACATTCTCCATTTTGTCACCAAGTTTGACTTTAGCAATGGGAGCAGTCATGAATTTGCTGACAAACATTCGTCTGTAAAGGTCCGGGCGGAACATGATGTTTCGAATGTCGTCAAGCAGCACTATGCCGAGCAGACGCCCGTCGTTGTCAATGACGGGGAAGAGATTGCGCGACGACTGTGCGATGACGTCACACATTTCCTTCAGGCACATTTCCGGCCGTACCTTCAGGAAGTCTGTCTCGACAACAGAGTCCATTTTCAGGAGTGTCAACACGGCTTTATCCTTATGATGGGTCAGGAGGGTGCCGCGTTGCGCAAGACGCATGGTGTAGATGCTGTATGGCTCAAATGTTTTGATTGTGCCGTAAGCAATCGTGCTGACAATCAGGAGCGGGAGAAACAGATTGTAGCCTCCGGTCAGTTCCGCCGTAAGGAAGATGGCCATCAGTGGAGCGTGCATGACTGCCGACATGACACCCGCCATTCCCATCAAGGCGAAGTTTTTCGTCGATAGGTCAAGGTCGAAAGCATGATTAATGGTGTAGGCAAACAGAAAACCCGCCATGCAGCCGACAAAGAGCGACGGAGCAAACGTTCCGCCGACTCCGCCGCCGCCGTTAGTGGCCGAGGTTGCAAACGCCTTGAGAAGAATAATCGCAAGAATGAAGATGCACACTGCCGCCGTCGAATATCGCTCGGTGTAGAATACGGACTGCTCCACAATCTGCGACGGGTCGCCGCCCAGAAGTTCGATAATCGCCCCGTAACCCTCGCCGTAGAGTGGGGGAAACACAAACACGAGCGTGGCGAGAATAGCACCGCCGACCGCCGTCTTTTTCCAGGGTTTCTTCAGGTGCGAAAACATGTTTTCCATCGTGTTCATGACGCGGGTGAAGTAGAGCGAGACAAATCCGCATGCAATGCCCAGTAGAATGGCAAAAGGAATCCTTCCGGTTGCAAACTGCTCGCTCTGAATGAAGAAAAATTCGAAGTTTGTCCCTGAAAAGGTATAAGCAACTGTGGCGGCCGAAATCGACGCAATCAGTAGCGGCATGACCGATGCAGTTGTCAGGTCGAGCATTAACACTTCGAGAGTGAACAGCATTCCCGCAATCGGAGCCTTGAAGATTCCTGCGATGCCTGCGGCCGCACCACAGCCGACAAGGAGCATCAGAACCCTTGGAGACATCCTGAACAGCGAACCCAGTTGCGACCCTATGGCTGCGCCTGTATGCACAATCGGACCTTCGGCGCCGACTGAGCCGCCGAAGCCGATTGTTATCGAGCTGGCAATCACTGACGAGTACATATTGTGTGCCTTCAGGCGCGATTTGTTCTGCGAAATGGCCTCAAGCACCCGCGTAACGCCGTGGCTGATATTGTCGCGCACAACATATCTGACATATAGCCCCGCAATCACAATGCCTATGACCGGATAAACGATGTAGAGCCAGTTGCCGCCAACCTGGCTCAGATGGCCTGTCAGCATCGACGAAATGAAATGAATCAGCCATTTGAGAATCAAGGCGGCGAATCCGCACAAAATCCCGACAACAAGCGCCAGAATCAGCACGAAATTCTTTTCCTTTATGTGGAGTTGACGCCAGTGTAGAAACCTCAGCATCGTTGAGTTGAGCCGGGTTGATTCGTCAGTCGGATGTTCAGTTGATGTTTCAGACATTATTATAATTTTGTTATTTTCCCTCGCCGCTGATGACCGTATTAAACGTGTGCAAGAGAATCTTTATGTCGGTTGCAAGGGAAATGTTTTCAAGATAAATCAAATCATAGCGCAAGCGCTCAATCATCTGCTCAACGTTCGACGCATAACCGTAGCGGACCATGCCCCAGGAGGTTATGCCCGGCCTTACTTGATAAATCATGTGGTAATACGGAACGAGTGCGGCAATCTTTTCCGCAAAGAAGCGCCGTTCCGGTCTTGGCCCGACAATTGACATTTCTCCGCGCAAAACATTATAAAACTGCGGAAGTTCGTCAAGTCTGTACTTTCTAAGCGTGTGGCCAATGCGTGTTATGCGTGGATCGTTGTCGGACGATAGGGCCGGTTTGCCGACTTTCTCCGCGTCTCTGATCATTGTGCGGAATTTGATTATTTGAAACGGTCGGTTACGCAGTCCCATGCGTTCCTGTGTGAAAAACACCGGTCCTCCGTCGTCGGCCTTGATGAAGAGTGCGATTGCCGCGTAAACCGGACTAAGAACCATAAGAGCCACAGAGGAGATTACGATGTCAAAAAGGCGTTTGATGTTTGCGCTGCTGGCCGAGATGTTTGCGCTCGAAATGCATATTAGCGGCTCTCCCATGACGCTGAAGGTCCGACTTGAACTCATAACCGGGATGAGGTCGACATCGGGCGCTATAAATACTGATACTTCAAGCGGAAAAACCGTGCGCAGCAGTCGCGTCTGTTCCTCTCGGTTTCGGTTCAGGCGGGGCGAGAGTATTATGTGGGCAACGGCCTGCCGGTTACATAGATCCGTCAGTTCGCTGAACTCAATGATTTCATATTTTTCGCTGCCAGCCGCCGGAATTTCGTCCTCATACGGTTTAACCAGCGTTGTCACTTTCATGCCGTTCCCCTTCGGAAGAGAGTTGATGCGGTCGGCCAGCGCTACGGCATCTTCATCCGCTCCCAATATAAGAGTGTGATGGAACTTGCGGCGTGAATGTATATCTCTGACCTCCAGGCGTGTAATCATATATCGTCCAAGATAGACGAATATAAACAGAATTCCACTGAGAATAAGCAGATGCTCAATCGCAGGCAATCGCCTGTGAGGGACATCGTTGACCAGTGCGAGAAAAAACACGCATAGCGCTCCGCTGATGGCCGAAAATGCCGTTGTAATCAGTTCCTGTGCGCGCGATTTGTTGCTGACTTCGGTGTAGTAACCTGAAAGCCAGTAAATGCCCATCATCAGGATGGGAAACAGTATTTGTCCGGCCCAGACCGGAAAAATCGAATAATATTCCCGGAGATTGCTTGCCCAGTCAGCTTCGCCGCATCTTACAACATTGTATGCCAAAATAGCCGCGTTCGACATCAGATAGTCGACGCAGACATATTTTGTTCGCAAACGATTGCGGATTTTTACTGACAAGGTTGGCATTTTGTCCGGAAATGAATGGGATGAGGAGTTGTTTTATTATGGTCTGATTATCGTTATCACACCTGATTCGGTTAGTTTCATGATGGTCGACGGCTTCGGGTTGCTCAGTGTGCGTTCTGATGTGCAGACATAGTCCACGCCGTCAATAATCTCACGTTCTATTTCTGAAAACGAGCGTGGAGTCGGTTTGCCTGAAATGTTGGCTGATGTTGAGACCAACGGCCTCCGCAAACGGTGACACAATTCGTGGCTGAATGGATGGCGTGTAATGCGGACCGCCAGTGAGCCGTCCGGTGCAGGGAGGTTTGCGGCCAGTGGCGGAACGGACGCGTGGTCATAAATGACCGTTAGCGGATTGACGGCGGCTTCAATCAGGTCATAAGCGACTTCAGGCACTCCGTCAACCCAGCGCTCCAGGTTCGATTCGCTGTCAATCAGAGTAATCAGTGCCTTGCTGTCGGCTCTTCCCTTAAGTTCGTAAATGCGGCGCACGGCCTCCGGGCGCGTGGCATCACACCCCAGCCCCCATACCGTGTCGGTCGGGTAGAGTATGATGCCGCCGCGCTTCAGAGTTTCGAGCGCCTTATTCAGGTCTTCCTGATTCATCAGGCTCATTAAAATGAATAATCCTTCGAGTAGCGCAGAACCTGCGGGAGGAAATCTTCCGTATAGCTTACCTTGATGTCGGTAATTTCGCCGTTTTTGTCAGTTACGGGAGTGTAGACGGGGTTCACAAAGCCCTTGTAGGGGGCAATGTCCAGCGCATTGTAACGGGCCATGACTTCGTCATGAATCTGGCGGTCAACCTTGACAGCATAGTTCTCGACGAGCTGACGGCCGGCCTCATAGTCGCCTTCGCTCTTGATTCGCTGAACCTCGGCAAGCAACTGGCCAAACAGTCCGCGCAGCGCCTCATAGTCGTTAATCTTGACAAAAGTCTTGCCATCCTGCTTCACGAGTTCAACAACGTTGTCCGGCTGGCCTTTCTCAAACACCCATTTCGCAATCAGCTGACGGTTGCGCATGTGGGCCTCTTCGAGATCCTTGCTCGGCTCAATGCGCACGAGCTGGGTCATCAGACCGTTCAGCATATACTTGTAATACTCTGCCTTATACGCGTCGGCATTGTCTACCAGGCCAAGTTCAACAAGTTTCGGATCTGCCAGATAGTAAAGTGCAAAGAGGTCGGCGCGTGCCTCCTCAAGGGTTGAACCGTGAGCTTTCAGCGCATCCGGATCAACGCCCGGCAGCAATCGTCCGGAACCATGGCCGAGACATTCGTGGAGGTCAGTGTGGAGGTTGTCGGTAATGAAACCGTAGTCATCCATGAGCTGACGCGTCGGTTCATCAATGACGAACTCTTCCGCAAAGCCGTTTCCGTGAGCTGCAATGTCGTAAGCCTCGGTGATGTTCTCCAGGGTGACGGACTTTGAACCGTGAGCGGCGCGAATCCAGTTGGCGTTCGGTAGATTGATGCCAATCGGGGTGGCGGGATATGCATCGCCGGCGAGAATGGCGGCGGTGATGACCTTGGCGCTCACGCCTTTCACCTCCGGCTTGCGAAAACGGGGATCAACCGGCGAACGGTCTTCAAACCACTGTGCATTCTCCGAAATCAGCTCTGTGCGGTGGCTTGCCTTTTCATTCTTGAAGTTGACAATTGACTCATACTGGCCGGTCATGCCAAGGGGGTCGCCATAGCTTTCAATAAAGCCGTTGATAAAGTCAACACTGTCAGCCGTATCCTCAACCCACTGTATCGAATACTCGTCAAAAGCCTTCAGCGAGCCGGTGCGGTAAAACTCAATCAGTTTGTCAATATAGCTCTTCTGAGCGGGCGATTCAGCGTATTCTGATGCCTTTGCGAGCAATTCGCATATTTTCTCAATCTGCTTGCCGTAAACGCCGTCAACCTTGTAGACCTCCTCAACAATCGTACCGTCTTCGAGTTTAACCAGCTTCGAGTTCAGGCCATAGCTGATTGGGGTTTCATCTTTCGGGTCTTTAAGTTTGTTGTAATAAGCCTCGACTTCCTGCTGAGTGATGCCCCCGCCATAAAGGTTGCAGGCCGAAGTTGCGATCAGGTCAACTCCGTCTGCCTGATTTACGCGCTTGGCCATCACTTCGGGGTTAAAAATCACTTCTGCGAGTTCCTCGAAGTTTTCCGGCTTCGATTCTGCGGGCAGTTCATTGACCGCTTCCGCCAACCATTCGCGGCTGAACAGGGGTGTAAACTTGTCCATGCTGTAATGGTGATGAATGCCGTTAGCGAACTCAACCTGCTTCAGATAAGTTTCAAATGCCTTGTAATTGTCGCTTGACTTGTCTCCGTCAAAGTTAGTATAGACGGCCTCAAGCATTGCGCGGATTGGAAGATTATATTTGCAGTTCTGGTCCCAGATAATGTCTCGTCCTGCAATAGCAGCCTCATTCAGATAATAAATCAGCTTCTTCTGGTCAAGACTCAGAGAGTCAAAACCTGGAACTGTGTAGCGGATTACCTCAATGTCCGCAAAACGATCGACCTTGTACTCAACCTCAGGGTCGGCGGTCGCATGCTTCTGACAGCCGACGGTGGCCGCACAGCAGATAGCAAGTGGCATAGCAAATTTCAAATTCATTGTGATAAAAATATATTTAACTTCTAATTCTTTATTCGTAGTGTTGTGTTGTTTTTATTCAACCTGCAAAATCAGTCCCTTCAGATATTCGCCTTCCGGATGATAAATATTGATGGGATGATCCGCGGGCTGTGTCAGTTGGTGAAGAATACGCACCTTGCGCCCTGTTTGTGCGGCCGCCGTAAACACGGCAAGGCGGAACTGTTCGCGGCTGACCGCCTGCGAGCAGCTGAACGTGAACAGTATGCCTCCGGGGGCAATCTGCTCAATTGCGCGGGCATTGAGCCTGCGGTAACCTATCAGCGCGTTGCGTAGCGCCGAACGGTGTTTCGCAAACGCCGGCGGGTCAAGCACAATCAGGTCGTAGTCTCCTTTCTTTATATCGGACAGATACTTGAATGCGTCAACCGCGAAAGCCTGATGGCGTGCATCGCCCGGAAAATTAATCTCGACATTGGCGCGTGTCAACTCAATTGCTTTCGCCGATGAGTCAACCGAATGAACAAGATTTGCTCCCCCTCTGAGGGCATAGACCGAAAATCCGCCCGTGTAGCAGAACATATTCAAAACATTCTTCCCCTGCGAATAATGCTGGAGAAGCGAGCGGTTGTCGCGCTGGTCAACGAAAAATCCGGTCTTTTGTCCTCGAAGCCAGTCAATGTTGAACTGCAAGCCGTTTTCAAGCGCGATTGCACCATCATAGTCTCCGATAATATAGGCATTTTGAGGGTCAAGATGAGCCTTGTAGGGCAGGGTTGTCTCAGATTTGTAATAAACGTTGGCAACCGGCAGCTCAGGAATCTCAACCAATGCCTCGGCAATGATGTTGCGACAGAAGTGCATGCCGGGAGAATGAGCCTGCACAACGGCTGTATTGCCGTAAATGTCAATCACAAGGCCCGGAAGAAAATCTCCCTCGCCATGAACAAGTCGATAGGCATTATTATCCGCTCGGTTAAGCTTCAGCGATTTGCGCAGATTGAATGCCGCTCCGATTCGCTCGGCAAAAAAGCTGCGGTCAATCGCGCGGCTGCTCCCGAACTCCAGGATTCTGACAACGATGCTCCCGACTTGATAATGACCGATGCCAATCAGGCGCCCGTCAGACGAGTGAACCTCTACAATGTCACCTTCTTCAATATTCGAGGGCTGCGTGGCGACGGCTCCGGAAAACACCCACGGATGAAAACGGAGCAGCGACTCTTCTTTGCCGCGTTTCAGCGTAATTACAGGATAGTTCATTTAAACAGTCTCATTATGTCGTTAAAATTGGCAAATAGCATTACGGCAAGCAGAAAGTAGAAGCCGATGGTCGTTGCCACTTCAATTACTTTCAAAGGAACCTTGCGGCGCGTAATCATTTCGATGAACAGGAAGAGTATATGTCCGCCGTCAAGAACCGGAATCGGCAGAATGTTCATGAATGCCAGTGCAATCGAAAGGAAAGCGGTCAGAGACCAGAAGTCATACCAGTTCCACTTCTCCGGAAACATGTTGCCCAGGGCGCCGAAGCCGCCAAGACTCTCCGCGCCGCGGCGACTGAACACCTGGCTCATGCTCTTGGCGTAATTGCCAAGCGTCGAGGTGCCGACTTCCCAGCCGCGCGGAACCGACGCGAACACCCCGTATTCCTGCGTGAAGACCGGATAAATGTCGGTTAGCTTGGTCAGCATAAAGCCGAGTTTGCCTTCTTCGCTCGGAGTGACGGCGACTTCAAGGGTCTTTCCGTCGCGAATGAATGTAAGTATAGTATCCTTGCCTCCGTATGCCTTGAGAGCCGGAAACAATTCGGTGATTGATGGCGTAAGGCTGTCTCCTACAGCAATGATTCTGTCGCCCTTGCGGAGTCCGGCCTTGGCCGCAGGTTCACCGCGCATGACTTCGCTGACAACTACCGGCACCCGATAGATAAAGAACCCTTTGTCTTCGTTCAGATCCATGACGAAATCACTCGGCAATTTAATCGTTACCGTGTCTGTGCCGTTGCGCAATACCGTGATTTCCTTTGCCTGGACCATTCGCATCATGACGCCGGGCTGGTCTGCTTCAACAGTTTCACCATCGGCCATCAGCGGAATATCGCCGTTACGGAAACCGACTTTCTGTGCCGCAGGAACATAGTCCATACCGGCATATGCGTCACGGAACTTGACAGTCTGTTCGCCATAACTGAATGTCAGACCAATGAAAATAACAATTGCAAGCAGGAAATTAAAAATTACACCGCCGGCCATAACTAACAGACGCTTCCACGCTGCCTTGCTGTAAAAATCTGTCTCGGAGGGGGTGGAGGCGTTGACGTCTTTCGCATCCTTTGTTTCGTCAACCATTCCGGCAATGGAGCAGTAGCCGCCAAGCGGAATCCAGCCGATGCCGTAGATTGTTTGCTTCCATCCTGGCACTTTCTCGCCCGGGCCATAAGCCTTACCTACTTTCCAGCTCGCAAGAGGGTGGGGACGTTCTTCTTTGTCCATCCATGTTCCGATTTCAAGACGGCCTTCCTCAGGGATATAGCGCAGAAGCGAGAAACGCGGATTAAAAAAAAGAAAGAACTTTTCAACCTTAATGCCGAAAATTCGGGCAAATATGTAGTGGCCGAACTCGTGAACCGTTACCAGCAGCACCAGTGCAAGCACGAGTTGAAGCGCTTTCATGAAAAATGTTTCCATTTGCTATTTCTTAATGATTTCCGACGCGATAATGCGCGCCTTCTTGTTAGTTTCGATGTAATCTTCGAGCGTCGGGTTCTGAATGAACTCCGTCCGCACAATGGTTTCCATTATTGTAGGATATATCTCCGTGAAGCTTATTTTTCCGCAGCGGAACGCTTCGTTCGCAATCTCGTTGGCCGCGTTGACAATACACGCTGTGTTGCCTCCGCGTTTAAGTGAGTAGCCTGCCAGGGTAAGACACGGAAATTTCTCCGTGTCGGGGGCCTCGAAGGTCAGCGCTGCGTAGTCCGTAAGCGTCAGCGGCCGTTCGCCTGTCGGTTTGCGCGTGGCCTTGCCGAGCGCGTAACTGATTGGAAGGTGCATGTCAGGCACTCCAAGCTGTGCCTTGACGGCTCCGTCGGAAAATTCGACCATCGAGTGGACAATGCTCTGCGGATGAACAACCGGCTGAATCCGGTCCGGATCTATACCGAAAAGCCAGCGCGCTTCGATTATCTCGAACGCCTTGTTCAGCATCGTTGCAGAGTCAATGGTGATTTTTGCGCCCATGTCCCAGTTTGGGTGGCGCAGAGCCTCTGCCGCGGTGACCTGGGCCAGCTTTTCTTTATCCATCAGCCTGAATGGGCCGCCCGACGCTGTGATTATCAGTCGGGTCACTGTCGACGGATCTTCGCCTTGCAGACATTGATATATGGCCGAGTGTTCCGAATCAACCGGAATTATGTCCGACTTTGATGTCGCGTGCAGGTTGTTGACAAGTTCGCCGGCAACAACAAGGGTCTCCTTGTTTGCCAGGGCTATGTCCTTGTTTGCCTTGATGGCTCGCAGTGTTGGCAGCAGCCCCGAGTAGCCTACTGTTGCCGTCACCACTAAGTCTGTGTCTTCTTCCTCCATGGCGTCGGCAATGGCATCCGTGCCTGCTGACGTCTTGATTCCAAGCGGAGAAAGTGCTTCCTTCAGGCGGGGATAAAGCGTTTCGTCAGCAATTATCGCACGCCGCGGATGAAACACCGAGGCTTGTTCGATAAGCTGTTCAACCCTGCGGCCGGCAATCAGGGTGCTGACCTCATATAATTCAGGGTTACGCGATATAATATCTAATGTCTGGGTACCGATAGAGCCGGTTGAACCCAGAACGGCTATTCTTTTCTTTGTTGTTTCCATTATGGGGAATGAAATGTGCAGTTGCAAAGTTACAAATTTATTTTTTTTCAAAAAAATTTGGAGATATGAAAAATATTGTCGTACATTTGCGGTGTTCTAATAAACTATAACACTAATATGCTGAATCTCGAACACGTTTCTTATTCCTACCCCGGTAGTTTCAAACCGGTGGTCAGCGACTTTTCTATGGAAATCCGTCCCGGAGGCATCTACGGACTTCTCGGTGCCAACGGTTCTGGCAAGTCAACTCTGCTTTATTTGATGTCCGGACTGTTGCGCCCGGCTTCCGGTTCCGTTACATTCAATGGCCAGGAAACTTTCAAGCGTCTGCCCTCGACATTGACTGATGTGTTCCTCGTTCCGGAAGAAATTGACCTCCCCGCGGTCAAACTTGATAAGTATGTCGCGCTTAATGCTCCTTTTTACGAAAATTTTAACCGCGACGAAATGAACCGCTACCTTGAGCATTTTCGCCTTGACCCGGACATCCACCTCGGGCGCCTCAGCATGGGCCAGCGAAAAAAGGCATTTGTTGCTTTTGCGCTCGCTTGCAACACTTCTTTGCTGCTGATGGACGAACCGACAAACGGACTTGACATTCCCGGCAAGGCTGAGTTTCGCCGCACTATTGTCAGCGCAATGCGTGACGATCGCACTATTATCATCTCAACTCATCAGGTACGCGACCTTGAGCGTGTTCTTGACCATGTCGCAATCATTGACAAAAACGGAGTTGTGCTGAATGCCTCGATTGCCGCCATTCAGGAGCGCCTTGTTTTCCGCTTTACTACTGACCCCGAGGAAATCAATGGCGCCCTCTGGTCCATGCCTGTCCCGGGTGGATACAATGTTGTACGCTTCCGCGGCGAAGGCGTTGAGGAAACCGATGTTAACCTTGAATCTTTGTTTGAACTTTCATTCTCTAACCCTCAACTGACTAACGCATTATGATTGATAAGTTTTCCTGGTCACGAGTCTGGTTTCTGATTCGTCGCTATTTCAATGAGAATTTCCGGCAACTTTCTATGACGATTGGCGTCATTTTCGGAATTATGCTCTTTTTTGCCATTACGATTAATAAGAGTTGCAGCGATTTCGCCGATTTCTCGTCTGTCGGATTCGGGCTTTGGTTGATTCTGTTTGCGATCATTGGTTTTTCATTGACAGTTTCCGGCTCGTTGACTTTCTCTTCGACGGCAACTAAGCCTAAGCGCATTGTCGCCATGATGGTTCCCGCCTCAAAGGCTGAAAAATTCGTCTCACTGTTGCTGATCTACAACTGCTTCGGAACGCTCACCATTGTTCTTTGCGCTTTTCTGGCCGATGCTCTGACTTCGCTGATGTTCCTTCATTCTCCTTTTTTCGTCCAGTTCTTCAGCTTCTTCTCTGAGGTGATGGGCAAAATCAAAGTAGAGGACTATGGGCTTGAAATTTTCTTCGCCATCATCTCGCTTGTTTGCGGTTCGCTGATATGCAGCATGGCTACGTATACACTCGGCAGCTCTCTCTGGCCCAAAAAATCATTCCTGAAGACTTTTTGTGTGATGTTCGCAATCCAGGTATTCTTACCGTTATTTATTCCTACGGATTTAGCCATGCGTTTGATTCACTGGATTGCCGAGACTAACTTTGACAATGTTAATATCCATCTGCTCGCATGGGGCGGAATCGCATTGATTTACATCTTTTCAGGACTCCTTTACTGGCTTGCGTGGCGCCGCTACCGTTCCACTCAGCTCATTCAGAAATTCATGATGGACTGATCTATATGCAGGATAACAGACCTATATATCTTCAGATTGCCGACCGTATATCAAACGATATATTGTCCGGTCGGCTCGCGGCCGAGGGGCGTGTCCCCTCGGTACGCGAACTTGCCGCCGAATCGCAGGTAAATGTCAATACAGTCGTGCGCACTTACGAGTTGCTCGAACGCGATGGAATTATATTCAATCGTCGTGGCCTCGGTTACTTTGTGTGTGTGGATGCCGCGAACCGGATCACTGAGAAGCGCCGTCAACTCTTTTTCGACGGTGGCGAAATGGATTTTATTTTCAGCCGTCTGAAAGCCGTCGGGCTGACCCCTGACAGTCTTGCAGACCTTTACAGTAAATATCTTCAGAAATGATTACATTGAAGGATATAAACAAGACTTATCCCGGCATTGTCCCGCTTCACGTTCTTCGTGACATCAATCTCCACATAGACAAGGGAGAGTTGGTCTCGATTATGGGCGCATCCGGATCCGGCAAATCTACTTTGCTGAACATCCTTGGCATCCTTGACAATTATGATTCGGGAGAATACTGGCTTGACGGCGTTCTTATTCGCAATCTGAGCGAAAATCGCGCCGCCGAACTCCGAAACCGTATGATTGGCTTCGTATTCCAGTCATTCAATCTTATCAGCTATAAGGATGCGGTCGAAAATGTTGCGCTCCCGTTGTTCTATCAGGGAGTCGGCCGGAAAAAGCGGCGCATGCTGGCCATGGAACAGCTTGAGCGTGTAGGACTGGCTGAGCGCGCACACCATCTGCCCGGCGAGCTGAGCGGCGGACAGAAGCAGCGTGTCGCGCTCGCCCGTGCGCTCATTACAAATCCGAGCATTATCCTTGCAGATGAGCCTACGGGCGCGCTTGACTCCAAGACTTCGAAGGAGGTGATGCAGTTGTTTCGCGACTTGAACACAGACCGCAACATGACGATTATCATTGTGACTCATGATCCCGGCGTCGGCGAGCAGACAAGCCGAATAATCCGGATTTCTGACGGACAGATTACCGTATGATTGACTTAGCGAACGAAATATGGCAGACAATGCGCAACAATAAGTTGCGTACCGCTCTGACGGGTGTCGCGGTTGCCTGGGGCATTTTCATGCTGATTGTCTTGCTCGGAATGAGCCGTGGTGTAGTCAACGCTTTTGATGCCAATATGGGTAAACGAGGCAGCAATGCCATCAATATTTATCCCGGAGTCACAACCGAAGCATGGCATGGCTACAAAATGGGACGCTATATTCAGCTGAAAGATGGCGACAAGGACGTTCTTGAGTCGCGCGGCGATAACAAGATCGGACGTGTGACCGCGAAAGTCTATGGACAAAGCATGACCCTCTCCACTGACCGCGACTATGCAATGACCTATTACGAGGGAGTATTTCCGTCGGAACTCAGCCGTAGCGGCACTACAATGGTTGCCGGCCGTTTCATTAACGATGCTGACATTGACCAGAAACGTAAGGTCATAGTACTCTCTTTAAAGATGGCAGAAAGTCTCTTTGCCAATCCTGAAAAGTCCATTGGCGAGACTGTTCGCTTCGGCAATCTGTCCTTCCTCGTCGTTGGCGTGTTCGACTCGCGCTGGAGTCGCCAGGTCTATATTCCATACTCTACGGCGCGTATGCTTGCCGGCAATACCGATAATGTTAATCAGCTGGTTGTTGAGCTTGACAATGTGCGCACGCTTGAGGACGGAATTGCGGCCGAACGTACAATCCGCAATACTCTTGCGTCAATCCATGACTATAACCCGCAGGATGAAAGCGCCGTATACTTTTGGAATCAGTTTAACCAGCACCTTCAGATGAATACCGGAATGAGTATATTGAACATCACGGTGTGGGTTATCGGCATTTTCACGCTTCTTAGCGGCATTATCGGAGTCAGCAACATAATGTTTGTCTCTGTTAAGGAGCGGACTCATGAAATCGGAATCCGACGTGCAATCGGAGCGAAGCCACACTCAATTCTGACTCAGATTATTCTTGAAAGCGTCTCCATAACGACTCTTTTCGGTTATTTCGGCATAATACTCGGAACGGCATTGACTGCCGTGATTGGCCATTTCATTGGTGAGCAGGACGGGTTCCTTAACCCCGGAGTGGACCTTTCGATTGCTTTCGAGGTTACTGTCGTGTTGATTCTTGCCGGAGCGATGGCCGGAATGTTTCCCGCACTGAAAGCACTGAAAGTTAAACCCGTTGAAGCTCTACGTGACGAATGAAAACTGCATTATTCGATATTGAGAACTGGCGCGAAATCGGTGCCACTCTTTCGCGCAATAAAACCAGGACGCTGCTGACCGCCTTCGGAATTTTCTGGGGTACGGCTATGCTTGCGATGCTCCTTGGAGGTGAAAAAGGACTTGAGCGGAAGTTGATGAAGAACTTTGAAGGCTTTGCAACCAATTCGGCTGTATTTTTTGCTAATCGGCGCACTGTTTCCTACCAGGGCTTCAACAAAGGGTCCGGCTGGAGCATCACGTTCAAGGACATTGACGCGATTCGTCAGCTTGACGGGGTGGACGCCGTTGCTACGACCAATTCTGTCGGTTCCGTAACCGTAAGTGCCGGAAAACATGGAACCAGCGCCCAGGTCCAGGGTGCAGACCATGAATATGTCCGTGTCTTTCTTCCTAAAATGTTTTCCGGACGCTTCATTAACGAGAGCGACCAGGTCAATGCGCGCAAGGTTGCTGTTGTTGGCAAGAACATTGCTGACAAGGTTTTTCCCGGCCGTGATCCGGTTGGTGAATTTATCAACATTGCAGGAATCTACTATAAGGTCATCGGTGTGGCCGGACAGGAAGCGGAGATCAACGTCGGAGGTGAAAAACTTGATGACCAGATCAACATCCCGATTTCGACTCTTTCACGCGCCTTCAACCTCGGAGACGTCGTCGGCGGTACAATGATGACGGCAAAGGACGGCTACACGCCGACGCAGCTCAAGCCGCGTATTTTCCGCGTTTTGCGTGCCAATCATCCAATTGCCCCCCATGATGACCAGGCTCTGTTTTTCTTTGACATTAGTGAGCAATTCGCGATGGTCGACAAACTCTTTTCCGGAGTCAACCTGCTCGCGCTTTTCGTTGGCATCGGCACTCTGATTGCCGGCATTATCGGAGTTGGCAACATCATGTGGGTGATTGTCAAGGAACGTACGCAGGAGATTGGCATTCGTCGCGCAATTGGTGCGAAACCGCTCGACATTGTCACTCAGATTCTCTCCGAGGGCATTGCCCTGACGTTCATAGCCGGAATGGCGGGTATCATTTTTGCCGTATGTGCGCTCGCAGTCGTCCAGCAGATTGCCGAGGTTTCGTTCCTGATTGGTTTTGGTCAGTCCATCAGCATTATGGCAATATTTATGATTCTCGGAATGGGCGCCAGCATTATTCCTTCGCTTAAGGCGATGAAGATTAAACCGATTGAAGCAATAAACGACAAATAAAAATAAATAAACCAAAATATGAAAAAAGTATTGAAAAAACTCCTGTGGGTGCTGATAGCCGCGGTTTTTATCGGCACGTTTGTTTTCCTTTACATGAATTCGAAAGGGAAGAAAACGGAATTTGAACTTGTGTCGCCTCAGTCAGGTTCGACATTGAGCAAGAGTTCGCTCTTGACTGGTGCGATTGAACCCCGCGACGAAATTGAAATAAAACCTCAGATTTCGGGAATCATCTCCGAGATTCTCGTTGAGGCGGGTCAGCAGGTCCACGTTGGTGATATTATTGCGAAAATCAAGGTTATTCCGGACGAGAGCCAGCTATCGTCGGCCCAGTTCCGTGTCGAGGAAGCTGAACGTCAGCTCGAACTCGCTCAGAGCAAACATGAGCGCACTGCGGAACTTTATAAAAAGAAATATGTCAGCCGTGAGGAGTTCGAAGAGTCCGAAACCTCTCTGGCCAATGCAAAAATCAACCTTGACTCGGCTCGGGATGCCCTCTCGATTGTCCGTGACGGCGTCAGTGCCAAAAATGCCCAGGAATCCAATACTCTTGTGCGCGCAACGATCACTGGACTGGTTCTTGACGTTCCTGTCAAGGTCGGAACGTCAGTAATCCAAAGCAATACGTTCAACGACGGTACGACCATTGCTAAGGTTGCGGATATGAACGACCTTATTTTCAAGGGTAAAGTTGACGAAACGGAGGTTGGTCAGCTCTACGTTGGCCAGCCGATGCAGATAACCATTGGTGCGCTTCAGGACCTGACCTCGGATGCAACAATCGAGTATATAGCCCCCAAGGCGAATAGCGAGAACGGAACAAACACGTTTGAAATCAAGGCGGCCGTTACTATTCCCGGAGATCGCGCTCTTCGCGCAGGTTACAGCGCCAACGCTGCAGTCACTCTCGCATCGGTTGAAAATGTGCTGACGGTACCGGAATCGGTAATCGAGTTTGATGGCGACGACGCTTACGTCTACGTCCTGACCGGCACGGAAAACGACCAGAAGTTTGAGCGTCGCCAGATTGAAACAGGCCTGAGCGACGGTATTACAATAGAAGTAAAATCCGGATTAACGGCGGACGTCAAGCTCCGCGGAATGGAGAAGAAATGAAGAAAGCAGTGTTAATCTTCGCGTCGCTCTCCCTTTGGTGCGGCGGACAGGCAAAGGAATGGACCCTTCAGGAGTGCATAGATTATGCGCTTGCCAACAATCTGACCGTGCTGCAGCGCAGCAATGACGCGTTCCAGGCCGAAAATGAATTAACGGCGGCCAAGGATGCCGTCCTGCCGACTCTGAGCGCTCAGGGCCAGCAATCATGGAACTTCGGCCGAGGACTGACGGCATCCAATACCTATGCAGACCGGAACACGATGAACTTTGGTGTGAACGTCGGTCTGAATTTACCGTTGTTTCAGGGTTTGCAGACCGTGCGTCAGATAAAGTATCAGCGGACCTATCTGAGCGCGATGCTTGAAAATCTTGAATCGGCCAAGGATGACATTGCACTACAGGTAATGGCGCAGTATCTCCAGGTGCTTTACTCGCAGGAGATGGAAGAGATTGCCCGCTCTCAGGCCGAGCTTACCGCAGAGGAACTGAACCGACGTCAGGCTCTGCTTGATGTCGGTCGAATTCCTGAGGCAGACATGCTCGATGCAAAGTCGCAGGACGCACAGGCCCGCATGCAGTATGTCACCGCCCAGAACGATACCCGCCTTGCACTGCTTGATCTTTCTCAGCTGCTTCGCCTTGAAACAGCTGAAGACTTTACCATTGTCAAGCCGGACGAGCCTCTTCCTCAGTTGCGCGATCCGCGTCAGGTATATGAATCGGCAATGTCGATTAACCATTCGGTCCTTGCCGGACGAAAGCAGGTCGAAGCAGCGGGCGACCAGATTAAGGTTGCGCAGACCGGTTGGATTCCAAAATTAAGCTTTAGCGCCGGTCTTGGCAGCAATTACTACAAAATCAGTGGTATGCCTAACGAAAAGTTCGGAGAGCAGTTCAAGAACAATTTTGCACAATATGTCGGCCTTAATCTGAACATTCCGATTTTTGATGCGTTTCAGACCCGCAATTCCGTCCGTCGGGCAAAAGTGAACCGGCTCAGCACGGAGTTGAATTTTGAAGCTGCCTCAGACAATCTTTTCAAATCAATTCAGCAGTCATACTATCAGGCCGTCGGCGCCCGTGAGCGCCATTCAGCTGCCGAAGTCGCAGTCACCTCATCAGAGGCCTCGCTGGAGGCCGTGAAAGAGAGATACGGTCTTGGCAGGGCTACGGCCGTTGAGTTTGATAATGCTAAGAATCAGTATGTAAAAGCTTTGTCTGAGCGTGCGCAGTCGAAATTCGAATTGCTTTTGCGAGCCAAAGTTCTTGACTTTTACGCGACCGGACGGTAAGTGACCTTGCCGTTTACATAGAATCTGCGCGCTCTGGAGCATTTCCCGGGCGCGCAGATTGGTTTTGAGGCCTGCGGTTGCCCGTAGTAGAACCTGTTAGGTTTAAGTTCTTCGCGTGTTTTTCTCCATTCAAGTTCGAAGCGTGTGACTACGCGTTTGGCGATTTTCCACGGTCGTTTTCGTCGTCGCCTCGGCAGTTGCGTCTTCCTGACTTGCTCAGTGACGTCTTTCTTCGCTTCTGATAACGTCACTGCCTCCGCATTGGTGGTTTCATCGGATTTCGGCTCAACGTCGGCAGCCGGAGCCTCGAACAGTCCGAAGTCAATCATGACCGACTTAACCAGGTCGGCATCAACATGAAGGATATAAGCGATGCGCTTATAGTCATTGACATCCGTAAATGCTCCTTTCTCGCTGAGATATTCGCAGAGCATGACGTAGACGCCATAGCCGGCGTGGCCGTGGGCAATCAGCAGATCAATTACCCGCGAATCCTTTCTTGGCAGGATTCTGTTTCGTATTCTTGCGTGTGCCATATCTTGTTTATCAGATTAAAAATGCACCGCAAAGTTACGTCAAATGTCTGCCTAATGACCGTATTTTTTGTCTTTATAGTTCGATTTTTTCGTCAGGAAGGTAGTCTCTTGTTGCCTTGGAGCCTACAACTCGGTCCCATTCCATCGGTGAAATGCCGTCGCCGGGACGTTTTACGGTCAGGTTTTCTGCTGTCAGGGTCTCACCCTTGCGGATTCGTCCGGCTGCGACGATTGAACGCCGGGCAACGCTGACATTGCCGCTTTCAGAGTCTGTACGCCTTTTTTCAGGTAAGCCGAGCGCAAGTTCGACCGTACGGATGGCGTTGACCATTTCGGTCAGCTCTGAAGGTGTCAATGATGCCTTATGGTCCGGTCCGGGCAGAGTCCGGTCAAGCGTGAAATGCTTCTCAATGACTGTAGCCCCCAATGCAACTGCCGCCAACGGAATGGCGATTCCGAGTGTATGGTCGCTGTAGCCGACAGAATGACAGCCTAATGAGGCGAGTACTTCCATTGCGCGCAGGTTGACATCGGATGGCGGAGTGGGATACTGTGTATTGCAGTGGAGAAGCGTAATCATTTCGCGTTGCAATCCGGCGTCGCAGAGTGCAACAATGGCTTGTTCAACCTCATCGAGCGTACACATTCCCGTTGACATGACAACCGGACGCCGATATGCCGCGATTGCTCGCAGATAGGGCAGATTGGTGATTTCGCCTGAGGGAATCTTCCAGAAATCCATGGCCAGTTCAGCAAGTTCGCGTATGCTGTCTGAATCGAACGGAGTGGAGAGAAATCCGATTCTCAGCTTACGGCACTCTTCGGCCAGTCGCTTGAAATCTTCAGGGCGAAGTTCCAGGCTTTTTAGCATTTCCAGCTGAGTATTACCCGATGACGGGTCATTTTCAGTCTGATATTCAGCTTTCGGGGCGCTCTTGCTAACGAGTTTTTCAGCCTTGAATGTCTGAAATTTCACGTAGTCGGCACCTGATTCAGCTGCCGCGCGAACCATTTCTATTGCACGGTCGAGCGATCCGCAATGGTTTACGCCGGCTTCGGCAATGACAATCACCTTACTCATATAAACATCCGTAATAACCTTTAAATTTTGCGGGCCGGGATTCCGACATATTTCCCGGGTGCAGTTATGTCGGCGGTTACGACAGCGCCCATTCCGATGACAGATCCGGCACAAATCCGGACTCCGTTGCGGATTGTCGCAC
Source organism: uncultured Porphyromonadaceae bacterium (assembly GCA_947175545.1). GTDB lineage: Bacteria > Bacteroidota > Bacteroidia > Bacteroidales > Muribaculaceae > UBA3263. Next base: position 23,766 of record CAMWNI010000002.1, read on the forward strand.
CGGCGCCAATAATAACGTCACGGCCGATTTCGACTCCGCCGCAAATGACTGCTCCCGGGCCGATGAAACAGTTCTCTTCAATCTTCGCTTCATGTTCGATAATGGCTCCGCTGTTGACAATACAGTTCCAACCGATTTTTGCCCCGTTGACAATGACTCCGTGCATGATTGCACATCCCGGGCCGATTTCACTGTTGTCAGCACAAATGGCCGTTTCCGCAATCAGCGTAACGAACTTATTCGTTGGTTTGAATTTGTCAATCAGTCTGCGGCGTGCAGCCAGCGAGTCGTCCGTCCCGAGGGCCACGGCAATGTGAATCCAATCATCTCCAACTGCATTGTCCGTTCCGAGATAGCGAAGCGGCATGTCGGCAATTTCTTTGCAGTCAGTATAACCCTTTACGGCAATATAAGCCGGTATCATCTGACACAGCGAGCGGCAATGTCCACCTCCGCCCACGAAGGTAACTTCCATCTTCATCGGTTGTAGATATCCGGTTTGTATCGTTTAAGGTTGTCAGGATTGGTGAACCATTCGACCGTGCGCGACAAGCCCTCGTGCAGACTCACTTGCGGACGCCAGGATGTTAGTGACGTAATCAGGCGGTTGTCGCCACACAATTGCATGACTTCACTCCCTTCCGGACGCAGACGGGCCGGATCGGTTACATAGCGGACATCCTCGTTCATGATTTCTGCGATTGTCTGCAGTGTGTCGCCCATCGAAATTTCAGTTCCTGTCGCAATGTTTATTTCACGCCCTTCAATGCCGGGAGTGAGAGCAAGTGCAAGAAATCCGCGACAGGTGTCCTCAACAAAATTGAAATCGCGCGTCGGGCGCAGGTCTCCGACTTTAATTTCCTTCATTCCTGAGGCAATTTGTGAAATGATTGTCGGAATGATGGCGCGAGCGCTCTGGCGCGGACCGTAGGTGTTGAACGGTCGAGCAATGACAACAGGAAGTTCGAAAGCATTATAGAAACTTAAGGCCAGGGCATCGGCGCCAATTTTTGTCGCGGAGTAGGGGCTTTGAGGCTGCTTCGGATGATGCTCACTAATAGGAACCTCGATTGCTGTACCGTAGACTTCGCTTGTAGAGGTCACAATAAGGCGTTTTACACCGGCTGCGCGTGCGGCCTGACAGATGTTGAGAGTTCCCTTTATGTTGGTGTCGACATAGCTCTCGGGCGCTGCGTAACTGTAAGGAATCGCAATTAGGGCTGCAAGATGGAAAATAAGATCGCAACCCTGCGCAAGTTCCCGACAGAACGACGCATCGCGCACGTCGCCGCTGACAACTTCAAGAGCCGGATGGCTGATGCCCTCAAGCCAGCCCCAATTGTTGAATGAGTTATATTGACTAAGGGCGCGTACTTCATAGCCCTCCTTGAGGAGAAGTTCGGTCAGATGGGAACCGATGAAGCCGTCGGCTCCCGTAACGAGCGCTTTTCCTTTCATTTTCTTTATTGCTTTTTAAGTTTATAGGTGATTGTCAGCCCTTCTTCTTTACGGAGAGTCAGAAGTTTTTCGCGGCTGCTCTCTCGCTTGACATTCAGAATGTTCGGACCGTTACTGAACATGCTTTCCTCCGGTGCGTCGAATTCAATCGGATTCCATTCGTCAGTATATCCGAAGTCAATCAGAATCGTGTTGTTGCCTTCGTTTTTGAAGCGGGCAAAGTGTTCGTCGTAAGTGTTGTGCGGGTAAACGGTTATAATGTTGCAGATATCGGTCTGAAATTTGAAAAACATGTTTCGCTTATAAGAATCCTGCTTTTCACCGTTAACGGTTATCTCTGTAACCTGCCAGGTCCCGAACCAGTCGCCTATGTAGCCGTTGTTATGCGTACAGCCTGCAAGAATAAGAGACAGCAGGCCAATGAATTTAACTGTTAGATTGCGCATTGGATTTAGTTGTTCGATTTAAATTTAAACAGACCTGTATAAGTTGCTGAAACCAGCACTCCAAAGTTTCTGCCGTAGATTGAGTTGCCTGCGTCGAACGCAAACCGGGCGCCAAATTTGAGTTGAGGCACACGAATCAGATGCCAGTTCGCTTCAAGCATGGCGCTGACGGAGTGTGAGGGATTGATGGCCGGAATAAAGGTAGAACCGTAGTAGCGGCGATAGTTGGCCATCACGCGGTATGAGAGATTTGAGAGAATGTCGCCTTCAACGGCCGCATGTATGCCCCAGAAACGGTTCTGAAGGAAGATAGTCGTCGCACCGTCAGTGTTCAGCACCGGCTGGGGACACATCGGAGTGCCTATGCTGCGACCGTAGATTGCATAACCGTTGTACCAGCTGTTGTTGTAATAGTTATCAGCGCCTGTCGCGCGGTCGCCTGTCAGAGTAGTGCCGGGGTGATCATCCGGATCATAGTGTATCGGACCACTCTGATTCATGAACGTGACAAATTCGAGAACGGCGCCGCTGATTGCGTTTCGACTTGTCGGAGAGGTCTTCGGCTTCCATTCAAGCCCCCAGAGGCCATCCCAACCGTTCAGTTTGCCGACGCCGGAGCCATCCTCCCAAGGAGACTGCATGTAAGCCTTGATTTCCGACCCGTCATGCAGACGGTATCGCAACTGAAGGTCCCAGCTGCCGACGTGGTTACCAATGACGTATGTTTCGCCCTCACGCGGAATCAGCATGTCAAAAAAATCGTGGAATCTCAGCGGATGTTTCTCGGTGCTTGTATGAACACCGTGGCGGTAACGCCGGGTGTCGCCGCTGAATTGTGCGCATGCCTGCATACCGAAGGTTACTGAGAGGTTTTCAGAGGGTTTTGTGCGGAAATAGAGGTTTTTATAGTTATACCACCATCCTTGGTTAATGTGGTAGTTCCAGTAGTTATAACGGTCCTCTTGCCAGTCATTGTCAGTACTCTTATAGTAGCCGATTGCTCCTTGAATCTGAACCCATCCGTTGGTGAAGGGGATGTTCTGAAAGTCAATGAAGCCGATGCGGGCGCCCGGAATCGGCCGAGTGTTTGAACTCTCTGATATGTCGCCAGAACTCAGGCGTTCGTTAAGTAATTTTGAGTGAAACTCGGTCAGGCCGGCTGTCAGGAACACTCCGCGAAACTTTACGGTGGCGTAGAGCTGATGAAGCCATACGTTTGATGTGCGGCGTGAATTGCAGCCCCAGGTTTGTTCGTCGGCAAAGTAACGTTCATAGTTGATTTTGTTGCCTACGCGGCCAATTCCTTCCACCATGAACTCATAACTGAACCGTTTGGCGAGGTCAATCGGATGCTTGATGGCGATATCAAGGTTCGCTCCACGGCCGGAGGTGATTCGTCCGTTGCGTAAGGAACTCATATAATATGGAGCAAACTCGTCCGGTCCGCCGTTCGCTTCAAGCGCAACTCCATAGTCAAGCGTGAAGGGTTCGGCCATTGCGGAGGCGGCGCAAACGATTGTCGCGGCGCTAAGGAAAAAGGTTTTAAATTTCATCGTTCCGAAGATTGGTCATAAGTTTACGGTCCTGGCGGAAAGTGCGTGAGGCGAGATAGTCTTCAATCAGTTTGACATGGCTCTCGCGGTGAATGTCTGTTCCAATGAAATCAGCCATGCCGCTTTCAAGCAGTTCGAGAGCCATGGAGCGTTCCGCACGTCCGTAACGTCCGGCGAGGGAAAGAAGATTGATTTGAAACAGCACTCCGGAGTCATGGAGTTGTCTGTAACGCTCGCGATGGGACTCAGAGTAGTATTTGTAGCGTTCCGGATGAGCCAAAATCGGCGTGTAGTCGCTGAGTCTGAGGTCGAACAGAACATTGTCGAGATTGTACGGTTCCTGGGCAAACGAGTTTTCAACAAGCAGCAGATTGCCGGGCAACGGAGTCAGATTGCCGGCGTTTTTTTGTTGTATGAAAAATTCATCCAGACGATATTCCGCATGAAGGTAGAGCTTAATCGGGATTTTACGGCGCTGAATCTCATTGTGGAGTTCACCCAATGGGCCGGCAAGAGTTTCAGGAGTGTTCTCGAAGGTGTCTTGCGTGACGTGAGGAGAGGTAAATACGCGCATGATTCCCAAACCGTGCATCCTCTCCAGCAGCATGCCGGAGGTCGCGGCGTCCGGCGAACCGTCATCTACTCCCGGCACTACGTGGCAGTGAATGTCAGTAAAAAACGGGAGAATTACGGGTTCGCGCTTGAAAAAGAAATCAAATACCATAAGCGTACAAGAGGAAGAAGAGAATTACGGAGACTGGAATTACAAGCAGAATCGAATCAATGCGGTCAAGGATGCCGCCATGACCGGGTATCATGTTGCCTGAATCCTTTACGCCGGATGTGCGCTTTATCAGAGACTCAATCAGGTCTCCAAAGGTTCCGGAGATGCTGACGATAATGCCGGTGATTGCAAGGGCCAGAGGTCCGAATCCGGCAAAATAACCGCTGAAAAGCCATCCGCACACTGCGCTGACTCCCACTGTGAACAATGCGCCGCCCCAGAAGCCTTCCCATGTCTTTTTGGGCGATATGCGTTCCCAGAGTTTATGACGTCCGAGAGTCATTCCGCTGAGATAGGCGAACGTGTCGTTAACCCAAACAAGGATGAAGAGCAGCAGAAGCAGATGGGGACTCAGGCGGTAGATGACGGTCATCAGTGAAATAGGCAATGCTACATAGAACTGACTTGTGAGCGACAAAGACAGCGACGTAACAGCGTTTTCTTCCTTAATCCATAGCTGAACCGTCAGACGAAGTACGAGATAGAGCAGATAGGTCACGATGCCGGGCATGAACAGCTGTCCGGTCCAGGCCGTGACGACCATCAGGGCGCCTCCGACGCAGTCGAGCGAGCGCAGAAGCAGTTGTGTCGCTGCTCCCTGCATGCTTGCAGCAGGAGGGTTGGTGATTGTAAGGAACTCGTTGATCGCCAGGGTTGACATCAGCAACAAAAGCAGCAGAAACACGAATGGTCCGCAGAGAATGCCTCCAATAATGACGGCAACATATATTGCACCGAAAACGGCTCGCGTAATCATGTTAGAATTCATCTTCATCGCTATAGTCCTTATTGGAGAGTTCGTTGAGAGGCCGCATCACGTTGCAGAGAGTCTGGCCCCAGAAGGTCGAGAAATCTTCGCGCAGTTGATCAAAGTATTCCAGCTGCTGCTCTAAATCAGAGTTCTTGACGTCCTCGACAAAGTCATACATCACTTGGAAAATATCGGCCAGACCCTCGCTGACAGAGGCCGCGATTGGCGAATCGGAATATTTCATGTCCTCATGAAAGGTTTCAAGATACGTGTCGTCCTCGCCAAGGAGCGTCGCGATGTTGCCGCGCACCTGATTGTAATATGCCTCGTCAAGATGAATTGCATCAAGGGCGTATTCCGGTTCGGAGAGCTGTTCGGAACTCAAATCTGTAACAGATATATAGATTCTCGGCAACAAACGAACCATGCGGTCAATAAACTGTTTCGGTTCAACTGAGGCTGCGAGTTCTATTACCTGACAATATTCATTAGCCAGAGCGATAACCGACAGCTGGTTATTTGATAAACGGTTAGTAGCCATATAGTTTATTCTTTTTGATATAGTCAGCCACTCCATCGGGGAGGAGGCTCAGATTTTCAGTTATATTATTGCGGATTTCTGTTGAGGAGACGTCTGTCAGCGGGGCGTTGAGAGCAAACTTCACATTTTCATGTTTCGGAGTCTCGTTGAGCTTGAATCCCGGGCGCGGGTAGACAATTATTTCGTAATTGGCCAGAATTTCGTCAGATTTATACCATTTGTTGAAATTCAGCCAATTGTCAGCACCTATAATCAGTACAGGGTCAATGTTGTTTTCGTGCATGGCCGCCAACACGTTGACCGTATAGGACGGGCGCGGCATCCTGAGTTCGCCGTCCCAGGGCCGGAGTCCTTTATGGCCGGCACACGCGATGCGAAGCATCTCAAGGCGGTCAAGTTCGGTTGCTCCGCCCGGATGATTGGCTTGCTTAAGCGGATTTTCCGGCGATAGGCTCAGGCGAATCTCATCCATCGGATAATGGGCGAGAAGATATTCCGCCAATCGGATGTGGCCGAGGTGGACGGGATTGAATGAGCCTCCAAAGAATCCGGTTTTCATTGTCTCCTGCTTGGTTTTACTTGTCAAGGAATCGGGCAATCACGTCGCCTGTGGCTTTGACCGCGGTTTCGAGGTCATCGTTGATGATTCTGACGTCATATTGCTGACCTTGTTCTAATTCATAAGCGGCGCGCGAAACACGCTGCTCTATGCTTTCGGCCGAATCTGTTGCGCGGTTGCTGAGCCGGCGCTTAAGTTCTTCAATGCTCGGTGGCTCAATAAACAGAGCGAGGGCTTGCTCGCCAAGCTGCCTTTTTACTCTGATGCCGCCGTTTACGTCAATGTCAAGGACTACGTTACTTCCGGCTTCAGCAATGCGTTGGATTTCAGACTTCAGAGTGCCGTAGTATCGTCCGGGGTAGACTTCCTCGTATTCTAAGAATGCATCGTTGGCAATAGCCTGACGGAATTCATCGGTAGTCAAAAAATGATAGTCCTTGCCGTTCTGTTCGGCGCCACGTGGAGCGCGGTTTGTTGCCGAAACTGAAAATTGCATGTTCAAGCTCCCTTTGTTCATCAGGGAGTTGATGATTGTTGACTTGCCTGAACCGCTCGGAGCGGAAATGATGATGACTTTTCCTGATGTCATACGTTTTGTCTGAAAAGGAAGTTATTTACATTACGTTCAGTACCTGCTCCTTGATTTGCTCAAGCTCGTCTTTCATTTTGACAACCTGCTTTTGCATGTCAGCATGGTTACTCTTTGAGCCGAGAGTGTTGATTTCGCGGCCCATTTCCTGGCTAATGAAGCCGAGTTTCTTGCCTTGGCCCGGAGTAGGGTGCGCCATGGTCTCGGCAAAGTAGACAAGGTGCTGGCCAAGACGCTGACGCTCTTCGTTGACATCAAGCTTCTCGATATAGAAAATCATTTCCTGCTCAAGGCGCCCGCGGTCAATCTGCTCGTTCGAGAGATTTGACATGGCATCCTCCAGGCGGGCATATACGCGGTCAATGCGTTCTTTTTCCCAACGGGGAATTTCCTGGAGTAGATCCGTGATGTGGCGCAGCCGGGCAGCAAAGAAATCTTCAAGTTTCTCTCCTTCCTTACGCCGGTGGAGCATCAGGGCTTCGATTGCCTGCTCAAGTGCCTCGAAAACGGCTTTTGTCTCTTCTCCGGCCAGTTCATTGCTTGATTCAGTGTGAAGAACGTCAGGCAAACGGAGAAGCAGCTGATACCAATTGTCCGGCTCCGGAAGATTCAGCTCATCCTTCATACGGAGGATTTGCTGCATATAGGCTGCAGCCATTGCCGTGTCTATTTTTGTGGTCGATTCGGTCATGCCGAGAGTCTCGACGCTGATTGTCAAATCAATCTTGCCGCGCTCAAGCCGCTGGGCCACACGGCGGCGCATCTCAAGCTCCAGCTCTCGATATGCTGACGGTATTCTGGTTTGCATATCGAACTGCTTGCTGTTAAGTGATTTAATCTCAACTGTTATTTTTTTGCCGGGAATCTGAGCTGAAGCCTTCCCGAAGCCTGTCATTGATAGTAGCATATTGATTGTTTTGGGCAAATTTACGAAAAAATTCTATTTTCCGGTACTGGTTATGTGAAAACACCCTTGCTTTCTCTCGAATTTTACGAGGCAGCGTCCCTGTTCCTTCATTTCGAGCAGGACCTCTGCAAGCAGATTTTTTAAATCTCCGTCTGAGTGTTTTTTTGTATTGAGAAGTCCTTCCGGAAAATCTACATAGCTGATGTCGAATGTGGTGCCATAGAGATGGGCAGAGTTTTCAGTTGAGTTTATGTTGCCACGCTTGAGTCGGTGTACGCTCTCGGTTGTCCGCAACAAGGAGGTAACCTTTATCCGATATCTACCACCGCCCTGAGCCGCGAGTTTGCGGTTAAATTCGGCGCCTATGTCGTGAAGCAGCCTGGCTGCCGGTTCAACCAGAATCGGATAGGAGTGAGTCAGTTTATCAAGGCTGTATTCATCGCAGTCGGCCACTTTTACAATTGGTTTGTTGATGCGCATAATCTGCCGGGTATTTCTAATCGGAGCAATCCCGACTTTCTGAGCATAGGCAAGATGCGCCTCGTTAAGGTCATTGAACTGGTGGGAATGGCTTTGGACTTTCTTGCTGATTTTAAGTCTCTGATGGTCAAGGGCCGCTTTGATTTCTGACTTTATTTCAGCTCTCTTTGCCGTCGAAGTGGTTTTAGTCTGAACGTTGGCGGCAGCCGGAAGCGGTTCCGGGCGCGTACACCGCAACACTCCAACTACAAATAGCAGCAGAATTATAAATATACTTGTCCGGAGAACTATTTTGGCTTGTCGGTAGTTCATATTCAAATGATATTTGCAAATTTAAGAAATTTTTCCGAAATTTGACCCATAATTTAAAGAAATATGGAACAAGCGCCCTCTACACCAAAACAGAAAGTAGTTATCATCGGCGGTGGTTTTGCAGGTTTGAACCTGGTTAAGAAGCTGGATCGCAGTAAATTTGAAATCATTCTGATTAATCGCCACAACTATCACAGCTTCCCCCCGCTTTTTTATCAGATTGCGTCGAGCGGCCTTGACCCCGGCAGTATCTGCTTCCCGCTGCGTCGCGAACTTTTCCGCCGCCTTGACGGCAAGGCCATGACTCTTGTGATGGGAAACGCTACCAGCATTAATGTTGAGAAGAAAACCGTTAAGGTAGATGATCGCGATATTGCTTACGATAAACTGGTGATCGCTACCGGTACGACCAATAATTTCTTCAACATGCCGGATTTGATTGAGGATGTCTTCACTCTGAAGTCCGCACCTCAGGCAATCCGCTGTCGCAATCAGATTCTCTATAACCTCGAGAAGGCCGCCAACACTAAAGACGCCGAACTCCGTCGACGCCTGTTGAGTTTCGTCGTTATTGGCGGAGGTCCGACGGGTGTGGAGATCGCCGGTGCGCTTGGCGAGATGAAACGCTATGTCGTGCCGCGCGAATATCCCTCGATTCCGCAGCAGGATATGAGAATTCTGCTTGTCGAAGCCGCTCCGTCGCTTCTCGGAACAATGGATCCACGTTCCGGCGCTGAAGTTGAGAAATATCTGAAACATCTTTTGGTTGATGTAAAGACTGGCGTCGGCATGCAGTCATATAAGGATGGCGTTGTCAAGTTGGCCGACGGACAGTCAATTCGTTCCGACACGGTCATCTGGACCGCCGGTGTGACCGGAGTTAAACTTGATGTTGTTGGAGCGGATATTCACCGCGGACGAGGCAACCGCTTTGTTGTTGACGGCTGTAACCGTGTTGTCGGGCTTGACGACGTCTATGCAATTGGCGATATTGCCTTGATGCCTGATGTTGACCCCGTATTCCCCAGTGGACATCCGCAGCTTGCCCAGGTTGCAATCCAGCAGTCCAAGCTGCTTGCTAAGAATCTTAACAAGCGGGAAGAAAAGATTTTCATATATAATGACAAGGGAACCATGGCAACCGTTGGCCGCAACCGTGCAGTTGCCGATCTGGGCAAGATTCATCTGAGCGGCTTCCCCGCATGGTTCATCTGGATGTTTATCCATTTGATTTCCATTCTTGGCATGCGCAACAAGATTTCAGTTCTCATCAACTGGATCTGGGCTTATTTCAGCTATCAGTCAAGTCTGCGCATTCTTATCCGTCCTGACAAATATCCTGTTAAGAACCGCTGGCGCGAAAAATAAACATACCACACTCAAAAGGCGAATCTCAGTTCGCCTTTTGAGTGTAAATAAAAAAAGAACCGACAGGAGGTTGCTCCTGTCGGTTTTTAGTTGCGGGTTAGTGTAGGGGGGTTACTCTGCAATGGGAGTAACGTTGATGAACTGACGACCGTTCTTGCCTTCGGTGAAGAGGACGGTGCCGTCAATGAGAGCGTAGAGCGTGTGGTCCTTGCCCATGCCTACGTTCAGACCGGGGTGGTGAACAGTACCACGCTGACGCTTGATGATGTTACCGGCTTTAGCGAACTGACCGCCAAAAATCTTAACACCCAGTCGTTTGCTTTCTGATTCGCGGCCGTTCTTAGAACTGCCGACACCTTTCTTATGTGCCATTTCTCTGTCAGATTTGGTTTATGGGGTTAAACAATTAAGCGACAATCTCCTTGATAACAACCTGAGAGAAGCACTGGCGATGACCGTTCTTGCGACGGTAGCCCTTGCGGCGCTTTTTCTTGAACACGATAACTTTGTCGCCCTTAACAAGCTGTTGCTTCACTTCGCAAACAACTTTTGCACCTTCTACGGTGGGAGCGCCTACTTTTACTGCGCCGTCGGCGTCGACGAGCAAAACTTTGTCAAACTCCACGGTGGAGCCTTCCTTGGCTTCTTCGCCAAGATAGTGGACATAAAGGAACTTGTCCTTTTCAGCTTTAAACTGCTGGCCCTGAATTTCTACAATTACGTACATTTTACGCGTTTTGTGAATTTAGAGGTTAACTCCGTCAGGCGGCGCAGCCGTTTTGCAACGCTCTTTTTAGAGCCTGAACGAAAAAAATTATGGTTTTTGCGACCGCAAAGTTACGTATTTATTTTGAATTACAAAACTTTTTGGCCGAAAATTTTCAAGAACTTTCTTTAGATGTGAAATTTAGCGGACTTGACGCTGTTGCCGACGCTCCAGCAGACAATATAGCTCCCTGAGGCAAGAGAGGCAAGCGAGACAACGGGTTGGATTTTGCCGGTCTTGATTTTTGCTCCGGAAGGGGTGTAGATGGTCCATGTGCCGCTAATATGGCCGGATGAAGTGAATAATAGGTCCGTGCCTCGGACGGTCACTCTGTAGTCAGGGATTTCAATCTCACCAATTGTGCTTTCGTCCGGATTGCCAACGACCGGCACTGAACCTCCGGCGGCGAGAGTGGCAAAGGCTTCAGTCAGGAACTGGGCGCGTTTCCTGAGGTTGTCTTTGAGGAATTCAACGCCCTCGGCGTAGGAAGAGAAAAGATGTTGTTCATCGTGAGCTTTAGCGTCGATTGCATACAGCCCGAAATTCTTCTGTTGTGATTTCTCAATTTTAGCCGCTGTGAAGTCTATGTAGTCAATTGTTTTTTCAATCAGGCCGTCGGCAATCAGCCGTTTCCAGGTTTCGTTGACGCTATGATGGAATTGCGGGTCTTGACGCAGTCGGTTAATCCATGTGTAGCACCACTCCGGCCCACGACCTTCCTGAGCAACCAGGGCTTTTGGCCGCGAACCCCAGCGGGCGGAGTTATCGAAGGCGAAGTCAAAATCCCAGACAGGTCCGAAGTAGAATTTATCGTCAGCCTTATCCTTATAGAAATAAACGGAGCGGAATGAGTTCGGTTCTGCGGTCAGTTCTGCCGTAATATACCATTGTATCAGAGAATTCAAGTCAAGATAATGTAAGTAGCCTTCACTGGAATCGAGCCATTTGTCGGAAAACAGTGCATTTTCAAATTTGGCGAGATGTGAACTGATATATTCAATCTGAGAATTGGTAATTACGTCCTCGTCCGGCGACTTGATTGAGACTTTCATGCCGCATGGAGTTGTGATGACCGCGCCTTCAAGATCGTCGGCCGAGTCATCAATTTCGAGCAGGTAACCTCCGGAAATGTCGGTCTGAGATGTAACGACTTCCGGTTGCTCAGTGATGTTGACGCGGTTTTTGCGAATGTCAATCTGGTCCGTCAGGCGATATGTGCCAACATATTTTTCATTGACCGTGAGGTCAACGAACTTTGCAGTTGGCGCGAAGGGCTGACCGGCTTCGAGGGCAATGAATGAAGCGACAGCATTGCGGAGCAGTGTCTTATCGCCATGGTCAGCCATGAGGTTCCACTTCTTGCCCTTTGCAAAGTCGGCTCCGGCAAGCGCGGTCTTTTTGGTAAGTTTTAGTTTGTAAGGCTTTTTCTCAAGTGTAAAAAGCGTGTTGCCGCGTCCACGCACCTTGGTGGAGGGATAGTCGGTTGCGGATCCGTCAGCCTCAACCACTTTAAGATTGGCGGTAGTGTAGACTTCGGTCGAGGTGATATCCTCGCCGTTGTCAGTTGTGATGTATATGGCAGGCAAATCAGTGACTAATCCTTGGGCCGAAGCGGTAAGCCCGAAGGTTGCAGCGAAGAGAAATGTAGTAATTTTCATTGGTGTTGTATCGGTAATTAATTCGGGCAAATTTACAACAATAATTCTGAAACTCAAAGCGGACAGGGCTAATTTTAGCTCTGTCCGCCGATAAATGAGGGTAAATAAGGGTTGAATGTGCAGGTTTTAGTCCTTTGGCTGTTTGTCCGGCGCAGAGTCGGAATCCGCAGCTTTGGATCGGGTTTTTGCTTTGCGTTTTGTCTTTGATGCGGAGGAGCTGATGTCCTTCTCTTCGCGCAAGTCAATTTCCTGACGGTCGGGGCCTATTACCTTGTACTGAAGGTAGGCAAGACTTTGGTCAGCCACGATTTTAAACTTCTTGCTGAATTCGGAACGCCATGTGCGGTAGAGAGACGAAAAGAGTCCTTTTTTTATGTATGCGTCAACGTATGGGTGAACATACATTACTATGTTCTGTTTCCCAAGGTCGTTGATGCAATAATCAAGTTTTTCGCGAAGGGTGTCTGTAAATAGAATTGAAGGTTGAACCTCTCCCTTGCCGAGACAGGACGGACATTTTTCAGTCGTTTCAATCTCAAGGTCGGGGCGGACACGCTGGCGGGTAATTTGCATCAGTCCGAATTTGCTTAGGGGCAGAATGTTGTGGCGTGCGCGGTCTGAAGCCATCAACTCACGCATGTGTTCGTAGAGTTTCTGACGATGTTCAGCCTTTGCCATGTCAATGAAGTCGACCACGATGATTCCTCCCATGTCCCTTAGACGGAGCTGACGGGCAATTTCGTCGGCCGCACGCAGATTGACCTCAAGGGCATTCGTTTCCTGGTCTGCGGTTGCTTTGGCGCGATTTCCGGAGTTTACATCAATGACATGGAGAGCCTCAGTATGCTCAATGATGATGTAAGCACCGGAGCGGAAACTGACGGTCTTGCCGAATGAACTTTTAATCTGTTTGGTTATCCCGTAATTGTCAAAAATCGGCTCGGGTTTGTCGTAGAGTTCGACAATGTTGGCCTTCTCGGGTGAAATCAGATTGACGTAGTTGAGCAGCTGACGGTGGATTTCGGGATCGTTAACACGGATTGCCTCAAATGTTTCCGGGTTGAAAACATCACGCAGGACACCAACTGAGCGTCCGGCTTCTTCATAGACCAGCGCGGGGGCTGTTACCTGGCGCGCTTTCTCAATGGTTTCTTCCCAACGGCGGACAAGCTCGCGCATTTCATGGTTCAGCTCAGCAACTTTTTTGCCTTCAGCCGACGTCCGGATGATCACTCCAAAGTTATCAGGCTTGATTGCTTCAACGATTTTGCGAAGGCGCTGCTTTTCGGCAACGGAACTGATTTTCTGAGAAACATTGATTTTCTGGCCGAATGGAATAAGAACCATGTTGCGCCCGGTAAAGGTGATTTCGGTTGTCAGTCGCGGACCCTTCGATGATATCGGTTCTTTTACAATCTGGACCAGGAGTTGACGTCCGGGCTGAATCCGGTCAGAGATTGAACCATGCTTGTCAATTTCAGGCTCAAGCTTGATTTTTTCAATCTGAGGGATTTTCTTTTTTGGGTCGAGCGCCTGATCCACCACGTTTAAGTACGTCGCAAAGTTAGAACCCAAATCCAGATAGTGAAGAAAGGCGTCTTTCTCGTAACCCACATTGACAAAGGCGGCATTCAGTCCCGGCATCAGTTTTTTGACCTTAGCCAGATAAATGTCGCCCACGGCATAGCTGATGGAGCGTGACTCCTTTTGGAGCGACACCAGACGGGAGTCCTCCAGCAGGGCAATACTTGCCTCGTTGGGGCTAACGTCAACAATCAGTTCGCTTTTCATATTTGGGCGGATAAGGGTGTTTTAGGGGTTGGTTAACTAAAAAAAAGAATATAAAAATAACAAACTTTTGGGCAGACGGGAATAATCTGTTGAGCGTTCCCCCGAGACCCAAAAGTTCGTTAGAGTTGTCGTCAAAAAGTAAAGACTAAGCGTTGTCTATTACTTTTTCTTATGACGATTCTTGCGCAGGCGCTTTTTGCGCTTGTGGGTAGCCATCTTGTGGCCTTTGCGTTTTTTTCCGCTGGGCATGATGAGTTATTGGTTAGAAGTTAATGATTGGTTTTCGTGTTCGCAATTAGTTTCTTACCTGTTCCGAGAAAGACTTTGCGGGCTTGAAAGCGGGAATCTTATGCTCGGGAATCATAATGGTTGTATTCTTGGAAATGTTACGTGCGGTTTTGGCGCTGCGGGTTTTAACGATGAAACTGCCGAAGCCGCGGAGGTATACGTTCTGACCATCAATCAGAGAGTCCTTTACAACTTCCATGAATTTTTCAATGGTCTCGAGGACGTTTGCACGATCGATGCCTGTTGACTTAGCGATTTCGCTAACGATTTCTGCTTTTGTCATGTTGTTCTGAGTAGCTATTATATATTGTGTAAAATGAGTTAGGTTTTCTTGGTTATTGACCTTGGCAGGGGGACGCCGAGGCTTTTGCGAGTGCAAATATCGGAATTTATTTGCACATAATCACCACGTTGGGCGAAAAAATTTCAATAAAATTTGAAAAAAAGGCATTTTTAACGGTATTTTGACCCCATTCCGGCAATATCGTTCTCCAAAATGGACAAATATGAGGCATAGCGGCTGGCAGAAATCAGATGGTCTGCGACTTGCTGAAGGACAGCGCAGCCGGGTTCGCCTTCAGTGTGGAGGCAATTGCTGAAGCGGCAGCCATGGCCGGCTTCAAAGATTTCAGGGAAGAAGTGGCTGACCTCATGCTTATCGAAATCGAGGGTGCCGAAGCCGCGCACTCCGGGGGTGTCAATCAATCGGCCTCCGCCGGGAAGGTCATACATTCTGGAGAAGGTTGTCGTGTGCATTCCGGTTTCGTGACTCTCGCTGACCTCTGCAACCGCAACTTCGGCATCAGGGACCAGTGCGTTGATAATCGATGACTTTCCGACGCCTGAATTGCCGCTGAGAAGGGTGGTCTTCCCGCCGACGGCCTCGCGCAGCTCGTCAAGGCCGGCACCGCTGACAGTTGAGGTCCGGATAACACGATAGCCGATTGATGAGTAAAGATAGCTGACAGCGTCAAGAAGTTCGCGGTCACTGTCGGTTTCAAGCAAGTCGATCTTGTTAATTACAATGATGGCCGGAACACGGTAGGCCTCGGCTGTTGCGAGAAAACGGTCAATGAATGTTGTTGCGGTTTGCGGACGAAACAGCGAGCATATCAGCAGAGCCTGGTCAATGTTTGCCGCAAGGATATGACTTTCCTTGCTGAGGTTCGACGCACGCCTTATTATATAGTTGCGGCGCGGTTCAATCGAGGTAATGTAAGCAATTTCGGAATTAGGGTTTGGAGAGACCTCGACGCGGTCGCCGACGGCAACCGGGTTAGTTGTCCTGATTCCCTTAATGCGCAGATTGCCTTTCGCGGCAGCTGTCAGGACCTGCTCGTCAGGTCCGTCAATAAGAATGCGATAACGGCTTCCGGTGTTGCTGATGACTGTTCCTTTCATAAGTGCAAATTTACGTAAATTAAAACAAATTGTCAAGGGAAAATGCCTATAAGGACAATTTAGTAGACATAAATATATGTTGGAATTGAAAAAAAATTCGGAAATTTGCGCCGCAAAAATTAGATTGAAAAGATAGATTATGAGAAATCGTTTATTGTCATTTATGCTGGTTGCGGCTACGGTGGTTCCGCTCGGAGCAGAAACTCTGACCCTGGAGCAATGTCGCGAGCTTGCACGCCAGAATAACAAGGAGCTGCGCATTGCCGGTGCCGAACAACAGGCGGCTCACTGGACGCGCAAATCAGCGTTTACTAATTACTTGCCAAAAATTTCGGTTGAAGGGGGCTATGCGTTTACTTCCAAGCCGATTTCCCTTCTGAATGATGAGCAGAAGTCAACACTGACCCATATCGGCGATATTGCCGCCGGGGCCGCCAACCAGTTGCCGATTCCGCTGGGAGGATTGCTTCAGGAGCCGCTGAATGCCGTCGGTCAGAAAGTGGTTGACGCATTCGAGTCTGACACGCGAAACTCGGCCCTGATTGCTGCAACTCTGACTCAGCCAATCTATATGGGCGGGAAAATCCGTGCATACAACAAAATTGCCGCATTGGCCGAGGAGGCTGCCGGTCATAAATTGACTCTGGCCGAGCAGGATTTGCTTGTTGAGGTCGACGAGACCTACTGGCAGATTGTTTCCCTTGAGTCGAAAAGGGAGCTTGCACAGTCTTATCTGAATGTTGTTTCGGATCTTGAGAGAAATGTGCAGGCGATGATTGCCGAAGGAGTTGCGACAAAGGCTGACGGTCTTAGCGTCAGCGTCAAGGTCAATCAGGCGAACGTTGCGCTGATTCAGGCAACAAACGGCGTTGCGCTGCTGAAAATGCTCCTCTGCCAAATATGCGGCCTTGACGAGAACACTCCAATTGAACTCGTTGACGAGCCGATGGAAGAAATGACGGCTATTGACGGCGAGGTTAACCGCCCGGAGCTTGCCGCGATGGAGAATCTGGCGGCAATAGGGCGTCAGAAAATTAACCTTGCACGCGCCGAAACTTTGCCGAATGTTGCACTGATGGGAGGTTACACGATGGTTTATCCGTCACTTTTCAACGGATTTGAAAAGCGTTTCACCGGGCTTTGGAATGTTGGCGTAATGGTTAAGATTCCGCTCGTCACATGGGGCGACCGCTTCTATAAGGTCAAGGCCGCAAAAGCTCAGAGTTTCGCTGACCAGATGAAGCTGGAATCTACCCGCGAAAAGATTAACCTTCAGATTTCACAGAGCCGACAGAAGGTAACCGAGGCAGAACAGAGCCTTGCCGCAAGCAAGAGCGCCGTTGAGGCGGCCGACGAGAATTTACGTTTCGCCACCCTCGGCTTAAAAGAGGGGGTGATTCCCGTAATTAATGTCAACGAGGCGCAGACTGCATGGTTATCGGCGCGTTCACAACTCATTTCGTCACAAATTGATTTAAAATTAGCACAATTACATCTTAAAAAGGCCCTTGGGCAATTATAATTATGAAAAAGAAGAATTTACTTATACTGATTACGGCCGGTTTAGTGATTATCGCCATTGTGGCCGTCGTGCTGGCCGGCATGCATCTCAATCGTCGTGTGGATGTTATTCAGGGCCAGGTTGAAACTTCGGACTATCGTGTCAGTTCAAAGGTTCCCGGCCGCGTGTTGCGTTTCTGTGTAAGCGAAGGCGATACGGTCAACGCCGGTGACACTCTCGTCATTCTTGACACACCTGATATTAACGCCAAACTTGCTCAGGCAGAGGCCGCGCGCGAAGCGGCTATGGCTCTCAGTTCGAAGGCCGACAACGGCGCCCAGACCGAGCAGATTCAGGGTGCATACGAAATGTGGCAGAAGGCCAAGGCTGGCGTTGAGGTCGCCCAAAAGACTTATGACCGTGTCAACCGTCTGTTCGAGCAGGGAGTCATGGCCGAACAGAAGCGCGACGAAGCTTACGCGAATCTGCGTGCAATGGAAGCGACGGAGCGTGCCGCCAAGTCGCAGTATGACATGGCCCGCAATGGCGCGAGAGCCGAAGACAAATCGGCCGCGCGCGCTCAGGTTGCACGTGCGGACGCTGCGATAAGCGAGGTCAGCTCGTACATCTCAGAGACAGTACTGACGGCGTCTGCCGCAGGTGTAGTGACGGAGATTTTTCCGGCGATAGGCGAGCTTGTCGGCACCGGCGCACCTCTGATGAATGTGGCGCAGCTGAAGGATGCCTGGTTCGTTTTCAATGTCAGGGAAGATATGCTTCCGGCGCTTGGAGTCGGAACTGCGATTGAAGTGTATGTTCCTGCACTTGACAAGGACGTACCTGCCAAGGTTACACGACTGAAGGAGGTTGGCAGCTATGCTGTCTGGAAAGCGACTAAAGCACTTGACCAATATGACCTCAAAATGTTTGAGGTTGTTGCGCGCCCTGACTCGGAAAACGCGCTTAACGGCGTGCGTCCAGGAATGTCGGCTGTCATTAAAGAGAAATGAAGCGGCTGCTGAAAATATGGTGGCGTGAGATTCGGCTGTTTTCCAAACGGCCGATGATGTTGACGCTGCTGTTTGTCGCGCCAATTGTCCTGCTGCTGTTTTTTGTTTCGCTGATGAGCGACGGACTTCCCAAGGATTTGCCGGCCGGTCTCGTTGATGAGGACAATACGCAGATAACACGCACGATTGTGCGTACGCTTGACGCGATGGAGCAGACGGAAGTCATGAACCATCGCTACGCCTCGGTCAGTGAAGCGCGCGACGCCATGCAGCGAGGCGAGATTTATGCATTTCTGCATATACCGGCGGGAACAACGGAGAAAGCGCTTGCACAGCGTCAGCCACGCCTGGCGTTCTACACGAACCAGTCATATCTTGTGGCCGGCTCGCTACTCATGCGTGACCTGCGCACGGCCTCAGAACTTGCAGGCATGGCAATTTCTCGGTCAACGTTTCTTGCAAAGGGCATGACCGACGATCAGGCGATGGCAGCCATCCGTCCGATTGTCATTGAGGCGCATCCGATAGGGAACAGTGTGTTGGACTATTCTGTGTATCTCAGCAACATAATTGTACCGGGATGCCTTCTGATTTTCGTACTGCTATTTACGTCCTATACGCTCGGCCTGGAGTGGAAATACGGCAAGCAGCGAAAGCTCTACAATATGGCCGGACAGTCGACAACAATCGCCGTTATTGGCAAAATTGCACCTCAGACGGTGGTTTTTTCGTTGATGATGTTGCTTTATGACGTGGTTTTCTACCGTTATCTTGGATTCCCGTGTCATTGTTCGCTGTTGGAGATATGGAGCGTAGGAATTCTGTCAATTCTTGCCGCGCAGGCATTTGCCGTATTCGTTTTTGGTCTATTGCAAGGCCACATGCGTATGGCAATGAGTATTTGTTCACTCTGGGGCATTGTAAGCATCTCGATTTCCGGATGTTCCTTTCCGGTGATGGCGATGGACCCGATACTTCAGGCTGCTTCGTGGCTTTTCCCGTTACGTCATTATTATTTAATTTATGTTGCTGTTGCGCTGCATGACTGGTCAATTATGAGTGTTTGGACGTCAGTTGTCGCTTTGCTCTGTTTCATGCTGCTGCCCGTTCTCTCAACCCCGATGCTTCGCAACGCGTTCCTTCATGCAGTCTATAAGCCATGAGATTCCTTTCAGATATATATAAGGTATGGAGCTTCGAGTTCCGCAATATTTTGCGTGACTCCGGTGTAATTCTGTTTGCTCTGATCGTTCCGCTGGCGTATCCGCTTCTTTATGCGTTTATCTATAACAATGAGACGATTCGAGAAGTGCCGGTGGCTGTCGTTGACGAGGCTGATTCGCAATTGAGCCGTAGATTCGTCAGAATGCTTGACGCGACAGCCGACGTTAAGGTCGCGGCACGCGCTCTCTCAATGGAGGAGGCTGAGGAGCTGAACCGTACAGGCATGACCTATGGAACAATACGTATTCCGGCTGAGTTTGACAAGCAGCTTGCCCGAGGTGAACAGACAACCATCGGAGTATACGCCGATATGGCAGGTATGCTTTATTATAAGGCGCTGATGCTGTCATCGACAAACGTGTCGCTTGAGCTGAATAAGGAGATTAAGGCCGAACGTTTCTATACGGGTGCGACTGACCGCCAACTGGAGATTGCAGCGCAGCCGGTTGAATATTTCGACGTAGCGCTGTTTAATCCCAAGGGAGGCTTTGCGGCTTTTCTACTGCCCGCAGTGCTGATGCTGATACTGCAACAGACGCTTATGCTCTCTATTGGCATGACTGGCGGTGAAACGCGTGAGCGATATGCGGGGCGGGTATTGCCTCCGCGGCCTGAGTTTGACAACACACTGGCCGTTCTGCTCGGAAAAACGCTGATCTATTTCCCGCTATACATGATTGAGGCACTCTATATGTTCTATTTTGTGTCAGACCTGTTCACGTTGCCTATGCTCGGCAGTGTCGTTGATTATGTATTGTTCATGATTCCTTACATCCTGTCGTGTATTTTCATGGCGATTACGTTCTCGTCGTTTATTTTCCGTCGCGAGGACTGCATTATGCTCTATGTATTCATGTCGCTTCCGTTGCTGTTCATCTCAGGCATTTCGTGGCCCGGAACCGCAGTGCCGGAATTCTGGAAGGTTGTCAGCTGGATTTTCCCTTCGACCTTCGCCTTGAACGGATATGTAAGAATTCATTCGATGGGGGCGACCTTGAGCCAGGTCGAACCGGAATTTATTGGACTATGGGTGCAGACAATCGTTTATATGGTGTTTGCCGCTATCTTTTACCATAAGGTTGCAAGAAAAGCAGAATCAGAACGCCTCGCAACAGAAGATAAGTAAGAAAAGCAATCCAGAGGGCATGATTGTCCAGTCGCGGGCTGAGCCAAAACCAGAGGATGAAGAAAGCTGCGGTTGCAACCGCCATCGAGCTTAACATCAGTCTGGTGCGGGTCAGCCCGATTACTATTCCGTCGGCCGTGAATGCCATGAAGCCGGCAAGGGGAATGGCGGCGGCCCAAAGACGGAAAGGCTCGGATGCGTTGATGATAGATACATCGTCTGTCAGCAGTCGCAAAAAAGCCGTGCCACCGATGGCGTAGATCGCAGTGAAGATAATGGCCGTGGCTAAGCCCCATTGCAGCAGTCGGCGGATGCAGGAACGGAGGGCGTCAACGCGGCCCGCTCCATAAAGTTTTCCGCAAAGGGCCTCGGCAGCGAAGGCAAAACCATCCATTATGTAGCTGAAGAGAATAAAAAACTGGAGGAGCATGGAATTGACGGCAAGAATACTTGCTCCAAAGGCGGAGCCGCTGCGTGTGAACCAGACACTGACCGCAATCAGGCAGAGTGTGCGTAGGAAAATATCAGAATTAACGGAGAAAAATCGCTTAAGTTCGTTCGGATTCATGGCGTCGCGCAACGCCATTGGTCGCGGACGCGCAAGAATTATGGCGCAAATAGCTCCAACCCATTGTGCAATCAGAGTCCCGAGAGCAACTCCCTCGATTTTCATTCCGCAGATGTAGACCAAAATCAGAGATGATGCAATGTTGGTGACGTTGATTATGAGCGAAATCCACATTGGAGTGCGCGTGTTCTGACAACCGACAAACCACCCCGTCAACGCATACTGCGCGAGGACCGCCGGAGCGCCGTAAATGAGTATATTGAAGTAGGTTGAGGCAAGGATGCGCGTTTCGCCGTCTGTGGCCATAAAGTCAAGAGCCAGTGCGCCCAAGGGTCTATGGAAAGCCATTAGAATGACAGAGGCCGTCAGTCCGATAAATATGGACCGAAGCAGAGTCAGCATGCGTTCATTGTCGTTGCCGGCTCCGACGGCCTGAGCCGTCAGGCCCGACGTTCCGAATCGCAAAAAGGAGAAAAGCCAGTAGAGCATTGAAAACAAGGTGCCTCCGACGGCAACGGCACCCACAAAAGAGGGGCTGCCCAGATGACCGACAATAGCAATGTCGATCAAACTGAGCAGCGGAGTGGTGATATTTGCAACAATCGCCGGAACAGCGAGCGCAATAATACGTCGGTTAAGCAAGTTTTTTGTCACGGCAGCTTGCCCACCATACATAACAAATCAGAGCGGCGTAGGCCACAAGACCCAAAATCTGTGAAGTACCCTCCGAGAGCGGATTGACGTACTCATAGCCGCAGAACTTAGTCAAGGCGGCAAAGACGCCGAACAGAGCGCCACCGGCAATCAGTCCGGATGAAATCAGAGTGCCACGATCGCGACGGGCATCGCAGACGGCCTTGTCCTTTGAACTGTGTTCAACAAACCATGCAACGGCACCGCCAACAAGCATCGGAGTGTTGAGGCTGAGGGGAATGAACATGCCGAGGCAGAATGCAAGCGCAGGTACCCCAAGCCAGTTAAGCAACAAAGCGAGAACCGCACCGCAGAAGTAGTAAATCCAGGGAGTTTCGCCTCCCATCATCAGAGGCTCGATAACCTTCGCCATTGCGTTGGCCTGAGGGGCGACAAGCGGATTGGGATGTTCGGGGGTGACATAGAATCCATAGACGTTATTGAGCAGCAGGATTACGCCGCCAACAGTTGCCGCACTGACAAGAGTGCCGAGGAATTTCCAAGATTCCTGCTTACGGGGAGTAGAGCCTACCCAGTAACCTATTTTCAGGTCAGTGACGAATCCGCCGGCCATTGAGAGTGCGGTGCAGACAACTCCGCCGATGACCATTGCGGCCACAATGCCGTTGGTGCCGTTCAGACCGATGCCGACGAAGATTGCGGAGGCAATAATCAGCGTCATGAGCGTCATTCCGCTGACAGGATTGGATCCTACGATTGCGATTGCATTAGCGGCAACAGTGGTGAACAGAAAAGCGATGACAGTGACAACAAGCCATGCAACTGCGGCCTGCCAGAGAGTGCCGATTACGCCAAGCCAAAAGAAGAGGAACACAACGGCGAGAGCAAGAACCATGTATGCGACAATGGCCTTCATGCTGAGGTCTGTCTGCCAGCGAACCGGCTTCTGACCTTCGGACGCTCCGCCTTTGAATTCACGAGCGGCAAGGCCAACAGCCTGCATTATGATGGGCCACGACTTGATGATGCCGATAATGCCGGCCATCGCGATGCCGCCGATGCCGATCAGACGGGCATGGTCGCTGAAAATCTGCTGAGGCGACATTGCCGCCATCTCACCTGCATTGCCCATCAAAGGAATAAGAATCCACCAGACAAAGAGCGATCCTGCAAAGATAACAAAGGCATACTTCAGTCCAACAATATAGCCCAGTCCGAGCAAAGCCGCGCCTGTGTTGCAGCTCATGACAACCTTGAACTTATCGGCAATAGACTGCCCCCAGCCGGCGGCAGTTGTAGTTACGGTTTCCGCCCACCAGCCGAAAGTGGCAACGATGTAGTCATAGACACCGCCAATCAGTGAAGCGATAATCAGCGTCTTGGCCTGCGAGCCGGAACCCTTGGCCTGGGCGCTTACAAGCACCTGAGTGGTTGCTGTCGCTTCGGGGAAAGGATATTTTCCGTGCATATCCTTTACGAAGTACTTTCGGAAAGGAATGAAGAAGAGGATTCCAAGAATACCGCCAAGAAGAGACGACATAAAAATCTGGAGGAAGTTGACGGTGATTTCGGGATAGGTACCCTGGAGGATGTAGAGTGCAGGGAGAGTGAAGATTGCACCGGCTACGATGACACCGGAGCAGGCTCCGATTGACTGGATTATTACATTCTGGCCAAGCGGATTGTCTTTTTTAAGAGCCTGGCTGAGTCCGACGGCAATGATTGCGATTGGGATGGCTGCCTCAAAAACCTGTCCGACACGCAGACCAAGATAGGCTGCCGCAGCAGAGAAGATGATTGCCAACAACAAGCCCATACCGACAGAATAGGGGGTAACCTCTTTGGTTTCATGGGCGGGATGGAGAATCGGGCGATACTCCTCGTCGGCGCCGAGTTCGCGGAACGCGTTCTCCGGCAGAGCCTGAAGGTCTGTCTCCTTGATTTCGTTTTCGTTCATAAAATCATTGAATAAAGAATGAAAAGTGAAGAATTAAAAATGAAACGGAGTTAACATTTGCATTTTTAATTCTTCAATCTCTTAGTATTTGACTTAAACAGCAGGGTCGGCAAGGGTTTCTTCCGGCTCGGGCTGAGGAACATCAGAAGTCGCAGCTTCGAGTTTCTTCATGATGGAGAAGATGAAGCCTGCGGAAATCAGACAGATAACAACGAGAATGCCCCAGAGAGTCCAGACGGGAATCTTGCCCCAAAGGAGCATAGGGATTGAAACGAGGTAGTTGCCTACAGCGGTTGCAGCAAACCAACCACCCATCATTGAACCTTTTAGTTTCGGAGGAGCGACTTTGCTGACGAAAGAAATGCCCATAGGCGAAAGTAAAAGCTCGGCGAAGGTCAGCAACAGGTAGGTGCCGATAAGCCAATTGGGCGAAACAGCCGACTGAGTGCCAACAATTGCGAGCGAGCCAATAAGCATTACTCCGTAGGCAACGGCGGCCATCAGCATGCCATAGCCAATCTTACGTGGCGCCGAGGGTTCTTTCCCGCGGTTGGCAAGCCAGCCGAAGAAAGCGAGCGAGAAGGGCGTCAGAGCAACGACATAAAATGGGTTAAACTGCTGATAAATCTGCGGCTGAAGGCCGGTTACAGGGTCAGGAGTAATCTGATAGAAATAGTAGATACCACACGCGGCTGCAATGAGAACAAGAGAGGAAATCAACTTAGCAACAGTGGTTTCGCTCTGGAATATAGAGAATCCGGCGTAAACGCCAACCGCTACGGTCAGCAGCGCCCATACGTTAAAGCCAATGCGCGTCCAGCCGGCTGCGTCAGAGGCAGTGCAGCTCTTTGCAAATTCAGTCAGAGTGGCGCCGTTCTGATGGAACACCATCCAGAAGAAGATAACAACGGCAAAAACGAGCAGAAGAGCAACTACGCGCTGTTTGGTCTGAGCCGGAGTCAGCTCCGGACCTGCGGTTTCTGCAGATTTGGTTGCGGGATTTTTCTTGTCGGTAAGAATATGAGCATAAGTTCTGCGACCAAGGAAGTAAATCAGGAAACTGACAACCAGCGAAGCGCATGCGATTGCGAACGCATAGCTGTAGCCGGTTGAGAGGGTAGTGATATATTCGTTGGCCCATGCAATGACATCAGAGCCGACGGTCATGCCATTGTCCGACGCAACCTGAATCAGTTCAGCGCCGTTTTCAGCTCCATCAAGATACTGGTTGCAGAGCGCGGGAAGTGCGGAAACGTAAACGAATCCTTTTGCGTTAAGTGCGATATTACACATTGCAGTTGCTGCCATGGGTGCGAACATCGAACCAATGTTGATTGCCATATAGAAGAGCGAGAACGCAGCGTCGCGCTGACCGCTATATTTAGCGTTGTTGTAAAGGTCTCCGACCATTACCTGAAGGTTGCCCTTGAAGAGTCCGGTGCCGGCCGCGATAAGAACCAATGAGGCA
The DNA here is from genome assembly GCA_947175545.1 of uncultured Porphyromonadaceae bacterium. Taxonomy (GTDB): domain Bacteria; phylum Bacteroidota; class Bacteroidia; order Bacteroidales; family Muribaculaceae; genus UBA3263. The sequence continues at coordinate 48,926 of CAMWNI010000002.1, forward strand.
CAAAGGATTACGAGAGAGGAAGTGGAGCGGATTTCAGTCGGAATCGCCATGATGGCATAGCCGGCAAACATAACGCAAATACCGGTTACGACGCACTTTGAGAAGCTCCATTTGTCAGCAACCCATCCGCCAACGAGGGGCATGAAATACACAAGGGCAAGGAAGCCCGCATAAATCTGGCCCGAAACCGCGGAGTCAAGCCCGAACTTTGCCTGCAGGAAGAGCAGGAAAATGGCAAGCATGGTGTAATAACCAAAACGTTCGCCGGTGTTGGCTAACGAAAGGATATACAAACCTGCCGGTTGATTCTTAAACATGATTAATTGATTGGTTGTTTATGTAGTTATTAATTATTTGTCTTTATACGCAAGTGCATAGGCCCGCATTTGCCTTACCATCGCCAGGAGGCCGTTGGAGCGGGTGGGCGACAAGTGTTCAGACAATCCTATTTTGTCAATGAAATAGAGGTCAGAGGCAAGAATAGCCTCGGGAGTCTGATTGTTCAGCACTTTAATAAGGAGAGATATAATGCCCTTGACGATAATGGCGTCAGAGTCTGCCGTAAATTCGATTCTCCCGTCGGGATTCTTTTCGGCATTAATCCAGACGCGGCTTTGACATCCTTCAATCAGATGCTGAGGTGTTTTATACTTCTCGTCGATTGGGGGTAGCTGATTGCCGAGGTCAATGATGTAACCGTAACGGTCCATCCAGTCATCAAGTTCCGAGAATTCGTCAATGATTTCGTCTTGAATTTCGTTGATTGTCATATTTTATTCGGAATAGATAAGTAATGTCACGAGGCGACCGACATCGCCAAGCGTTTCCTTGTCGATATTTTCAATATTGTCCAGCATTGTGTGCCACGTCGGATTAAACGAGCCTGTTGCCGGGTGAGAGGTCTCAATAATGTCAACTGCGGGAATTCCGGACCGAAGAAGCGGAAGATGGTCATCATTGACGGCTCCGCCAACGCGGTTTGGGAATCGCTTGCCAAGTCCGTTTTCACCGGCCAAAGTCCAAATCTTATCAACAATCGGGCGAGCATTGACATCAGAAAACATTTCGCGGGGAAACTTGGCGTCATTGCCGCCGACCATGTCGAGCAGAAGCGCATAGCGGGGCATCGGCTCTGTCACGCCATAGGCCATGTGCTGAACAAAATACTGAGTACCGCGCGCCCATGAGTCTTCGTCGCCTTCGTTTCCGGAATCTTCGGCATCAACAAACAGGATGTCAATGCCAACCGAAGGTGCTTTTTCTCCTATGAGGCGGGCAATCTCAAGCAGCACACCGACTCCGCTTGCGCCGTCGTTGGCACCATCAATCGGTAGAGCGTGATTTGCAGGGTTTGAATCCTCATCAGCAGTCGGACGGGTGTCCCAATGGGCAAGCAGGAGTAGACGATCTGGGTTTTCCACGTTAAACCGGCCCAAGAAGTTTGTTATCGGGCCGAATCCGTCAAGGTCTGCAGTCTGTTCAATGACCGTGTCTGCACCATAACGTTTCAATTCGGATGCCAACCAACGTCCACAAGCCTCATGTGCCTCAGAGCGAGGCACACGCGGTCCAAACGAAACCTGACGCGCCACATTCGAGAATGCACTATCGGCCGAAAAAGCGGGAAGTGCCTCGGACCGGGTTGGCGATGGCGAATGAGGTTTGGCCGTACCTTTAGAACAAGCACAGGCTGAAACCATCAGAAGCGAAAAAATGCCATAAAAAGCGAATTGAGCCTTTTTCATCGCTACAAAGTTACAAAATTTCTATAAAAATGTCCTAAAACATGGCAAAATTCTTTTGTTTGAATCAAAATATACACTAAATTTGCTTCACGAAAAGTAACCAAAAATCATATTTATCCTCTTATGAAGAAACATAATTTTTATGCAGGCCCCTCAATTCTGAGTGACTATACAATCAAGAATACGGCCAATGCTATTATCAACTTCGCAGACATGGGTCTTTCTATTCTCGAAGTGTCGCATCGAAGCAAACAGTTTACCGCGGTCATTAATGAAGCAACTCAACTTGTTAAGGATTTGCTCAATGTGCCGGAGGGTTACTCGGTTCTGTGGCTCGGTGGCGGAGCGTCACTCCAGTTCGCCATGGTGCCTTACAACCTTCTGAAGAAGAAGGCCGCATATCTCCAGACCGGCACATGGGCCACTAACGCAATCAAGGAGGCTCGCCTTTTTGGCGAGGTTGATGTCGTTGCCTCAAGCGAGGACAAGAACTTCAGCTATATTCCGCGTGACTTCGTGATACCGTCAGACGCAGATTATTTCCACTTCACAACGAACAATACGATTTACGGCACTGAAATGCGTTTTGATCCTGATTCGCCTGTGCCTCTGGTAGCAGACATGAGTTCGGATATTTTCTCTCGTCCGATTGATGTCAGCAAATATGACCTTATATATGCAGGTGCGCAGAAAAACCTCGCTCCGGCAGGTGTCACACTCGTAATTGTGAAAGATTCGGCTCTTGGTCAGGCCGGACGTCCGATTCCGACAATGCTGAACTATCAGACTCATGTCAAGAAGGAGTCCATGTTCAACACCCCACCGGTTCTTCCGATTTTCTCTGCTTTGCAGACATTGCGTTATTACAAGGAACTTGGCGGAGTAGAAAAGCTGATGCTGGCCGATGAAGAAAAGGCCGGCCGCCTATACGACGCAATTGACAACAGCCGCATGTTCCGAGGAACAGCCGAGGTTGAATCCCGCTCAATTATGAACGTATGTTTCGTAATGGCTCCCGAGTATAAAGAGTTGGAAAGCGAGTTTGTGGATTTCGCTGCTGAGCGCGGCATTGTTGGCATTAAGGGACATCGCTCGGTTGGCGGATTCCGTGCGTCACTTTACAATGCACTGCCGCTTGAGAGCGTTGAAGTTCTTATCGCTGCAATGAAAGAATTTGAAAACAAGCACTAAATGAACATTCTCGTAGCCACAGAAAAGCCCTTCGCTGCTGAAGCAGTGGAGGGCATCCGCAAAGAAGTAGAGCAGGGTGGACACACTCTCGTACTACTTGAAAAATATACGGATAAGCAGCAGTTGCTCAATGCGGTAGCTGCAGCTGATGCACTTATTGTTCGCTCAGATAAGGTTGACGCAGAAGTAATTGAAGCAGGCAAGAATCTGAAAATTATTGTACGGGCCGGCGCCGGTTATGACAACATTGACCTTGTGGCAGCGACCAATAAGGGAATAATTGTTGAAAATACTCCGGGGCAGAACTCCAATGCGGTTGCGGAACTCGTGTTCGGTATGTTAATTCAGGCTGCGCGCAACGGTTTCAACGGATCAACCGGTCGGGAACTTCGCGGCAAACGCCTCGGCACACATGCGTTCGGTCAGGTTGCACGCCAGGTTGCACGCATTGCGAAGGGTTTTGAAATGACTGTCGGTGCATTGTCGTCAAGAAATATTTCTGAAGAGGGAGTGATTCAAATTAGCGACATTGATGAACTTTACTCGAATTATGACATTGTTTCGCTGCATATTCCTGCAAAACCGAACACGATCGGACTCATTGGATATGATCTGGTTTCAAAAATGCCCAAAGGTGGAATCCTTGTCAACACAGCCCGTAAGGAAGTAATTGACGAAGCGGGGCTGATGAAGGCCCTCGAAGAGCGTCCGGATTTGACATATCTGAGTGACTTACGTCCGTCGAACGCCGATGAGTGGATTGAAAAGTTCGCCAATCGTGTATATTTTACTCCAAAAAAATTAGGCGCGCAGACTGCCGAAGCGAACATCAACGCAGGAATCGCGGCTGCATGTCAGATTGTAAGCTATTTTGCGAACGGTGACGAAACATTCAGAGTTAATTAATTATAAAGCAACTGATAAATTAACTTAAATTAAAACATGGACATAGATAAGATTCTTAGCTCGCTTGAGGCTAAACATCCCGGCGAGAAAGAGTATCTTCAGGCAGTTCGTGAAGTTCTTCTTTGCGTGAAGGACGTCTATGACGAACACCCTGAATTTGAGAAAGCCAAGATTATTGAACGGATGGTTGAGCCGGACCGCATTATTACCTTCCGTGTTACCTGGGTTGATGACAACGGCGATGTGCAGACCAATCTTGGCTATCGCGTGCAGTTCAATAAAGCAATTGGTCCGTACAAGGGAGGCATTCGCTTCCACGCATCGGTCAATCCCTCTATTCTGAAGTTCCTCGGATTTGAGCAGACATTTAAAAATGCGCTGACAACACTTCCGATGGGTGGAGCCAAGGGCGGTTCCGACTTCTCGCCCCGTGGCAAGAGTGACGCAGAGATCATGCGCTTCTGTCAGGCCTTCATTCTTGAACTCTGGAAGAACCTCGGTCCGGACCGTGACGTTCCGGCAGGCGACATCGGCGTGGGCGCACGTGAGGTTGGCTATATGTACGGCATGTATAAGAAACTCGTTGACGAATGTACCGGCACATTTACCGGCAAGGGTCTTGATTTCGGAGGAAGCCGTATCCGTCCGGAGGCAACCGGTTTCGGCGCTCTCTACTTTGTCGAAAACATGCTCAAGATGCAGAATGACGACATCAAAGGTAAGACTGTGGCCATTTCCGGATTCGGCAATGTAGCATGGGGCGCGGCACTGAAGGCCAATGAACTCGGAGCAAAGGTTGTGACTATTTCTGGCCCTGACGGCTACATCTATGACCCTGACGGCATCAGTGGAGACAAGATTCAGACCATGCTTGATTTGCGAGCCAGCGGCGAAGATATTGTTGAGCCTTACATTGAACAGTGGCCTTCTGCTAAGTTCTTTGCTGGCAAGAAGCCTTGGGAACAGAAAGTTGACATTGCGCTGCCTTGCGCAACTCAGAATGAACTGGATGGCGACGATGCCAAGCAGCTGATTGATAATGGTGTTCAGCTGGTTGCAGAAGTAAGTAATATGGGCTGCACTCCCGAAGCAATTGACGCCTTCATTGAGTCGAAGACTATCTATGCACCCGGCAAGGCAGTGAACGCTGGCGGCGTTGCAACTTCGGGCCTGGAGATGAGTCAGAATGCTATGCACATGCAGTGGAGTGCCAAGGAAGTGGATGAGAAACTCCACTATATCATGAAGTCAATTCACGAACAGTGCGTTATGTATGGCACCGAGCCTAACGGTTACATCAACTACATGAAGGGAGCCAACATAGCCGGCTTCATGAAGGTTGCTCGCGCAATGATGGAGCAGGGTATTCTCTGATGATTGATACACATACACATTTATATCTTCCGGACTACGGAGATGACAAGTGCGCGGTCGTTGACCGCGCACTTTCTTGCGGTGTAAGCATGATGGTGCTTCCCGGTGTTGACGCAGACTCCATTGGTTCGATCAAGGAATTACACGAACTGCGTCCGGACGCAACGGCTATGTGTGCAGGCCTGCACCCAACGGAGATTAAACCGGAAAACTGGCGCGAACACTTCGAAAAGATAGAAGCAGAGCTACGGTCATCAAGAGACTCTTATGTAGCTGTCGGAGAGATGGGCCTTGATTTATATTGGGAGCAGTATAAGCTGATGTTGCAAATGGAGGCAGCTGAGGCTCAGTTGGATCTGGCAGATGAACTGAATCTTCCGGCAGTGATTCACTGTCGTGAGGCAATGCCTCAGATGCTTGACCTAATGCGCGCGCGCAAGGGACGATTGCCGAATTTGGTGTTTCACTGTTATAGTGGGTCGGCCGATGATGTCAGCCGGTTGCGCACTCTGGAGCCTGACGTCAAGTTCGGAATCGGCGGGGTGGTAACTTTTAAAAAATCATCACTCCCGGAGATTCTACCTCTTATCGGCGTTGACCATATTTTGCTTGAGACAGATGCGCCGTGGCTTGCGCCAGTGCCGATGCGTGGAAAGCAAAACGAAAGCGCATACATTCCCTATATTGCAACGAAAGTCGCTCAGGAACTTCGTATGACGGTAGAAGAGATTGACCTCAGAACATCAGAAGCAGCAAGGAAGTTCTTCAGGCTTTAAAATTAGACACAGAAATGAAAGAACTTTCGCTAAAACAAAGCGAAAGCTCTTTTTTACGGCCACAACTGAGTGGCAGAAAAACGGATAAGGAGTTAGTAATTATCGGATACCTTGCGGGCCTTGTCGGCGAGTTTCTGGGCAAGGTCTGCACCCTTTTCAAGGGCTGAGTCAATGATGTTGTGTGTCTTATCCTTGATAGTCGATGCTGTCTCCGCGGCTTTTTCCTTTAGGTTGGCAGCAGTGGCAGCAGCCTTATCCTTAAGTGCCTGAGCTTCCTGCTGCGCAGCGACTTTTGCAGCATCAGTGCTTACTTTAGCGGCGGTTTTGCTGACATCAGCGGCCTGCTGTGCGATCGTTTCATTAATCTGTGACATAAGTGTGTTTCCTTTCTTAAATTTGGTTATAGGTTGTTTTTCGAAAGTAAAACACTATTCACCCCCAAATGGTTCACTTGACGATGTTTTTACTGACCGATTGGCCTCCGTCCTGCGTGCGGACGTCGACAAGGTGAACTCCGGAGGGGAGGCGATCGGTCTTCAGCGTGTGGCTGTCGGCGCCGCGGCCGGCAATGCGCTGTTCGGTCTGTCCGTTGATTCCGGTGAGGGTGATTGACGAGATGTGGTCGTCGGTGCTGACTTCAATGTCCGTACCGCGGTTGACAATCAAGGGGTGTACCTTGACTTTCTTCATCATAACCGGGGCTTGCGCGCCTGACATCCCTTTTTCGATTGCGAAGAAATAGCATATATTATCTTCATCCTCCGAAGATGCAACTACGCATAAATAGGTCTTTTCGCCTAATTTGTAGTAGTAGGGGTTATCAATTTGCCCCATCGTGTAAGGCTCAGGCAATTCGAAGGTTGCCACGGTTTCGCCCGTGCGGATATTGACGGCGGCGATTCCAAGGAAGTTTACCTCATTAGATTCTTCATTCCAGTCATTGGTATATTTGGTCATGCCGTCAAATTCGTATGATTTCGGATAGGCATAGTTTCTCACTTCTGTGGTTGTCGTTCCTCCGGATTCGGCGAACATCGGAATCAGGACTTCAAAGTCGGCGTCGGAGTTGAAGAGGGTTTGCGTAATGCAAAGGTCTGCATCGTCTGTCAGTTCGCTATCTGTATAATAGATGTAATCATAAGGTTCGCTCTCGTATTCGTATGTGTGGGAGGGCAGTACTCTGGTTACCGGAGTTGACCAGTCGAGGTCGCCTGAGTCATACTCTGTATCATTTCGAATTGTCTACAAAGTTTCAGATATACGCTAAAAAATTGCAGTGTTCGGCTCTCTCTTGAGTGAACACTGCAAAATTAGGAATTTATTTTCAGTCCTGCAAATTTTTTACTTCAGGAGATTGAGTACCTGAGCGGCGATGTTGTCAGCCGTATAGCCAAATTTCTGGTCAAGGATCTTGTAAGGAGCGGATGCCCCGAAGCGCTCAAGGCCATAGACATGCCACTTCTTGGCTCCGAACATCAGAGGATATAGACAACAGGGGAGGCCGGCAGTCAGACCGAAGCGAATGCCTCCTTCCGGAAGGATGCTATTGCGGTATGTCTCGTCCTGCAGCATGAACAAACCAATTGACGGAAACGAAGCAACCGCACAATTGACGCCATTCGCTTTAAGAGTCTCGGCAACCTCTACAAGTAACGAAACTTCAGAGCCGTTAGCGACAAGAGTCACGTCAACAGGCTTCGTTGTGTCGCCCGGCATTACGAGATAGCCACCGCGTTTTGCCTGTTGTGCGTCAGCCATACGACTTTCGCCGCAAGCGGGAATGTCGTTCAAATCCTGACGCGACAGAATCAAAACTGTCGGTGTTTCCGTATTTTTCATTGCCATTTCCCATGAAACAATAGTTTCGGCCGAATCTGCGGGACGAAGAACCAGCAGGCTCTTCTTGCCATTGAGGTTGTCCATTTGCTCAAGCAGACGCATCTGAGCCTCATGCTCAATGGGCTGATGAGTTGGACCATCCTCGCCGACGCGGAAGGCATCATGGCTGAAAATGTATTTGACAGGCAATCCCATGAGGGCTGACATACGGATTGCCGGCTTGATATAGTCAGAGAAAACGAAGAATGTTCCGCATGCGGCAATCATTCCACCGTGGAGGGCGACGCCGTTGCAGATCGAGGCCATTGTCAGTTCGGCAACGCCGCTCTGGAGGAAGCGTCCGCCAAAGTCGTCGGCAGTCAATGCGCGCGTCTTCTTCAGGAAGCCGTCGGTCTTGTCACTGTTGGCCAAGTCTGCCGAACTAACCATCATGTTGCCAAGATTCTCGGCCAGAACGCCAAGCACGGTTGCTGATTCATTACGACTTGCCTGGTTGGGCTTGATTGCGATGCTATTCCAATCAATCTCAGGCATTTTTCCGTCAATGTAGTCCTGGAGCAACTGAGCTGCCTCGGGGTTTCTTACAGCCCATTCTTTTTCGGCTGCGTGACGCTCGTCGGTAATCTTAATCAATTCAGCGCGGCGGTCATCGAATGCTTTTTGCACATCGGGCCAAATTTCAAACGGATGGTCGGGATTGCCTCCAAGGGCCTTGATTGTTGCAGTAATGTCCGCTCCTGCTTTGCTGAGGGGTTGTCCATGTGTGCTGACAGCGCCTTCAAGGCTTTCTCCCTTTGTGTCGATAACGCCCTTGGCCATAATTGTGTGACCAATAATGAGGGTGGGGCGTTCCTGCTCTGCATGAGCCTGTGCAAGCGCACCAAGCAGGGCTTCCGGATCGGATCCGTCAATTGTTATTACATTCCAGTTCCACGCGCGATACTTAGCGGCAGTATCCTCGCCGGTCACTTCTCCGACTTTTGTTGAGAGCTGCACGTCGTTAGCGTCATAGAACATAATAAGATTATGGAGACCCAGATGACCGGCAATTCGACCTGCACCCTGCGAAATTTCCTCTTGTATGCCTCCGTCAGATATAAAGGCGTATGTCTTGTGAGCAACAATATCACCGAACTGAGCAGCGAGCATACGTTCGGCAATCGCGCAACCAACTGCCATTACATGGCCTTGACCGAGGGGGCCGGAGGAGTTCTCAACGCCTCGCATAACGTCCAGCTCGGGATGGCCAGGAGTCACTGATTCCCATTGACGGAATTCTTGAAGTTCTTCCATCGTGTATTTGCCGGTCATGGCAAGGATGGAATAGAGCATCGGGGACATGTGGCCCGGATCCATAAAGAATCTGTCGCGTGCTATCCATTTCGGATCGCGAGGGTCATAAACTAAGAAGTTGCCGTAAAGGGCGGTAGTGAAGTCGGCGCCGCCCATTGAGCCGCCCGGATGACCGGACTTTGCTTTCTCAACCATAGCTGCGATAAGAACTCGAGCATTATCGGCAGCGCGCGTAATCATTTGGTTCTGCATATATTTGTCGGAATGACGAACGTTTTTGTATTTGTATGGTGCAAATTTACGAAAAAAATCTGTAACGAGAAGCGATGGGGCCAAGAATATTCACATATATATAACGCAAGTTTACATAATACTGATTATGGGCAAAGATGTCATTTAAGTTTCCATCCGCCTTTTGCCGGTTCGATTTTCTGCGTCTTATACAAATATCCAATTGCTTTTTTGAAATCTTTTTTGCTACATCCGAACAACTCAGCAATTTCGTCAGGGGAAGACTTATCATTCAACTCCATGCTACCGTTGTTTTCCTCAAGCAGTTCGAGAATCAGGTCTGCCGTAGATTTTGTCCGCCGACCGTTGGTGTCCTTCATTGTCACATCAATTTTGCCATCGTCTCGCACTTTTTTTACATAGGCTGTTATTCTCGATCCAATTTCAGGATGCTGAAAAAGTTCGTCAATATAAAGCATGCCGGCGTGCAGATTATTGATAATGACTTTATAACCTATGTCGGTGCGTTGATAAACGAGAGCCTCAACACGCTGATGAGGCTGATAGTCCGGGAAGATATTTCCGAGAAATTTTTCAATTTTAGCTGAAGCGACAACTCTCTTCGTAGTATCGTCAAGATATGCGTATACAATATAGACATTCCCTTCAGTCATTTTATTACGCTGTTCACTGAATGGACAGAGTAAATCTTTTGACGGAACCCACTCGAGAAAGGCTCCAACCTTCGGGTTAACCTCACGAACCCGGAGAAAACCGAATTTTCCGGCCTCAATCAGAGGTTTTTCTGTTGTAGCGATCAGTCGGTCTTCCGAATCAGTATAGACAAAAACCTCCAATTCGTCACCAACTTCGGTTACACCTTCAAGATATCTTGTCGGAATAAGGATTTCAACACCGTTTCCGGCATCAAGATAAGCTCCAAAATCCGCTAATCTACTAACTTTAAGCTTGTTGTACTGGCCAATATTTACCATGAAATTTGGGTTTATGAGTTATAGTGCAAATTTACGGATAATCTGTTGAAAAAACAAGATTTCAGGTGCAAATTGGTTGCATTTGAAAAATAAGTCGTATATTTGCAGAATATATACCTATGAATAAACCAATATAATAAATAAAAGTCTAAAAAGTCTATTCTAATTTATGCATTATTACAGTAGGATTTTAGCGAGTGGCGCCTTAATTATGTCGTCCATTTCTGTTTTGGCCTCGGAGCCTGTCATCAGGCCAATGCAATCCGATGTGACATTGTCAGCATTAAGCGACAACGGCCGTTGGGCCTTGAGTTCGGACACTGAAGACCGAGATGAAGCCGGAGTCGTTGCCGCAGGCGGAAGAATATGGAACACGACCGACATGACGAGCGAGAGCGTCTCCCTACCCCAATCAGGCGTTGCCTATATCAGCGATGTCACCGATGACGGTGAAATAATTGTCGGTTCATGTGACGGCCGTCCGGCAGTCTGGACGCGCTCAACAAAGCAATGGAGCTTCCTGCCAACGCCCAATGGTGCTTCTTACGGACAGATTTATGCAGTTACCCCTGACGGAAAATATGCGGTAGGCTGTGCAAACCTATCGTCGGAATGGGAAGCGGTTCCCGTGTATTACAATTTGGAAACCGGAACCATTATAGAGTTGAAAAATGTCCCGACAGTCAATATGAATAATGAGAAGAGCGACTACTCTGCGTTTACGGGCATTTCTGCCGACGGACGCTACATTCTTGGCCGTCTGTCGCCTGAGATTCTTTCTCCAATTTCAATGTGTGCCTACATTTATGACACATGGACCGATGATGTCAACTACATCGGATTCACGCCGTCAACATCAAAGCCTTGGACTCCGACTTACGATGGCTTGTTGTTTATAGAGGAAGCCTGGATGAGTCCGAACGGACGCTATGTGACAGGAAGCGCATATCTTGGTCATGCACAGAGTGGCAGCGAGTGGCTTGACGAATATCGTGTGGCATATCGCTATGACGTTACCACAGGGAAAACGGAGATTTTGGACGGAGTATATGACTCAGATGTTATGGGCTTTTCCGTGACTGACAACGGCGTAGTTCTTGCGGCCACTCCGGCAATGAACCCCTACTCTTCTTTTATTGTGCGCAATGGAGATTACTATTACAGTCTTGACGATATTCTCAGCCAAGTATATGGCATCGACTTTTATCAGAAAACCGGAATGTCTGTCACGGGCAAGCCGGCGTTATGTTCCGCCGACGGAAAGACTGTTTGTGTCATTACATCGCAGACGAACAGCTATTTGTTGCAGATGGCAGACGAATGGGCCGATGTATGTTCAAACGTCAACCTTCTGAGTAAATATTCGGTTGACCCGGCTTCAGGATCTGTTTTTTCGACTCTCTCAGAACTTAAGGTCGCGTTTAACCGCAACGTTGAGATTGCAGGTTCGGCCTCCAGAATCAAGTTGACCGATCAGGCCGGCAACCAACTCCGTTCGGCTGCAAAAGCCGAAGTTAATGGCACTGTAGTAACAATCAGCTTCAGATCCTACAAGTTTGAAGCTGGTAAAAAATATTCTGTTACTATTCCCGCGGGGCTGATTTCGATGGTTGGCAACCTAAATGTCGCTTCTGATGAAATCACGATTGAATACGTTGGACGTCCTGACGGTTCTGTAAAACCGTTATCGGTTCTTCCGGCCGACGGATCATCGTTCTCACGACTTGATGCAACAACCAATCCGGTTAACATAAGTTTTGATGCTTCAATCAAAATATCAGGTGAGGTGAGAGGCGAATTGTACAGAGAAGGAGAAAACGCTCCGTTCGCTAATCTTGATTTCGCTCTTTATGACGGACAAACACTGCTTGTCTACCCTCTGACACGACAATATCTTTATGAGGGAACAACCTACCGCGTCGTAATTCCTGCGGGGGCTGTTACGGACCTTGGAGGCGAGGGCGGCAATGAAGAAATTGTTCTGACCTATAACGGAACTTACGTACGCGAGATTTCAGCAAACGACAAATATATTTTTACAGATGATTGCAGCACGTATGCCAACTTCATGTTCTATGAAGGTGACCATCTGACTCCCGGGTCAACTCCGGCAGGATGGGGTTTTACGGCAGACAACCCATGGATTATCATTCGTAGTTCGAATAAAACTTCTGACATGGCTTTTGCCGCCCACTCCATGTTCCAGAAAGGCGGTAAGGCCGATGACTGGTGTGTCACACCTCAGCTTTATATTCCCGATACACAGTGTTATCTGACATTTGATGCCCAAAGTTATAAGAAGAACTTTGAAGACCGCCTTAAGGTCTATGTATTTGAATCGAACAACGTCTATTCGACCTTGAATGCCGATATTATTAACTCAATCAGACGCGAAGGCATACTTGTTTTTGATGAAAAACTTCAGCCGGGTGCGTCGGAAGAAACACTGGAAGACGACTGGGTAAACTATAACGTGGATCTCGCTGAGTTTGCCGGCAAAAACGTTTATATTGCTTTTTTGAACGAAAATGAAAATCAGAGCGCAGTTTTCATAAATAAAGTGGACGTTATTCACGATATGAAGTTTTTGACCGCCATAACATCGTCTCCAACGGTAGTTGCGGCCACCCATGCTCCTGTTTCCGGCACCGTCACTATTGCTTCGGATTTGCTTGAAGCAAACAGCATTGACCTGAAGTTGATTGACAACGCCGGCAACCAGATCAGCTCGTTGTCAGAAACAGGCCTGAATCTGAAAAAAGGCAAAAGTTTCAACTTCTCATTCCCGGATGAGTTGCCTCTGAAGCCGGATGTCAGCAATCGTTTTGTTGTGCAGGTAACGGTTAACGGAACCGAGACCTCCTCGGCATCATCCTCAATTAAGAACCTGGCCTTTGCTCCGGTACGTAAGGTGGTTATTGAAGAGTATTCTGGACGCGAGTGTTCAAACTGCCCGCAGGGATTTGCCGCAATGGACAACCTTGAGCGCCTGTTCCCCGGACAGATTCTGCCGGTTGTTCTTCGCACATACGAAAGTGACCCGCTTGGACAAGGCATGCACGAGTATACGGAATTCCTTGGACTGAACAACATGGGAGCGCCGTCGGCAGCTATCAACCGCACGACAAGCTGTTATCCGATGGTAACTATCGGTATGGATTATCGATTCAGCGGCGAAGGCACAGGAACAGACGGGGGCGATGATGCAATCTGCTGGCTTGATGCCGTAAACAATGAAATGCAGACCCTGCCGGACGCTGAAATAGACTTTACAGCGGTGTATTCGGCCGGAACGATTTCGGTCAAGGGCAATGCCCGTTGGGCGTTAAATACGGAAGTATGCAATGCCAATGTGCTTGCAATCGTCACGGAAGACAACCTGTCGTCAGTTCAGCTCAATGGTCTTTACTCAATGGATGATCCGGATCTTGGAGAGTGGGCAGGAAATGGAAAGTATGCGACACGTTATCCGACTGTGACAATCAATGGAGTCGGCCGTGGCGTTGCAGGACTCACCTATAACGGCACACCCGGAATCATTCCGTCAAAGCTCAATGCCGGAGAGGAATATCCCGTTGAATTTTCAATCTCCATGCCGGAAACAGTGGCTGTACCGGCTAATACCAATGTGATTGTGATGATGATTGACGGTGACAGCGACCGCGTTATAAATGCCAACATCGCCCACGTCACGGGAGATTTTGAGGACTCAATCGAAGAAGTAATCACCGATGACAGTAACGCGTGCAACCTGATTGAATTTTTTGACATTCAGGGACGTAAAATTCAGAAGCCGACGAAAGGCACATTGGTTATTATGCGAAACGGAACAGAAATTAAAAAATTAATATATTAAATCATAAATACATGAATAAAATAGTTGCAGCTATTACTTTAGCAACTGCATCAGTGCTTCCGGCTGTTGCCGAAATAGCTCCGGAGGAGTATCAGGAGTTGGAGTTAGGAAAGGAATATACTTTAGAATTCATGAAGTCGTTCTACGGAAAATACACTCCGACGGTTAACGGTCAGATTCTGGAATACGGAGATGTTCCTGTTTATCTGATGCGCAGCGGAGAGTTGACGCTGATGACAGAGACTGAAGGATATCGCTATGCAGGATACATCAACGGCAAGCAGGCCCATCAGTTCCCTGTCAGCGCCGGAACGACGTATTACTTCAAGAGCGACTTCATTATGAATAACGGAGTAATTTCAATCGAATTAAATCCGGAAGTATCGCTGACGAAGTCGATTCCTGATCTCGGAGACGCATTTGATCCGGCTGTTACGGACCAGATTGAGTTGATTTTCAATCAGAACATCACTGTCGAAGCGGCCACCGTCAAAGTTGGCGATTTTTCGGCTCCGGCAGATAATATTAATACTTTAGGTTCGACGATTTCGGTTGGCTTTAATGAAATTTTGCGCCGTTGGTATAATGAGAACAGAATTAAGCCGGGCGAGATTCTGCAAATTACCCTGTCCGGAGTCAAGGATGGTCTTGACAATCCGATTAATGACTTGGTATTTCAGTATAGGACTGTTTCCAAGCCGGTCGAATTGAAGGAATATTCGCTTCCGGTTGAACTGCTTTCCTGGTATTCAGAGGATGTGAATGCAGCCAAGGCCGTATTTACTTTCACAGGCGCTCTTGCCGAAGATCAGAAGGTAGAACTCTGTTACGCACCTGTTGAACTCGGGTATGAGTATATCGAAAACGTTAAGAGTTCGGTCAATGACAATGTACTGACCGTGGACTTCGGTGGCGTCCGGCGTACATCGGCCGAAATGTCGACCTCAGGCAGAGCCGATACACAGATTTATCTTCGTCTGAACACTCTGAAGGACGTTAATGGACAAACAGTATGGTCTGACGGACAAGGAACAGTTGGCACTTTCCTTTATGAAATTCCGTTTGCTGAAATTCCCAAGCTCAATATAACGTCAGAATTCACACCCTCGACCGGATCATCGCTTGGAAATGTAACTGCAATAAATATCTATTTCAATTGTGCTGACCATCTGACCTATGATGGAGTCGCCTTTACATCCGGAAACGAAAGAATCGTTGTGAATTCTGACGAAATCCGAATTGATCCTATCAGTGACACAGAGGTTGAACTGACAGTACCTGTGCCTGCCGGATGGAACACTAAAGAAAATGTCATTGTAACCCTTGAAGGTCTGACCTCTGACGACGGATTTGACCATAGCGGCGATGTTACAGCAAAATTCAACGGCTTCACCTTGACCTATTGCTCAATAAGGAATGGCGCCCGCATGAAGTCACTTGCTGAAGGAACCACAGTAAAGGCGGAAACCAATCTCGGCAACGATGCAAAACTTATGTTTGCGATAGAAGGAGAGTTGGAGCCGGTTGAGATGACCGGCTCGGGCGACGGCATCTTTATGCTGACGATGCCTCAGACCGTCGTTTTTGAAAAAGACAAACCATATTCCATTATATTCACGGCAGTTCCCGGCGGCATAGAGACCATTACGATTGTCGGAGGCACTGCTCCCTACGAATTCAGTGACATTGAACTCGCGTCAATGACTCCGAGCGCAGGGTCAGCAATTGACCCGGATACGGAGATCAGCCTGAATTTCACCGGACTCGTCAGTCTTACGCCCGCCCCGGGATCAATACAGTTCGTGGCTGACCCCGTCGGCAGTGTAGAAGGCGGCTATGCCAGCGAATGGCATCTTAAACTTGAAAATGCAACAGAGGGTCAGGTTATAGTCGCTTTTGCGGCCAAAGATATGGCAGGCGCAGTGCTTCAAGGCAATGAAGGGACAGATGCCGATTCATACTTCTCGCTGACCTTTACGGTTGCGTCAGCCGGCATTATTGAGGTTGAAACTATGGATTCAACAGTCATGTTTGACCTTCTCGGCCGACAGATAACCAAGAAACCCTCGGGGGGTATCTATATTAGAGACGGAAGGAAAATACTACTTTGATTGATTATTCCTATTGGAGCGTTGCCTTGAGAGCAACGCTCTTTTTTTTGTTTTAATGATACAAAATTCGTATATTTGCGAAAAATTTTTTAATTATTAAACCATGAAGAATTTGATTCGCATTTCTTTTGCGGGTGTACTTGCTGCAACTTGTGCGACCGCATCGGCGATTACGGCGATTCAACCAGAAGACTGGTGGGAGAATCAAACCGTATTTGCCGTCAACAAAGAGAAGGCAAGGGCAACACATGTCCCCTACTCTTCGTCAGCTGCTTTGAAAGCCGATGTCGGCTTTTATAACCATCCTTGGGAAGATTCTGCGTCTGATCTCCACAAAAAGCTTAACGGAAATTGGAAGTTCTTTTTTGTAGAAAAACCGTCGGACCGTCCAATGGATTTTTACGAACCGGGTTATGACAGTTCGGCGTGGGATGTTATCCCGGTGCCTTCCTGCTGGGAAATGCAAGGCTACGACACTCCGATTTATGTCAACGTAAACCATCCCTACGATGCGTCGCAGTGTCCGAAAATCCTCAAACGTAAGGACAACAATGGAGCGTATGCCGAGAATCCCGTCGGAAGTTATCTGACGGAATTTACGGTTCCTGCGAGCTGGAGCGGCAAGCAACTATTTCTGAACTTTGAAGGAATCTACTCGGCGGCATACGTATGGGTTAACGGCTCATTTGTCGGCTACACACAGGCAGCAAACACGAACCATGAGTTTGATGTCACCTCATTTTGCAAAGAAGGAACGAACACGCTCGCCGTACAGGTAATCAAATGGAGCGACGGATCGTACCTCGAAGGTCAAGACATGTTTCGCTGGGGCGGCATTTTCAGAGATGTCACCCTGACTGCAGTCCCGAAAGCATTTGTACGCGACCATTATATCACATGGTCGACAAACGAGGCATCAGGCTACACGTCAGGGACCCTGAGTGTTGATTTGGAAATTGAAAACCGCGGCACTACGGCAGCCAACGTCGTGGCTGAGGTCTCACTGATTGACTCAGACGGGAAGGTTGTTGCTGAACTGCCTGCGCATGCCGTCAGTCATTTGGTCTGCAACGAGTCGAAAACAGTGACTGCTTCGGTGCAACTCTCGAATGTCAATCTATGGAGTTGCGAGAACCCTTATCTCTACACCGTGCTGGTCAGCCTGAAGGAAGCCTCCGGAAAGGAAACCGAGGCTTTCTCGACAAAATATGGTTTCCGTTGCATTGAGCAAAAAAACCGATTTGTTTACATCAATGGTCAGAAGGTATTTTTCAAGGGCGTTAACCGTCAGGATACACATCCGTTGACCGGCAGGACAATGGACACGGAATCACTATTGACCGACGTTAAACTCTTCAAGCAGTACAACATTAATACGGTTCGCACCTCTCATTGTCCCCACCAGCCTAAAATGATGGCGATGTATGACTATTTCGGTATCTACGTGATGGATGAAGCCGACCTTGAGACGCATGCAATTGACTGGAAATTGGTTGATGACCCTACCTGGACAGCTGCATACGTTGACCGACAGGAACGCATGGTCTTGCGAGACCGCAACCATCCGTCGGTTATTTTCTGGAGTCTCGGTAACGAAAGCCGTAATGGCAGTAACTTCTACGCCTGCCGCGAGGCAATCAGAAATCTTGATCCCCGCCTTGTTCATTATGAGGGTCAGCAGGCCGACGGATTCCCGAACTCAGATTTTACGTCGAAAATGTATCCTTACGAGTATGATGTTACTCGAATGGACAACTGGAATGATGAACGTCCCCACTTTATTTGTGAGTATGCGCATTCGATGGGTCAGAGCCTTGGAAACTTTGCTGACTATTGGGATTATTTTGAGAATTCCAAGCGTACTATTGGCGGATGTATCTGGGACTGGGCCGACCAGGCAATCTATCATCCGTCGGAAATCAAGAACGGAACCTATAAAAAGGGCCGCTGGTACACAGGCTATGACTTCCCGGGGCCTCACCAGGGCAACTTCATGAGCAACGGTGTTGTCGACCCTGAACGCAACATATCGCAAAAGCTTATAGAGGTCAAGAAAGTTCATCAGTGGATTACGGTCAAGGGCTACAATCAAAAGACCAATCGAATTACAGTTGAGAATAAATATAACTTCCTTAATCTTTCTGAATTTGACGTCAGATGGACTCTAAGCCGTGACGGAATCAACGTCGAGACGGCAACAAAACCAATGGAAGACGTCGCTCCTGGCTCAACCGGCATCATCGTTCCTGAGTTCAAGGCAATTGATGCTGACGATGATGCGGAGTACCTTCTGACATTGGAGTTTCTCACAAAGAAGGCCTCAGACTGGGCTTCGGCCGGCCATGTTGTTGCCTCAGAGCAGATAACTATTCAAGAACGTCCTTCTCTGCCCGAGTTTAATTTTGATAACCTCGAACAGAATCTTGTAACGACCGGCAACGGACCTGTGACCGTCAGCGGAAAAGGGTTCTCCTATACGTTTGACGACAACGGCTCGCTGATTTCAATTAAGGTCAATGGCGTAGAGCTGATTCATGGCGGCAACGGACTGGCCTTTGATGATTTCCGCTGGATTGAGAACGACTCTCCCTACACCGGAACCGCGCCAACCTCTTATGCGCCTCAGAGTGTTCCAAACAAGAACCTGCTCTGTAATTTCACGGATGGAGATGCATCTGGAGCTAAGGCAGTCAAGATTATCAGCGTTAACGAAAAACCCGGCACTGTCAAGGTAATCACCACTTATATGATATATTCAAATGGTGTTATTGACATAAAAAATGCCTATACGGCCTACACAGGAAACCTGAATCGCCTCGGAATGAGCATGAGTGTCATTCCCGGACTTGAAAACGTAGAATATTTTGCCCGTGGCCCTTGGAGTAACTATATTGACCGCAAGACGGGCAGCTTTGCCGGAGTTTATAAGACTACGGTGACGGAGATGGCAGAACATTTCGTTAAGCCGCAAAGCTCAGGTAACCGTGAGGACCTCCGCTACGTTAAACTCACGTCGCCAAAAGACAATGGGTTTGGACTGCTGATTGAAGCTGACGGAGTCACCTCGTTCTCTGCTCTGCACTACACAGAGGAGGATCTCGGAACTGCCTTTCACGATTTTGAACTGAAACCGCGCGATGAGATTATTCTCCATCTTGACCGCTTCCAGCAGGGCATTGGTAACGGATCGTGTGGCTCAACAATCTGGGCCCGTTATCAGACGCCTGTAAATCAGGAGCTGAAGCATACACTGCGAATCACTCCTCTTGTCTCTGCTTCGATGGGCTATTCAATTCCTGAGGGGCAAAGCGGCTCTTATTTGAAGGCTCTTACCGGTACCGGCTATGAATTTCAGGCTGACAAGGCGCCGGAGACTCTCTATCAACTTATCTCAGGAGAGTTGACAGCCGTAGCGGGTTCAACCGTAGAACTACATGCAGTTGCGTCAGACAATGTGAATATGTCAGCATGGTTTGATGCAGACAAAGACACGGAGTTTGATTTGACGGAGGCAATTCAGGTTGCAGCTGACGGACATTTTTCGTTGATTGTTCCGTCCGCTACAGTTCCGGGCGAATATCGCATGAGAATCGTTCTTGATTCCGCAACACCGAAAGCAGAGGGTCCGATTACATCAGGACGCGTTTATGACGTTCCGGTCCGTGTTATTGCAGATGCAAATTCGGCTATTGCCGACTATATCATACCGGCGGGTTCGCTTCACCGAGAAAAGAAAGCATACTTGCGAAAGATTACCACAACTGGTGCAGAGGGAGACATCTCCTACTCTGCAAGCTCCTGCCCTAAGGATGTTTACACACTGGTTGATGAAAGTATCAAAGCAGTGTCCGGTGGCTCATTCGTGTTAAATCTGGTTGCAAACTCAGCCGGGCCGCGCTCAACGACTTCTACCTATCAGGACCTGCGATACAATTATGCCGTTATTTTCGCCGACTATACCAACAGCGGAGAATTTACAGAAGTTGCTCGCTTCGGTTCTGAAATCAGCGGAGCTAACATTCTTGCCAACTATGACGATGTGATGAACATCAGCCATCGTATCACTCTTCCCGTCGGTCTGCCGGGCGGACATGCACGTCTTAGAGTCATTTACCAGAACGCCTGGCGTAAACTATCAGGACCGAATGAGCAGAATATTCTCGAAGGAGTTGCCTACGATATCCCAATCATTATATCAACATTCGAGCCTGATGGAGAGCTGACCACACTGCCCGGACACATTGACGGCCAGCCCGACGGAACGGTTCATCCTGAGGGTAATGCCTATGTGAAACGAATCGTTTCAACTGGCGCACAATCCAATATTGATGTAAGATGGGATAGTCAGCCCGGATTCTACACTCTGATCGGGGAGGAAATTATCGCCCGTCCGGGTTCGGAGTTCTCTTTCCGCATGATTGCAAACCGTCTTGGTGGCTCTGGAAAGGTTCTTCAGGATCTGCGCTACAATCACGCTACGATTTTTGTTGATTGGGAAGGTCTCGGACTGTTTAACCGCCTGACCCGAGTCGGCGATATCATGAAGGAAGAGAATGTTGCGGCAAATTACGACAAAATGATGTCGTTTACGACCCACATAGACGTTCCGGAAGATGTGGATACCGACATAGCGATTATTCGTGTAATTTACGAAAACGCATGGCGTCCGGAACCTGATGCGTATGCTCAGGAGATTACCGAAGGTTGCGCTTATGACATTCCCGTCAGAATCGCAGGTAAAGGTGACTCAGAAATAACAGAGATTTCGACTGAACAGAATGTTGAAGGAATCTTTGACCTCCACGGTCGCCGGATACTGAAGATTACAAGTCCCGGTATCTATATCATTGACGGCAAAAAAACTGTTGTACGCTAACTTAAACTCCATAAAAAAAACTGCATGTCGGATTGCCGACATGCAGTTTTTTTTATAGTTGATAAAAATTTACTTCACAATAAATTTTTTGCCGTTGATAATGTATAATCCGTTAACAGCACGGTTTACGGGACGGCCCTGAAGATCGAAAATAGATTCAGACATTGTTTCGACCGAAACCTCGTTAATTGCTGAGGTGACTCCATCGGGGTCAATGAAGTTGAGTGTCTTGAGTTCTGATTTAAGACCTTTTGCAGTAACATAACATTGGATATCGCCGGGCTTCTCAACTGTCAGGGTTACCCTGCCTCCCTCGGCAAGAGTGAATCCGTCTTCACCTTCCTCAACGTCAGCAAGCACGACGGCTTCAACATCTTCAGCAACAGTGTTATTCTTATAGTACAGGTCATAGCCCTCAGGAGCGGTAAGTGTCACTTCAAAAGAGGTGTGGGCAGCCGAGAAACTGAAAGTATCGTCTACAACTTCGCCAAAACCGGAAACGGAGACTGATGCTTCCTCGCTCAGTGAGTAAGGGATGAATGACCAACGATAGGTATCGTGAGAAGAAGCGTCGTCAATGGTGTTGTAACGCATCAGCTGGAAGTTCTGGCCTGCTTTAGCGAGTGCCATATACTTGTTGTTCGGAGTTACGCTGTTGACGAATTCGAGAATGAATGCGCTGTAACCGTCAGCAATTGCGCCGTCGGAAAGCGAGAACCAGCATACTTCAGAAGCGTTTGCCTCACGGTCTGCAACATAGCCCCAGCGGGATGCATTGGTAGCGCCGGAGGTCAGAACATCTCCGTTATTGTTTAAGGGGACATTGCTGATTGCTCCATTGGGGAATGATTTGTTGACCAGACAATATTTGCCTTCATTCTCGCCGTTGCCGGCAATCACCCGCCAAAGCTGACCGTCAACCTGGGCTTCAGTCGCGGTCTCGTCTTCGACAGGCGAACAACCGCAGATGAAAGGATTTGTTGTCAGAACTTTGGTTGCACTGGCAGTTGTGTGAGAAAAGACATACCATTCTGTCGCAGGGTAATAGCCCAGGTAGGTGTTAGCGCGATTATCATTCTCGCCTGACTTAATCTGATACCAGATTCCGCCAACAGGAGTAGAAGCTGTTTCCGGATCTACCGGTTCAACCGGTTCGGAAACATCGGCAATGGGCGCCCACCAAGTTGAGGCTTCGCCAGAAGTGTTAACGCGTATAATCTGTTGTTTCTGTCCGCCTGCTGCAAGCGCAAAATAGATGCCGCCAGTATTCAGTGAATTGACAAATGTCGGCTGGATGTAGGTAACTCCGTTCACATCGGCAGTTGTTGAACAGTCAAACCAGCAAATCTTGTCGACAGATTCTTCGCGGTTTTCAAGATAGACCCAACGGGAAGCGTTAGTTGCGTTATTTCCATTAAGCACGGTTACAATCTCGCTGTTGTTGTCAACAATTGCATTGCTGACCGCTCCATCAGGGTATGCTTTGTTGACCAGACAGAATTTTCCGGCATTGTCGCCTTCGCCGGCAACAAATTGCCAGAGCTGCCCGTCAACCTGAGCTTCAGTCACATTGTCACCTTCGGCTAAGTTGCCGGCGCATACAAATGGATTTGTACCAAGCTCGCTGCGGCTACCGTTATCCTTGTTGAATACGTACCATTGAGTCGAGGGGTAGTAACCGAGGTAGGAATCGGTACGTCCGCCGCCGGTTTCACGATTGAGTAGGCGGTACCAAACTCCGTCCTGCGGCTCAAAGCCAGTGGCCATCGTACTGAAAACTGCGACAGCGCTACACGCAAAAGTAAAGATTTTTTTCATGTGAGAATGATTTATAAATGATGATATATGGTTTTGCAAAGATACTAAAATTTAACTAAAAACAGAAGAGTACGAATAATTTCGCACTCTTCCGGATTCATTTCATGAAAAATACATCAGAATCATTCGTTAATATTCGGGGCAATAAGTTTGTAGCCCTTGCCATGAATATTGATAATTTCGATTGACGGATCATCTTTCAGATGCTTTCGGAGTTTTGTGATATAAACGTCCATGGAGCGAGCGTTGAAGTAATTGTCATCAATCCAAATTGTCTTCAGTGCGTAGTTACGTTCGAGGATTTCGTTGGCGTGACTGCAAAGCAGGCTAAGCAGTTCCGACTCTTTAGTGGTCAGCTTTGTTGCCTTGTCTCCGTTCATCAGAGTCTGTTTCTGAGTGTCAAACGTGAACTGACCGAGACGGTACATTGTAATGTCCTTTTCCTTTTTGCCCTTGACGCGGCGGAGGATAGCCTCAATTCTCAGCACGAGTTCCTCCATGGAAAACGGTTTAGTAATGTAGTCGTCTGCACCAATCTTAAAGCCGGAGAAGATATCTTCCTTCATCGAACGGGCAGAAAGGAAAATGATAGGTACTTCGGCGTTGACGCTACGAACTTCCTGAGCCAGCTGAAAACCGTCCTTTTCCGGCATCATGACGTCAAAGACACAGAGATCATATTTCCCTTTGACAAAGGCTTTATAGCCGGCGTCACCATCTGGATAGAGGTCAGCACTAAAGCCCTTGGCCTGCAAATACTCACGCAGGAGCATGCCGAGGTTTTCATCATCCTCGCAAAGCAGAATTCTTGTCTTTTCTTCCATATACTTGAATGTTTTTAATTTATTTTTTATTATGCGATTCGGAAGTTGTCGCGACGGGCAACATAATTGTAAAAGTCGTTCCCTTGCCGATTTCGGACTCAACGGATATTTCGCCGTTAAAGTCGGTCACCATTTTCTTAACATAGGCCAACCCGAGTCCGAAACCCTTTACGTCATGGCGATTTCCGGTAGATACACGATAAAATCTGTCAAAGATTTTCTTCAGGTCTTCGCGACGTATGCCGATTCCGGTGTCTGAAACAGTAATTTTCAGACGCGAGGGAGTCGGGTTGGAAGTTGTAACTTTCAGAATTATAGGTGTATCCTTTCGACGGTACTTGACGGCATTGTCAAGCAGGTTGAAAATGACGTTTGTAAAGTGCATTTCGTCAACATTCACAATCGGATTTTCAGCCGACAGATCTGCTGAAATCCTGCCGCCATATTTCTCAACCTTCAGTTTGAAGGTGCGGTTAATACCCTCAATTACGCGGTTTACGTCAACGTTGACAACTGACATGGCCGACTGACCGTCATTGTAGAGCGACATCTGAAGGACAGTTTCTACAAGAAAACGCAGTCGTTTCGTGTCGTCGTTAATTACGTCTGTCACATGCTTCATCATAGTGTCTGACTTACGTACTGTCGGATCGGCGAGCATCTGACCCGCAAGCGAAATCGAACTGATTGGCGTTTTCAGCTCATGAGTCATATTATTGATGAAATCTGTCTTCATTTCGTTTACCTTTTTTTGCTTAAATGCCGTCAGGATTGCATAGAGGAAAATCAAGAGCATTATAAAGGTAAAGACCATTGACGGAATCATGAATTTGATGGAATCGAAAATATAGGTCCGTTTGGTCGGGAAATAGACGCTCAAATAGTTGATTCGGTTAACCGGATCGTTAGGGAACAGGGTCTGGAAATATACATCAGGATTATTGACCAGCTGCGCGGAAGATTCCGCCGGAAATCCAGCCGTGCGGTAGATAATTGCATAGTTGCGGTTGGTAACCGCGAACTCAAACGGAATTTTCAATCCGTTATTGTCAAGTTCAAATCGGAGAAAGCTATGGACCGATGTTGAATCGGCGCGTGCGGAAATAGGTCGCGAGCTGCTGCGTGAGAGAATGTTCAGAATTACTTCATCAAGCAGTCCTTTCTGATAGAGATACTGTCCGCGCAACGACGAAGTAGTCGCGTCGTCAACGCTCGATGTGCCGGAACCGGGAGCGCTCATGTTGCGAACCTGTCCGGGAGTTCCTTCAAGGGTAAAACGGCCGCTTAGTCCGCTCGGAGTCGTGAATTTCATCGAAACCCCCTCAGAATTATCACGTCTCTTATAGGGCGTAAAATTCTCAACCTGAGCGAGATTTTCTTCAAGAAAATGGCGAGCTTCCTGCTGTTCGAGCATCTCTGTCACTCCATAAAGAGAGCGTCGCACATTCTCTTCAAACTGGTCGTCACGCATTCTCACCATGTTGTTCATGTACAGAAACTGTACATAAATCAACCCGATGAACGTAAACACCATTATAATGGTGAGAAACCAGATTGTCGATTTTTTCATTTCTCTTTTGAACTACTTATATTAAATTAACACTTCTGCCTCAGAATAGTTTTTTTATTTAAATTTTTAAATTAACATTTGAGTGCAAATTTAACTAAAAATTTGGAATTATTGCCTATTTTATGATATAATCTTTCAATTCTATTGAAAAAGACATAAAAACCGACTCAACAATAAATTCTAATGCAAGGTCGCACTTCATGAGGGAATATTGAACTGGCTATTGATTGCGACCTCAAAAAGTTGTAACCTTGCACTTGAAGATAACGGAAGCAGAGTCCTCCTAAGATCGGAGTCAGAGAGGATTGTCAAATTCTGTAATGACTAATCCGTCCGGACGAATAATGCGCTGATTGTCAGAACCTCTGAACGGGAGCGAAGGTGAACGCCGACTTTCAATAAACGGCCCGTCGACAATCGCATCGAACAGCGGAAGCAGGGAGCGGAGTTCCGCGTGCGCAGTGAGCTGTTCGTAAGTAAATCCGGTATAAACCCAAGTCTTAAGACCGGATGCCCTAACCAGACGGACCAGTTTTTCAAGTTCGTCCAGGTCCGGATGCATCAGGGGGTCCCCTCCTGTCAAAGTCATGTTGAAACCATGGGATATCACGATTTCAGCGACCTCTTCAGCCTTCATTTCGCGGCCGGAGGCAAAATCCCATGATGAAGGATTGTGACATCCTTGACATCGGTGGCAACATCCGGCAAGATATACCGAAGTACGAAGGCCGGGGCCGTCAACCGACGTCCCCGGAACTATCTGTAATACTCTAAGACTCATGAATTGTTACTTATGGACAACACGATCATGCAGTTCTGACAACTTTGCTGAATTCCAACGGTCAGTCGTGCCGACAAGGTAGCCGGTGATGCGCTGCAGACGGTCAATATTGCGCCCCTTGCAACGAGGACAATCGGTCAGGTTTTCAGAGGCATCTTCATATCCGCAATCCATGCATCGGTTTCGATTATGATTTACCGAACAGTATCCAATATTGTTCTTGTCCATCAGGTCAACAATGTCCATGATGGCCTGTGGATTGTGAGTTGCGTCTCCGTCAATCTCAACATAGAAAATGTGGCCGCCGCGTGTCAACTCATGATATGGAGCTTCGATTTGCGCTTTATGTGCAGGCGAGCAATGGTAGTAAACGGGAACGTGGTTCGAATTAGTATAGTAATCTCGATCCGTAACTCCGGGAATAATACCGAATGTCTTACGGTCGCGACCGGTGAAGCGTCCGCTTAGGCCCTCGGCCGGAGTTGCCAGAATTGAATAGTTATGATTGTACGTTTCGGAATACTCATTGGCCCGCGAACGCATGTGGCTTATAATCTTCAGCCCGAGCTTCTGGCTTTCAGCCGATTCTCCATGATGTTTTCCGGTCAGCGCCACCAGACACTCTGCAAGCCCAATGAACCCGATGCCAAGCGTGCCTTGGTTGATAACCGGTTCAATCGTATCGTTCGGACCAAGCCGGTCAGCTCCGTTCCACAGACGGGACATAAGCAACGGGAACTGCTTGGCAAGAGCCGTTTTCTGGAATAAGAAGCGGTCATGAAGCTGACGGGCGGTAATGTCCAAAACTTCGTCAAGATGCTTGAAGAATCGTTCAATGCGCTCCTCCTGGCTCTGAATCGCCATCTGTTCAATTGCAATGCGTACAATGTTAATTGTTGAGAAGCTGAGATTTCCGCGTCCAACTGAAGTTTTCTCGCCATAACGGTTTTCGAATACTCGAGTGCGGCATCCCATTGTCGCAACTTCATAGGTGTAACGCTTCGGGTCGTTCGCATCCCACTTTTCATGTTGGTTGAACGATGCGTCAAGATTGACAAAGTTTGGAAAGAAGCGGCGGGCTGTCACTTTGCAGGCAAGCTGGTACAGGTCGTAGTTGCGATCTTCCGGAAGGTAGCTGACGCCACGCTTCTTTTTCCATATCTGAATTGGGAAGATAGCAGTCGCACCATTGCCAACGCCTTCATATGTACTATGGAGAAGCTCACGAATAATGCAGCGTCCCTCTGCCGAGGTATCAGTGCCATAGTTGATTGAAGAGAAGACAACCTGATTGCCTCCACGACTGTGAATCGTGTTCATGTTGTGGATGAACGCTTCCATTGCCTGATGTACACGTGCGGCCGTCCTATTTATGGCGTGCTGGAAATATCGCTCCTTACCGGTCAGACCGTCAAGGGGCTTCTTAATATAATCTTCGATTTCGGCATTGTAAAGCGAACTCAAATCCTCCCCGCTCAGTTTCTCCAGAGTTTTAATCTCTTCAATATAAGAAGAGCGGACAAATGGTGCCAGATAAAAGTCAAAGGCAGGAATTGCCTGACCGCCGTGCATTTCGTTCTGGGCAGTCTCAAGCGAGATACATCCGATGATACTTGCCGTCTCGATTCGCTTCGCAGGGCGAGACTCGCCGTGGCCTGCAATGAAACCATATTTCAGAATTCGGTCCAGGGGATGCTGAACACAAGTAAGCGATTTAGTCGGATAGTAATCCTTGTCGTGGATGTGTATCAAGTTGTGACGGACAGCCTCCTGCGCCTCCTCGCTCAAAAGATAGTCATCAACAAATGGTTTTGTAGTCTCTGATGCGAACTTCATCATCATACCTGCAGGAGAATCAGTGTTCATGTTCGCATTCTCACGAGTAACATCGTTATTTTTCGCTTCAATGATTTCAAGGAACAAATCGCGCGTCTTGGCCCGTCGGGCAACTGAACGCTGGTTGCGATATGCAATATAGGCTCGCGCAACTTCCTTTCGAGGCGACTTCATCAGTTCAAGCTCCACTCGGTCCTGAATTTCCTCAACGGTCATTTGTTCCTTGCCTGACATTCCGATGCGGTCTGCGATGCGCTGAATGAGGGTTTCGTCTTCGCCAAGATCAGTTGTCAGCATTGCCTTGCGGATTGCAGCCTTGATTTTTTCTTCGTTGTAACCGACAACGCGGCCGTCGCGCTTGATTATCGTTTGTATCATTGAGAGTATTAAGAAAATGGGGGGATTTTATTTTGTTTAGCGAGTGCAAAGCTACTCAGATTTTTCCACAACTGCAAACTTTTCAGGCTGAAATTTTGTCAAAAAAATATTATTTTGGAAAACTTTTTTATGCTCTCATTTTGTTATTATTCAAATAAACAGAGTGTTACGGTTTTAAAGTGGAAAACTTTAAACTTTATGCAGCGATGAGAGTTGTCGTAAAAATCTACTTTGGCATTTATTTGGTCACCTCAATGATTCTCCGTAACTTTGCAGTCATATTATGGAATGGCTATACTCCCTTTTCACGGACCACACGCCCCTTCAGGCTGTTGTTGTTCTGTCAATCATTATTGCTGTCGGGCTTGGCCTCGGCAAGATTAAACTATTCGGGGTTTCGCTTGGCGTGACCTTCGTTTTCTTCGTCGGTATTCTGGCCGGCCATCTCGGATTATCAATTGATTCGCAGATGCTGCAATATGCCCAGAGCTTCGGCCTTGTTCTTTTCGTCTATGAGCTTGGACTGAAGGTCGGCCCCGGTTTTTTTTCATCGTTCCGCTCGGGTGGCGTGAAGCTGAATATGCTTGCTCTGCTCACAATTTTGCTCGGGACCGGTTTTGCAATTCTACTTTCATATATATTTAAAGTCCCAATGGCGGATATGGTCGGTATTCTCTGTGGTGCCACGACAAACACTCCCGCTCTGGGCGCAGCACAGGAAACCCTGAGCCAGCTCGGACGTCCTGCCGCCGGGGCCGCACTGAGTTGTGCGGTCACCTACCCTCTCGGAGTTGTAGGGGTGATTCTGGCGTTTGCCGTGGGGCGCAATCTGTTTGCCAGAGCATCTGACCTCAAATCAGCCAAACAAGAAGAGACGAACCATACCTACATCGCCGCCTTTCAGGTTCACAACCCCGGAGTATATCATAAACCCATTCGCGAAATAGCCTCAATTGCACACCATAAGTTTGTCATTTCACGCCTTTGGCGCAATGGTAAAGTCTCAATTCCTAATTCAGACACTACACTGGAGCCTGATGACAGACTACTGGTTATTACGACTGACGTCGAGGCGCCCGCCCTTACAGTTCTGTTCGGTGAACAAGAACAGAAGGACTGGAACAAAGATGATATTGACTGGAACGCGATTGATTCTTCACTCGTTTCCAAACACGTAATTGTTTCTCGTTCGGAAATCAACGGACGTCGCCTTGGTTCACTGCGACTGCGCAACAGTTACGGCATAAACATCACTCGTGTGCTTCGCGCCGGCGTTCAGCTTCTGGCTACACCGGAGCTTCGGTTACAGCTTGGCGACCGCCTGACGATTGTCGGAGAAGCAAAAGCCATTGAAAATGTCGAAAAGGTTCTCGGCAACGTCGACACCGACCTCAAGGAACCGAATCTGGCGGCAATCTTCATCGGAATCGTGCTTGGTCTGATTCTTGGCGCCATTCCCTTCTACATTCCCGGCACGGATGCGCCGGTCCGCCTTGGCCTTGCAGGCGGACCTATAATTATGGGAATCCTTATCGGCCGATTCGGCGTTAATTTCCATCTTGTGACCTATACGACACGCTCGGCCAACCTGATGCTGCGAGGAATCGGTCTATCACTGTTTCTTGCTTGTCTCGGTCTTAGTTCAGGCGCAGATTTTCTGGAGACCATCATGCGCGCGGAAGGTCCCCTTTGGATATCTCTCGGATTCGCAATCACCTTGCTCCCCGTGTTAGTGATGATTTTACCGGCAATGCGTTTTTGGAAAATCGATTTCGGATCGGCCTGCGGAATGTTGGCCGGAGCCATGGCTAATCCAATGGCTCTGACCTATGCGAACGGCAACGTTGAAAGCGACAATCCGGCGGTTGCATACGCAACAGTCTATCCGATGACCATGTTCGTGCGTGTCATCCTTGCCCAGCTGCTTGTTCTCATTTTTGTCTGATTACAAACAACAGGAGTCGGCGTTTGTTAATCGAGGAAACGGGAGGTTAAGCCGCCGTAGGCGTCGATACGTCGGTCGCGGAGGAAAGGCCACCAGCGGCGCACTTGCTCGCTACGGCACATGTCGACGTCAACTAACGCAACAGCTTCTTCACTCCGCGGAAGCTGCTTGAGGAACTCACCCTGAGGGCCGGCTACAAAACTGGACCCCCAAAAGGATATTCCGCCAGTAACACCGGACGGGTCAGGCTCATACCCCACCCTGTTTACACTGACAACGGGCAGGCCGTTAGCAACCGCATGAGCGCGCTGAATCGTTATCCATGCCTCGCGCTGGCGTTCCTGCTCCTCTTTGGGATCAGTACTTTCAGTGCCGATAGCCGTAGGATAAATCAAAATCTCGGCACCACGCAGCGCCATGAGGCGCGCGGCTTCAGGATACCATTGGTCCCAGCAGACAAGCACACCAAGTCGACCAACAGAAGTCTGAATCGGCTCAAAACCGAGGTCACCCGGCGTAAAATAGAATTTTTCGTAGTAAGCAGGGTCATCGGGAATGTGCATCTTTCTGTACTTTCCGGCGATAGAACCATCTTTCTCAAACACGACCGCCGTATTATGATACAATCCGGGCGCGCGTTTCTCAAAAAGAGACGTAACAATCACGCATCCGGTCTCAGCAGCCAGTGCGGAGTAGAAATCGGTCACTTCGGAAGGTATTGGCTGAGCCAATGAACACAAATCTACATTCTCGGTCTGGCAAAAATACAGAGAGTCATGTAATTCCTGATTTACGATGAGTTCAGCACCTTCGGCAGCAAGCTGACGCATTTTGTCGGCAAGCCGGCGGCGATTGTCGGCAATATCCGCCGTATTATGTTGTTGGATGATAGCTATTTTCATTTTAGAAAGGAAATGGTTTCGGTTGGGATTTGCATGGTTGCACAATGAAGAGAACCGTGCTGGCGAATGAGCGCTCTACAGTCAATGCCTATTATTTTTCGCTCGGGATAGACAATGCGCAGGACGTTTTCTGCAAGATGGTCTTTCATCGGTTGACCATAGGTAGGCATCAATATGGCTTTTTCAAGAACCAAATAGTTGGCATACGTTGCCGGTAAACGCAGTCCGTCTTCATCAAATATGGCGTCGGGGAGTGGAAGTTCAACAAGGTTGAAAGGTTCTCCCTCAGCATTAGTAAAGCCGGCAAGTTCCGTCGCCATAGCCTGTAAGGGGCCATAATGCTTGTCATTGGAATCCTGGCATCCGGTATAAACAATCGTATTGCCCGGAGCAAGCCGGCAGAGCGTATCAACATGTCCGTCGGTGTCATCTCCTTCAAGACCTCCGTTTTTGATCCAAAGGAGTTTGCGTCCGGCTAAACGCTTAAGCAATGCCTGTTCAACTGCGTCACGTGTCAAAGGTTCATTCCGGTTTGGAGCCATCAGGCAATACTCTGTTGTCATTAAGGTTCCGCGTCCGTCACTCTCAATGGATCCGCCTTCAAAAACGAGGTCTTTGCAGTTACACGGCATGTGTTCGTAGACCCTGCGCTCTCCGAGACGGCGATTAACCTGGTTGTCAAAATTGGCGGCAAATTTCAGGCCCCAGCCGTTAAAGCGAAAATCGAGAAGATGAAATCCTTCGTCATCAACCATCGTCAGGGGACCATAATCACGAATCCACGTGTCATTAGTCTCTTTATAGACCTTAAACACTCCGTCTGGCAAATCAATTGACGCCAATTCTGACTCAGGACCGATAAGTATGACCTTCTCGCCAGAGGATATAATCGCATTTATAATGTTGAGGTAACATTCATGCACTTCATTGAGCATGTAGCACCAGTCAGTGGCTGAATGAGGCCACGCCATCAAAACGGCTCCATGACGTTCCCATTCGGCCGGAAATCTACTATTCTTGATCATCATAATCAGTCAGAGAATCCCAGATGGAATTCTGATTTTCAATATATATCTCAGCAAACTCGATAAATCCATAACGCTCAGTGTAACCGTTTTCGATGCACCAGTCGGTATACTCATTATTCAGTTCGGCATCTTCTGCAATCATCCGATGCAACTCTCGGTTTGCGAGGTCAATGCTTCTAAAGGAGTCCAGAAGAGATTCAAAAAGTTCAGTAATGTTGTTCATGGTACTTGGATAACAATTAACTAACTGACAAAGTTAGACGCGTTGTCAATCAGTCAGGCGGATAAGCAGCAATAAACACATCGCGGTCACGCATGAGAGCGGCAACTCTGTGCAGGTCAGCCAACGAAGTGTGGCCCACTACGTAGTTAAAATCCGCAGAACTGTATTTCTCGCTGATGCTGTCAAATTCGATAAGGTTAAGGTCTTCGGGATTCCGATAGCGGAAGAAGACTCGAAAATGGACATCGTTTGTAAATTCAGGCAAATCATTGAGGTGTGTCAGGCGCTTCTTATATTCGTACTTGTAGTCATACTGACAGGCTGTTATGTCGCTAAGAATGGCCGAACCGGTCGGGAAGCCTCCGGCTCCACGCCCGAACATGAACTGCTTGTCATAGTACAGACCTTTGATTACAACGCCATTGAATTCGTCGTCAACACCATAGATATATTTGTTTTTTGAAAGCAACTGAGGAATCACACAGGCAACGAGACGTCCGTCGGCAAGCTTTTCGACATGACCGACAAGTTTGATTCTGCGCCCCTTTTCGCGGGCAAACCGTATGTCATAGTCTCGGAGATTTGAGATTCCAAATGTGAAGATATTCTCCGGAGCAATGTAGGTGCCAAAGGCATGAACCGTAATTATAATCAACTTTGATAGCGAATCCCATCCGTCAACGTCCAGACTCGGGTCACTTTCAGCAAATCCGGCCTCTTGCGCTTCACGAAGGGCTGCCTCATAAGTCATTCCATGGTTGAAAATTTTTGTCAGGATGTAGTTTGACGAGCCGTTCAGGATACCCTTTACGCTGACAAGCAGTTCATTGTCGTAATACTCCTCAAGATTTCTGATGACGGGAATTGAGCCGCAAGCCGAAGCATCATACAGGAGTGTTGATCCGGTCTGTTTCTGCATCTCGATCAGTTCAGGAAGATGCTCGGCAAGCATTTTCTTGTTTCCGCTCACGGCGGACATTCCCTCCCGCAAAGCTCTGGTTATGATTGCATAAGAGGCCCTCGCATCGTCGACAAGCTCGACAATAAGATTTATTTCAGGGTCATTAAAAATCGAATCATAATTATCGGTAAAATCAGCCTCTATACCACGGTTCTTGCTGATATCGCGCACGCATATACGCTTAATTCTAACACCGTCAGGACGCGTAGTTTCCAGCAGATTATATAAAGCCTTTCCAACGGTTCCGAATCCAAACAGTCCGATAACAAGTTTCTTGCGGTCTGCCATTATTTATTTATGAATTGTGTAATAATTTCTGTCAGTTTTTTATATTCAATCAGGAAACCATCGTGTCCGAAGTCAGAGTCAATCACGTGGTATTCTACGTCCGGGATGAAATCAACAAGCGGCTGATGGTCCTTTGGCGGGAAGAGGATGTCAGAGGTGATTGCAACAACGAGAGTCTTGGGTCTGAATCCTTGAAGAACATCGGCCATGTCGCCACGTCCGCGACTAATGTCATGAGAGTCAACCGCACGGCTTAGCCTATAATAACTGTATGCGTTGAAACGGTCTGATAATTTCTTGCCTTGGTGTTGCTGATAGGTCAGTACGCGACGCGTGAATGGTGACTTCGGGTCGGTCTCGGCTCCGTTGTCAGCCTGGGTTAAATCGTAGGCCTGCGCGCCGCGGTAGCTTAGCAGAGCAATGGAACGCGCCACGGCCAATCCTGCAGCTCCGGCGTCAGGACGCTCGTCGCCGTAAGTTGTGTCAGCATCAATAGCCATTCTCTGACTCTCATTAAAGGCGGCAGCCCAGGGTTTCGTCACGGGAGTGGTTGCTATCAACGCGGTCCGTTCAGCAAAATCCGGCTCCATAAGCGCCCATTCCATACATTGAAAACCGCCGAGCGAGGATCCAATCAGAAGTTTCACCCGTTGGATTCCAAGATAAGCGGCCAAAAGCTGGTGTACGCGTACCATGTCACGCACCGTCATCTGCGGGAATCTGTCATAATACGGCTTTCCTCTACGCGGGTCAACAGAAAGCGGACCGGTTGTGCCGTAATGCGAGCCGAGTATGTTGGCACACACAATAAAGTATTTGTCGGGATCCAAGAATCCGCCGCTGACAACGGTGTTGGGCCACCAGTCGGCGACATCACTATTGGCCGTCAGCGCATGACAAACCCAAATAACATTATCGCGTTCGGCGTTCAAGCGACCAAACGTATGATAAGCAATCTGCAGCCCGGGCAACTGCGCACC
The DNA here is from genome assembly GCA_947175545.1 of uncultured Porphyromonadaceae bacterium. Lineage (GTDB taxonomy): Bacteria > Bacteroidota > Bacteroidia > Bacteroidales > Muribaculaceae > UBA3263. The sequence continues at coordinate 83,653 of CAMWNI010000002.1, forward strand.
CGTCTCCAATTGAAATGTATCTTTATAGTCGTAGACTTCCATTATAGCATATAATCAACTGCAAAGATACAAATTTTTTTCAGGGGGTGCAAATTTGAACTTTTTGTAACGCTATGTGTTTTAAAGATAAATTGAAACTATTAAATTATTCTTAACTATGAAAAAAATACTTTATTCTCTGATGTTTCTTCCAATGCTTGCAATAATGAGTGCATGCAGCGACAGTGACAACGACCTTCCTGAAGTTGATATGCAGGTAACAATCAGCGGCGGTATACAGAACGAAGATGACAATAAGATTTATGTTGAGCAGGGAACTCCTCTCGTTGTTGAAAGCGTAACGGCAATCCCTCGCAACGGCAAGAAAACTACCCTTGGTCTGACAACATATTATCTGAACGGACTACCCCAGTATCAGACTGTAACGGTTCCGTTCTCCTGCACGCTCTCAACCACCGAGCTGAAGCCGGGTGAGTACTCATTCCAGATAAAGAGTGCAGTCTATCAGGTTGACAAGACCGCAGCATTTGTACTGATGAGCTACGACCTCGTTGTTGAAGAGCCGCAGTCAGACGAACCCGCAACATACGGTCGCTCCATTGTCCGCCCTGACACCCAGCAACTCGCCGAACAATAAAAAGTATGTCTCTAATCAGAAACTGAATACTCTATATTAACGCAACCGAAATTGGAAACGGTCCTCGGAGATAGATCCGGGACCGTTTTTTTTCGTTTAAAGTTCAATGAACGGAGCTGTTGGAGAATCTGTCCTGGCAACGTCCTCCGGAGTTCCCTCGGCAACAATCATGCCTCCTGAGTCTCCTCCTTCAGGCCCCATGTCGATTATCCAGTCGGCCAGTTTAATAACATCAGTGTTATGCTCAATTATTAGAACCGTATTGCCTTTTTCAACGAGCTTATTAAGCAGTTGCATGAGTGTTCTGATATCCTCGAAGTGCAAACCGGTTGTCGGTTCATCGAGAATAAAGAGCGTCTTGCCCGTGTCTCGCTTGGCAAGTTCAGTTGCAAGCTTCACGCGCTGGTTCTCTCCTCCGCTGAGGGTGCTGGACGGCTGTCCGAGCTTGATATAGCCAAGGCCTACTTCCTGCAAGACCTTCAGTTTGCGCAAAATGACAGGAGTATTCTCAAAGAACTCAACTGCCTGGTTTATTGTCATGTCAAGAACATCGGCAATGGATTTTCCTTTGAAGCGGACCTCAAGCGTCTCGCGATTGTAACGCCGTCCCAGGCACTCCTCACACGGTACAAGAACGTCCGGAAGAAAATTCATTTCAATCGTCTTATAGCCATTGCCCTTGCAGGTTTCACAGCGGCCCCCCTTTACATTAAAAGAGAAACGGCCCGGTTTATAACCTCGGATTTTTGCTTCGGGCAGGTTGACGTACAAAGAACGGATGTCAGAGAATACGCCTGTGTAAGTTGCCGGATTGCTTCGCGGAGTGCGACCAAGCGGAGTCTGGTCAACAGTAACCACCTTATCGATGTTCTCCAAGCCTTCAAGCGAGCCATAAGGCAGCGGAGTCTGCAAAGAACGGTAGAGCTTTGACGTCAGAATCGGTCTCAAAGTTCCGTTAATCAACGACGATTTTCCGGAGCCGCTGACACCACTGACAATTGTAAGAGTGCCAAGTGGAATTTTCAGCGTGACATTTTTCAGATTGTGGCCAGTCGCCCCGGAGAGAGTCAGAAACTTTCCGTTACCTTTGCGGCGCTCGGCAGGCAATTCGATTTTACGTCGTCCGTTCAGGTAGTCGGCTGTCAGCGTCTTGCTTTTGAGCATTTGCTTCGGAGTGCCTTGGAAAACAACCTCGCCACCCTTCCGGCCGGCCAAAGGACCGATGTCAACGATATAGTCAGCGTCAAGCATGATATCCTTGTCATGTTCAACTACTATAATGGAGTTTTCAGCATCGCGCAGCCGCTTCAAGGATTCTATCAGACGTCTGTTGTCACGCTGATGCAAGCCGATGCTCGGCTCATCAAGGATATAGAGAACGTTTACGAGTTCCGATCCCATCTGAGTTGCAAGTCTGATGCGTTGACTTTCGCCGCCACTGAGAGTAGCCGAAGCGCGACCAAGTGACAGGTATTCCAGCCCTACGTCCTTCAGGAAGGACAGACGAGACTTTATTTCCTTTAAAATTTCGTGAGCCACGACCTTCTGAGTCGGCGACAGATGCTGTTCCATGTCATCCAGCCACTTCAACAGAGACGAGATATCCATCCGGCAGAGGTCGGCGATATTCTTGTCAGCTATAAAAAAGTTTCTGGCTTCAAGATTTAAACGGTCGCCACGACATTCCGGACATTCTGCACGTGTATAAAACTGATTACTCCAGGACTTAGCTCCGAGATCAGCGTCTTCCTCCTGCTGCATCTCAATATACTTCACTATGCCCTCGTAAGTGCGAAAATAGTTCCGCATGCTCATTGTCTGGTCCTTTATGTCAAGTTTTTCCGTACAGCCATATAGAACTTCATTTAGTGCATCCTCCGGAAGGTCCTCGACCGGAGTCTTCAGCGTGCAGCCATGACGTTCAAGCAAGGCTTCGAGCTGCTTGAAAATCATTGTCGATTTGCTCTTGCCGAGAGGTTCAATCGCTCCGGCGGCAATACTCAGCCGACGGTTTGGAATAACCTTGTCAATGTCGATTACGTTGATTTCGCCTATGCCCTTGCAACGCTCGCAAGCACCAAGAGGAGAATTGAACGAAAAGTTATGAGGAGCAGGCTCGCGATAGCTTATACCGTTTTCGGCATCCATGAGCGTACGGGATAGATAGTGCAGCTTGTTATCGTCGTCGACATCACAGACAATCATCTGCTTATCGCCCTGACGCAACGTCGAACTAACCGACTCGCGAAGGCGCATAACGTCAACATCCGCAACCTTAAGCTTGTCTACAACCAACTCTATGGAGTGGTTTTTATAACGATCAAGCTTCATTCCGGGCGTGATTTCCTTCATTTTTCCGTCAACCCGTACCGTAATATAGCCTTTTTTTGCAAGCTGTTCAAACAGATCTTGATAATGCCCTTTACGATTCTTGACAAGAGGCGCAAGCAGGAGAATTTTATGCCCTTCAAAACGACTCAAAATCAAATTGACAATCTGCTCCTCAGAGTACTTGACCATCGGTTTTCCACTGATATACGACCGGGCCTCTCCCGCACGCGCATAGAGCAAACGAAGAAAGTCATATACCTCAGTGGTTGTGCCAATAGTTGAGCGCGGGTTTTTGTTAGTAGTCTTCTGCTCGATGGCGATTACGGGACTGAGACCGGTAATCTGGTCGGCATCCGGGCGTTCAAGCGATCCGAGCATCTGACGGGCATAGCTTGAGAACGTTTCAACATATCTTCGCTGGCCTTCGGCAAAAATAGTGTCGAAGGCCAGCGAGGATTTGCCGGAGCCGCTGAGTCCGGTAATGACGGTCAGTTTTCCGTGAGGAATCTCAACATCAATATTTTTCAGATTATGTACCCTCGCGCCTTTGACAATCAAGGATTCAAGCGAAGACACCCTGGTTTTATCACTTTTTATGCTCATTTAGTCCATTTGGGATTATAGGTCCGGAGTTTCTGAGTTGACCGCCGCTGCGAGTCCGCTTTCGGAATCCATACCTTGTAAGTTTTACCGGCTTTATTGGTAAGCTTTTTGTCGCGTATCCACGGGTTATACTCTCGGAGTGTAGCGTAGTCTATTCCGTGCTGGATTGCCCAAGCAGGCCAATCCACGACAGGTCCACTGACGGTTTCAACCGTATACTCATACGGTTGGTAAAGCTGACTTTCGTCAAGAATGAAACCATATGACCCGGGTTCTTCCATAATCATTTTCATGGCCATCATGCGATAAGGATAGCGCCTGGTCTCTTCAACCAACCAGAGATCAAAAGCAGAGTCAACTCCTTGAGCGTTCAGCTCTTTATCAATGCGTGCAGTGCCGCCGTTATAACTCGCGGCAACCGACTCCCAGTTGCCATACTTCGCAAAAGCATTGCGCAAATACTTACATGCGGCCTCCGTTTCCTTCTCAATATTGTAACGCTCGTCAACCTCATCGTTGACTTCGAGACCGTATTGTTTAGCCGTTCCGGGCATGAACTGCCAAATCCCGGCCGCTCCGGCCCCGGAGCGCGCAAGCGGATTCAAATAGCTTTCAATGCAGGCAAGATAAAGGAAGTCCGGATGAATTCCGTTCTTTTTCAATATCGGTTCAAGCAGTGGAAAGTATCGGTTTGCGCGTTTGATGGTCAGTAACGTATTGCCATGAGTGTAAATCATTGATGTCAGTTCGCGGTCAAGTCGCTCAGCCATGTCAACGCGGTCCAGGTCTATTTTAGCATCGGCAAAATTCATTGACCTCGGAATTTCCGGATTGGGAACCGAGAGAAAACGTATCGGAGAAGTCGCACCTGACGGTGAGGTTTCAGTGGCGGTTGACGCACACGCGGTCAACGTTATCACCATTGCGAAAAAAAGCAGTTTCTTCATAAGTCTGACGGAGTAAAAAGAGGTTCATTTTCGTTTTTATGATAATAAGCCGAGAGTGTGGCCACAAGAGTCGTGATTTCGGAAATTGCGCGCGCAGTTTCCTCGGAGACTTCCTTTCCCTGAAGTTTAAGTATCAACATTCCGTAAAGAGCAGTGAAACAGGTAGCGATTTCATCTTCGGCAACAGCACCCGCCTTCGAACGAAGTTCGACGATGTAAGGCAACACCTTATAATATAAAGACTGATAGCGATTGAAGCGGGAATCGCCGAGCAGTTGTTTGTGTAGTTCAGTCAGCTCCCCAAGAATGTTACGGTTAATCTGCAAATGGCCATGCTCCGCCACGCCTTCGCGACGCATCATGTCAATCAGCGAATCGTACCATTCCGTTATCTCCTTTTTTTGCTCTGGAGTCAGATCCTGAAATCTGTCAATGATGTTCGTCTGAATCTTGTCAATTTCAAGATCATTCGCGCGAATCATATCCTCAATCTGCCACATGTAGAGCAGATATTCGGCAATATTCTCTTTACGTTTTTGTGAGGCTATAATCATTTCTGTTCAATTATTGCGGCGATATTGCTTAAAACAGTCGCCTTATTTGTATTTTCTGTCCATACGGAGCCTAAAACGGCAACGCCCGCAAAAGGATAACGCTTGAGAAGCGGAATCCGTTCAGAGGTGACGCCTCCGAGCGCAACAACCTTTCCGGGGGGGAGCGACATTAATTCCGGCTCACTGAAGTCATGACAGTAGCCGCTTTTGCTGATGCTTGGAAAAACCGGACTCAATAGACAGTAGTCTGCCGGAAGGAAAGTCTCGTCAACCGTATGGCATGAGCGGCTGACAATTCCCTCAGCACCGGCAGGAATATCCAAATTACGTGAATTAAGATTAAGTCCTATATCCGGAAATTCACGGACAAGCTCGAAATGGTCATGAAGTGTTACCCGACTTCTGAATTTTAACGGAATATTAGCGATAATATTGCGCAACTGAGCCACACCACAACCGGGGTGCCGAAGGTGAATTCTGTCAACGCCCATTTTCAGCATGGCGACGGAGAGTTCGGCCTCGTCATTACGCGGACTTTCAGGTGTAATAACAATTATCCGCATCTGAAATCAGTCTGGTAGAAATGGTCAACCGGACCATGGCCGTGACCGATCCTGTGTCTTGCGCCGGAAACAATGGCATTATACACATAATTCTTCGCTTCGGAAACCGCACGGCACAGAGTCATGCCCTTGGCAAGATTGGAAGCGATTGCGGAACTCAGCGTGCAGCCTGTTCCGTGGGTATTCGGAGTGTCAACGGCGGGAAGCCTGAAATATTCCATTTTCCCGTCAGATGTCATCAGCAGATCACTTTTAAAGTCGTCATCGGATGAATCACCCCCCTTTATCAGGACAGCTCTACAGCCGAGAGCAATAAGCTTTTTTGCCTGCAATTGCGGGTCTGTCTCGCCGCTGAGAACCTCGGCTTCCATACGGTTTGGTGTTACCAGTCCCGCAAGCGGGAAAAGTTTATTGACCATCGTTTCAATTGCATCCTCGGCAATCAGGCGTGACCCGGAGGTTGAAACCATTACCGGATCAATCACAAGATTGTCAACTCTGTTTCTTGCCAAAGTCTCGGCAACCTCAGAGACAATATCGGCGCTATATAACATTCCGGTCTTTACGGCAAGCGGTCGGATATCAGCAAAAATCATCTGAATCTGCCCAGAAACCATCCGGGGCGATACACCTTCCACGGCCGAAACTCCGGTCGTGTTTTGGGCGGTCAGACTTGTGATTGCAGCCATAGCGTAACAGCCGTGAGCCGAAATCGTCTTAATATCAGCCTGAATTCCGGCTCCGCCGCTGCAATCCGAGCCGGCGATACTCAACACGGGATATACAATTTTCTTGTTCATTTAGTGCAAATTTACGTAGAAAATGAGGTTTCAGAGCTTAATTTTAACATAGTTTAACTGAAAATAGGAATTAAAATCGCGTTTTTTCTCATTTAAGCATTGATTTTACGAAATTTAGGAGTAACTTTGCAGAAAAATATCACATATTCAAATTAACATTCACAATTATGAACAAGACTGAACTCGTAAATTCTATCGCCGAAAAGGCAGGTCTGAGCAAAAATGATGCAAAGAATGCTCTCAACGCAGCACTTGAATCCATCACTGAAGCTCTGGCTAACAACGACAAAATCGCCCTCATCGGCTTCGGCACTTTTGCGGTAGTAGAAAAGCCCGAACGTCAGGGCATCAACCCCCGCACCAAAGAAAAAGTTACCATCGCTGCCCGCAAGGCTGTTAAATTCAAGGCAGGTGCCGAACTCGCTGAAAAAGTAAAATAAGTTTTCTCACTTATATTTTAGCAATCCCGAGCATTATTTTGCCCGGGATTATTTTTTGAAATATCATATATTTTGCGTAAGTTTGCAGTCTGATTCTTATTTGTGAACGCGTTATACTCTATATAGGTAAATGAAAGTACTCAAGTTTGGCGGCACCTCTGTCGGGACCTCGAAGAGCCTACAGTATGTCAAGTCAATTGTTGAGAGCCAGACGGAACCATGTATTGTAACGGTTTCGGCCTTGGGAGGCATTACCAACCGGCTGATAGAATGTTCCGGTCGGGCATCGAATGCCGACCCGTCATTTCATGACATTATTTCTGAAATCCGCACTCGACACAGTGATGTGATCGAGTCGGTTGTTCCCCCTACTCTTTCCGACCGTTGCAAGGATGCGGTGAAAGTTCTGATCGATGAGCTGGAGCTTGTCTGCAATGCAGTGGCGCTTCTGCGCGAACTGACTCCTCGCAGTCAGGATTTAATTGTCAGCTACGGCGAACGTATGTCGTGTCTTATTGTCAGCGCAATGATTGAAAATTCGGTCTTATGCGATTCTCTGGACTTTATCCGTACACGTCAGGTCTACGGAAAGAGCGTGCTTGACTCCGAGACTACCTCTGCACTGATCCAAGAGAAATTCAAGCCGCTTGCAGGCCACAAGTGTGTGATAGTTCCCGGATTCATTGCCCGCGACAACGAAGAACACATTTCCAATCTTGGACGAGGAGGAAGCGACTACACTGCGGCTATTCTTGCCGCAGAACTGAAAGCAACTGTTCTGGAAATCTGGACTGATGTTGACGGATTCATGACTGCAGATCCGCGGATAGTCCCGGACGCATCTGTCATTGACAATCTTAGCTTCGTTGAGGCGATGGAATTGTGCAATTTCGGGGCAAAAGTTGTTTATCCGCCGACAATATATCCGGTTTTCTCCGCCAATATTCCAATTTTAATCAAAAACACATTCAATGCGGAGGCAAAAGGGACACTGATTGCCGAAAACAAATCAGGACGTGGAGTGGTTGGCGTCAGTGCAATTGCAAAAACATGCCTGATTTCGCTTGTCGGTGCGCCCGCAGAATGGAGCGCCAGAATGATTAATTCGCTAACGCGCAATGGGGTTGAAACTCTTATGCCCAACAATAAGTGTCAGTGTGGAATACACGCATCGGACTCCGCACGGACAATGGAAATACTGAACGGTAAGTTCGCGGAAGAGCTGGCTTCAGGAATTGTCAGGATTGAATTGACATCTGATTTGTCAACGATTGCCATTATCGGATCGGCAACAGAGCAGATGCCTGACAATGCTGCCGAGCAGTTTGCATCCGCTCTGAATTGCCAGGGCATACCAGTTGCCTACGCTCCATGCAAGGCGTCGACCGGAGCCGTTGCCTGCATGGTTCCAAGCTCGTTCCTCAACCAGTCACTCAATGCAATCCACAGTTCATTCATTATTTGAAACAATAAACAATGGTTAAGCGTTTTTTCCTTTCAATGCTCGGGTCAATGGCAGCAATCTGGCTGACATTCCTTTTGCTCATTTTCTTCTTCATTTTTGCAGCCGCAGTTTCGGTTTCGTCTATGTCCGGAATGAAGTCGCTCGCAGCGGCCGAAATCAAAAAAGGCTCAGTGTTGTGTCTTGATTTGTCGGAAACAATCAGCGAACGCAAAGAGGCCGTATCCATCTCCGAGGCTCTCTCCAGCGGATTCGGTAAAGGACAGTATCTCAACGAACTGACCAATGCTATATACAGAGCGGCCCACGACTCACGCATTAAGGGAATTTACATTAAGTGCGATGGAGCTGCCGCAGGCATTGCCTCCATGCAATCAATTGACGAAGCCCTCAACTACTTCAAGTCGCAACCTGACAAGTGGATTATGGCATACGGCGATTCCTATACTCAGACAGACTACTACATGGCAAGCAGCGCCGATGAACTTTGGCTTAACCCTCAGGGCGCGGTTGACATTCACGGACTTAGCGGCACTACGCTTTTCTATAAAGGTTTACTTGACAAACTTGGCGTAAAGATGCAGATCATTCGTGTTGGCACTTTCAAAAGCGCGGTAGAGCCTTATTCCCTCAATGAAATGAGTCCGGCAAGCCGTATGCAGCAGGAAGTCTATATGAACTCAATTTGGAATTCAATCAAAGAAAATATTGCCAAAAATCGCAACGTGAAGCCTGAAGTTGTCAATCGATGGGCAAATGAGTTCCTATTCGTGCTTCCGGCCGACACGGTTCTTGCACGCGGAATTGTCTCAAATATCGGCTATCGCCACGAGGCGGAAAAGCATCTTGCCGAACGTGCCGGAAAGGAGAAATTCAGTGATATCAACCTGGTTGACGCATCGGCCTATGCCGCAGCCATTGATTTGACGGACCTGTCATATCTCCCTGAGGTGAAAGCTCCGAAAAAGAAAGAAAACACGATTGCTGTTCTCTATGCGATTGGCGAGATTTCCGATTCGGGCAAAGAAGGTATCGTAGGCAATTCGATGGTTGATGAGATTTTCAAACTGGCGGAAAAATCAGACGATATCGCCGGATTGATTTTGCGAGTTAACTCGCCCGGCGGCTCTGCGTTCGCGTCCGAGCAGATCTGGGAGGCTCTTGAGCAGTTCAAGGAGAAAACCGGTGTTCCTTTCTACGTTTCGATGGGAGATGTGGCCGCTTCCGGTGGTTACTACATCAGCTGTGGCGCCGACCGAATCTATGCCCAACCAACCACCATCACCGGCTCAATTGGCATTTTCGGCATGATTCCTGACATTCAGGGACTGCTTGACAAGCACCTTGGCGTTACAACCTCAACCGTTAAAACTAACACAAACGGCAACTTCCCGACGATTCTTTCGCCAATGACCCCGGAGCAGGCAGCGAAGATGCAACAGTACGTTGAGCGCGGCTATGACCTTTTCACACGCCGTGTTGCTGACGGTCGTCATATCCCCCAGGACTCTGTCAAACTTATTGCTGAAGGTCGCGTCTGGGACGGCGCTACCGCCCAGCGAATCGGTCTGGTCGACAGCCTCGGATCTCTGCGCTCTGCCATTATTGACATGGCCAAGGAACTTAACCTGAAATCCTATCGCATTGAAGAGTATCCACAGGTCAGCACGGAGTGGTGGGAAAGCCTGCTCTCGATGGACGAGATTTCTACGGAAAGCACCGGTATTCTTGATGAGGAATCAATGAAACTATATAAGCATCTTGAGCGTATCAAGAACGCACCGCGCGTCCAGTGCAAGGTTGAGACCATCATCATTAAATAATGAATTAAACCCTCAGGCATGTCAACAAACGAGAAGTCAACATCTCAGAAAATCTTGTCCGGATTGTTCCTTAAGCCGCTCTCCGTGGCTTACGGAGCAGTCACGGCTATGCGTAACAAGATGTTTGACTTCGGCGTTCTTGACCAGCGAGAGTTTGACATCCCCGTTCTGGTTGTTGGTAACATTGCCGTCGGTGGAACCGGAAAGACTCCCCACACTGAATATCTGATAAACCTGTTGCGAACCCGCTATAAAATCGGAGTGCTTTCGCGAGGTTACAACCGAAAAACTTCCGGTTTTGTACTTGCCGACGAAAATGCGAATGCGTCAATCATTGGCGATGAGCCGTTTCAGATTTATCAGAAGTTTGGCCTCCATGGCGTAACTGTTGCTGTATGTGAAGACCGTTGTGCGGGTATTGACAAAATGCGCGAAGCTAATCCCTCGCTCGAACTCATTTTGCTTGATGACGCGTTCCAACACCGGTATGTCAAGCCGCGCGTTTCCGTTGTCCTGACTGAATATTCAAGACCGGTTTTCAATGACTCCATGCTCCCGTCCGGACGGCTTCGTGAAAATAAGGGCGCACTGCATCGTGCCGACATTGTTGTTGTAACGAAATGTCCGCCGGACATGAAGCAACTGGAATACAGGCTTTTTGTGAAGAATCTGAACCTATATCCATATCAGAAGCTATATTTCAGCACTTATGTCTACGAGGAATTACGTCCGATTTTCCCTGATTACGGCGGAGCAATCGGTTCGCTTAATGATCTGACACCAACAAACTATGTCATAGCTCTTGCGGGTATTGCACATCCGTTACCATTTATCCGTCACCTGAAATCAACACAGGCGAAAGTGCGTAGTATGGTTTTCCCTGACCATCATAACTACTCGCGCGACGATATCGGCAATCTGATTGCAAAGATAAAATCTTCGCCAAATCCGAAGAATACTATTGTCATCACAACCGAGAAGGATGCGATGAGAATACGGAGTCTGTCCGGGCTACCTAAGGCACTTAAGGCGAGACTATATTATATTCCGATTTCCGTTAAGTTCATCCCGAACGTTGCCGAGAGCAACGTCGGCGAGGAAGACTTTTCAGACACAATCATCTCAATGCTGAATCGACCTGATAAACAAAATCAGTTACGATAATGTTTTATTATTAGTCATAACCAATAAAAATTAAAGCAATATGTTGGAAAAAATCAAAGAAACTGCTGAATATCTACAGAAAAGAATAGAAGGAGAAATGCCCAAGACCGGAATCATCCTCGGAACAGGTCTCGGAGCGCTGGTTGACCATATCGAGAACAAACAGTTAATCCCCTATACAGAAATTCCTAACTTCCCGGTTTCGACCGTAGAGGGCCACAGCGGCAACCTTATCATCGGCAACCTTGGCGGTAAGCGCGTGCTTGGCATGCAGGGACGCTTCCACTTCTATGAAGGCTACGACATGAAGCAGGTTACATTCCCTGTGCGGGTCATGAAGGCTTTAGGCATTGACACGTTATTTGTGAGCAATGCGGCCGGGGGCATGAACAAGGAATTCAGGGTTGGCGACGTAATGATTATCACTGACCATATCAACCTCTTCCCTGAAAATCCGCTGCGCGGCAAAAACTACAACGAACTCGGCCCGCGCTTTCCGGCAATGACGGAGGCGTATAGCAAAGACCTTATTGGCATGGCCGATAAAATCGCCGAAGAAAAATCTATCCGCATCATGCACGGCGTTTATGTCGGAGTTACCGGACCGACCTTTGAAACTCCTGCCGAATATGAGTATTTCCGCATTATCGGCGGTGATGCAGTCGGCATGTCGACTGTTCCTGAGGTGATTGTTGCAAACCACGCCGGAATGAAAGTGTTCGGTCTTAGTGTGATTACAGATCTCGGCGGCAAGGAAATCACGGACGTACCCACACACGAAGAAGTTCAGAAGGCAGCAATAAAGGCTCAGCCCATTGTCGTTGAAATCATGCGTGAGCTTGTAAAACGTTCGTAATACATGGAGACAGAAATCTCCACACTCGGTGAGTTCGGTCTAATTGACCGACTCACCGCTGAACTTCAGAAGCAGAACGACTCAACTGTTACAGCTGTGGGAGATGATGCGGCCGTCATGCGCTATGAAGCGAAGCGCGACGTACTGGTGTCGACCGACATGCTGCTTGAGGGAGTACACTTCGATCTGACTTACGTGCCGCTGAAACATCTCGGCTATAAGGCAGCAGTTGTGAATTTCAGCGACATCTACGCCATGAACGGCACTCCGCGTCAACTCGTTGTCGGGCTTGGCGTTTCGACCCGCTTCACGGTTGAACATCTCGAAGCCTTGTACTCCGGTATCCGCCTTGCGTGCGAAGTCTACGGAGTGGACCTCGTTGGAGGTGACACGACCGCCTCACGTTCGGGCCTGGTAATTTCGGCAACATGTATCGGCGACGTTGAGGAAGGAAAGGCCGTTCACCGCAGTGGTGCGAAGCCTACAGACCTTATCTGCGTCAGCGGAGACCTTGGGGCTGCCTACATGGGGCTGCAACTTCTTGAGCGCGAAAAGGCAGCATCAGCCGGTCAGCAGGATTTCACACCTGATTTTTCGGGAAAAGAGTATCTTGTCGAGCGACAGTTGAAGCCGGAAGCCCGCCGCGACATTGTCAAGGAACTTGCTGAGGCAAATATTCTCCCGACCTCAATGATTGACGTCAGTGACGGTCTTTCTTCCGAGTTAATCCATCTGTGCAAAAATTCCAAAACCGGATGCATGGTCTACGAGGAGCGAATTCCAATTGACTACCAGACGGCGGTCATGGCTGAGGAACTTAACATGAATCTTGTCACGGCTGCAATGAACGGAGGAGAAGATTACGAGTTGCTGTTCACCGTTCCCCTGACTGCCCATGAGGCTGTTAGCAAGCTGAAGGGTGTGAGAGTCATCGGCCACATGTCACCTGAAGATCAGGGCTGCGCACTGATTGGACGCAACGGGGAAGAAATTCCTCTGAAGGCGCAAGGTTTCACTCACATTTGAGTATGCATGAATCTACTTGCAATCGCTATTGCAACCTCAACGATTACGGCTCCTGTCGATACACTGACCGGAGCCGATTTTGACCCATTGGTCGAAATCAGTGAGATTGATGCACTTTCGTTGGAGAATCATGGTGTTTTATATGCTCCATGGCTTCTGCACATGCCGGATTTTTTTAACGAGGCCCTGATTGGCGACCTGATTGACTACTCACGTAAATTTACCGGCACGCGTTATCGTGCCGGTGGTAAGAAACCGGGAGGATTTGACTGCTCCGGCTTTACCGGCTATATTTACCGGCACATTGGAATTACTCTCGGAGCCTGCTCAAGCGCTCAGTCGCTCCAAGGCGAACCGGTTGATCCGGCAAACCTCAGACCCGGTGACTTACTGTTTTTTTCACGTAGAGCAGGTAATAAGCGGGTCGGCCATGTCGGAATGGTCACGGAGGTTGATTCAATCACGGGTCATACGAGATTCATTCACGCCACAACCCGCAACGGAGTGATTGAATCATCCTATCCCTCCGACCCCTACTATCGCGCAAGATTCATAAGCGCACGGCGAATTTTATGATAAGAAAAATGAGGCCAAGTCTTTTGGCCTCATTTTTCTTATTGGAATGAATCAGAGAATCTCTGTATGAATTGTGTCATCCTTGAGGGTCACACGTATTGTCTTGCCATTTGCCAACTCCTTTCCTGTCAGAATTAACTCGGCCAATGGGTCCTCAAGATATTTCTGGATTGCCCGCTTAAGCGGTCGCGCTCCAAACTGCCGGTCATAACCCTTGTCTGCAATAAAGTTCTTTGCTTCTTCAGTGATTTCCAGATTCAGTCCGAGTTCCTCACATCGTTTGTAGAAGCCCTTCAGCTCAATGTCAATAATCCTGAAGATTGAATCGCGGTCAAGCTGGTCAAACATTATCACGTCGTCGATACGGTTCAGGAATTCAGGAGCGAATGCTTTCTGAAGCGCCTTGTTGAGAACTCCATGAGCATAGTCCGAGTCAACCGCATTGTCGCGCGTGTTGAAACCGACTCCGGCTCCGAAATCCTTCAACTGACGAGTGCCGATGTTGGACGTCATGATTATAATTGTGTTCTTGAAATCAATCCGGCGACCAAGTGAGTCAGTCAGTCGGCCTTCGTCCATTACCTGAAGGAGCAGGTTGAACACATCAGGATGAGCCTTCTCTATCTCGTCAAGAAGAACAACACTGTAAGGGCGACGACGAACCTTTTCGGTCAAGAGGCCGCCCTCCTCATAGCCGACATAGCCGGGAGGCGCTCCAACGAGACGGCTGACGGTAAACTTCTCCATGTATTCGCTCATGTCAATACGAATCAGAGTGTCGGCCGAGTCGAACAGATATTCAGCGAGCTTTTTGGCAAGATGAGTCTTTCCGACACCGGTCGGACCAAGGAACATGAATGAGCCAATCGGCTTGTTCGGGTCTTTCAGCCCTACGCGATTACGCTGAATCGCCTTGACGATTTTGTCAATCGCCTTATCCTGGCCGATAATGGATTCTTTCAGTTCCGGAGCCATTTCCATCAGGCGCATACCCTCAGCCTGAGCTATGCGCTGAACCGGCACGCCGGTCATCATGGCGACAACCTCGGCAACCTTATCAGCATCAACCGGCATACGATTGCTTGCGAGGTCCCTTTCCCAGTCGGCTTTGGCCTTCTCAAGTTCCTGGCGCTGACGCTGGGCTGCATCTCGGTGTGCGGCCGCTTGCTCGTAGTTCTGAGCCTTCACGGCTGCAACTTTCATCTGTTCGGACTGATTGACCTGCTCCTCGAGGGCTTCGATTTCAGGCGGAACGCTGATGTTGCCTATATGCACGCGTGAACCGGCTTCGTCCATTGCGTCAATTGCCTTATCAGGGAATGTGCGGTCCGAGATATAACGCTCGGTCAGCTTCACACACGCTTCAAGGGCCTCAGGCGTATAAATCACATTATGGTGTTCTTCATACTGACCCTTGATATTATTGAGAATGGCAAGAGTCTGCTCGGCAGTGGTCGGCTCGACCATTACCTTCTGAAATCGGCGTTCGAGCGCGCCATCCTTCTCAATGCTCGTGCGATATTCATCAAGGGTCGTCGCACCAATGCACTGGATTTCGCCTCGCGCAAGGGCCGGTTTCAGCATGTTTGCCGCATCCATCGTCCCGGCAGCATTGCCGGCTCCTACAATCGTATGAAGTTCATCAATAAAAAGAATGATATCCTTGTTCTTGCTCAACTCGGTCAGGATGGATTTTACGCGTTCCTCAAACTGGCCGCGATACTTGGTTCCGGCAACCAGCGAAGCCATGTCAAGCGAGACTACGCGCTTATCGAAAAGCACACGCGAGACATTGCGCTGGACTATGCGCAACGCAAGACCTTCAACTATTGCAGATTTCCCGACACCTGGTTCGCCGATAAGTACAGGGTTATTCTTCTTGCGTCGGCTCAGAATCTGCGCCACGCGCTCAATTTCAACCTCACGGCCAACAACCGGATCCAGACGTCCTTCAGCTGCCGCTCTGGTCATATCAACTCCGAACTTATCAAGCATCGGAGTATCATTGCCCTTCTTCTGAGAGGAAGCGGAAGCTGATGAACGAGGTTCGACCGGCTCGGAAGCTTCATGGTGGTCTTCAAGGTCGTCGTCTTCATCAGCGGCGAAGCCCATAGTTACCGGGCCTTCGGTTGTTGAATCTGAGGAGACTCGCTTATATAAAGCCTCGTAGGTCGCACCAGACAGACGCAATTCTTTCATATAGTCAGTCGAACAGACTTCCGAGTTGTGGAAAATAGCCAGCAGAAGATGAATCGGCTCAACGCTTGTCTTGCGAAGCATGCGGGCTTCAAGCGCCGACAACTTGACAAGACGGTCAGTCAGCGGAGCCGCAACCGGCTCGTAGTCCTCCTCTCCCCCATCAACGGTTGAGTGCGTCATAGCCGTCTCTATAAGGAAAGAGGCAGCCTGATGACCTGACAGCGATTCAACAAGCTGACGACATCCATTAGGGGTATTATCATATTGCAGTAATGCCGCCAACAAGTGGGCCGGCTCAATCTGACGGCTTCGGCTCTGCCTGGCGATGTTGCGAGATTCGGTCAGTATGTTTCTGAGTTCGTTTGTAAGATTGATTTCCATTATTAAAAATCCAAGATTGTGTGTATTCTATAACTAATAACACATAATCAACAGCAAAAATTGTGCCAAAGCGAAAGTTTTTAGGTATTTCTTAACCCCCGGAGGAAATCTGAGGCAGACATGGGGCGCTTTCCGGCCGGCTGAATTCGGGTCAGTTCAAGAAACCCGTCTTTGAAATCCATATAAAGATGCCCCGAGCGCTTTTCTGAGGCGTGGACAGCTTCGAGAACCTTGATGGTCTGCCCCTTAATCAGTTCGTCAGTCCATGCGCATGGATAAGGAGAAAGACCGCGTACATGGTTTCGCGCCTGCTCCGCTGTCATGTCAGAAGACAGTCGGCATGTGTCCTTAAAAATCTTAGGCGCCGGAGTGGCCTCTTCGTCATTCTGCGGCATTGGAGTGACATTTCCGTCTGCCAGGAGGTTGATGGACCTGACAACGACGTCGGCGCCAAGGTGCATCAGGCGGTCATGGACCGAGCCGACGTTTTCGTCAGGGGCAATTGAGATTTTTTCTTGACAAAGCATGTCGCCGGTGTCTATTTCATGTTTTAGAAGGAATGTTGTGACGCCGGTCTCAGTGTCACCATTCATCACGGCATGATTAATCGGAGCCGCGCCACGATAACGCGGCAGCAGCGAAGCGTGAAGATTCATGGTGCCAAGGCGGGGCATATCCCAGACTTCACGCGGAAGCATACGGAAAGCTATAACGACGTTCAGGTCGGCATTAAGTTCCCGAAGGCGATTCAGAAATGCTTCGTCACGCAATTTTTCCGGTTGGAGAACCTCGATGCCATGCTCAACTGCATATTGCTTGACTGCCGAAGGCAGCAGTTTGTGTCCTCGTCCTGCCGGTTTGTCCGTCGCCGTCACTACCGCCAGCACCTCATGGCCGGAACGGATGATTGCGTCAAGACTCTCAACGGCAAATTCCGGAGTGCCGAGAAAAACTATTTTCAATTTGTTATTTTTCATTCTTAATCTTCTTGTGACAGTTTTTCCATTGCGGCCCATAGTGCATCACCCTCAGGCACCGGAGCCGTCAATTTGATGATTTCATGGCTGACAGGATGTTCAAATTCAATTGAGCGTGCCATCAGCGAAATACTACCGTCCGGATTGCTACGTTTATCGCCGTATTTCAGGTCTCCTCTGATTGGACAACCGATTGCTGACAATTGAACACGAATCTGATGTTTGCGGCCGGTTTCCAGTTTGACCTCAATCAGATTGTAGCGGTCGCTTTCGCAAATAAGCCGATAGCTGAGGCGAGCTTCCTTTGAGTTGGAAACGGGCGACTTATGGGCAGTACTTTTATTATTCTTTTCAACCGTTGTTATGTAATGTGTCAGACGTCCCTGGGGCTGAGCCGGTCTATTTCGCGAAATTGCCCAATATGTTTTATGAACCCTGCCTTCACGAAACATCTCGTTCAGCCTTGTCAGGGCCTTTGATGTTTTTGCAAACACAACAAGGCCGCCAACCGGGCGGTCAAGCCGATGTACAACACCGCAAAATACATTGCCGGGTTTGCTATATTTTTCCTTAAGATACTCGCGTACAATCTCAACAAGCGGTTTATCACCAGTCTTGTCGCCCTGCACAATCTCACCCGGAATCTTATTTACTATAATTATATGGTTATCTTCGTAGAGTACCTGCATTTGTGGTCTTCTTCTTATTGCTCTATCTTCGAATATTTTGAATAGGCTTGAGCCATTCTTGTGTCGTAACCCATCTTTTTATAACCCGGACCATTATATCGGAGCGAAAACTTTGCCCATTCGAGATTCCTCAGATACGGCGTCAGATTGCGGGCTTTTAAAAATGCGGCGAACAATTCAAGCTGTTCGCGTTCGGAATATGACATTTTGTGGACAAATTCCCGGACAGAACCGCATCCGCAGAGTTTCCAGTTAAAACCTCCAATCTGAAACATGCCCCAAAAGGTGCTTTCAAGGGCGCACACCGTGTCAATAGTCATTGCGGCATCCAGACGGGCATACTGGGCAGCCTGACGCGAGCCGTATTTTCTGACATTCGGCGCAGCAAACACAACAGAATGTGAGGCCTTATATTTGTTAAGGTTGATTCCGCGGCGGCGTGCGTTCTGGCGAAACATGGTCAGGTCAAAGTTTATAAGCGGTGTGTTGTCAGCATTGAAACCTTCACACTTGGGTCCGGCCTCAATGGCAACCACAGCCCGAATGCAGGCAACCGGAATGTCCAGCTCCTGAGCAACGCTCTGATAGTCCGCAAGCGTCAGTGTCCGATAACGGAGTGAATCTTCCCCGGCGGCATCAGGCACGGCCACGGCATCAACTTCCGTTCCTGAAACAGAATCAGGTTGGACTGCCGACGCCGAAACGGCGACCAACACCGGAACTCCCGCCAAAAGGGAGTTCCGGAGTATGCGTCGCGGGTTAAGGTTCATTACTTATCAAGCTTGGAAACTTTTTCGAGAATCAGCACAAGCTGCTTCCAGAATTTCTCAACTGCAGGAATGTGCATCTTCTCGGACGGAGAGTGAACGCCACGGAGGGTCGGACCGAACGAGGCCATGTCAAGGTGTGGATACTTCTCAAGGAAGAGACCACATTCAAGTCCGGCATGAATAGCCTTGATTGCAGGTTTAACGCCAAAGAGTTCCTCGTAAGCCTCGGAGCAGATGTGAAGAATACGGCTGTTCATGTTGGGCGCCCAACCGGGGTAACCTTCGCCATGTTCAACAACAGCGCCGGCAAGCTGGAAATGAGCCTCGACCTGATTGGCGATGTCCCACTTGCGAGATTCTACGGACGAGCGCTGAGAGGTTGTCACGACAATCCTGTCGTCGCCGGGCATCTTGACGGACGCGAGATTGGTCGACGTTTCTACAAGGCCCTCCAGTTCGCGGCTCATGGAAATGACACCGTGAGGAGCGGAGTAGATGCTGCGGATAACAGCCAGCGAAGTATCGGCGTCAACGCAGTTTTCGGGGGCATCAACACTTTCAATTTCGAGTTTGAGAGTGGTTTCCAGTCCGGCATACTCGTTGGCAATCACAGCAACATATTCGTTGAAGTCGGTCATCATCTTGTGCTTGCTTTCGGGGTGAACGCCGAAAACCGCATGGGCCGCACGGGGAATTGCATTGCGCAGGTTTCCGCCATCAATTTCAACGAGTGAGATTTCATGAGCCTGCGACTGATTCCAGAGGAAGCGGGCAAGCACCTTGTTGGCATTGGCGTGGCCAAGATGAATGTCGCCGCCGCTGTGTCCGCCAAGGCCGTTGCTGACACTGACTTTGAAGTAGCAGAAATCTTTCGGCGCAAGACTCTTGTGATATTTAAAGGTGCAAACAGTGTCGACACCGCCGGCACAACCTACAAAGACTTCGCCATCATCCTCAGAGTCAAGATTAAGCAGGATGCTACCGGTAATCATTCCAGCGCCCAGGTTATTGGCACCGGTCAGGCCGGTTTCTTCGTCGACCGTAATCAGTGCCTCGACCGGACCGGTAACAAGGTCCTTGTCAATCATTACGGCAAGAGCCGCAGCCACACCGATTCCATTGTCGGCTCCAAGGGTCGTGCCGTCGGCATGAACCCATTCGCCGTCAACAATGGTCGTAATCGGGTTGTTTTCAAAATCAAAAGGATGGTTGCTTTCGCAAACCATGTCCATGTGGCCCTGAAGAACTACGACAGGTGCATTTTCACATCCTGGCGATGCGGGACGCGACATGACAACGTTGCCAATGGCATCAGTTTTAACGGCAACATTATGTTTGGCTGCAAAATCCAGCAGGAACTGACGGATTTTCTCTTCCTTCTTCGAGGGGCGAGGCACCTTGGTAATTTCATCGAAAATTTCCCAAATAAGTGCCGGTTTGAGATCACGAATTGTCATAAAAACGTAAAAAAATGATTATGAGTGTTAAAATATTTTTAAAATCACCCACTAAGTTACAACTTTTTTTTGGATTATGCCAAAAGTTCAAGAAACTTTCCTACATTTGCACTTATAAAACCAACGAATATTACCAAATCATTCATTTTATATAATGAGAAAAACCGCTTTTCGCGTATCTGCCGCTCTTGTAGCTCTCAGCGCACTCATGGTTTCCTGTAACAATAAGGAAGCATCCGACGCATCAACCAAAAAACAGTCAATTGCCACCACGACCGAAGCTGCGACCGATTCAGCCGGCGTACGCCCCACGGCGCTTGCCGCCTACATCCGCTACGTGGACACACAACGCATCTTGATGGAGTATACCCTTGCCCGTGAAGTAGCCAAAACCGATTCAACGGCTCAGATTCAGCTTGCCGCTCTTCAAAACCAGCTGAGTTCCAACCTGAACAGTCGCGCCCAGCAGATACAGGAGAAGGCGCAGCGTGGCGGCTATATCAATGAAAGCGCCTACAACGCAGATATGGCCTCGCTGCAGAAAGCCCAGCAGGATGCGGAGAACCGCATGGCGCAGCGTCAGCGCGACTATGCAACCGACATGATGAACAAGCAGGTTGAGCTGCATGATTCAATCAAATCAGTTGTCGACGACATCTGCCGCGAACATAAACTTGACGCTGTTTTGTCAGAAC
The DNA here is from genome assembly GCA_947175545.1 of uncultured Porphyromonadaceae bacterium. Classification (GTDB taxonomy): domain Bacteria; phylum Bacteroidota; class Bacteroidia; order Bacteroidales; family Muribaculaceae; genus UBA3263. Next base: position 104,603 of record CAMWNI010000002.1, read on the forward strand.
AGGCCGGATTGTACTTCAACCCTGCCCTTGATATTACCGACATTGTCATTGCGGAACTTAACCGTCGTTACAAACCTGCAAAGTGAGCAAGAAACTCGTAATCATCCCGACCTATAATGAACGCGAAAATGTAGAGGCAATGATTGACACGGTCATGAAGTTGCCTTTACAGACCGATTTGCTCATTATTGACGATAACTCGCCGGACGGAACCGCGGCCTTGGTAAAGAAGGCCATGTGTATTTATCCGGACAGAGTTCATCTGCTTGAGCGCGAAGGAAAGCTCGGACTCGGTACAGCTTATATCACCGGGTTCAAGTACGCACTGGCCCATGGCTATGACTATGTCTTTGAAATGGATTGCGATTTCAGCCATAATCCGGCAGACCTGCAGCGGCTCTACGACGAGTGTGCGCTCAACGGCGCAGACCTGGCCGTCGGCTCACGCTATAAATCAGGCGTTAATGTCGTTAATTGGCCAATGGGCCGCGTGCTGATGAGCTATTTTGCATCAAAGTACGTAAGGTTCATCACAGGAATGCCCGTATGTGACACGACCGCAGGCTTCGTATGCTACAAGGCCGACGTGTTGCGAGCGTTTGATCTGGATAACATCCGCTTCAAAGGATATGCGTTTCAGATTGAGATGAAGTTTACGGCCCATAAGATGAATTTTAAGGTCGCCGAAGTTCCGATTGTGTTCACAAATCGCGTACTCGGCACCTCCAAAATGAGCGGAGGAATTTTCGGCGAAGCATTTTTTGGTGTAATCAGCATGAAACTCCGTTCCATGTTTAAAAAGTATGAGCGCAAGAACGTTAATTCATAACGCAAAAATTGTCGGCGAAAGCAGCAAGCCGTACATCGGCTGGCTGCTTTTTTGCGAAGATATGATTGAGGCAGTCGGGAAAGGCAAACCAAAATCGCTAAACGCAGACTGCATAGTCGACTTTGAAGGCGACCTGCTTATGCCCGGCATGATTGACACCCATGTTCATTTTCGCGAACCCGGATTAACCTCAAAGGCTACAATTGCGTCTGAAAGTGCAGCGGCAGTCGCCGGCGGCGTGACTTCATATTTCGACATGCCTAACACCATCCCCCCGACGACGACCCTCGACGCCTGGAAGCAGAAAATGGAGATTGCCTCGAAAAGCTCACTTGCAAACTACGCATTTTACATCGGAGCGACAAACTCCAATCTGGACAGCGAACTGTGCCGAGCAGACTTTTCGCTAATTCCGGGAATAAAGCTGTTTCTCGGCTCATCCACAGGCAATTTGCTTGTTGATTCTAAGGGGTCGCTTGAACGTCTTTTTGCGGAAGTAAAAGTCCCCGTCGCGGTTCATGCCGAAGATAACGCTCGCATTGGATTGAATAGCTCAATTGCCCGCGAAGTGTTTGGCAACGACGAAATTCCGGTTGAGTTTCACCCTATCATCCGCGATGCAAGAGCATGTCTTGACTCGACTCTGCTTGCAATCGAACTTGCCGCAAAACATGAAACGCAGCTTCACTTGTGTCACATCAGCACCGGCATCGAGACCAAGCTGCTCAGACAAGGCAAGCCTAGGTGGCTGACGACAGAAACATGCACTCATTATCTATATTTTTCGGAAGGAGACTACGAAACTCTTGGCGCTCGAATCAAGTGCAACCCGTCCATTAAGGCATCAACAGACCGTTCTGCACTGAAAAAGGCGGTCAAAGACGGACTGATTGACGTTATTGGTTCGGACCATGCCCCTCACTTGCTCTCGGAGAAGGCCGGAGGCGCTCTGACCGCACCGAGCGGCGTGCCGGGAATTCAGTTCCAGCTTCCATTGCTACTTGACATGTTCTCACCGGAACTCGTCGCAAAGCTAACTGCGTCAAATCCGGCTGCCATTTTTGGCATTGAGAAACGCGGAAGTCTTAAACCGGGCAATTTTGCAGACATGATTCGCGTTAAAACTGAAGAACACGCCATTAGCGACTCAGACAGCCTGAGCCTTTGCGGCTGGACGCCTCTTTCAGGCATGAAACTCGGACATAGAGTTGTCTCCACATGGGTAAACGGCCATAAAGCGTTCGATAACGGCTCCATTGATTTGACAATTCATTCTCAACCCCTTAAATTTAATCATTAAAACAACTATTAAGACTATGTTATCCAAGATATCAAAGGCAATGATATCAGCCATTGTCGCAGCTTTCAGTTTCGGCAATGCAGTTGCTGATATCCCCAACGGATATTATGATGATTGCGAAAATAAACTCGGAGGGAAAACACTGCTTAAGGCCTTATATCAGACAATCGGAGACCACGACGTTGTCAGCTACAAAGGACTCTGGTCTGTCTATCTGACATCTGACGTTGACGAAAACGGCAAAATCTGGGACATGTACTCAACCAAGCGCTGGACTCCGAGCAAAGAGCAGTGTGGACAATACTCTAAAGTCGGTGATTGCTACAACCGTGAACATTCATTCCCAAAGAGCTGGTTTGATGACAAATCGCCGATGATAAGCGATGCTTTCCACATTTATCCGACCGACGGCAAGGTCAATGGACAGAGAAGCAACCATCCCTATGGCGAATGTAGCGGCGGCACCTCCGTCGAAGCCAACGGAAGCATCAAGCCGCTTGGAAAGCTTGGGAAATCGACCTTCCCGGGATATTCCGGCACTGTTTTCGAACCTGTTGACGAATACAAGGGTGATTTTGCCCGAACATACTTCTATATGGCGGCATGCTATAACGACAGGATTTCAACATGGCAATCAGACATGCTTGCCAGAAACGATTATCCCTGCTACAGCAGTTGGGCCGTTGAACTGCTGATGAAGTGGCATCGTCAAGACCCCGTGAGCAAAAAGGAACGGGACCGAAACGACGCGGTGTATGCCTATCAGGGCAACCGCAATCCGTTCATTGACCATCCGGAACTGGCTGAATATATCTGGGGCGACAAGACCTCGGAACGCTGGTCCAGCTCATTGGCTCCCGACCCTATTGATCCCGATCCCGATGATCCTGATCCCGATGAACCCGATCCGGATGACGGTGAAGGCTCGGTTACTAATCCTTATAATTGTTCACAGATTATCCGGATGGACAATGCGATTCCGTCAGCATGGGTCTACGGCTATGTTGTCGGCTCAATCAACGGTATGGACATAGAAACGACAACGAACGTGACGACGAACTTCGCAATTGCTGACAAATCGAAGGAGAATGATGTTACAAATGTTCTCGGAGTACAATTACCCGGCAACAGTGCATTTGTCGCGGAACTGAATCTCAAAGACAATCCCGCCAATGTCGGCAAGATGATTCTGATTAATGGCCGCATCACGGACTATTTCGGACGTCCGGGCATTAAAGATGTTAAAGAATACCGATGGATTAAACCGGATGATATCGGTGGCGACGACGAGTCAGCAATCTCGGATGTCGAGCAGGAGTCCGTCAGCATTTCCGTCAATAACGGCTGCGTGAATGTCACCTCCGGCAGTCAGTCGACGTTGCTTTCGATTGTCAGTGCAGACGGAATGGTATGGTATAGCGGCCAAGTTCATGAGACCCAGCAATTCTCTCTGCCCGCCGGAATTTATATTTTCCGCACCCCCGGAAACATTCAAAGAATTTTAGTAAAATAAGCATAACAACATGAAAACCAACATAGGCGTATTTTTCGGTGGACGCTCGACCGAACACGAAATATCTGTTATCTCCGCATCGCAAGCAATGGCGGCCATTGACCACGAAAAGTATGACGTCACCCCCATCTACATATCCAAACAAGGAAAATGGTATACCGGTCCGGAACTTCTGGAACTGAAGAATTATAAAGACCCAAAGAGCCTCATTGGAAAATGTAAGGAGGTTTACATGCAGCCTACCTATGGCGACTACAATCTCTATGCCTGCAAGCGGTCCTTTTTCGGCGGCAATGGAGTGGTAACCAAACTTGACGTTGTCATTCCGGTTCTTCACGGTTCGAACGGCGAGGACGGAATTTTCGAAGGAGTTCTCGAAAGCATCGGTATTCCGTTTGCAGGCTGCAACACCCTCGCTTCTGCCAACGGTATGGACAAGATTACCATGAAGATGATTTTGGCCGCAGGCGGTGTTCCGGTTGTCCCCTATGTATGGTTTACAGACAAAGAGTGGTTCAGTAAGCGCGACGAACTCGTCAATCGCGTTGAGTCAGTTCTTGGCTATCCGGTCATTGTCAAACCCGCTAATCTCGGCAGCTCGGTTGGCATCGGCTCAGCCCACACCCGGGAGGAATTGCTTGAGAAAGTAGCCGACGCCGAACGCTACTCGACAAGAATCATCGTTGAACATCTGCTCGGCGATATGCAAGAAATCAACTGCTCCGTATTGGGCGACTGTGACGACTACCGCACATCGGTTCTCGAAGAGCCAATCAAGAGTGCCGACTTCTTGACTTACGAGGAAAAATACATGGGAGGAGGCAAAGGCGCCAAAGGCATGCAGCGCTCCCAAAAGCGTATACCGGCTGAACTTCCCGAGGATGTCACAAAAAGAATTCAGCATCTTGCGGGCGAGACTTTCCGTCTGTTGAGCTGTCATGGCGTCAGTCGCGTCGACGTCATGATTGACCGAACCGACGGTCAGATATACGTAAACGAAATAAACACAATTCCCGGCTCGCTCAGTTTCTACCTTTGGGAAGCAAGCGGCATATCCTTTGACAAACTGATGGACAAGCTCGTTGAGCTTGCAATCAAGCGCAAACGCCAGAGTGAGATGAAAACTGTCAGCTACGACCAGAACATCTTTGCAATGGGCGCCGGCACCAAAGGTGGTGTGAAGAAGTGAGACTCCTTGACCGCATATCCGCTTTTATCAACGCCGAGAGCCTTCTAACCCAAGGCTCTCGCGTTATAGTCGGACTCAGCGGAGGAGCTGACTCCGTGGCCTTGCTTGCGCTTCTCAGTGCGCTTGGCCATGAGTGTATTGCGGTCCATTGCCACTTCGGCCTGCGCGGGAATGAGTCGGACCGCGATGCCGCCCATGCAAAAATGATTGCCAACAGACTTGGGGCGCAATTCGTTGAAATCAGATTCAACACACTTGCTTACATGCAACGCCATTCGATATCGGCCGAAATGGCGTGTCGTGACCTACGTTACGCCGAATTTGAAAAGTTGCGTTTCAGTCATGGAGCTGAAGCCATTGCTGTCGGACATCATCGAGAGGACAACATTGAAACGATGCTTCTCAACATGCTCCGCGGGTCGGGAATCCACGGAATCAAAGGAATGGATCCGAAACGCGGTCATATTGTCAGGCCTCTGCTGGAGACTTCGCGCAATGAAATACTTGCTTATCTCAGCGTCAACGAACTGCCATACATAGTCGATTCCTCCAATCTTCAGAACGATTATAAGCGGAATAAGCTTAGGAATCTGATAATTCCGATGATTATGGAAGTATTTCCAGACGCTCAGAAAACCCTCGGACAAACCCTTCGCAATCTGCGCAACTGTGATGCTCTTTATCGTAAGCTTCTGCCGGAGAGAACCGATTCGCTTATTGGAGTTGACGCCACGTTGCTCCATGAATGGCTGGCTCCCTTTGGGTTTAATTCGTCGCAATGTCGAAATATCTTGCGGGCTGAAACGGGTGCCGAGTTCCGTTCAGATACGCATATACTGACCATTTGCCCCGGCAAACGCTACGAACTCACAGACGTTGCATGCGAAGTAATCAAGCCACGATTGGTTTGCCGAACTTTACCTGCCGACGGACCGTTTAAACCCCAAAGAGGACATTTATATGTTGACGCTGACAGTATCCCGTCATTGAATGACCTACAACTGAGACTCTGGCAAGAGGGCGACAAAATCCGCCCGTTCGGCATGACGGGTTATCGGTTTGTATCGGACGTCATGAGAGACTGCGGAATCTGTTCGACCAGACGTCGGCATACGTGGTTGCTCTGTCATAACGACGAGGTTCTTTGGATTGTAGGCCATAGGGCTTCCAACCATTTTAAAGTAACATCTGACACAAAAAACATAATTGAAATATACATTGACCATGAAAACATTTGAAGTTAAAGCAAAGGTTGAAGAACTGAAATATGACGAACTAAATTCAAAGGAATTAGAGCTTGTCAGACTCGCCAAAGAAGCCACAAGCCGAAGCTATGCGCCTTACAGCAACTTCAGGGTTGGCGCAGCCATACTTCTGAGCAACGGCGAAATCATAACGGGGGCTAATCAGGAAAACGCCGCCTATCCCTCCGGCACCTGCGCGGAGCGCTCGGCCTGCTATTATGCCGGCGCAACGTATCCGGACGCGAAGTTCGAAGCAATCGCCATTGCCGCACGCGGCACTGACGGCGAATTTGTTGACGAACCGTGCAGTCCATGTGGAGCGTGCCGTCAAGCCCTGCTTCAATATGAACTGCTTGCCGGCAAGGGTGTTAAAACCCTGTTGGTAGGTCGTGATAGAATCTACCGATTGGAATCAATTCGCTCCATACTGCCCTTCGCTTTTACGGAATTCTGAAAAATTTCGCCTGGCAAGTGTGGGTGGAGTCAGGAAATTTTCGTAAATTTGCAGCGTAATCACCAATCACACTTTAACCCCAGATGATTCAATTTTTCAGGAAAGACATCAACACTGTCTATGCCGTTGATGCCGACCATATCCTCTCTGAAGACGAGAAGGAGAAATTCAGTTGGCTCTTTTCGGGAGCTAATCCTATTGCGGAAACCGTGCTGCCGGGTCGTTTTGTCGGTCCGCGCAGAGAGATGATAACCCCTTGGAGTACAAACGCCGTGGAGATAACCCAAAACATGGGTCTTCAGGGCGTTTGTCGTATAGAGGAGTTCAGAGAAGATAATTCCGACGCCCCTGTCCACGACAAGATGCTCCAGCGTGTCTATGAGGGACTTGACGGAGACATTTTCAAGATTGATGCAACGCCGGCACCGATTGTCCACATTACGGACATCCACGCCTACAACCTGGCCGAGGGTCTCGCCTTGAGTCCCGAGGAAGAGCAGTATCTCATTCAGCTCAGCGAACGTCTCGGTCGTCCGCTGACCGACAGTGAAGTCTTCGGCTTTTCACAGGTAAACTCGGAACATTGCCGCCATAAGATTTTTAACGGCACATTCATTATTGACGGCGAAGAAATGCCTTCATCGCTTTTCAAACTGATTAAGAAAACGAGCCAGGATCATCCCGGCAAACTCGTGAGTGCCTATAAAGACAACGTTGCGTTTGTCGAAGGTCCACAGATTGATCAGTTTGCGCCCGTCAACCCCGAAAAACCGGATTTTTTTGAAGTTAAACCGATTGATTCGGTGCTTTCGCTGAAAGCCGAGACCCATAACTTCCCGACTACGGTCGAACCCTTCAACGGCGCAGCCACCGGCTCAGGCGGCGAAATTCGCGACCGTCTCGGCGGAGGCAAAGCCTCGCTTCCGCTGGCAGGCACCGCGGTCTATATGACCTCATATCCCCGCCACGAAGGCGCGGTTGAGCCTTGGGAAGCAATGATGAACCCAAGAGTATGGCTCTATCAGACTCCCGCTGAAATTCTCATCAAAGCCTCCAACGGCGCCAGCGACTTCGGCAACAAATTTGGCCAGCCGCTGATTTGCGGTTCGGTTCTGACGTTTGAGCATGCAGAAAACGGAATCAACTACGCATATGACAAGGTTATCATGCTTGCCGGCGGTGTAGGTTTTGCAAACAAGCGTGACGCACTGAAAGGACACCCGACCTCCGGCGAAAAAGTCATCGTCATGGGCGGCGACAACTATCGCATCGGCATGGGCGGCGGCGCGGTCAGCTCCGTTGCCACCGGACAGTATGACAACAGCATTGAGCTGAATGCCGTGCAGCGAGCAAACCCCGAAATGCAGAAGCGTGTGGCCAATGTTATACGCGCCTTGGCTGAAAGCGATGACAACCCTATTGTTTCGATTCACGACCACGGTGCCGGCGGCCATCTCAATGCCCTGAGCGAACTTGTTGAAGAAACGGGCGGAAAAATCGAGATTGACGCACTACCCGTCGGCGACCCCACTCTCTCGGCCAAGGAAATTGTCGGCAATGAGAGCCAGGAGCGCATGGGCATGGTGATGGACGCAAAGCATATTGACCGTGTCAAGCAGATTTCAGAGCGCGAACGCGCACCATTCTACGTAGTCGGAGAAACGACCGGTGATGACCGCTTTGTCTTTGAACAAGCCAACGGCGTGCGCCCGATTGATCTCGGCATGAAGGACATGTTCGGGTCGTCACCCAAAACCGTCATGACAGATAAGACGGTGTCACGTACTTATGCTGACGTCAACCTTTCGACAGAAAATATTCCCGAATACATCAACCGCGTTCTGGCGCTTGAGGCAGTCGGCTGTAAGGACTGGCTGACCAATAAGGTTGACCGCTCCGTGACGGGCAAGGTTGCACGACAGCAGTGTCAGGGAGCGACCCAGATGCCTCTGAGCGACTGCGGAGCCGTTGCCCTGGACTTCACGGGCAAAAAGGGCATGGCAACATCAATCGGACATGCCCCGCAGGTTGCGCTCGTTGACTCGGCCAAAGGCTCAGTAATGGCAATTGCCGAAGCTCTGACCAACATTGTCGGCGCTCCGCTTGCAGACGGACTGGGAGGCGTTTCTCTGTCGGCAAACTGGATGTGGCCCTGTCGAAACGAGGGCGAAGATGCAGCCCTTTATCGAGCTGTCAAGGCCGCCAGCGACTTTGCATGTGCTATTGGCGTCAACATCCCGACGGGTAAGGATTCACTCAGCATGACTCAGAAATATGGCGATGAGAAGGTTCTCGCGCCCGGCACCGTCATCATATCAGCGGCCGCAGAAACAACTGACGTCCGTCAGATTGTCAGCCCCGTGCTTCAGCCGGAACCGTCAACACTGATGCTTATCGACTTCTCATTCTGCAATCGCGCTCTTGGTGGCTCCGCCCTGCTGCAAAGCCTCGGTGCAATCGGCGGCGAAGCCCCGACGGTTGCTGACCCTGAAAAGTTCACCAAAGCGTTCGCCTCCGTGCAGCAGCTCGTGAAGCTCGGTCTCATCAGCGCAATACATGATATCAGTGCCGGCGGCATCCTGACAACCCTGCTTGAAATGATGTTCGCATCAGTATCGCCACTTACCGTCAGCGTTGACAAGGTAACGGAATGCGACCCCGTAACGGCTTTGTTCGCCGAGAATCCCGGCGTGATTGTCCAGGTTCGCAATTCTGACGAAGACGCGGTTGAACGAGTGCTATCATCCCACGGCGTTAAGGCTGAAATCATAGCAATGGTCAATCCCTCGAATGAAAGCAAGCTGACGCTTGTCGGCGAAAACTCGTCATACTCCCTCAATCCGTCCGAACTACTGGAACGCTGGTACAAGCCGAGCCATCTGCTTGACCGCCTCCAGAGCGGAATTGAGTGTGCCGACAGCCGTGCAGCCAACTATGGCCGCCAACCTGTAAAGTATGTCTTTGCCGAAAATTGGGACGGAACGCTCTCAAGCCGCGGAATCAGCTACACGCACGCCAAGTCAGGCGTAAAAGCTGCTATTATTCGCGAAAAAGGTGTAAACGGCGACCGCGAAATGGCCTATTCACTCTATCTTGCCGGTTTTGATGTCAAAGACGTTCACATGACAGACCTCATGAGCGGACGCGAAACCTTGGAAGACATCAACATGATTGTTTTCTGCGGCGGCTTCTCGAACTCAGACGTGCTTGGCTCGGCCAAGGGCTGGGCTTCCGGCTTCCGATGGAACGAAACCGCGCGAGAGACCCTGCGCAAGTTCTATGACCGCCCGGACACGCTGAGTCTCGGCGTATGCAATGGCTGTCAGCTCATGATGGAGCTTGACCTTCTCGGGCTGAACGATGGTTCAAGAATGGACCATAACATCAGCCATAAATTCGAATCAACCTTCCTGAGCATTGATGTTCCGGAGAACAACAGCGTCATGTTCAGCTCGCTGGCCGGACGCTCGCTGGGCATCTGGGTTGCTCACGGCGAGGGCCGTTTCTGCCTCACGAAGCCGGAAAGCGAATATCACATTGCCGCCAAGTACAGCTACTCGACCTATCCCGGCAACCCGAACGGCTCAGACTTCAACGTTGCCGCTCTGACCTCGGCTGACGGCCGTCACTTGGCAATCATGCCCCATCTGGAACGCGCAATCTTCCCCTGGCAGTGTGGCTACTACCCTGCTGACCGCCTTGCGGATGAGGTTACTCCCTGGATTGACGCATTTATCAATGCCCGTAAATGGATTGAAACCAAGGCGTAATCCATGGCTGTGGATTCCCTCGCTATATTTAGCCGAGGGATTCCCCAATGCCGTGGTTGTTACCGTGGCCGTCGTTCTGCTCAAAAACATGGGCATGGACAACGGTCGCGTAGCCTTTTATACATCGTTGCTTTATCTGCCGTGGGTTGTCAAGCCGTTCTGGGCGCCCTTTGTCGACATGTTCCTGACAAAACGGACCTGGATTGTTATGATGCAATTGGCAATCTTCGTCGGACTCGGAGTCGTTGCCGGCTTTTTGTCTACCCCATTCTGGCTTTCGGCCGCTCTCGGCGCACTGTGGTGGACTGCATTTTCCTCAGCAACCCACGATATCGCTGCCGACGGCTTCTACATGCTTGCACTTGACGAACAGAGACAGGCTTTTTTTGTCGGAATCCGCTCTACGTTCTACCGTGCGGCCAATATGATTGCGTCAGGCGGAGTTGTCTGGGCTGCCGGCCATCTGGTCAGCGCGGGCAGGAGCGTGCCAGTCGCATGGACTCTGATGTTTGGGGCCATGGCGCTGCTGTTCATGGCGTTCTCTCTGTGGCACTGGATAGCATTACCCGTGCCGCCAGCCGACGTTCCGAACAAATCGAAGGCCTCGAAGCAGATTCTGACAGAATTTGCCGAAACATTCACGTCTTTTTTTCGTAAACCCGGCATTCTGACGGCAATGTCATTCATGCTCCTATACAGGCTTCCTGAGGCAGTTCTGTGCAAGATGGTCCAGCCGTTTTTGCTTGATTCGACAGTTGACGGCGGACTCGGCCTGACGATTGAACAGGTCGGACTTGCGAATGGCACATTCGGAGTTGCGGGAATCGTTGCCGGCGGCATTGTCGGAGGAATCGTGATGGCCCGCTTCGGGCTTAAACAGTGTCTATGGCCAATGGCGCTGATGCTGACCTTGCCCAGCGGTTTCTATTGCTATCTGGCATGGGCTATGCCGACAGACATGACGCTTATATGCTCCGGCATGACATTCGAGCAGTTCGGCTATGGGTTCGGTTTCACGGCCTATATGATGTACATGATGCAGTTTTGTGAGGGAAGCGAGTACACGACCTCGCACTACGCCTTCTGCACGGGTCTTATGGCCCTCGGGCTGATGCTTCCGGGCATGGCGGCAGGTTGGATTGAACAGGCATCCGGTTATTTCAATTTCTTCATAATCGTCATGATCCTCTGCATTGCCACATTCATCGTGACAGGCGTTGCGAAATCCAAAATAAAATCGTAAATTTGCTACTCCAAAATCATTATCAAGTATGACCTACAAGTATGATTATCTGGTAATCGGCTCCGGCATTGCCGGAATGAGTTTCGCACTTAAAGTCGCCGATTCATCAAAAGTAGCCATTGTCTGCAAATCTACGCTCGACGAAGCAAACACGGCCCTTGCCCAGGGAGGCATCGCCTCTGTGACAAATCTGGAGGTCGATGACTTCACCAAGCACATTGAAGACACCATGATTGCCGGCGACTGGCTGAGCAATCCTGAGGCGGTTGAGAAAGTCGTTATGAATGCGCCGTCACAGATTCAGGAACTTCTCCGTTGGGGAGTGGACTTTGACCGCCAAGAAGACGGAACGTTTGATCTTCACAGAGAAGGCGGCCACAGTGAATTTCGTATTCTCCATCACGCCGACAACACCGGCTATGAAATCCAGCAGCGCCTGATTGAGCAGATTCGCAAGCATCCGAACATAGACATTTTCGAGAATCATTTTGCAATCGAGATTATCACGCAACATCATCTCGGCAAAATCGTAACACGCCGCACTCCGGAGATTACCTGCTACGGAGCATACGTTCTCAACCCTGCTAACGACCGTGTTGACAAGTTTCTGAGCAAGGTGACACTGATGGCCACAGGAGGCGTCGGTGCCGTTTATCAGACAACAACAAATCCGCTGGTCGCTACCGGCGACGGAATCGCAATGGTTTACCGGGCAAAAGGAACAGTCAAGGATATGGAATTCATTCAGTTCCACCCGACCGCACTCTATAATCCCGGTGACCGGCCAAATTTCCTGATTACGGAAGCGATGCGAGGCTATGGCGCCGTGCTTCGCAACCTGAAGGGAGAGGAATTCATGCACAAGTATGACCCGAGACTCTCGCTTGCGCCGCGTGACATCGTTGCACGGGCCATTGACTCGGAAATGAAGCTCAACGGTGATGACCATGTCTACCTCGACGTCACCCATAAAGACCCGGAGGAGACCAAGAAGCATTTTCCGAACATCTATCGCCACTGTCTTGATCTCGGCATTGATATAACCAAGGACTATATTCCGGTAGCTCCGGCCGCTCACTATCTCTGTGGAGGCATTCAGGTTGATGGAAACGGCGAGTCGAGCATCAGGCGGCTCTATGCCGTTGGCGAATGTAGCTGCACGGGGCTGCACGGTGGCAACCGCCTTGCCTCAAATTCGCTGATTGAAGCGGTTGTCTACGCTGATGCTGCCGCTCGCCATGCTATGGAACAGCTACCTCACATTCCGCTGCGCGACGACGTTCCGGACTGGAACGACGATGGAACGCAACACCCGGAGGAAATGGTCCTGATTACACAAAGCATCAAGGAAGTCAACCAAATTATGGCCACTTACGTTGGTATAGTCAGAAGTAACCTTCGTCTTGACCGCGCCTGGAACCGACTTGACATTCTTTACGAAGAGACTGAAAAACTATTCAAGAGTTCGAGAGCCTCCCGGGCAATCTGCGAGCTGAGGAATATTATCAACGTCGGCTACCTGATTATGCGTCAGGCAAAGGAGCGGAAAGAGTCACGCGGGTTACATTACACGATTGACTATCCTCCAAAAAAGAAATGAAACTGAAGACCGTTATCAGGACAATAATATTGACAGTTTTCGCCGCCAATTCCCTCAACTGTATGGCACAGGAAAGGGAGTTGGCGGTGAAGCCGCGTTATGTGCAAGGACAATATTCTGAAATTGACGAGGCAACCGGCGACACAATCTATCATATTATTTTCAAGAACCTGACGGTTTTTCCAGAACATAAATTCAATAACAAGAAAGAGGAGGAGTTTTATTGGCGCACGGTTCGCGACGTCAAGAAGGCACTCCCTTACGCAAAACTGATTTGCCGCACACTGACGGAAACCTACGAGTATATTGAAACGCTCCCTGACACAAAAGCTCGTGAGAAGCACCTGAACGATATGGAAAAGGAGGTCTTCAACCAATACAAACCGGAGCTGAAGAAGTTCACTCGCACTCAGGCGCGCGTTCTGGTCAAACTGATACAGCGCGAAACAAACCAGAGCAGCTATGAGATTATCAAGGCGTTTCTCGGTTCGTTCAGGGCCGGATTCTGGCAAGCGTTCGGAAAGATGTTCGGCGTAAGCCTAAAAGGGCAGTATCGGCCCGAGACGGATGACAAGGATGCAATAATTGAGCGCATCTGCATCGAAGTAGAACAAGGCACTTTATGATAGGTTACATTCAAGAGTTCAAACATATAATTAAACTCGGTCTGCCCATTATAGCCGGGCAGGCCGGAATGATTATCGTCGCGTTCGTCGATAACATCATGGTCGGACAGTATTCGACCGAGGCTCTTGCGTCAGCCTCATTCGTCAACAACGTCTTTAACATGGCAATGATGACTTGTCTCGGTTTCACATACGGTCTGACTCCACTTGTCGGAGCGCTGTTCAGTACGGGAAAGACAAGAAAAATCGGCGAACTCATGAGAAACGGAATCATCCTGAATCTGTTCTATTCAATGATTATCTGCGCCGTGATGGGCGTACTTTATTTCAACATTGACCGCATTGGCCAACCGGAGGAACTCCTGCCGCTGATCAGACCATATTATCTGCTGGTACTTTCCGGCATAATTCCCGTATGTATATTTAATGCGCTGTCGCAGTGCAGCTACGGCATGTGCAACACTCAGGTGCCGATGTGGATTATCCTCGGGGGCAACCTAATCAACATTTTCGGCAACTGGATTCTGATTTACGGAAACTGGGGATTTCCGGAACTCGGACTGAGCGGCGCCGGCATCTCTACACTGTTTTCCCGCCTTGTCTGTGCGTTTGCAATTATTGCTTACTTTATACTCTCCAAATCCACACGTCAGGTCCGCTTCGGTCTTGTCAAGTCTGAAACAAGCCGGAAGGAGGTACGTAAAATCGGCGAGACGTCCTTCCCTATTTCCATGCAACTGCTGTTCGAAACGGCTGCCTTTTCAGGTGCGGCGGTGATGGCCGGATGGCTTGGAAAAGTTGAGCTTGCCGCCTTCCAGGTAATGGTCACCGTCGGCACTCTCGGTTTCTGTTTCTATTATAGTCTCGGCTCGGCCACATCCGTACTGGTTGCAAACGCGGCCGGGCGTAACGATTATAGGGGCATGCGCCGCGTAGGCTTCGCCGGCTATTACCTGATACTGATTATGGCCTTAGTCGCATCATTATCGTTCATATTTTTCGGGCGCCAGCTGATTGGGTTATTCACTCACGACGCTGTTGTTGCGGCGGCTTGTCTCAGCCTGATTCCACCAATGGTCGTCTACCAGCTTGCCGATGCAACCCAGGTTAATTTTGCAAATTCGCTCAGAGGCACCTCAAAAGTTATGTCAATGCTATGGATTGCGCTTTTCAGCTACATAATTGTCGGCCTTCCGACAACATTCATGCTGAGACACTCGATTCAGTCCATTTTTTATAGTTTTTCGGCCTCATTATTTGTCGCCGCTGCATTATTCTTATATTTCTTTCTAAAACATACCCGTGAAACCAAATAACTATATACCGGCCCTGACAGTCGGAGGACTACTGTTGGCTGCATGTGCAAGTATTGGCCATCCCGATGGAGGACCGCGCGACACAGAACCACCCGTCTTTGTGCGGTCAACACCCCAGCCCGGCGCAACAAACGTAAATACGCAGAAAATCTCTATTTACTTCGACGAAAACGTGCAGCTGACTGATCCCGGAACGAAGATTGCCATTTCGCCGGCCCAGAGCCAGCAGCCATCAATCAGTTCGAACGGGAAGCACGTTTCAATTGAGCTGAAAGACACGCTTGTACCCAACACCACTTACACGATTGACTTCTCAGACGCCGTTTCAGACCTGAACGAGGGCAATCCGATGGAAGGCTTTGCCTTATCGTTCTCAACCGGCAGTTACGTTGATTCACTTTCGATTTCAGGAATGGTTCTCGAAGCAAGCAATCTGGAACCGGCCCAAGGCATGTTAGTCGGCGTTTATGCAACCGATGCGGATTCAGCCATCACCACTCTGCCTTTCGACCGAATTTCCCGCACCGACCAGTATGGCCGCTTCTCGGTGCGAAATCTCGCTCCGGGAAGTTATCAGCTATTCGCGGTCAATGACGTCAATCGCGATTATCATTGGGACCGGTCTGAAGATATTGCCTTCTATGGTGAGCTGATTACTCCATCAATTGCCACCCGAATTGTGACCGACACTCTCAAGACGGACGACGGTCTTGACTCTGTAGCGCAACGTACGGTCCGCGACTTTCTACCCAACAACATTCTGTTGACATGGTTTAACGAAAACTACCGTCCGCAGTATCTGAAGAACTACAATCGCAATGACCGCCGGATTATCTCGCTTGAGATGAACGCCCCGGTCGATTCATTGCCGGAGCTGACAATCACAGCCATGGGCAGCAGAAATCTGCGCCTGCCGTTGAGCGAGGTTTCTTTGCTGAGCCGGTCTGAGGGCGGAGACACTCTGAATTACTGGCTGACCGACTCGGCCGTCATAGCCTCAGACTCTTTGCTGATTGAAACCAGATACAGGCGCGTGGACTCTCTGGACAACATTGTCTGGAAAACCGACTCCCTGAAATTCAACGTCAAGGGGAAACGCACCGGGAAGAAAGAAGCGACGAAAATTCCAACCCTCCAGGAAAAAATCGACTCAATAATCGCCCTGAGCGACACGATTCCCATTGACACCTTCGCTCTGATGCAACCGTCAATGTTCCTGAATATTTCCGCGTCGACCACAACACAGGACCTTAACCGCCCGTTCCTTTTTTCAACCGAACGACCCTACTCGACCATCAACTTCGACGCAATCCGGCTGGAAATGAAGCCTGACACGGTTTGGATTCCTGTCGAAGATGCTCCTAAGGTCGTTCCGGCGGATTCAACATGGCAGAAAAATCTGAAACTGGATTACCGCTGGACTCCGGGAATGAAGTATCGCCTGCAAATTGACTCGATTGCCGTTTCGGACCCATATGGCACCTACAACCGGCCGACATCCCTGGAGTTCCAGACGCGCGAGACCGAAGATTACTCTAATGTCCTGTTCAACATCTCCGGAATTCCGGACAATGAGGACGCCTACGTACAGATACTTAATGCGAATGATGTGCCGGTTGCAACATCTAAAGTCATAAACGGACAAGCAAACCTGAATTTCCTGTTGCCGGGGTCTTATTATGCCCGTCTCTTCATTGACTCGGACCATAGCGGAAACTATACAACAGGCAGCCTGACCGAACAGCGCCAGCCGGAGGATGTTTACTATTTCCAGAAGAAACTGAACCTGAAGAAGAACTGGGATCGTTCGGAAAGCTGGGACATCCAGGCGGTTGCTCCTGACCTTCAGAAACCCAACGACATAAAAAAGAACAAACCAAAACCGAAACCCGGCGAGATTGAGGAAGTCAAGAACGATGAGGACGATGAGTTCGACGACGGTTTTGGCAAAAACTACTTCTCAAGATGATTGCATTTGACTATTTCAGCCCGACCGAATACGTTTTCGGACCTGACGCGGAAAACCGCGCCGGAGAATTGACCGCATCTAAACTCGGCAAGAGAGTACTGATTGTCTATGGTAAAGGGTCGGCCGAACGCTCCGGACTGCTTGGCCGCGTGCGGCGATCGCTGACCGAATCAGGCATTGAATTTGAGGAACTCGGCGGTGTTGAGCCAAACCCCACTGACCGTCTGGTCTACCGGGGAATTGACCTATGCAGGCAAAAGAAGATTTCAGGCCTTCTGGCTGTTGGCGGAGGATCGGCAATTGATACGGCCAAGGCTATTGCAGGCGGTGTGCCTTATGCCGGTGACTTTTGGGATTTCTGGGCCGGAAAGGCCGTGATGACCGAGGCTCTGCCGGTTGGTGTCATTCTGACAATTGCGGCAGCCGGCAGCGAAGGAAGCGGTAATTCAGTAATTACAAAAACCGAGGGAGAGATTAAAATTTCGCTCCGGACCACGATTCTCCGCCCCAAGTTCGCACTGCTGAATCCGGCGCTGACCGAGACCTTACCTCCCTTCCAGACCGCATGCGGCATAACGGATATGATGGCCCACATTATGGAACGCTATTTCAGTAACACTCCCGACTGCGAGGTGACGGACCGCATGTGTGAAGGCCTGCTCACGGCCATTATCGCAGAAGCGCCAAAAGTAATGTCCGAGCCGGAAAACTATCAGGCCCGTGCCAACATAATGTGGGCAGGCACGTTGGCCCATAACGGAATCTGCGGAACAGGGCGACAGGAAGAGTGGACCTGCCACGCAATCGAGCATGAAATTTCAGCCCTTTACGGCGTTGCCCATGGGGCCGGTCTGGCTATTGTTTTCCCCGCCTGGATGGAATATGTCAGCCAATTCAACTCAGCCAAGATCATTCAGTTCGGCAAGCGCATTTTCAACGTTGACTCAGCCCCGGAGGCAATTGCGCATCTGCGTGGATTCTATCGTTCAATCGGCATGCCGCTGAACTTTCATGAACTTGGAGTTGATAGCCCGGACATATGTCTCATGAATGAAAAACTGCACCGGGCCAAGGGTGCAGTCATTGGTAATTATGTGCCGCTCGACAACGTAGCGACGGCCAAGATTTATGAGTTGATGAGCTTGTCATAAATCCTCAGACAGGCCCACGCATCCAGTGCAGCATAGCGCTGTTGAGCTTCTGTCAGTTCAACGGCTTCCCAATTGGTCAGGCGCTGACCTTTCGATATACGCTTTCCGAACAGGATGGCGTATATTTTTGTAAGGCTCGCCTCGCCGATTCCGTGTGTCTTGACCATATGTTGCAGTTCAATGAATCCTTTCGGGCTGACCTCGGCAAGACGGTTGAGAGAAGTGAAGTCATCCTTCGTCGAAAGTCCGATTTTCTTAACTTTTTCGCTTTCAAGAAACTCCTTAAGAAGAGGAAAAATTCCAAGGCGGTTAAGCCTGATAAGGAAACATGTGTCAGATGTTGACAGCTGGATGAGCGCCACCTTATGAAGCTGGCCTTTTTTGAATGAGGGGCGCGTCTCCGTATCGAACCCGACAACCGGTTGTTCCATCAGATAGCGCATAGCCTTCAGAGCGGTCGACTCAGTCTGGACAAGTACAATCCGCCCCTTGAACTCCTCGGCATCAAGCCGGGCAAGGTCCTCCTTGGATATAGTCTGCAATTGTGTATTCTGTTCCATTTATTCAGATACTCTCATTAGGGTCATACCATCACGCAAAGGCAGTATGACGGGATGGAGACGGGCGGACATACTCGCCACAAAATCGTTGAAACTCCGGATACCCTCGGTCTGAGCGTCATGTTCGGTCTCGTCAGTCAGTTTGCCTCCCCAGAGGGTATTGTCGGCAAGGATGAACGCTCCCGGTTTCAATTTCGGCAGAAGAAGCTCAAGATAACGGACATATTCGCGTTTGTTCGCGTCAATAAACACGAAATCCCACTCTTCGTCAATCTGCCCGATCATTTCCGACGCATCGCCTATGTGAAGCACGATTCTCGGGTCATGGAGTTCGAAGAGCGCCTTCAAGTCCTCTTCGTCTTCATCGTTATGCTCGACCGTGTGGAGCATACCGCCCTCGGCCAGACCCTCGGCCAGACACAAGGCCGAATAGCCCGTAAAAGTGCCAAGCTCAAGAATCCTGCGAGGGCGCACCATGTTGCTCAACATCGAAAGCAGGCGGCCCTGAAGATGGCCCGAACACTGACGCGAGTACAGATGATAGAGCTGAGTGCGGCGGTTAAGCCGGCTCAGATGGTCAGGCTCCGGCTCTATATGGTTGAGAATGTATTCCTCCAGTTCCGGGTTCACGCGCCGAGAAGGGCCTCCACTCCCAGTCTGTAACTGTCAAGACCGAATCCGGCAATCACTCCGCGACAAACTCCGCTTATCAGCGAACGGTGGCGAATTTCCTCGCGCGCGTGTATGTTAGAAATATGCACTTCGACAACCGGAAGATCAATGGCTGCGATTGCGTCGGCAATTGCCAACGAAGTGTGAGTGTACGCTCCTGCATTCAGGACAATTCCGGCATAATTGGCCGAGTCGAACCCGACGCTGTGCAATTTATCAATAATCGCACCTTCGTGGTTGCTCTGGAAATACTCAATGCTGTTGGTCGCGCCAAGCGATTCAAGGAACGATTCCATGGTTTCGGAGCCATATATTTCCGGCTCCCGCCTTCCAAGCAGGTTCAGATTCGGCCCGTTAATAATCAATACTTTTTTCATGTCAGAGAGATGAAATTCCGTTAATAAGTTCTTCCGGCAAAGTTCCGGAAATAACCGGCAATCCGGCGCGGATTAACTCATGATAGACAACTTTTGACTCCGGATTGGCGGAAGTAATGACGCCGGCACAGCAGCCGTTCATCATTTCATAGACGTCTTCTCGCTCCCCGGTCCACTCAACGCGACCTCGAAGCCAGGGTGTCTTAGCAAGATTCAACAGCGGACCGACAACCTTAGCCTCTCCCTCGCCAACAACTCTCAGAGTTACTTCAGGCGGAAGAGACTTCATTGCCTCAAGCAGCAGGCGCAGTCCGCAATCGGTCGTGATGTAACCAATCCAAAGCAACTTGTCGCCCTTGTCAACCGGAGGGACCTCCTCCGGCAGGACAATGTCAGCACTGCGGTCAATAATCTCAACAGGGAGTTTTGACAGGCCGACGGCCTGTCTGACTTTCGGAAGGAGCGAAACGGAGTGGACATGCACCGCAGCAGGGCGCACAATCCGCAGCATGCGGCTGAGATTCAGCGCACCGAACATTCCGCTCATGCTAAGCGGCCTGACGTCAGCAATGCCTGCCCGACGGAGTCGCAACTCTGCGCGCTCGCCGGCCTCTGTCAGAACAATGCCGCCAGAGCGGATTGCAGAGTTAAGCGCGGAAGTGGCGTCGCCACTCCAGCGCTTACCGGCAAAACAATGGAGGATAGTGTCTGCGCTCATTTCAACAGGTCAGGCCGAAGGCGTCGGGTGCGTTCAATCGCCATTTCATGACGCCATTCGTCAATCTTGGCTTCATGGCCGGACAAGAGTATGTCAGGCACTTTCCATCCGTTATAGTCAGCCGGGCGTGTATAGACCGGGGGCGCGAGCAAATTGTCCTGAAATGAATCGCTCAGAGCGCTCTGCTCGTCACCAATCACTCCGGGAACCAGTCGAACCATGGCGTCGGCAATCACGACGGCCGGAATCTCGCCGCCGGTCAGAACGTAATCGCCAATGGAAATTTCCTTGGTGACAAGGTGTTCGCGTATGCGCCAGTCAATACCTTTATAGTGGCCGCATAAAATTATGACATTCTCGAGCAGAGACAGCGAATTGGCCATGGGCTGAGTCAGCATCTCTCCGTCTGGCGAAGTGAAAATCACCTCATCATAGTCGCGTTCGGCCTTGAGAGCGGCAATTGCGCGATCAACCGGCTCAATCTGCATGACCATTCCCGCTTCGCCTCCAAAAGGATAGTCGTCGACCTTGCGATGCTTATTGGTTGAATAATCCCGAAGGTTGTGGACGTGAAACTCAACCAGGCCTTTTGTCTGCGCACGCTTGAGTATGGAGCAGTTCAGAGGCGACTCCAACATCTCGGGCAGTACCGTCAGAATGTCAATTCGCATTACTTCAAACCGAAAGAGGCCTTGACGGCGTCAACCATGTCGAGTTTCTCCCATCCGAAAAGCTCGACTTCGACAGTCTTATCACCCATGTAGCGCGACTTGTAAACTTTCGACACCTTGCGCGGCT
Organism: uncultured Porphyromonadaceae bacterium; assembly: GCA_947175545.1. GTDB lineage: Bacteria > Bacteroidota > Bacteroidia > Bacteroidales > Muribaculaceae > UBA3263. The sequence continues at coordinate 125,932 of CAMWNI010000002.1, forward strand.
GACGGCCGAAGTGGCCGTAAGAGGCCGTTTCGAGATAAATCGGCTTGCGCAGACCGAAACGCTGTTCGATTGCATGGGGGGTCATCTTAAACAATTCCTTGACCTTTGCAGAAATCTCAGCGTCAGTCATGTCAACCTTGGCAGTGCCGTAAGTGTTGACGTAGAGGCTGACCGGCTCGGCAACTCCAATCGCATAGGCCACCTGCACGAGTGCTTCGTCGGCAACACCGGCTGCGACAAGGTTTTTTGCGATATGGCGTGCGGCATAGGCTGCCGAACGGTCAACCTTCGAGGGGTCTTTGCCCGAGAATGCGCCGCCGCCGTGCGCGCCACGTCCGCCATACGTATCAACGATGATTTTGCGTCCGGTCAGACCGGTGTCGCCATGCGGACCACCGATAACGAACTTGCCTGTCGGATTAACATGGATATATTCCGGACGGTATAGCGCCTGCACGTCGGCAGGAAGCTTTGAAAGCACGCGCGGCATCAGAATGGTCTTGACGTCATCTTCGATTTGCTTGCGCATCTCTTCGTCGTCAGCGGCAAATTCATCGTGCTGCGTCGATACTACTACGGTGTGGATCCGGACGGGACGACGCGTTTCGCCATCATACTCAACTGTCACCTGGCTTTTTGAGTCAGGACGCAGGTATGTCATCACCTTTCCTTCGCGACGAATCTCGCTCAGTTCTTTCAGAATCAGATGAGAAAGCTCGAGGGTCAGCGGCATCAGGTTCTCAGTTTCGTTAACCGCATAGCCGAACATCATGCCCTGGTCGCCGGCTCCCTGGTTTTCCGGGTCGTCACGTTCGACTCCGCGGTTAATGTCGCGGCTCTGTTCGTGAATTGCCGACAGCAGTCCGCATGATTCGGCCTCAAACTTCAGGTCACTATTGTTATAGCCAATTTCGCTGATAACGTCGCGAACAACCTCGTGCAAGTCAATATAGGCATCGCTCTTGACCTCGCCGGCAATGACAACCTGACCGGTTGTCACCAGTGTTTCACATGCCACCTTGCTCTCGGGGTCGTAAGCAAGAAAACGGTCAAGAACTGCGTCAGAAATCTGGTCGGCAACTTTATCGGGGTGTCCCTCGGAAACCGACTCACTTGTAAACAAATAATTCATAAGCTTAAAATTTTAGCATTTTTTATTATGGTGGTTGCAAGCAGACAAATTTGTCCACCTTTCTTTACAAAAGAACTCTTGCCTACACTACTTTATCTCATAAGCGGGAATGTCGCGCAGCTCCATTTCGAAGCGAAGCACTGAGTAAGGCAGGATTTTGCCGACTGACGATGATCCGTAGGCTGCCTCGTAAGGTACAAGAACCTCAACCCGGTCGCCGACTCTCATCTGCTCCATCGCAATTACCCATCCGGCAATCAGACCGGTCAGCTTCAGCGTTGCAATACTGTCAGTCTGCAAATATGATGAATCAAACGGTGTTCCGTCATAGAGCCAGCCCTTGTATTTTACGTCGACAGTCGAAGTATAGAGCGGCGTCAGATTGCCTTCGGTCTTGCTGCGGTCGTTCAGCCAACGCATGTTGACACTGATGTCCTGATTCCAGGCCGGAACAACCTTCTGGTATTTTCCGGAAACAACCTGCTCGCTGAGCCAACTGTCGTTGGCGTTACGCCAGTCCTCATAGTCGTTCCAAAGCTTCTCCTCCTCGCTCAGGCAGGAGGAGAACGCCGGGAGGAGTAAGGCTCCCAAAAGGAATGTGAGAGTTTTCTTCATCAGTCAAAGTTCAAAATTTAACAGTCGGAGCTACGTCCGAGCCTTCTGCCGCGCTGAAATAGGGCTTCTTCTGAAAGCCGAAGAATCCGGCAAAAATATTGTTCGGGAACAGAGCAATCTGAGTGTTATATTTTTTTGCCACTTCATTATAGTCGCGACGAGCAAGCTGAATCCGGTTTTCCGTGCCGGCATACTCGTCCTGGAACTTCATGAAATTCTCGTTGGCCTTCAGGTCCGGATAAGATTCGGAAACAGCAAGCAGCGACTTCATTGCTCCGGAGAGCTGATTCTGAGCCTGGTTGAATTTCTGAAGGTTTTCCTCAGTCAGGTCATCAACCGAAAGGTTTATCGAACCGGCTTTGGCACGGGCCTCGGTGACAGCCTGGAGGGTGTTGCTTTCGTGGGCGGCATAGCCCTTGACCGTTTCAACAAGGTTGGGAATCAGGTCAGCACGGCGCTGATATTGGGTTTCGACCATGCTCCATGCGTTTTCAACCTCGTTCTGCATGGTAACCATCGAGTTGTACTTGCTGCATCCGGTTCCGCACAGAAGCAGAACCAGAGCGAGAATTACAACGCCGACAATACATCCGATTTTTTTCATCTTTTTATTTAAGTTTACGCAGCAAAGAGTTGATGCTAACGTTGTTGTGAATCAGTTTGTGGAGATCGGCAATGCTAACGCGGGTCTGCTCCATTGAGTCGCGCTCGCGAAGGGTGACGGTGTTGTCTTCGAGAGTCTGATGGTCAACGGTGATGCAGAACGGGGTGCCGATTGCGTCCTGACGGCGGTAACGCTTGCCGATTGAGTCTTTTTCGTCATAGTGAGTCGAGAAATCGAACTTCAGGTCATCGACGATTTCGCGGGCCTTGTCAGGCAGACCGTCTTTCTTGACCAATGGCATCACTGCACACTTCACAGGCGCCAGAGGAGCAGGCAGGTGAAGCACCACGCGTTTGTCGCCGCCTTCGAGCTGCTGCTCCTCGTAGCTTGAGCAGAGTACGGAAAGGAACATGCGGTCAACGCCGATCGAGGTCTCAATCACGTAAGGCACATAGCTCTCGTTGAGTTCGGGGTCGAAATACTTAATGTTCTTGCCTGAGAACTTCTCGTGCTGGCTGAGGTCAAAGTTGGTGCGGCTGTGGATGCCCTCTACTTCCTTGAAGCCAAACGGCATGCGGAATTCAATGTCGGTTGCGGCATTGGCGTAGTGAGCCAGCTTTTCGTGGTCGTGGTAACGGTATTTATCGTCGCCGAGACCAAGGGCCTTGTGCCACTTCAGGCGGAATTCTTTCCAAGTCTGGAACCACTGGAGTTCAGTGCCGGGGCGTACGAAGAACTGCATCTCCATCTGCTCGAACTCACGCATGCGGAAAATGAACTGACGGGCAACAATCTCGTTGCGGAACGCCTTGCCGATCTGGGCAATGCCGAACGGCACGCGCATACGACCGGTTTTCTGCACATTGAGAAAGTTGACAAAAATGCCCTGGGCAGTTTCCGGACGGAGATAAACGGACATGGCTCCGTCTGCCGTTGAACCCATCTCGGTACGGAACATCAGGTTGAACTGACGGACTTCGGTCCAGTTGCGGGTGCCTGAAATCGGGCAGACAATCTCGCGGTCAATAATAATCTGGCGGAGTTCCTCAAGGTTGCTGTCATTCATGGCCTGACTGAAACGCTCGTGAAGGGCGTCACGTTCGGCCTTGATTTCGCGGATACGCGGATTGGTTTCGCGGAAAAGGGCTTCGTCAAACGATTCGCCGAAGCGCTTGCGGGCCTTGGCCACTTCCTTTTCGATTTTGTCGTCGAGCTTCGCAATGTCCTCTTCAATCAGGACATCGGCGCGATAGCGCTTCTTGCTGTCACGATTGTCAATCAGGGGATCATTGAACGCGTCAACATGGCCCGATGCTTTCCAGATTGTCGGATGCATGAAGATTGCCGAGTCAATGCCGACAATGTTTTCGTGGAGCAGGGTCATTGCGTCCCACCAGTATCTTTTAATATTGTTTTTCAGTTCAACGCCGTTCTGACCATAGTCATAGACTGCGGAAAGGCCGTCATATATTTCACTTGAGGGGAACACGAAACCGTATTCCTTAGCGTGCGAAACGATTTTCTTGAACACGTCGTCTTGTTGTGCCATAAGAAGATTGGTAGATGGTTTTAATTCATTATTAATCTAAGGTGCAAATTTACGCATAATTCCTCAAACAGACACAACATTGGCGAAAAAATTTCTTCAAACGTTAAATTTCATCCGGAAATCTTTGTCCTTCGGCCAAAAATGGTTAACTTTGCGGATAAATTTAATCAAAATTCACTAACTTAATCATCACAAACCAACCCCAACATTCTCTACCATGTGGTTATTTAACTCATCCATAGGCAGGAAATTCGTAATGGCTCTGACCGGAATTTGCCTTGTCTTGTTTGTTACGTTTCACGTGTTGATGAATGCAGTGGCAATCTGCTGCCCGGTGGCATATAATAAGGTATGCCTTGCCCTGGGAGCGAACTGGTATGCCCTCGTCGCCTCCATGGGCCTGGGCCTGCTGTTCATTGTCCACATCATCTACGCGTTAGTCCTCACCGTCCAGAACCGCAAGGCCCGCGGCAACGACCGTTACGCAGTCAGCGCCCGCCCCAAGTCGGTTGAATGGTCATCGCAGAACATGCTGGTTCTCGGCATCGTGGTTCTCGCCTTCCTGGGCGTTCACATCGTGCAGTTCTGGGCCCGCATGCAGGCTCAGGAAGTCATGGGTTCGCTCTACACTTATGAGGGCGTGCAGATTCCTGCCGCAGCCGGCTCTCTCTTCCTGCAGATTGCCTTCCAGAGCTGGTGGACTCCGGTTGTCTACATCATCGGCTTCGCCGCCCTTTGGTTCCACATGAACCACGGATTCTGGTCAATGTGGCAGAGCTGCGGCTGGGACAACCAGGTATGGCTTCCCCGCTGGAAGAAAATCGCCTGCTGGTGGGTGACCATCGTGATTGGTCTCTTCACTATCCAGGCAATTGTCTTCACTGTCCGCGCCAACCAGAACTACTATCTGACTGACAGCGCACTGATGAACCAGTATCAGGAAATGTTCGACGAACACTTCGAAGTGGTTTCCGAACCCCTCACCTCTGAGATGAAAGACATCCAGCGTCAGGCCCAGCAGCTTCAGAACAGCGGCGACATGTTCACCAACCAGATTGAGATGCAGAAACTCAACGAACGTTTCATGGAAATCCGCTCACAGCTGGAGCAGATGTATGCCGAACATAACGACAACATCACCCGCCTGATGGACCTTGCCAACGCAAAGGAGACCGCAGCAGCCCCTGCTGAAGCAGCAGCTCCCGCTCTTGAACCCACTGAAGAATAATCAACCCACTTGATTCAACAGATATGGAACTTATTAAAACCGCAGACGGCCTGGTAATCCCTGCCGCCGATTCAAAAATCCCCGAAGGTCCTGTTGCTGAAAAGTGGACCAACTATAAGGACCATCAGAAGCTGGTCAACCCCGCCAACAAGCGCAAACTGACCGTAATCGTGGTCGGCACCGGCCTTGCAGGCGCCTCAGCCGCCTCAACTCTTGGCGAACTCGGCTTCAACGTCCTTAACTTCTGCATTCAGGACTCGCCCCGCCGCGCGCACTCAATTGCCGCACAGGGCGGTATCAACGCCGCTAAGAACTATCAGAACGACGGTGACTCGGTTTACCGTCTGTTCTACGACACCGTCAAGGGCGGCGACTACCGCGCCCGTGAGGCTAACGTTTACCGTCTGGCCGAAGTGTCGAACAACATTATTGACCAGTGCGTAGCACAGTGCGTACCCTTCGCCCGCGAATATGGCGGCCTGCTTGCCAACCGCTCGTTCGGCGGCGCTCAGGTAAGCCGTACGTTCTACGCCAAGGGCCAGACCGGCCAGCAGCTCCTTCTCGGCGCCTACTCTTCTCTGAACCGCCAGATTGAACTCGGCAAGGTCAAGAGCTTCAACCGCTACGAAATGCACGACGTCGTTATGGTTGACGGTCGCGCACGCGGCATCATCGCCAAGAACCTCGTGACCGGCGAGTTCGAGCGTTTCTCGGCCCATGCAGTTGTTCTTGCAACCGGCGGCTACGGCAACACCTACTTCCTCAGCACCAACGCCATGAGCTGCAACTGCTCGGCAGCAGTCGCAGCTTACCGCAAGGGCGCATATTTCGCTAACCCCGCGTTCGTTCAGATTCACCCGACCTGTATTCCCGTTCACGGTGACAAGCAGTCAAAGCTGACCCTGATGTCCGAGTCGCTCCGCAACGACGGCCGCATCTGGGTTCCCAAAGACCTCGAAACCGCCAAGAAACTCCAGAAGGGCGAAATCAAGGGCAGCGATGTCCCCGAAGAAGAACGCGACTACTATCTGGAGCGCCGCTACCCGGCCTTCGGTAACCTCGTTCCGCGTGACGTTGCTTCCCGCGCAGCCAAGGAGCGTTGCGACAAGGGCTTCGGCGTGAACAATACCGGCCTGGCCGTCTTCCTCGACTTCTCAGAGGCCATCAACCGCCTGGGCATTGACACCGTGCGCCAGCGCTACGGCAACCTCTTTGACATGTATGAGGAAATCACCGACGTTAACCCCGGCGAACTCGGCAACAAGATCGGCGATACCTGCTACTACAACCCGATGATGATTTTCCCCGCCATCCACTACACGATGGGCGGTCTCTGGGTTGACTACGAACTTCAGACCTCTCTGAAAGGACTCTACGCAATCGGCGAATGTAACTTCTCGGACCACGGCGCAAACCGTCTTGGCGCATCGGCCCTCATGCAGGGTCTGGCCGACGGCTACTTCGTACTCCCCTACACTATCCAGAACTACCTGAGCGACCAGATTTCGGTTCCCTGCCCCTCTACCTCGCTTCCCGAGTTTGACGAAGCTGAAAAGCAGTGCCGTGCGCGTCAGCAGCAGCTTCTTGACATCCAGGGCAACCACTCCGTTGACTCAATCCATAAGGAACTGGGCCACATCATGTGGGAATACGTCGGCATGGCCCGCACCAAGGAGAGCCTCGAAACGGCCCTTGCAAAGCTCAAGGAAATCCGCAAGACCTTCGAAACGGACCTTTACGTTCCCGGCTCGGCCGAGGGCTACAACAACGAGCTTGACAAGGCATTCCGCCTGCGCGACTTCATCACCATGGGCGAGCTGATTGCTTACGACGCACTGAACCGTAACGAATCGTGCGGCGGCCACTTCCGCGAAGAATATCAGACCGAGGAAGGCGAGGCAAAGCGCGACGACGAAAACTACTTCTACGTAGCATGCTGGGACTACCAGGGCAACGACAACACCGCCCCCGCGCTCATCAAGGAGCCGCTCCAGTATGAAGCAATCAAGGTTCAGACCCGTAACTATAAGTCGTAAAATCAGAACTTCACCACATAAAAAAAGTCAACGAATATGTCAAAAATGACCGTTACCCTCCGGGTTTGGCGTCAGGCCGGCCCGAAAGCCCAGGGAGAGTTCAAGAACTACACGGTGGAGACCGATACCGACACCTCATTCCTTGAAACCCTCGATATCCTCAACGAGCAGCTCGTTGAGAAGAAAGAAGAACCCATCGCGTTTGACAGCGACTGTCGCGAAGGCATCTGCGGCATGTGTTCACTCTACATCAACGGACACCCGCACGGTCCTGCAACCGGCGCCACTACCTGTCAGCTCTACATGCGTCGCTTCAAAGACGGCGAAACCATCACTGTCGAGCCTTGGCGCTCGGCTGCCTTCCCTGTAATCAAAGACCTTATCGTTGACCGCAACGCCTTCGATAAGATTCAGCAGGCGGGCGGTTACGTTTCGTTCAACTGCGGCGGCGCGCAGGACGCCAACGACCTGCCCATCTCGAAAGTTGCAGCCGACATGGCCATGGACTCGGCAACCTGCATTGGTTGCGGCGCTTGTGTCGCAGCATGCAAGAACGGCTCGGCCATGCTCTTTGTCTCAGCCAAGGTCAGCCAGTTCGCTCTGCTGCCCCAGGGCCAGGTTGAACGCGCACGTCGCGCACGCAAGATGGTTGCGAAAATGGATGAACTCGGCTTCGGTAACTGCACCAACACCGGTGCCTGCTCCGCTGAATGTCCGAAGAACATCTCACTGAGCAACATTGCACGCCTCAACCGCGAATTTATCGCCGCAAAGTGCGCTGAATAACAAATCCGCCGAATCTCTCAAAAAAAGCGGGCAATCCTCACGGATTTGCCCGCTTTTCGTTTGCGCGAATGGCGGAAAACGCGTAAATTTGCACTATTATTACACATAACTCTATTCTATGGGCTTTTTTAACAAGATTTTCTCTCGAGAAAAAAAGGAAACACTTGACAAGGGTCTTGAACAGACCAAGGAGGGTTTCTGGGGTAAACTCAAACGAACAATTGCCGGCCACAGCACAATTGATGACGATTTTCTTGACGAACTGGAAGAGATATTCATCACCTCAGACGTAGGCGTCGAGACCACAATCAAGATTATTGACCGCATACGCGACCGCGTTGCGCGCGACAAGTATTTCGGCACGGACGAGCTTCACCGCATGTTGCGCGAAGAAATAGCCTCGATGCTTGCCGAACATGACCGCGTCGGCGCTCCCGGTCCCGACGAGGACTTCAGACTTCCGGCCGGAGTCAGACGCCCGTACGTAATAATGGTTGTCGGCGTCAACGGAGTCGGCAAGACAACCACCATCGGCAAACTCGCCAATCAGTTCCGCAAGGCGGGCAACAAGGTTGTCATTGGCGCGGCCGATACGTTCCGAGCCGCGGCAACCGAGCAACTTGAAACCTGGGCCGAGCGCGCCGGAGTGGCCATTGTCAAGCAGAAGCTGGGTGCCGATCCGGCAGCGGTTGCGTTTGACACGCTTCAGAGTGCCGTGGCGCAGGGCGCGGACATCGTCATCATTGACACGGCCGGCCGCCTGCACAACAAGAAGCCTCTGATGGAGGAACTGAGCAAGATTCGCCGCGTGCTGGACAAGATTGTCAGCGGTGCGCCTGACGACGTTCTGCTGGTTCTTGACGGCTCGACAGGCCAGAATGCGTTCGAGCAGGCCCGCCAGTTCTCGGAGGCCACAACCGTTACTTCGCTTGCCGTCACGAAGCTGGACGGCACAGCCAAGGGAGGTGTCGTCATCGGCATCAGCGACCAGATGCGCATTCCGGTCAAGTACATTGGCCTTGGCGAGGGAATTAACGACCTTCAGGTCTTCAATAAAGAAGAATTTGTGGACTCTCTGTTCAACGAAAAAATCTGATGGCAAAACGAAACGTCAACATCGTATCGCTCGGATGTTCCAAAAATCTGGTTGATACGGAACGCCTGCTCGCAATGCTCCGCAATTCCGGAGTAGATGCCGAGGTGACCGATCGTGTCAGCCGTGAGGCTGAAACCGTTGTGATCAATACCTGCGGATTCATTGGCGACGCAAAGGAAGAGTCAATCAACACAATTCTGGAGGCTGCGGAAGCCAAGGCCGCCGGAATCGTTGACCGCATAATGGTCATGGGGTGCCTGAGCGAACGTTATGCCTCCGAACTACCTTCAGAACTGCCGGAGGTTGACGTCTGGAAGGGAAAATTTGACTGGAGCGGCATTGTTGCGGAAATCTCCGGCAAGCACCCCGGTGCCGCCTCGTTTGACCGCATAATCACTACTCCGCGCCATCATGCCTACCTCAAGGTTGCCGAGGGATGTAACCGATTCTGTGCCTTCTGTGCCATTCCTCTGATTACGGGGCGCTACCGCTCCCGTACGCCCGAGGAACTTGAAGCTGAAGTGCGCGCCCTGGTTGCCCGCGGGGTCAGGGAGTTCAACGTTATTGCCCAGGATCTGACCTCTTATGGCCGAGATTTGCCAAAGAAGGTCCTGCTGCCGGAATTGATTGACCGGCTTAGCGACATTGAGGGGGTTGAATGGCTCAGACTGCATTATGCTTATCCGGCCGACTTCCCGATTGAGGTGATGGACGTTATGGCGGCCAAACCGAACGTATGCAACTATCTTGACATTGCGCTGCAACACATCTCGGACAAGGTTCTGAAAAACATGTTGCGCCACATTGACGGCCAACGCACCCGCGACCTGATTGCCGAGATGCGCCGGAGAGTGCCGGACCTTCACCTGCGCACAACCATGATGACCGGCTTTCCGGGCGAGGGCGACATGGAGTTTCAGGAGTTGCTCGACTTTGTCAAGGAGACGAAGTTTGAGCGCATGGGCGCGTTTGCCTACTGTGAGGAGGACGACACCTACGCCGCAAAGAACCTTCGCGACGCAACGCCTCAGGATGTCAAACAGGCACGCCTGGACATGCTTATGGCCGCCCAGGAGGAGATTTCGCTCGAAGTCCAGGAGGCGAAAATCGGCCGGACGCTGAAGGTCATGGTTGATCGCGAAGAGCGGGAATTCTACGTGGGACGCACGGAGTGGGACTCGCCTGAGGTTGACCCGGAGGTCCTTATCCGCAAGAGCCGCAAACTCCCTGCGGGCGAGTTCACCAGTGTCAGAATCGAAGAGGCAATGCCCTTTGAACTTATTGGATTGCCGGTTTGAAAGTCCACCTGTTCAATCCCGAAAACGACCTTGCGTTAGCGTCCGGAGAAGCGAACTACACTCCGCCGCTCTCCGTCAGGCGCTTTAAGGAGGCCCTGGCGTGGCTTCCGAAATGGTATGCCGAACCGGGCGACGTTATTCTCACTCCGGACTCGCGCCCGGAGATTCCCGCCGACGCGACTCCTGCTCCCTGGGGCTGGAGCGCGAACACCGTGGCCCTGTTTCGCCGCGCGGGGATGAACGGCCCCTTTCCCGATGTCGAGGCGATTCGCCGCCTGAGCCATCGGCGCACCGCACTGCTGCTTCATCGCGAGCTTAGCAGGGATGGCAACCTGCCCTACCCGCTTCCGCCTGAGCCGGTTGAGGTTACAGACGCGTCAGAAATTACGTCGGGCGACATTCTTCTGAAATCGCCCTGGAGCTGCTCGGGACGCGGCGTTGTTGACTGTTCCGGCATGACCCGCGAGAGCATTGTCAGCATTGCCCGCGGAATCATTCGTCGCCAGGGTTCCGTCATGATGGAAAAGAAGCTTGACAAAACGGAAGACTTCGCCTTGTTGTTTGAAACAGAAAACGGAACCACGCAATTCAAGGGAATTTCTTCCTTCTTCACCTCATCGGCCCGCAACGCCTACGGCGGAAATCTCTGCGCCTCGCAGGAAGAATTGCGCGAAAAGTTGCCAAAACTCCAACTTGATGCGACAATTTCCGCCGTAAATGCGGCAATCAACCGGATTATCGCGCCGTTTTATTCCGGACCGGTTGGCGTTGACATGATTCTTTACGGACCGGAGCGAACCATCTGTCCGACCATAGAAGTCAATCTGCGGCGGACAATGGGATTTGTGTCTCTTGAACTCTACAACAGACTCGGCCGCGGCATATTCAGGATTTTGCCTCATCCGGCCGACGGTATTCAACTAATAAAGCACAATCCATATTTTTCAGCAACATTCACCCCTGAACCATGAAAAAGTTTTTAACCATTATCGTCGCAACTCTGCCTCTGGCCGGATTTGCCAAGGTGCGCGAAGTAAGGATTGCGGAATGTAGCGGTGCGAAACTCAGCGCCGTGATCGCAAAAAACCTGAAGAAGAAACAATCGTCAGACACACTTAGAGTTACCCTGACCGGCAAAAAATATCTTTTCAACCCTGCCGAAGCGATTGAGCGCGAACTCTACATCAGCAATCATGACCAGGATAACCCGAAATCAGTCGGACTGATGCTGGAAAATGCCGAGAATCTCATTATTCAAGGCGGGGGCGCCGAATTCATTTTCGACGGGCGGATGCTACCGATTGCCGCCGTCAACGTCAGCAATCTGACAATCGAGGGAGTGAGCATTGACTTCACGCGGCCTCACATCAGCCAGATCGTCATTGAAGAAAACAAGGACGGCAGAATCATCTATCGCCCTGAGGAGTGGGTTGACTTTGAGGTGCGTGACGGCAACTTTATTGCGAAAGGCACGGGATGGGAACAGTCCCCGACCTCCGGCATCGCCTTTGAGGAGGGAACGCGCCATATAGTCTACCGGTCGAGCGACATCGGCGTTGCGACACGCAATGTCCGGCAGTTGGCCGACGGCAGGATTTCTGCCCCGTGGAACAATCCGTCACTGAAGCCCGGAACGCGCGTTGCCATGCGCGGCTGGGGCCGTCCGACGCCCGGCATTCTCCTTGACCGATGCAAAGACGTCAGCCTCGACAATGTGAAGATTCACTACGCCGAGGGTATGGGGCTGCTGGCCCAGAACACGGAGAACATCACTCTGAGTCACTTTGGCGTCTGCCTGCGCGGAGATTCGGACCCGCGTTATTTCACGACTCAGGCCGATGCGACCCACTTCTCGTCGTGTTGGGGAAGGATCACGAGCAATGACGGCCTCTACGAGGGTATGATGGATGACGCAATCAACGTTCACGGCACTTATCTGCGAATCGTTCAGGTTGTTGACTCCATGAATGTCATTGCACGCTACATGCACCCGCAGACCTACGGTTTTGACTGGGGCGCCAAGGGCGACTCCGTCCAGATTATCGCGCCGCGCACAATGGAACTGACCGGAGCCAATGCGCGCGTGGCCTCAATCGAACAGATGAATCTGAAGGAATTCAGAATTACGTTTGACCGCCCCGTTGAAGCCGCAGAGACTTACGGCATTGAGAATCTGACGCGGACACCCGAGGTTGAATTCCGCCGCAACACAATCCGCAACAACCGCGCGCGCGGAGCGCTCTTCTCAACGCCGCGACGAACAATCTGTGCCGACAATCTGTTTGACCATACGTCAGGATCGGCAATTCTGCTTTGTGGCGACTGCAACGGATGGTTTGAAACCGGCGCCTGCCGTGACGTCACGATTACGGGCAACCGGTTTGTCAATGCACTGACGTCGCAGTTCCAGTTCACCAACGCCGTCATCTCTATTTATCCGGAGATTCCGGACCTGAAGGGCCAGACAAAGTATTTCCACAGCGGCATCCGCATCACCGACAATGTGTTCGAGACGTTTGACAATCCGCTGCTCTACGCAAAAAGCGTCGACGGGCTGATTTTCCTAAACAACACCATAGTTAAAAACACGGACTATCTCCCCTATCACCCGCAAACAGTTCCCGTTTTCCTCGAAAAAGTCACGAACGCGAGCGTTCAATGACGCGCGTTGGACGGATGCCTGCTGCGTCAGCCTTATTAAAACGTATTGTAAAAATATTTAACCCGACTAAACTAATAAGATTTATGAAAAAATGTCCTTATTGCGCTGAAGAGATTCAGGACGAAGCAATCGTGTGTCGCTATTGCGGACACACGCAACCCAATACATCCGTTCCGCCTTATCGCGGCAATCAGGCCTATTATATCCCGAACGATCCGTTCGTAAACTCAGGCCCGGAAGGAAAGAGCCGTGGAGTTTGCGCTCTGCTGGCAATTCTCCTCGGCTCAATCGGTGTGCAGTATTTCTATCTTGGCAAGAACGGCGCGGGCCTGCTGTCGATTCTGATTTCGCTATGCAGCTGCGGCCTCTGGCAAATAATCACTCTGATTCAAGGCATAATGATGTTCTGCATGACAAACGAGGAGTTTGAACGCAAATATGTATGTAACCCCTCGTTCATGCCCTTATTTTAACCTCATTATTTGTTGACAGAGTTCAAGTGTTTATACAGAGCGTGAACCGGAAGGCCCATCACGTTGTAGTATGAACCATTGAGTCCCTTGACGGCTGCTGCGCCAATCCATTCCTGGATGCCATAGGCGCCGGCCTTGTCAAGGGGCTTGAAGTTTTCGACATAGTAATCAATCTCGCGTTCGGTCAGCGGGTCGAAAATAACCTCGGTGGTCTCCGAGAATGTTTCGAGCGGGCGGCCGGGGCGGCCGATGCTGACGCCGGTCACAACCCGGTGGGTACGGCCGGAGAGCCTGCGCAGAATCGCCCTGGCGTCGTCGAGATCCTTTGGTTTGCCAATTACCTCATCGTCGAGAATGACGACTGTGTCAGCCGTAATCAGAACCTCGTCAGGCTGCAAGTCAGACAGATAAGGCTCTGCCTTTATCCGCGAGAGAAACAAGGGGACCTCATGGGCCGGAGTTCCGTCCGGCACTATTTCATCAACAGACCTTGAGGTGTCGACGCGGAAGTCGACATTCAACATTCCAAGGAGTTCGCGACGGCGGGGAGAGCCGCTTGCCAGCACATATTTTGCGTTTACCATCCGAAGGCGGTTTTGAGATTAAGCCATTCGCCCTGTGCGCGCATGGTCTGTTCAATCAGTTCGCGGGCAATGCCCATTCCGCCGCACAGGGGCGAAACATAGAGTGCATGGTTCTTGGCGTCGACAGAAGCGTCGGCGGGGACAACGGGAAGTCCTACGGCGTCAAGACACGGAATGTCAGGAACGTCATCGCCGACATAACTGACTGTTTCCGGGTCAAGGCCGTTGCGCGCCATCCATGATTCCAGAACGGGGCGCTTGTCGGATACCTTCATGAAGACATCTTCGATTCCAAGCAGTTCGAAGCGCCGGCGGACGGTTTCGGAGTCAGCGCCGGAGATGATTGCAAGCCGATAGCCATGTTTGCGCGCAAGCTGCATTGCATAGCCATCCTTGACGTTGGCCATACGGGCCGGGTTGCCGTCGGGGCCGACCGCGACGACGTTGGGCGACAGTACGCCGTCAACGTCGAAGACGAAGGCCCGGATGCGGGTCAGGTCATAAGGTATAGTACTCATAGTGTAAGGTCCGGGTGGAAACGTTTGAGGATGTTACGCGAGAGCAGGCGATAGACCTCGGCTGTTTCGGGCGAGAGAGCCTCGAGATGCTTGCGCATGGTGCCGACGTCGCCACGCCGGGCAGGCCCGGTCAGCGACTGTTCGGGCGAGCCGGAGGCGGCCCGACGCCACGTAAGTTCCATCAGCGGGGCAAGCATCCGGAAGTCAAGTCCGGCCTCGGCCATGGCGCCCTCGCTCAGACTCCAGAGATACATCACGAGGTTGCAGCAGATTACGGCAGCGGCATGGGCGCGGCGGCGGCTGAGCGAGTCCAGGGGGGCCACACGCGGCGAGAGCCGGCGTGCAAGTTCGCCGATAAGGGGGTCATCACCCTCAGTAAATACCGGAACATTATTCCAGTCGGGGCGCGTTCCCTTCAGCATGGTCTGCAACGGATAGATAACTCCGTGGCGCGGAAATTCGTCAGAATTGAACACATCAATGCCGACCGAGCCGGAAGTATGGAGCCAAAGCGCGGATTTATTCCGCGGAATGGCGTCCAAAAGGCGCGGAATGGCGTCATCAGTGACGGCAATTATGACGGCGTCGACACCCGTGGGGTCGAAATCGTCCATGTTTCCGAGCGAGGGGGAGCAAATCTGCACAATTTCCACTCCCTCGGCGCGGAGTTTTTCGGCAAAATTAGAGCCTACATTTCCGGCTCCGATAATGCTTACTCGCCGAGACATTGGTCCGCGTGAAATGAGCCGATATGGACGCGCTCCCAGAGGAGTTTTTCAAGGTTCTGGGGCTTGCGCTCTTCGTCGGGATAGCCGAGGGTCACGAAGCAGAGCGGCATTATCTGTTCGGGGAGTCCGAGCAGTTCGCTGACCATGTCTTCAGCCGGAGTGCCGTCTTCGGCAAAGCGTCCGTTGATTTCAATCCAGCAGGAACCGATGCCGAGTTCACGGGCCTGGAGCATCATCGCAAAAGCGGCAATAGAGCCGTCCTCAACCCAGGTCTCGGTGGCAGTCACGTCAACACAGACGGCGACGGCCATCCGGGCGCGTGCGACGGAACCGGCGCCATAGCCTTTGCAGTGGCTGAGTTTTTCAAGCATTTCCTTATCGTCAACGGCAATAAAGTGCCATGCGCGGGAGTTCTTGCCGGTTGGCGAGAGCAGAGCCGCCTCGAGAATGAGTTTAACATCCTCGGCGGGGATATCCCGGTCAGTGTACCGGCGGATACTGCGGCGATTCACCATCAATTCCTGAAATTTGTCCATATCTCTATATGTATATACTTAGATTTTAACTGTTAGGATTAAACGCTGGTAGAACATGAATTCGCTCCGGGCAACGTGAAAATCAAGCGAGGCATGGAGGGCCACGATGTCACGATAACCGACAAGGAGACCTGACAGTTCAGTTCGGTTGTAGAAGTCTGACGCGTAGTAAGGCTCTCCTTCGTTGAGCAGGTTGCTGTAACGGTCATAGAGCGGGAAGAGCGGTTTATCGGTGATGGAGAGGACATTGCGCAGACCGAGACGCCACCATTTTATGTCGACAACGGCGCGGGCGCCGACGGAGGAGAGCCACTTCATGTCGCCGCGGTCACGCGTCAGCGAGGCAATCGGGCCGACCTGCACGCTGAGCGCCTTGAATCGCAGGGGCGCGGGAAGGAGCGGCATGAAGTCAAGGCCGAAGTATGGATTAGCGATGATGTTGTCGTTGACATGCTGGTCTTTGGCCCCCTTGGCAAGGGCAAGATGGTTCAGCATTGCCGTGCCGCCGGCTTGAATCAGCCCGCGTTGCCAGCGGCCCTGAGCAATCAGCGCGAAGGCTTCGCGTCGGGTTCGCGACTGCATTCCGCGCCAGTCACAGACGGCCTCGAAGAAACCTTCGGGGCCGACGTATTGAATCATGGCTCCGCGCAGGTTGCGCTGGAAGTAGCGCGTTGAGTCGCTGACAAGATATTCGGGAAGTTCCTCAATCAGTTGGGTGCGCGGAAACATGCCGATGCTCGCCCGCAGGCGCTCGGCCGCATAGCGGTAATATACCGTCGGGGAGATTCTCTTGCCTTCCCATTCGCAGCCAATCGGTTGGGTCCATACGGCGCCGCCCATGACGCGGTGGCGTCCGCGGTCAAGGCTGAAGCCGATTTCCGGTGCAAGTTGAGTCAGAAAGTATGTGCGCGCGGGAGTGTAAAGACCCTTTCCCTCGCGATTGTCGAATATGGCGTTGAACTCGCCGCCATATTCAAACTTCAGCGGAACGGAGGCTGAGGCAGGCTGGCTCAGACAGAGAAGCAGG
This sequence comes from uncultured Porphyromonadaceae bacterium, assembly GCA_947175545.1. GTDB lineage: Bacteria > Bacteroidota > Bacteroidia > Bacteroidales > Muribaculaceae > UBA3263. The sequence goes on from CAMWNI010000002.1 coordinate 142,804, forward strand.
AGCGGCGCAAAGTAGCGGCCCTTGATTGCCTTGGCGGAATAGAAGGACGCCAGGGCTATCGACGCGCCGATAGTGGCTCCGGCCAATAGATCGGAGGGATAATGGACAGCCATGTAGGCGCGCGAGATGCAAACAAGAATCGCCCAGGCGAAGAGCAGGCCGACGATAAGACGCCGACGGAGAATCAATGACATGAATGTCGAGAGGGCGAAGGTGTTGGCGGCATGGCAGGAAGGGAAACTGAACGAGCGCGGCACCCGCTTGACAATACGGAGATATTCACTGATGGGATTGTCAGGATGGAGCGGACGCAAGCGGGCAACGGAGGGGCGGATTGCGGTTGCGCATATCCAGTCGGACAGACCGACGGCCAGTCCGCAGACACAGAGCATTATCAGGCCCTGCTTCCAGCCAAGTTTCTTCATGACGCACAAAGCGAGAACGACATAAAGCGGAATCCAGACGTAACGGTCCGACAGAAGAATCATGATTTGATCAACCCAAGGCGGGTATTCTCCGTTAACGAACAGGATAATCCTATCATCAATTGACTGCATAGTGGTGTAAGTGTGTGTGTTATTTTGATTCAGCCAGAATTATCCGGTTTGACATGGATTTGAGCTTCTCAGCAGAGGTCAACAGTTTTTTTTCGAGTTGAAGAATACGGGGGCCGACCGCCTTGTCGCCACGCATATAGCGGAGGCGCAATGCGCTGAGTGCATCAACGTCGGCGTCACGTTCGGCAAGGGCGTCAACGTAGTTCTCCATGAGGCGGCGTGCCTGGGGGGAGGTGAAGTCGTCCCATCGGGTGAAGACACGGCCGTCAGGAAAGACAAATTCGAAGTCGGGGGTATTGTCCGGGATGCCCGCGCCGGGTTCAATGGCGTCGATTGCGGCCAGCAGGGCTGAGCGGTCAGTGTCACTGCGGGTCAGCGCTATTGACGACAGACGTGCGCGAGCAGCCAGCAGAGGGTCGTCGACATCGACGTTGATGCGGGTTTCCGCCGGCACGAAGACGTAGATTGTCACGTCGCCGCCGGGCGAGTTGCGGTCTGTTGCCCACCATCCGGCACCGGTTTCCTCGTCAATGGCCAGCAGGAAATCGTCGTAAGGCGAGTTGTAAGGCATTCCCATGTTCTGCGGGGCGGGAAATTCCTCGCCGTTGCGGCGGCTGACGTAGATGTCATATCCGCCCAGCGAGTCGTCGCCCTCGGTTGCGTAATAGAGGGTGATTCCGTCAGACATCAGGAAGGGAAAGTTTGCAACGGCGCCGACGTTCAGAAGGTCGCCAAGGGGAGACGGTTCTTCCCAGGAACCGTCGGTCAGCCTGTGGCTTTCAACAAGGCCGCTGTCTGTTCCCCATAGCATCACGGCTCCGTTTTCAGAGACGTAGACCGAAGTCGGTTCTGCCGCGTCGAAGTCTGAGCCAAGCTCGTCGGCCGTGAGAAGATAGCCTGCGGCAGGATTCATGCGGTAGTGAGTGAAGAAATCTTCGCGGCTGACGGTCAGCGAGTCAATGACCTCAATGGCGTCGACGCGCTGCATCATTGACTCCATGCGGTCCACTTTCTCTTCAAGACTGTCAACAGCCTGAGGGTCAGGAAGATTCTTCACCTTGCGAAGTTTAGCGATGGTCTCGGCCGCCAGAGCGGGATTGTAGTTACTGAACGCCTCAGTCGCCTGTTCGAGCAGTTCGGCGGGATTGGGCGCCGGCTGGCGCTTCTTCCTGGCGGCTTCGGCACCGAAAGGAATCAGAGTCGCGGCTACGCCCGCTAAAATGAATCGGAAGATTTCCGGATAAGTGAATTTCATCCAACAATAAAATTAATCAGTTTGACAATCGACGCCATCGGTCAAGCAGCGCAGTCATATCGGCCGGCAACGGCGCCGTGAAAAACATTTCCGAGCCTGAGACGGGATGGCGGAATCCAAGCGTCATGGCGTGGAGCGCCTGACGCGGGCAGGCGCTGAAACACCCGGCAATGAAGCGCTTGTAGGTTCCGGAGGGGACGCCGCGCAGAACCTTGTCGCCGCCATAGCGGGCATCGTTGAAAAGGGGATGGCCAATGTGGCCCATATGGACGCGAATCTGATGGGTGCGTCCGGTTTCAAGCACGCACTTGACCAGCGAGACATGGGTGAACGTCTCAATGGTTTCATAGTGAGTGACGGCATGTTTTCCGGTGGGGTCATCGGGCGGAAGGACGGTCATCTGCAGGCGGTCCTTGGGGTTGCGTCCGATGTTTCCTTCGATGCGGCCGGCGGCCGGAGCGGGCTGCCCCCAGACCAGGGCGCGATATTCCCGCTTGGTTGTTTTGTTGAAGAACTGTTTGCCCAGGTCAGTCTTCGCCTCGGGAGTTTTGGCAACGACGAGCAGCCCGGACGTGTCTTTGTCAATGCGGTGGACAAGGCCCAGGCGGGGGTCGTTGACGTCGTAGTTCGGGTTGTTGCGGAAGTGCCAGGCAAGGGCGTTGACCAGGGTTCCGGTGTAGTTTCCGTGGCCCGGGTGGACAACGAGGCCGGCCGGTTTGTTGACGACGAGGACCGTATCGTCCTCATAGACTATGTCAAGCGGTATGTCTTCGGCAATGACTTCGTTTTCATATCGCGGACGGTCCATGACAATCTGGACAACGTCGAGCGGTTTGACCCGATAGTTGCTTTTGACCGGGGCGCCGTTGACGAGGATGCAACCTGCGTCGGCCGCCTGCTGAATGCGGTTGCGCGAAGCATTCTGCATGCGCAGGACAAGGAATTTGTCGACGCGCAACAGTTCCTGACCACGGTCGGCCACGAAGCGGAAATGCTCGTAGAGCGGATTGCCGTCGGCGTCGGTCAGTTCGGGCAGGTCAACGGTTTCTTCGGTATCTTCAGTCATAGAGGTCGTTGTCGTCATTGTTTTCGTCATCCCACTCGGCGGAGTCAATGGCCTCAATGGTGTTGTCAAGCGCCCGGTAAGGATCATAGCCTTCGCCGACTTCAATGATTATGGAGGAGCCGACCGGAACTACGGTTCCGGCGCGCATCGGCACTCCCATTGACTTGACGGCGATGACCAGGTCGCGATAGTCAGAGGGGACACGGACTTCGCGAATGTCCGTGAATCCAAGCGACTGAAGGGTTGCGCGCGCCTGACGCACGGACGACCCGATAAGTTCCGGAAGCGTTACTTTCTTGGCTTCGAAAGCATTGATTGTCAGGTAGACGGTGCGCCCGGGCTTAACTCTGTTGCCCGGAGGAGGCACCTGCTCGACTACGGAGCCGCGGGCGCCGTGGGAGCCATAGACGGAGTCAACAACCTCAACCTGCAGATTACAGCCGCCCAGCGTCTGCCGGGCTTCGCTGACGGTCAGGGTGCGCACATCGGGAACCACCTGGACCTGACCGTGGGCCGTCCAGACATCCAGTCCCCACATTGCGAGAAATACGAGCATGATTCCGACGATAAACATCGCCAGAATATTAGCCGTCAAAGGATAACGCTTAAAGAAATTCATATCAATCCTATTAGTTGCACAAAGTTACGAATTTCCCTGAACATACACAACTTTCCCCGCGACGGGCATCTGATTCATGCAGTTTATACACAAAAAAAAGAGACCCGAGGGTCTCTCTTTTTTTACTTGCGGATGCCAAGTTCTTTCTGCGCGATGATTGCGCGGTAGCGGTTGATGTCCTTGCGGATCAGGTAGTCCAGCAGGCGACGACGCTTACCTACGAGTTGTTTCAGTGCGCGAGCGGTGGCATAATCTTTGTGATTTGACTTGAGGTGTTCAGTCAAATGAGCGATACGGACCGAGAATAATGCAATCTGCGCTTCAGGTGAGCCAGTGTCAGTCTTACCCTTACCGTATTTCTCAAAGATTTCAACTTTTTCGTCAGAATTAAGATGCATTCTTAAGAAATTTTGGTGATTAATAATTATATGAATTGTTGCTTAAAGCGAGTGCAAAGGTAGGAAAAAAAAATGTAACTCACAAGAATTGAGCTACATTTTTTGTAATTCAGGCGGATTTCCGCGGATTTCCGCGCCTTTTAGAGGGCAATCTTGACGGTTTCGTTGCCTGAGCGCTTGATGAAGATGCCGTTTGACGGGTTGAGAACTTCGCGTCCCTGGAGGTCGAAGAACTTCACGGAGTCGCTGCCGGCAGCAGAGGAGTCGTCGGTTACGCTTTCAATTCCGCTCTCGTCTGTGAAGCGGACAATATAGCTGATGTATTTGCCCTTGTCGGCGCCGCCCCAGAAGTTATAGGCGTAGGACGAGAAGGTGTTCCAGTCAGCCGAGACGAACGGACGGCCCGAGATTTCCATCTCCATGAAGTCTGTCAGGCCGCTTTCGGGGTCGATTTCCACTTCGACTTCGTGGACCATGTTGTCTTCAATCCACTTGGCCAGGGAGGCATCGCGCGAGCGGAGGTAGTCAGTGTAAGGCATCCACTGTTCGGTTTCCGCCATGTAGACATAGCCGAGGTCGGCACCGCCGGCGTCGAGACTGCCAAGGACGTTGCCATCGTTGCTGACAGCGCTCGGGAGCATGCTGTAACCTTCAAGACCGATTGATTTGCCCTGGCCGGTCACGGTGTCATAGACATAGGGGGTGTAGAAGGCGGTTGACTGGCCCGAGGCAGAGTAGTAGGCCTTTTCTGTTGCCATTGCGACGTAGCGTCCGTTGGGTGAGATTCTCATGAGGTTGAAAACGAAGGTGATGCCCTTTTCGCTCAATTCTCTGAGCATATTTTCATAGACCTTGTACTCTTCACTCCACTCCAGGTAGGGCTTGAGGGCTTCGTTGTAGGCCGCGATTTCTTCGGGAGTCATGAATTCGGCATAGGTCGGTTCCTTCAGCGAGGGGTCTTCGCGATATCTATTGTAGGCTTCGTCATAGGCTTCAAGTTCTTCTTCGGTCATGAAGTTTTCCATTGAGGGGATTACGGGACCGTCGCCGGGATAGGGAACAACCTCGATTCCTTCGGGCAGGCACTGGCTGCGCAGGGGCAGATCGTAGGTCCACTCGTTGGTTTCCGGATTCTGATGATAGACGATCGGTTCGTGATAGAAGCCGTTGCCGGAGGTAATCTGGCCCCAGATTGTGCGGCCGTCCTCGGTGATGCTGACTGCGGTTACGTATTGCGGCGCCTGGCCGATGAGGTCTTCAGTCGGGTATGGGAGCGGCTGCTGGCGGCCGTAAGTGCCGTTGGCGTTTGCGTCCCAGTAGCAGGGATAGACCATGAGGTCGGCTCCGTCAAGTACAAGTCCTGCTCCGGTGCTTGCGTTGCCGCAGATTCGGCTCATGTCAGGAGTGATTGCGTTTGCGCTGCCCATGCCTGCGGGGTCTGATGCAGCCAGGGGGAGACGGCTCCAGCGACCTGCTTTCCAGACGGATGATCCGCCGGCATTGTCAATGAATCCGACCATGCCGTCGCGGCCCCAGAAGTTGCCGTTGCCGACGCCGTAAGTGTTTGTGTTCGTTTCAAAGTAGTCGAAGTGGTCGTCGGTGTCCAGGTCGTAGACAATGACGGTTCCGTACATTTCCGACGAAGCGTAGCGTCCGTCAGTGCTGAAGCCGACAATGACATCATAGTAGGTCTTTGTTTCGACTTCGGCAACTGCTCCGAGAGCGGGAGCGGCAGCCGCAATAGCAAGTAAGATTTTTTTCATTTTAAGTGAAGTGAAGTAGTGAATAAATGATATGTTTTTAGGGGTTTATTGCAGTTCCAGGGGGCCTTCGCGGAGAATTTCGGGGGCGGAAGAGTCAAGCAGGCTGACCATGGACGTGCTGCCGCGGAGGTCATCAGGGTCACGGTCAGCATCGGTCAGCATCAGCTCGACCTGCGATTCGAGGTCGAAGGGGTCAACGCCGCCGAGCGAGCCGCTGACTATCGGGTGGCCGAGTTCTTCGGCCAGAGCGCGGGCAATTTCATTGTCAGGGACGCGGACGCCAACCTGCTTGCGGTGTTTAAAGGGTTTTGGCAGGGCAGGCACGGGAGGGAGAATGAAGGTGAACGGACCCGGGAGATTGCGGCGCAGAACGTCGTAGGCGCGGTTGTCAATGCGGGCATATTGGGCAGCCTGGGCAATCGACGAGCAGACAATGGAGAGGGTCTGGCGCGCGGGATCAATTTTTTTCAAGCGACAGAGGGTGGCGATTGCCGTCGGGTTGAGCGAGTCGGCGGCAAGAGCGGGGTTCGAGTCGGTCGGGTAGATGACTACCCCACCCCGGCGGATAATGTTGACGGCACGCTCGATTGTCCGCATGTCAATTGATTTTGGGAAGACGCTTATAACATCCATTATACCAACTTTTTAAGTTTTGGATAATAATCAGAGAGCCTGAGAGCGCAAGCGGCAAGAGCCGTTGTCGCGGCCATGGCGACGGTCAGGGCAACCGCAGGGGTGCAGAGGGCGTCGAGCTTCAGGCATCGGAAAAGGAACATAAGGACCATCGGATGGAGGAAGTAAACCCACATGCTGAGGCGGCGGAGCAGCAGCGAGGCGCCTGACGGGCGGCAGAAGGCGGACAGAGCCAGTGCCGCGCACACGAGGGCGAATCCGCCAATGAGGCGGTTGAAGCGGATTGCATGGTCAAAGGCGTAATGGCTCGCCGCAAGGGCGACAACAGCGAGGCAAAGCGGCGCGGATTTCCGCCAAAAAGGCGCGGATTTCCGCCATATTTCCATCCGTGAGAGGTAAAATCCGCTGAAAAAGAACAGTCCGCCGCCCAGGGCCGTCGAAGCGAAATTGAACAGCAGGGTTCCGGCAGCGGTTTGCTGCATCTGCCCGGCATAGAGACGGACTCCGACCGTCACAAGGGCGAACGCCAGGGCAAGGAGGGCCGTCAGCCACCGGCGGCGGCAGGTCAGGGCCAGCAGCCCCAGGGTGATGGCGAGGGCGTAGACATACCAGAGGACGTAGGACGCAAAGGAGTGGCCCTCCGTAAATAAGGCGGCGAGGTTCTCGGCAACGGCCCGGCGGAACGGAATTTCCAGATGGACGCACTCGGCCACGGTCAGCGGCAGGTAGATCAGGTTCCAGTAGAGAAGTATTTTCAGCAGGCGGACGGCTCGCGAGGTCAGGTATGCCTCCCTGCCCTTCCCTGCCTCAGGGATTGAGTCGAGGCGCCCGGCCGTCAGGAATCCGGAACACGCAAAGAAGAACGGCACGCCCAGGGCAATGAACCAGTCGAAGGCCGGCGGATAAATGCCGGCGGGGTCGTCGGTCAGATAGTAGACCGGAAGATGAATGGCCACGACGCAGAGTGCCATCAAGAACTTGACAACATCAATTCCGAAGTATTGTTCAGTCGATTGCGTCATGGGGCGGGAGGAGGTTAAAAAGGCGAAAGCCTGCTCGGTTTTGGCTCGGGCAGGCTTTCAAAAGAATTTTGCATGAAGCGGAACTTATTCAGCCTCAGCAGCAGGAGCTTCTTCTGCGGGAGCCTCGTTAGCGGCAGCTTCAGCAGCGGCGGCAGCCTCGGCTTCAGCCTTAGCGGCAGCAAGCTCGGCTTTCTTCTTGGCCACGGCTTCAGCCTTAGCCTTGTTGACAGCCTGCTCAGCCTCGAGACGAGCCTTCAGGTCCTGTTCTTTTTTGGAAGCCATAGCAGTCTTGTCAGCGTCGACAGCCTTCTGCTTGTTCTGCTTCCATGCGGCGAAGCGACGTTCGGCTTCAGCCTCGTCAAATGCGCCCTTCTTGACACCGCCCTGGAGGTGCTTCATCAGCAGCACGCCCTCTCCTGAGAGGATTGTGCGGACGGTCTGGGTGGGGATTGCACCGACGTTGAGCCAATACAGAGCCCGCTCGAAGTTCAAAGTTATCGTGGCGGGATTGGTGTTGGGGTTGTAAGAACCAATGCGCTCGATAAATTTGCCATCTCGTGGCGCTCTGCTGTCGGCGATTACGATAGGATAGAACGCATAGTCTTTGTGACCACGACGCTGCAGGCGAATCTTAGTTGCCATAGTAGAGTTTGGGTTTTGAAATTAGAAAATTAGTTAATGAGTTGGGTTTGTATTGGTGTCTTAGTTGCTAAGACGGGTGCAAAGTTACGAATAATTTTCGGAAAATCAAGTGTTTTTGTTTAAAATCTTACGCCGACAATGGCGGTTGCGTACTGCGTTGAGTTGAAAAAGGAGAAATTTTTGTTCAAAATGAATCCGCCGTTGAATTTAGCGACGATTCCGCAGAAGAGCATCCGGTTGTTATAGGTCAGGGACATTCGTCCGATCATGTTGGCGGAAATCATTTCGCGGCGGCCGCGCGAGTCGGTGTGAAGTTCCGAATTGCGATAGCCGACGCAGGGCATCGCTGTTATGTTGTAGAGGAAGTGGCGGTTGAGTACAAAGTTGTGGGCATAGCCGCCAAGGAGGGAGTATTCATTATAGTTGAACGTGTTGATCAGCGGAAAGTCCGGGTTTGCTTCCTTCATGTCGTCGGGCAGGTCGGAGAAGTCCATGACGATTCTGCGGTGGCCCCAGCGGAAGCCGCCAATCCAGGAGCCGGCGCTGCGGAGCTGATATTTCGAGTAGGCGTAGGCGGCGCTCTGCGAGTATCGGTTATGGTTGAAGAAGTAGAAGGCGGTTACGGAGGTCTGGCTCTGGCTCAGGCCATCGAAGGGCATGTGGAGAAACTTGCCGTTTTCGTAGTCGCCATAGCGGTCAATGTAAGCGCCGCCTTCGGTCTGCTGCGAGAGCAGCTCAACGGAGAAGCGGGAGCATGTGAAAGAGAAGTCAAGGGAGTTTCGCTTGTTTTTCCTGCCGTAGAAGAGTTCGTCGAGGGCGCGCGTGTAACTGATACCGACGGCCATGAAGTTCAGGCTGATACCGAGGTCTGAGCTGACGCGGCTTCGCACCGAGACGTTGTTTTGGTCGAAGAGGCTGAATACGTAACGATAGCTTTGGTTCCAGTTGTCGGACTTGACGGAGATTTTCCAGTTTTTGCCGGTACTGCGGACATAGGCGGGGTCATAAGAGTTGAACGTGCGGTCACCCCAGTTGTAGACCTTGAGGCAGAAGCGGGGAAAGCGCGGATAACTGATCCGGGGATCGTTGATCTGAAATCCGGTCCGGACCAGCTGCTGAAACCAGTTGCCATGGAGCGGCGCAAGGGAGTCGGCAGGAACAGGAATGGAATCGGAGGTTATATTATTCTCCGAGCGGCAGAATGAAAACGGTATTAATACGAGACAGAATAGCAGGAATCGTTTCATTTTTCAATCAGTGCGAGGGCCTTCTGAAGAAAAGAGGGGTCGTTATGGTCAATCCAGTCAATGTGGTGGCCACGGCGCTCCATTCCGCGAAACCAGGTCATCTGGCGCTTTGCAAACTGATGAATGGCAATGAGCAGTTCGCTCTCCATCCGGTCGAATGACATTTGTCCGGTCACGTAGAGCGTCAGATATTTATACTCGAGACCATAATATATAAGGTCGTCGGCAGGGATTCCGGAGTCGAGCAGGCGGCGGACTTCGTCAGCCATTCCGGCGTCGAGACGGGCGCGCAGACGCTGCTCGATGCGCCGACGGCGCTCGTCGCGGTCAATGGCGACGCCAATAATGGCGTCACACTCGGGCGGGACGCTGGCAACGGCGGGGTCGGCCTCGGGATGGTCGGCGTAGAAGGTCTGAATTTCTATTGCGCGGATTGCGCGGGCGCAGGTGTCGACGTCAGTCGTGTTGTGGAGACGCTTCATGGAGGCGAGCATCTCGGTCAGTTCGTCAAGCGACTTGCCTCTGAGGGCGGCGCGCAGCGCGGGGTTTTCAGGGACTTCAGGGAGGACGAGGCCGCGCAGCAGCGACTCGACGTAGAGGCCCGTGCCGCCGCAGAGAATCGGCCGCTTGCCACGGGCGCGGATGTCGGCAATGGCGGCGCGGGCGTCAGTCAGGTATCCGTAGAGGTTATACTTGCTTCCGGCGGGCTGGGTGTCAATCAGATGATAAGGGACCCGGCCGTACTCTTCAAGGTCTTTGCCGGTTCCGAGGTCCATGCCGCGGTAGACCTGGCGCGAGTCGGCGCTGACAATCTCGCCGTTGCCGAGGGCAAGGGCGAGTTCGACGGCGCGGCGCGTTTTTCCGCTGGCGGTCGGTCCGGTAATGACAATAAGGTTATTACTTTCCAAGTTTGTCAAAGAAGAACTGCATCATGCGTGAGTAGACCACGGCGCGGGTGTTGCAGCCGTTAATCGAATGGTTCATGTTCGGAAAAAGGAGCATGTCGGGCCACTTGTCCTGACTGATCATCAGGGCGGTCAGTTCAATCATGTTGCTCATGTGGACATTGTCGTCGGCCGTTCCGCTGATCAGGAGCAGGGGGCAGTTGAGCTTGTCGACGCGGCTGACGGGGGCAGACTTTTCATAGCCGGTTTCGTTCTGTCGGGGCGTCTGCATGTAGCGTTCGGCATAGACAGTGTCGTAGTAGCGCCATGAGGTTACGGGCGCGATGGCCACTGCGGCGGCGTAAGGGGCGCCGCTGGAGGCACACATGAGGGTTTCGTATCCGCCGTAGCTCCAGCCGCAGATGCCAATGCGGGCGGCGTCGACGAATGGAAGGGTCTGCAGATGGGCAAGGACGGCGTTCTGGTCAATGGTTTCGTAGTGGCCGAGGTTCTTGTAGACGATCTGCTCGAACTTGCGTCCGCGGGCGCCGGTTCCACGACCGTCGACGCAGACAACTATGAAGCCCTGCGTGGCGGCATACCAGGCCCAGTCCATTGTCCAGCGGTTGGTTACTTCCTGCGAGCCGGGGCCGCTGTATTGGGTCATGATTACGGGATACTTGCGCGTCTCGGAGAAGTCAGTGGGCTTGATCATCCATCCGTTGAGGGTTTCTCCGGCGCTGCCGACGGTGAAAAATTCCTTCCGCGGAGCGGCGGCAAACCGCGCCGCATAGTCGGCATTATCCTGCAATACGCGGAGTTTTTTCTCCTTTCCAGCGGCAATCAGGGAGAACACGGGCGGCACAGAAGAGGAAGAATGGTTCAGAACGTAGAAGTTCATTGCCGGGGCGAACTGCGCGGTTGACCATCCTTCGGCGGGCGAGACGACGCTCTTGAGGCCTTTGCGGTCAATTTTGCAGACAAGGCGGTTCAGGGGGCCGTTTTCGGTCGACTGATAGTAGCGGGTGCCGTCAGGGGCGCAGCCGTAGTAGGCCGTTACGTCATAATTGCCGGATGTTATTGCTCCGAGGTCGTTGCCGTTGTAGTCAATCCGGTAGAGGTGGCTGAATCCGGTCCGGTCGCTGCGGATGACCATGCCGTCTTTTTCGTAGGCGATGTTTTCGTAGCACTCGGGAAGAATCCAGGCGCTGCTCCGCTCCTGATGGATTGACTGGGCGACGGCCGAACGGGGGTTGACGCGATAGATGTCAAGGAGGTTCTGCTCGCGGTTGAGAGTGGTGACAATCAGCTGGGAGGATTCGGGGCCGAAGTGAATCGAGGAAATGTACTCGAGGTCGGTGCGCGGAATGTCAATCGACTTGATTTTGCGGGTGTCAACGTCGTAAGAATGGAGGGTTACGCGCGAGTTTCTTTCACCGGCCACGGGATATTTGTAGGTAAAGTCGCCCGGATAAAGCGCATACTGCTCCATCGGGTTGCATGCGCCTTCATACATGGTGAAGGAGAAGGCGGGAACGGCGGTTTCGTCGTAGCGCAGGAATGCAAGCGTAGAGTTGTCGGGCGCCCACTCCATTGAGCGGAACGTCGTGAACTCTTCCTGATAGGTCCAGTCAGGCACGCCGTTGATGATGGAGTTGACGAGGCCGTCATCAGTGACGGCGACTTCGGAACCATAGTCGAGTTTGTGGATGTAGATGTTGTTGTCGTCGGCCATGAAGGCAACCATGCGTCCGTCCGGGCTGAACACCGGGGCCTGCTGGCGGGGATGGGCCTCGGAGAGGGGCCGGAGAGTGTTGCGATTGAGGTCGAAGATGAAATATTCGGCCCAGAAGCTATGGCGATAGACAGGCGTCTTGGCCTCGTAGACGAGCATTTTGGTTGCATCGGGGCTGAGGACATAGTCGGCGATTGACTCGATTTTGCGGTCGCCACGGGTCGAGGCCACGTTTATGACGGTATCAAGCTTCTTTCCGGAGGCAACGTCGTAGCGGTCAATGGTTTTGCCATCCTCGCCGATTTTGAGGAAACTCAGGCCGTCAGGCATGAAGCTGAGCGAGGCGGAGGCGGCGACGTTTGCCGGATAGACATAGTGGGCAAGGTCTGCGACGCTGACAGTCTGCGCGGCTGACAGCGGGGCTACGGAGGCGGAGGCGCCGACGAGTAGCGCGGCGATTATTATTCGTTTCATGCTGAATTAAAAGAGCGTCAGTTGGGTGTTTGGGTCAGGTTCGGGGGTGTGGCGCGGGGGCTGATAGCCAAAGTCGGGATCAGGACCCGCGGGGGTGTGGCCGGCAGGAGCGCCGCCGGGCAGGAGCCAGTCGACTATTTCAATCTCGGCGAGGTCGGCCGAAGGTTCGCCCTGAGACACGGCGACGGGGGTTTTGCGCTTGCGCGAGCGGCGGGGCTTGCGGGGAGCTTCGTCGGCGTCAGTGGAGGCCATGTCGGCGGTCAGTTCCTTGCGTTGTTCAAGGGCTTCCTGAAGGGCTTTCGGGGCTTCGAGGTCGGCGATACGGGCGCTTAGTTCGAGGTTTTCGGCCTCTTTGGCTTCGAGTTTCGTCTTCAGGTCGTTCACCCGGGATTCAAGGGAGGTCTTGAGGGCCTCGAAGTCGCCTTCGCTGACTTCGGCCACGCGGATTTTGTTCATCAGCGAGGAAATCGAGAGTTTGTGTTGCTCGATTTCGGAGTCAAGTTCGGCAATGCGGGCTTCGAGGTCACGGTTGCGGTCCTGAAGGGCGCGGCGCTGTCGCTGCTCGCTCAGGAGGCTGGCCTTCTGCTCGTCGCGCTTGGAGGCAAAGTCTTTTTTCTCGGTTCTCAGTTCTTCAAGCTCGGTCTGCATCTTGGCGCGGTCGCCGGTCAGTTCCTTAAGGGCCATGCGGCGCATTGCACAGGCAAACTCGTCCATTGCGGGACCGAGCATCTGGCGCAGTTTGGCCCGCTGGCGGCCGGAGTCAATGGCCTCGGCAACGACGGGAGGCAGCGATGAGTTAATGACGGCCAGGACGGCGTTGAGGAACGCATCGGAGGCCTCGTCGGAGGGGACGGGGTCCGGTTCCGGAGCGGCTGCCTCGGCAGCGTCAGTGTCTTTGTCGAGTTCGTCCAGTTCCTCAGAGTAGGAATACTGCTCGGAGAAACCGAAGGCCCGTTTTATGGCGTTTATCATTGACATGAGAGCTTGTTAGAGAGGAAAATGAATGATGATGAATTTTGATGACGCAAAAATACGATTTTTTACTCTAATGAGCAAGAAATCATTGCTCAACTTTTCTTTCAATGGGAAGGAGTCTGATCAGGTAAGGGTCAAGACGGGTTGGACGGTAAACGAAGTAGCGCTGAAGGAGGAAGTTCCAGATCCAGCCGACAAGAACGGAGACGATGAAGCGAGCTGCGGCGAAGTAGCCGTCAGGGCGGAAGCCGATGGTTTCGAGCCAGGTCCAGCGCTGAAGCAGATAGTAGAGCGCCTCGGTTCCCCAGGCGTTGAGGGCGACGGAGCCGAGCCAGACCATTGCGAACTTGACGATGACGGCACGGACGGGACAGTCGGTTGCGTGGAACGTGAAGCGATAGTTGACGGAACAGTTGACAATGCCGCCGCAGACGGCGCCGATGGTCGAGGCGAGCCAGGGATCGAGGTTGACCCAGGCATAGAAGACGAAGCTCAAAACCAGATCTGTTGCTCCGGAAATCCAGCTCGACACTCCGGAGCGCAGAAACGTGAAGAGCAGGTTGTCGCTATGGAGAAACTTGTTGAAGAGTTTGCGGAAGGAAGCCATACGGGGTTTGCTGTTTTTTAGTTTTTCTTGCTCTCAAAGAGGCGGACAACGCGCGTGAAGTGGGTCCAATAGCGCTCGGTCTTGACTTCGCCGACGCCGAAAACGGCGGCAAATTCCTCGCGTGAGGTCGGGCGCCGGCGGCAGATGTCCTGCAAGGTGCGGTCGCTGAAAATCACGTAAGGAGGAATGCCTTGAATCCGGGCCATGTCGGCGCGCAGGCGCTTCAGTTCGCGCAGCAGGGCGGCATCGTCAGGAGCGGAACGGCGGGTCTCTTCGGCCCTGCCGGCGGAGGTTTTCGGCTCAGGCCCGGCGGGGCGCTCGAAGTAGAACTTGGAGAGGACCACGGGCAGCTCGCCGCGCAGGACCCTGGAGCCGGCGGAGGTGAGTTTCAGGCGGTTGCCCTCGTCATAGGCAATCTCGAAGAGGCCCAGCTGGAGCATCTGGCCCAGATAGGCCTTCCACTCCGGGGCGCTGAGGTCGCGCCCTGCGCCGTAAGTCTTTATGCGGTCAAAGCCGCGCGCAATCAGGTCGGCGCGCGAGGAGCCGCGCAGGATGTCGACGAGCATGGAGACCCCTACCCGCTCGCCCGTGCGGACAATGGCGCTGAGGGCTTTCTGGGCAATGATGTTGCCATCAATGCGCTGGGGGGGCGAGAGGCAGACGTCGCAGTTGCCGCAGTCGTGGTCGGTCGGCTCGGAGAAATAGCTCAGCAGGACGCGTCGGCGGCAGACTCCGGTCTCGGCATAGTCGACCATGCGCGAGAGTTTTTCCATGTTGATTTTTTCGCGCTCGCCTTCTTCAATGAAGTGGCGCAGGGTGGCCACATCGGCAAAGGAATAGAACATCAGCGCCTCGGCCGGAAGACCGTCGCGTCCGGCTCGGCCGATTTCCTGGTAGTAGCCCTCGATGTTGCGCGGCAGATTGTTGTGGATAACGTAACGGATGTTGCTCTTATCAATGCCCATGCCGAAGGCCACAGTCGCGCAGACAACCTGCACGCGGCCATGGATAAAGTCACTCTGGGCGCGGTTGCGGGCGGAGGCCGACATGCCGGCGTGGTAGACGGCCACGCTGTAGCCGCGCACGCTCAGTTCCGCGGCCATCTGTTCGGTTGCCTTGCGGCTGATGCAGTAGATGATGCCGGAGTCGTCGGCATAGCGGTCAATCAGCGCGGAGATGAGGGAGAGTTTCTTGGGTCGGCCGGGGTTCTGCATGACCGTCAGCGAAATGTTAGGGCGGTCAAAGGAGCTGATAAAGACGGCGGGGCGACTCAGGCGCAGCTGGCTGATGATGTCGGCGCGTGTGAGCTTGTCGGCCGTGGCCGTCAGGGCAATGACGGGAACGGAGGGAAACAATTCCTTGATTCGGCTCAGGCGCGTGTATTCGGGGCGGAAATCGTGGCCCCACTGCGATATGCAGTGGGCCTCATCGACGGCAAAGAGCGAGATGCGCATGGCTGAGGGCCAGCGCTCCATTTCAATCAGCAGGCGCTCAGGCGAAACATAGAGGAGTTTGATCTGGCCGTGGCGAATCTGCTCGATGACGGCGGCATTTTCCGCGTCAGCCTGGCCGGAATGGAGCGATGCGGCGGGGATGCCGTTGGCCTGCAAGGCCTGGACCTGGTCGTTCATCAAGGCGATGAGCGGACTGACAACAACGGCCATTCCCGGCTGAATCAGGGCCGGAATCTGATAGCAGAGGCTCTTTCCGCCGCCCGTCGGCATCAGCACGGCGCAGTCGCGTCCGGCGCAGACGGTCGTGATTATCTCGGCCTGTCCGGGGCGAAACGAGTCATAGCCGAAGAAGCGCTTGAGAACGGCCAGCGCCTGCAACTCAATATGCGTTTTCTTCTCCACAAAGTGCGTTGACGATTGTTCTGACAATGATTTTCAGGTCAAGCATCGGACTCCAGTGTTCAATGTACCAGACATCGGCGATTACGCGCTGCTCCATTTTCCAAAGTTCGTCCGTGTTGCCGCGGAAGCCGCAGACCTGGGCCCAGCCGGTGATGCCGGGCTTGACAACATGGCGGAGCATGTAGCGGTCAATCAGGCGACTATACTGCTCCGTATGGGCAAGCATGTGAGGCCTCGGACCGCAGACGGACATGTCGCCGAGCCAGACGTTGATGAACTGCGGGAGTTCGTCGATTGAGGTCCGGCGCAGGAAGTCGCCGACGCGGGTCTTGCGGGGGTCATTGGTCGTGGCCTGGGTTTTGTCGCTGTCAGGGTTGACCCTCATGGTGCGGAATTTCAGGCAGGTAAATTCACGCCCTTTGTAGCCGGTGCGCCTCTGGCGGAAGAAGACCGGACCGGGCGATGACAGCTTGACCGCAATCGCCACGGGAATGAAAATCAAGGGGGAGACAAGCAGGAACGCCGACGAGAAGACCAAGTCGAACGTACGCTTGATGATGCGGTTGTAGCGGCGGCTCAGGGGGTTCAGAAGGGGCGTCAGCACGGGCAGACCGCCGACATTGTCCATGTCGAAGCGGCGGCCGACAAAGGGCGAAATCTTCGGCACGTAGTGAAACTCGACCATCGTGTTGTCCGTGATGCTGATGACTCGGAGCAGTTCGTCTTCGTTCTCGCCCGAGAGGGAGAAGAAAACTTCGTCAACGGCGTTCTCGCGGATGAATTCGTCAAGATTGTCAATCGTGCCGCAGTAGGTGCCACTGAAGCCGGGGGCGGGAGTCTTGTCGAAGAAGCCGAGCAGGCGATAGCCGTAGGACTCGTCGAAGGTCAGCGATTCGCCAAGGCGGCGCGCCGTCGGGTTCGTGCCGACAACGACCACTCGTGAATAGTTGCGTCCCCGAGTACGCAAATACTTAAGCAGCAGCCGGGTGCCGATCCAAAGGAAGGGCATCACGACGAACATCATCAGGTAATACCGGAAATAGAACCCGGCGGGAAAGTCGTTGGCCTTCAGGAAGGAAAGGAGCGTGACAAAGCAGAGCGCATGAAGAATGACGGCCTTGAACGAACTGACAACGAGGCGCTCCAGATGGAGTGTACGTTGAACGCGCGCGCGCTCGAACATAGTGGCCACAGGCAGGAAACTGACCGTTACGAGCAGCCATTTCAGGCGCCCGTAATGGTCAAGCAACTCGGGATGCATCCAGCAGAGAATACCGAACAGGGCGTTGACCACTACGAGGTCAAGCAGTGACAGCAACTCTCTGAGGAAGCGTCCGTAACGTCCTCGAGAAGGTATTTCAGGCATTAATCTTCGACTCTACAATCTCAATTTTGCTCTGGATTGACTCAAGTTCCTCGCGAAGGCGGGCAATGCGGCCCTGCATGTCGCGAAGCATGGCCTCGCCGCTGCGCGAGCGCGAGTTAAAGAAGCCAAGGTTGTTCTCGAAGGTCTTGATTTCGTTCTTTTTGGTTTCGAGCGAGCGCATCAGGCGGTCACGCTGGCGCGCCAGTTCGCGGTCATTGCCCTCAAGGCCCTTGACCTGGTCTTCGAAGGCGGCGCGGGCAGCGCGGCGGTTGTTCATGTCAAGCAGGTCGTAAAGACGGCTGACTTCGGTGCGGTAGGCGTCATGAATCTTGTCCTTTTCGCGGAAGGGGACGTGGCCCGCCTGCTGATAGGCCTGCATCAGTTCGCGCACATGGGCAATCGCAGCCTTGCGCTCTTCAGCGCCGTCAGCGCTGCCAATGGCCTTCAGTTGTTCAATGATCCGGCGTTTGTTCTGAAGGTTTTCCTGCTCGCTCTTGCGTGTTTCGGAGCCAAACTGCTTTTTGCGCTCGAAGAAGTAGTCGCAGGCAGAGCGGAAGCGCGCCCAGACGGCGTCGCTGTGCTTTCTGGGGACGGCGCCGATGGCCTTCCACTTAGTCTGAAGGTCAATCAGGCGGTCAGAGGCTTTCTTCCAGTCGGTGCTTTCCTTCAGTTCTTCGGCCTGTTCGCAGAGGCTGATTTTCTTGGCAAGGTTTTCAGCATAGTCCTCCTTGACGGCTTTGAAATAGGCGGCCTTGGCGGCAAAGAAGTCGTCACAGCGGGTGCGGAAGCGCTTAAACAGTTCATTGTTGGCCTTGCGCGAGGCAAATCCGAGGGTTTTCCATTCTTCCTGAGAGGCAAGGACGGTCTTGGTCGCTTCCTCCCAGGCGGTATGGCTCTTCAGGCCTTCGATGTCGATTGCCTCCAGGCGCTCGCACAGTGCAATCTTGCTCTCTTCGTTACGAAGTTCGGCCGCTTTGCGTTCTTCGAAAAACGCCTGGTATTTCTTGTTGATTTCGGCGGAGATATCCTTGAATGTGGCCCAGATTTCCTCGCGAAGTTCGCGGGCGACGGGGCCTGCCTCGCGCCACTTCGTGTGCAGGTCCTGAAGGTGGCGGAACGCAACAACGACGTCAGTCTCCTCCAGGAGTTTGCGCGCCTGTTCAATAATCAGTGTTTTCAGTTCAAGATTCTTCTTGAAGTCGAGGTCGCGGAGATCTTTGTTGACCTTGAGCTGGTCGTAGAACTTCTCGGTTGCTTCCTGATAGCGCTTCCACAGGGCTGAGGTCTCCGTATCAGGCACGTTGCCGATTTCCTTGAACGACTGTTGCAGTTCGCGCACGCGCTCAATATGGCGGTGAACACTGTCGGCATCGTCCGAGGCATTGTTGAGTTCTTCAATAATCGCGTTTTTCTTTTGCAGATTGTCCAGTTCCAGGGCCGTCTGGGCAGCTTTCAGGGCCGCGCGCTTGTCCTTATAGACCTGGAGAGAGGCCTTGAATTCTTCCTCAAGAGCGTCGACGGCAGGCTTGAACTCAGCCTCCAGGTTGCCTTCAACGGCAAGATAGGCGGCCTTTTCGGCGGCAATCTCGTCATGGCGTATGGCGTAGAAACGGACCTTCAGTCGGTTGATGTCGTCATTGGAAATTTCGGCTGCATCCTTGCTGACGAGCGTCTTGATGCTTTCAACGATTTCCGGCTTGGAGAGCGGCGCCGGGCGGCTCTGACTGTCGGTTGAGGGGGTCACTGCGGCTTCAGATGCGAAAGCTTCGGATGCCGTCAAGGGTTCATTCTGGAGGTCCATTTTCGTGCTGATAATTAATCGGTTAGAGTAATAGGAACGAGCCTCAGCCCATGCAAGGGCCTTGGCCAATACATATAAATTAATGTGCCAAATTTACACATTTTCCCCATAAAAACAAAAAATTCCGCTCCAAAATACGAATTAACCCGCAACCGGCAAAAAAAAGAAGCGACCACTCGGGTCGCCTCTGTCAGTCTATTCCGTCGGAGTCACAGAGTCGAACTCAGCCGCGGGAGGAGTCACAGAGTCAGACTCGGCCGCGGGAGGCGTCACAGTCTCGGCCGCGGCCTCGGCAGGCGCCTGAGAGACGGGGGAAGCGGCCACGACGAGGTTGCGGCGGAAGGATATGATGGCGGCAACCTCAATGAGAGCGCCGACGGAGAAAACAATCATGGCAATGGCCGTAATCATGACAATAAACTCCTTAGTGGTGTCAGGAGGGAGTATGCACATGACAATGCCACACAGGGCGACGAGCGACGGCAACAAATAGAACCCGAAGGGGAATTTGACGGGACGGAAGCCGGCAACCATGGTGAAAACCAGAAACAGACCGGCAAGAATCATCATTGCGCCAAGAATATAGATCATGGCCGTTGAAAAACCGCCGGGAGAGAGAACCATCC
Source organism: uncultured Porphyromonadaceae bacterium (assembly GCA_947175545.1). Taxonomy (GTDB): domain Bacteria; phylum Bacteroidota; class Bacteroidia; order Bacteroidales; family Muribaculaceae; genus UBA3263. Next base: position 162,330 of record CAMWNI010000002.1, read on the forward strand.
ACAGGCCGAGAGCGCCCGAGGCTACGGCCGACAACATTCCGAAGACGGAGGCCCCGGAGGATTTGCGACCGGCCTCGTCAGAGTGGCGGCGGGCGCGCACAAACTGCAACACGATGTTCAACACGGCCGAAGCCAGAAACAGATAGCCGAGACAACTGACGAAGAACTCAAGGCTCGGAAGCTTGTAACAGAGTAAAAGGATACCGGCTGCGAGAACCAGCAGCGAGGTCCAGAGAATGCGTTTGTAGTCCACGGGAATTTTGGTTTTAAGGGTTGATATTAAATATGTTTTTACTAAAAAACGTAAAAACACGTTGAAAAGTTGCAGGCAAAGTTAACTAAAATCAGAAATATTTACTTAACTTTGCGCTGCAAAATAATAAACCTTAAATCCATTAAAGGACAAATGACCCCAAATCATACGGACGACGCCGCTCTGGGCGTCCAGGAACTTGAAAACGTGGTTGTCCGCTTTTCAGGCGACTCCGGTGACGGCATGCAGCTTGCCGGCAATATCTTCACTAATGTCTCAGCGTCGGTCGGCAATCAGGTATCGACCTTCCCGGACTATCCGGCCGAAATCCGCGCTCCGCAGGGTTCGCTCAGCGGCGTCAGCGGCTTTCAGGTCAGCATTGGCCGCAATGTCTTCACTCCGGGCGACTGCTGTGACGTTCTCGTTGCAATGAATCCGGCTGCGCTCAAGCGCAACGCCGGCTTCCTCAAGCGCAACGGAATTGTTATTTTCGACGTAGACTCCTGCAAGGAGGCCGACCTGAAAAAAGCCGAATTCAAGACCCTTGACCCGATTGCCGAACTCGGCATCAACGCCCAGGTGCTTGAAGTGCCGGTGACGTCAATGACCAAGGCTGCCCTCGAAGGCTCCGGCCTGGACCAGAAGTCAGTGCTTAAATGCCGCAACATATTCGCCCTGGGCCTGATTTGCTGGCTCTTTGACCGTCCGCTCGAAGGCGCCCTGACGATGCTCAAGGCCAAATTCGGCAAGAAGCCGGCGATTTTCGAGGCCAACTCGAAGGTGCTGACTGCCGGATTCGACTATGGCCACAACATCCACGCCTCGGTCAGCACATACAGAATTCAGAGCAACCCGGCCATGCCGGGCATCTATACGGACATCAACGGCAACACGGCCACGGCCTGGGGCCTCATCATGGCCTCCGAACGTTCGGGCCGCCCGCTCTTCCTCGGCTCATATCCGATCACTCCTGCCACTGACATTCTCCACGAACTTGCCAAGCGCAAGGACCTCGGCGTCAAAGCCGTACAGATGGAAGACGAAATTGCCGGCATCTGCTCCGCAATCGGCGCCTCGTTTGCCGGTTCACTGGCCGTAACGTCAACCTCCGGTCCGGGCCTGGCCCTGAAAGGCGAAGCCCTCGGCCTGGCCGTCATGGCAGAACTGCCCCTGGTTGTCATCGACGTCCAGCGCGGAGGCCCCTCGACCGGACTGCCGACAAAAACGGAGCAGACCGACCTGATGCAGGCCCTCTACGGCCGCAACGGCGAATGTCCGCTCGCCGTCGTCGCTCCGACCTCACCGACCGACTGCTTCGACATGGCCTTCGAAGCATGCCGCATCGCCCTTGAACACATGACCCCCGTCATCCTGCTGAGCGACGCTTTCATCGGCAACGGATCGTCGGCCTGGCGCGTGCCGCAGGCCAATGAATATCCGGAAATCCATCCGCCGCTGCTCCCCGCCAACAAGGCCAACGGCTCATGGAAACCCTATGAACGCCAGGAAAACCTCGTGCGCTACTGGGCCATCCCCGGAACCGAAGGCGCCACACACCGCCTCGGAGGCCTCGAAAAAGACTGCACGACCAGCGCGATCTCAACCCATCCCGGCAACCACGAACAGATGGTTGAACTGCGCCGCCGCAAAATTGCAAACATAGCCCTCGACATCCCCTCTCAGCGAGTCCACTTCGACGATGACCACACGGCCGACACCCTGCTCCTGGGATGGGGCGGAACATACGGCCACCTGCGCACCGCCGCCGCCGAACTGAATGCCCACGGACGCAAAATCGCCTTCACTCAACTGCGCTACATCTCCCCCCTGCCTGCCAACATGGGCGAAATCCTCGCGCAATATAAAAAGGTAATCGTCGCCGAACTGAACACGGGCATGCTCGCCGACTACCTTCAGATGCACTTCCCCGCAGCCGAGATTCACCGCATCAACAAAGTGCAGGGCCAGCCCTTCCTCGTTAGCGAACTGATTGAAAAAATTGAAAACATTCTGAACTGATGAACCCCCAATATACCCCCGCCGACTTCAAAAGCGACCAGAGCGTGCGCTGGTGTGCCGGCTGCGGCGACCATGCCGTCCTCAACTGTCTCCACAAAGCAATGGCCGCCCTGGGCGTCCCGCCACACATGACCGCCGTCATCTCCGGCATCGGCTGCTCGTCGCGCCTGCCCTACTACTGCAACACTTACGGCTTCCACACTATCCACGGCCGCGCCGCAGCAATCGCCTCCGGATTCAAAATCGCCAACCCGCAGATGACCGTCTGGCAAATCAGCGGCGACGGCGACGGACTCGCAATCGGCGGCAACCACTTCATCCACGCACTGCGCCGCAACATTGACATCAACATCCTGCTGCTCAACAACGAAATCTACGGCCTGACCAAAGGACAATACTCCCCGACGTCGCCCCGAGGTTTCGTCAGCAAATCCTCGCCCTACGGAACCACCGAAGACCCCTTCATCCCCGCCGAACTCGCCTTCGGCGCCCGCGCAACGTTCTTTGCCCGCTCGATTGACGTCGAACTCGAAACGACCCGCGCCTGCATGATCAGCGCCGCCCGCCACAAAGGCGCCGCCGTCACGGAAATTCTCCAGAACTGCGTTATCTTCAACAACGGCATCCACAACCCCGTTGCCGAAAAAACCGTCCGCGCCTCCAGAACAATCACCCTGCGTCAGGGCGAGAAAATGCTCTTCGGCCCCAACCTGGAATTCGGCCTGGTCCGCGACGGCTTCCAGCTCAAGGCCGTCACTATCGGCCATGACGGCTACACCCTTGACGACGTCCTTGTCCACGACGCTCATACCGCATCGGACATCCTCCACCGCCAGCTCGCACTGATGGACGGCTCGGACCTCCCCCTGGCCCTCGGTGTCATCCGCGACGTTGAAAGCCCCGTCTACAACGAAGCCCTCCAGGCCCAGATTGAAGAAGTTCGGGCTAAAAAAGGCTTCTCCTCGCTCCGCGACGTGATTCTTGCCGGCGAGACCTGGACCGTCGGATGAAAATCATCGCCGCTCCGCTCCAAGGCTACACCGAAGCGCCCTGGCGCCGGTTCCACGCCGAAGTCTATGGCTCCGGCGTGGACACTTACTGCGCCCCCTTTGTCCGCGCCGAACACGGCCTGATTCGCCCGCGCGACCTGCGCGACACCACGTCGCCGACCCCCGAGGCCACCGCCCAGATAATCTGCCGCGACGCCGGCGAGTTCCGCCTGCTCGCCGACGCCCTGACCCGGGAATCAATCACCCGCATTGACCTCAACCTCGGCTGCCCGTTCCCGCCGCAGGTCAAACACGGCCGCGGCGCAGGCCTCGCCGCCGACCCCGAAAGGCTTGCCGGAGTCCTCCGCGCCATGGCCGACTATCCCGGAGTCTGCTTCTCGGCCAAAATGCGTCTCGACCACTGGCAAATCAACCTGCCACTGCTCGAAAACTCCCCCGTCAGGAGCCTCACCGTCCACGCCCGCCTGCACACACAGCAATACAGCGGCGACTGCCGCCTTGAAGAGTTCGCCGCAATCGCAGAGGCAACCCGCCTGCCCCTGACCTACAACGGCAACATCCTCTCGCCCGCCGATTTCAATCTCATCGCTGACAGATTCCCCTTCCTTGAAGGCATCATGATTGGACGCGGACTGCTTGCGCGCCCATCGCTTGCCGCTGAAATCAAAGACGCACGGCAATGGAGCGCCGCCGACCGGATGGACGCCATTTTCCGCCTCCATGACAAACTGCTTGCCCACTTTGAGACGACGCTCTGCGGCCCCGCCCAGATTCTCTCTAAAATAAAACCTTATTGGGACTATCTTGAACCCGAAATAGGCCATAAGAGCGCAAAACAGATTCGCAAATCGACAACCCTTCCCGCCTACTGTGCTGCCCTGCGCGCCATTCCGACGATTTCCGGCGCGGAAATGCGGAAGATTGACGGATTTTGAACACCAAAGGAAAGAAAAGAAAACTAAACTAAAGAAAAAGAAAGAAGACGGCGTTGAAGAAATCGCCGCCGCATGACAAATTTTACGGTCATAGGGGAAGTTTTGTTCGTAACTTTGCACCGAGCAAACCAACAACCAAAACTTTTTAAAAACTATGGCACGACACACGAAATCCGGACTCGACTATTTCGCGCTCGACACTGATTTTTTCGACGACGAACGCCTCTATGCACTCGAAGATGAATTCGGCCCGCAAGGCCAGATTGTGGCCATCAGGCTGCTGTGCATGATTTACCATAAAGGCTACTTCCTGGAGTGGACCCGGCTGACGGCGGCGAAGATGCTGCGCCAGATGGCATCGCTGACGCCGGAGACGCTCGAAACCATCGTCGGGCGGCTGACGGAATGGGGATTCTTTGACCGCAGCCTCTTCGAGGCTCACTCGGTGCTGACCTCAGAACTGATTCAGGCTCGCTACTTCGAGGCCGCCCGCAAGCGCAAACAACCTCAGCAAACGCCGCCCTATCTGCTGATTGGCCCTCCTCCGGCGGCGACAACAGAGGCTGCGGCGCCCAAAACGCCCGCCGCAGGCAAGGACTTTGACGCGCTGCTGACGGAGGCCACGGCCCAGCCCGACTGGGTCGGCGCAATTGCCCGAAACCTGAAACTCAGCCGCCAGGACGTCACTCACCGCCTGGTCACGGACTTCCGCCAGCACTGCCTGCGCGAGGGCAAGACTCACATAGACCTTTCAGACTTCAAATCGCACTTTAACCGCTGGAGCGCACAGCAATTAAAACCCACTAACGCCACCGCGAAAAATGACAAACGCCAGCCCGATAACCAGTTCAGACCTTCAGGAAATCTTGCGTCAAGACTCCCCGTCGAACCCTCGTGCGGACTTAAACGACGTCCAGATTCTCAAGGCTAAACTGCGGTTCATGGAGATTGCCCGCGAGATTTGTCCGGGCTACACGCTGACGGCCTCGGAAAAGCCCGTCATCGCCGAAATCTTCAAATGGTGCATGCGCCTGCCCGGGGCGCGCCTGAGTCCGTCCAAAGGCCTCTGGATCTGGGGCGACATCGGCACGGGCAAGTCAACCCTCATCAAAATCATCAACCGGTTCTGCTACGAAGTGCGCCCCTACGAGCCAATCGGACGCCGGCACACGCCCCTGCCCTTCTGGATGAGAATCAGGCGCGCCATAGACCTTTGTGACGCCTACGCCCGCGACGGCGTCGAAGGCCTGGCCAACCTCATAGCCATCGAACGCCTGGTCATTGACGACCTCGGCACCGAAAACCGCCTGACGTCACACTACGGCACCTCGACCAACGTCATCGGCGACCTGCTGCTTCGACGCTACGACATGCGCCACGACTATCAGACCTACGTGACGACCAACCTCAGCCCCCCGCAGATCATGGACGTCTACGGCCCCCGCATCTATGACCGCTGCGGCGAAATGTTCAACTTCATCTCCCTGAACGGTTATTCGCACCGTCCGGAACTTTTTTCACTCTAAAATTGATTTTCTTGGAATAAATTGCTAAATTTGCGGCCTTAGAAAAAAGAATTTCAAACCTCATAAACAAAACAGTTAACAAAAATGAAAATCGACAATTACAACTTCGCCGGCAAAAAGGCGATTGTCCGTGTTGACTTCAATGTGCCTCTGGATGAAAACGGCCACGTCACTGACGACACCCGCATCCGCGGCGCGCTCCCCACTCTGAAAAAAATCCTTGCCGACGGCGGCTCGCTCATCATCATGAGCCACATGGGCAAACCCAAAGGCAAGGTCAACCCCAAAATGAGCCTCGGCCAGATCAAGGACGTAGTTGCCCAGGCTCTCGGCGCCGAAGTTCAGTTCGCTCCTGACTGCGCCAAAGCCGCCGACCAGGCCGCTGCCCTGCAGCCCGGCCAGGTTCTGCTGCTTGAAAACCTCCGCTTCTATCCCGAGGAAGAAGGCAAGCCCGTCGGCATTGACAAGGCAGACCCTGCCTACGACGAAGCCAAGAAGGCCATGAAAGTTGCCCAGAAGGAGTTTGCCAAGACCCTGGCATCCTATGCTGACGTCTACGTCAACGACGCCTTCGGCACCGCACACCGCAAGCACGCCTCGACCGCCGTCATCGCCGATTTCTTCCAGCCCGAAGACAAAATGCTCGGCTACCTGATGGAAAAAGAAGTGCAGGCCGTTGACAACATCCTCAGCGACATCAAGCGCCCCTTCACCGCAATCATGGGCGGCTCAAAAGTGTCGACCAAAATCGGCATCATCGAAAACCTCATGGACAAGGTTGACAACCTGATTCTCTGCGGCGGCATGACCTACACCTTCGCAAAAGCCATGGGCGGCAACGTCGGTGACTCCATCTGCGAAACCGACAAGCTCGACCTTGCCCTGGACATCATGAAAAAAGCCAAGGAAAAAGGCGTGAACCTCGTCCTGGGCGTTGACTGCGTTGCCGGCAATGCCTTCAAGAACGACTGCGACACGCAGATCTGCTCCGTCCAGGAGATTCCCGAAGGCTGGGAAGGCATGGACGCCGGACCCAAGAGCCGCGAACTCTTCAAGAACGCCATTCTTCCGGCCAAGACCATCCTCTGGAACGGCCCCGCAGGCGTCTTTGAATTTGACAACTTCACGGCCGGTTCGCGCGCGATTGCCGACGCCGTAGTTGAAGCCACGAAAAACGGCGCCTTCTCGCTCGTTGGCGGCGGCGACTCCGTTGCCTGCGTCAACAAGTTCGGCCTGGCCGACGAAGTCAGCTACGTATCGACCGGCGGCGGCGCCCTGCTCGAAGCCATCGAGGGCAAAATCCTCCCCGGCATCGCAGCCATCAAGGGCTAAGCCCGCAAACAATCCCCCCGCAACTCAAGATGGGAGGCAAGCACCACACAGTGTTTGCCTCCTCTCGTTTTTTTTGCGGCGGCATCTCCGGGGCGGGCGCGTCTGCACGGAAGTTTTGCATTTTTTAATAGTTTTATGTTCCCGGAGTCAATAAAAAGCACTAAATTTGCAGTATGAATAGACTGTTATTGTTTTTAATCATAGCTTTTTCGGCCGTGACGACGACATCGGCGCAGGCAACGTGGTTTCCATATCCGACGCCGCCGGAAAACCTGCCCTTCGGACGTCCGAGGGCGAATTACATGGTCGAGCATTTCTGGGACCGCTGTCCGTGGAAGAGCGCCTTCAGCGCCCCGCAGAAGATGGAACGGTCGCTGCGCGATTTTGCCGAAATGATTCCGCATGCTGCGGCCGATACGGTTTTCCTCAGCATTGACGGCCTGATACGCAACACACAAAAGAAGCCGGCCGACTTTGCTTCGCTGCTGAAAATGGCTGAGGCAACATTCTTTTCAGACACGGCGGCGACTTTTTCCGACGAAGTTTATCTGCCCTTTGCCCGCGCCGGAGCAACGTTCAAGAAGTTCAAGCCTGAGCAGAGAAAGCCGTTTGAGCGCCAGGCAAAGATCATTGAGAACTCAATGGTTGGCCGCGCGCTGCCTGCGGTTCAGGCAAAGGAAGCCGACGGCTCTCCTGTTCAGCTGAACGACACGACGGCAGGCGCGCAGACCTATATTCTGATTTTTGAGCGTCCGGGAGCCGACCGCTTCGACCGCGTGCGCTTTGCAGCCAACATTGCCGTCCGGAAACTGACGGAGAGCGGGATAATCAAGCCGATTCTGATCTGCACGGAAGAGCCGGACCGGACCTGGCTGGACGCCAACAAGGCAATGCCGCAGGAGTGGACAGTGGTTTCAATGGCCGACGCGGCCAACGTGTTCGACATCCGCGGAGACCGCACCGTCTATCTGACTGACGGGTCAATGAAAATAGTGGCACGCCACATGCCGCTGAGTCTTTTAATTGCCAACTGCGAGCAGCTGGTCAAGAACGCAGGCCTATGAGAATCGCAGCATTGATATCGGGAGGGGTTGACAGCGCCGTGGCCGTCCATCGGCTCGTTGAGCAGGGCCATGACGTCCACCTGTTTTATATCCGCATAGGCCTTGACAACGGCGAGGGCGACTGTGCGGCCGACGAGGACATAGAAATGTGCGGCTACATCGCGCGCCACTACGGACTGCCGTTCGACGTCGTTTCGCTCCATCAGGAGTATTGGGACCACGTCATGGACTATGCGCTGCGGACGGTCCGTGCAGGCCTTACGCCAAATCCGGACATCATGTGCAACCGGATAATCAAATTCGGCTATTTTGACGAGCGCTGGGGCCATGAGTTCGACAAGACGGCGACGGGCCATTACGCAACGACCCTTGTCGGCGCCGACGGCCTGACCTATCTCGGGACGGCGCCGGACCCGGTCAAGGACCAGACGGACTTCCTTGCGCGCATCACCTACGCTCAGCTGGCCCACGCAATGTTCCCCATCGGCGACATGCCCAAAAGCCGCGTGCGCGAACTGGCCATTGAGGCGAAACTGCCCAATGCGTTCCGGCGCGACAGCCAGGGCATCTGCTTTCTCGGCAATATTAACTATAACGACTTCATCCGCCGCCATCTGGGCGAAAAGCCCGGCGCAATTGTCGAACTGGAAACGGGCCGCAAACTGGGTGAACACCGCGGCTTCTGGTTCCACACCATCGGCCAGCGCAAGGGCCTCGGGCTGAGCGGCGGCCCCTGGTACGTAGTGCGCAAAAACGTTGACGACAACGTCATTTACGTCTCGCAGGGCTATGACACTCAGAAGCAATACGGCAACGTTATCCACCTTGACGAAATGCACTGGATTACGAAGGACCCGCAGCTGACCGAAATCAGCTTCAAAAACCGCCATACTCCCGAATTTCTCAACGCGAAACTGACGCGCGTCGACGACCGCCGCTTCACAATCGAGAGCGAACAAAAGGTCCAGGGCATTGCTCCGGGCCAGTATGCCGTAATCTATTCCCCGGACCGCAAAATCTGCTACGGCAGCGGCGTAATCACCTTATAAAAAACACAGACATACACACATGAGCGCCAAACGAGTAAGAATGAAAGTAATGGGTCTGAGCGTCGGCCAGATAAAGCAGGGAGCCTACGCCCTGATTCTGGAGCAGGCCGACGGCCCGGTGAAGATTCCGGTTGTCATCGGCGAGGCTGAGGCGCGGGCTATTGCCGCCCGGATGGAGCGCGTTGCGTCGCCCCGGCCAATGACTCACGACCTCTTCGCGTCGTTTGCCCACGCCTTCGGCATTGCGATGCAGGAGGTCTTCATCCATAAGTTTGAAGACGGCATCTTCTATTCTGAAATCAGCTTTACTGACGGCGAGCGCCGCGTGAAGTTCGACTCGCGCACCTCGGACGCCATTGCAATTGCCATGCGTACCGGCGCCCCGATCTACACAACAGAGGAGATTCTCCACACCTGCGGCTTCGTCATGGACGAGGCCAACGTTGTCAAAGCCAATGAGCCACGCACCGAAGCCGACATGCCGCTGGAACAGCTTGAAAAACTCCGCTTGGACGCCGAAGAGCGCGAGGACTATGAGGAAGCGGCCCGCCTGACCGAGATAATTAACACCAAAAAAACACAATAAGCACGAAAAAACCATGAACGGAATAAAATTTAAACTCTCCCTTCTGGGGTTTCTTGAGTTTGCAATCTGGGGTTCTTATCTGACCTCGCTTAACAACTTCCTTGCCCGCAACGGCTTCTCGAATGAAATCGGCTGGTTCTATGCCGTTCAGGGCATCGTCTCACTGATTATGCCCTCGCTCATCGGCATCATTGCCGACCGCTGGATTCAGGCGCAGAAAGTTTTAAGCCTCTGTCACCTTATCGGCGGCCTGTTCATGGGCGCGGCCGGAGTTTACTGCATGACGGCCGAGACGATTGCGTTTGGGCCGCTCTTTACGCTCTACACGGTCTCCGTTGCGTTCTTCATGCCGACAATCGGCCTGAACAACTCCGTTGCGTTCAACGCGCTGACCAAGGCCGGCCTGGACACGGTCAAGGCCTTCCCGCCAATACGCATATGGGGTACCATCGGCTTCATCTGCGCAATGCTCTTCGTCAACTTCGCCCGAAGCCAGGGCGCCACGTTCCAGACCTCTTACATGCAGCTGCTGACGTCGGCAACGTTCAGCTTCATCACCGCTGCTTACGCCCTGACAATGCCCCAGTGTCCCGTCTCAAAAGCCAACGCCGACGCGCCGCTGGTTGACAAACTCGGGCTGCGGGCCTTTGCGCTGTTCAAGCAGAAGAAGATGGCCATTTTCTTCATTTTCAGCATGCTGCTTGGCGTTTCGCTTCAAATAACCAACGGATATGCCAACACTTACATATCGTCGTTTGAGGGCGTAGCCCGGTATGCCGACGCTTGGGCGGCACGCAACGCCAACGCCATCATCGCCATCTCACAGTGTTCAGAAACCCTGTGTATTCTGCTGATTCCCTTCTGCCTGAAGCGCTTCGGCATCAAGGGCGTCATGCTGATGGCGATGTTCGCCTGGGTTCTGCGCTTCGGCCTTTTCGGCGCCGGCAACCCGTCATCGGGCGTATGGATGCTGATTCTGAGCTGCATTGTCTACGGCATCGCCTTCGACTTCTTCAACGTCAGCGGCGGCCTCTACGTCGACAAAGAGACCAGCCCTGAAATCCGCAGCTCGGCCCAGGGCCTGTTCATGATCATGACCAACGGCTTCGGCGCCACGATCGGTACGGTCTCGGCCATGTACATTGTCAACCACTTCGTCGGCTCTCAGCCGACGCCCGAACTGAAACTTGAAGGCTGGCGCACCTGCTGGTTCATCTTTGCGGCCTATGCCCTGATAGTTGGCCTGCTCTTCATGTTAATATTTAAAGACACCAAGACAAAAGCCTCTGCCTCAGAGATTGACGACGAGGCGGAAATGCCCTCGGGACTCGTTTCATGATTCAATTCTACGCACCGGACATTGCTGTGACTCCCGTTCTGCCCGAAGGGGAGTCACACCATTGCGTCAAAGTGCTGCGCCGCCAGCCGGGCGACCCTGTCGAGGTCATTGACGGCAAGGGCAGCGTCTACTCCTGTCGGCTGCTGGAGGCCCACCCCAAGCATGCAATGGTTGAGATTATCGGGCGCCGCGAGCTGCCGCTTCCGTGGACCTACGGCCTGACAATCGGCGTCGCGCCGACGAAACACCTTGACCGCATGGAGTGGCTGACGGAGAAGCTTGTTGAAATCGGCGTCAACCGCCTGATTCCGCTGCGGGGCGACCGCTCCGAGCGCAAGGAACTGAAAACAGAGCGCCTTGAAAAAATAGCCGTCTCGGCCATGAAACAGTCGCTCAAGGCCGTCCTGCCCCGGATTGACGAGATGACCACTGTCAGCAACGTTATCCGGTCAACCGATGCCCGGCAGCGGTTCATCTGCTACTGCGACGACTCCGTTGAGCGCCGGCTTCTTTCCCGCGAATTGCAGCCCGGCGAGGACGTCTGCATCCTGATCGGCCCGGAGGGAGACTTCTCTCCCGCCGAAGTCAGGCTGGCCCTCGAATACGGATTCGTCCCCGTCAGCCTCGGCGATACACGGCTGAGAACCGAAACCGCCGCCCTGTTTGCGGCCTCAACGGTCCATGTTTTAAACCAATTATAGTCAAAAAATACAAACAGACTTTCACATATGAAACGCTTATTCATCACTCCCCTGCTTGCCCTGGCCATAACATCGGCGGCCTCCGCCCAGCGCCCCTCGGCCCCCGACTTCAGCCGGGCCGTCATGCAGGCCTACGAAGAGATGCTGCGCGAAAACTATAAAGACTACGAAGTGCTTTTCCGCCGCGCAAACGAATATTACAACCACGGAGACTACCTCCGCGCGCTCGACGACCTTGAAAGCGCCGTCAAATATGCCCCCCAGTCAGCCTCGGAAACCCGATTTGCAATCTTTGCCCTCCGCGCCGAGTGTTACTATCAGCTCAAGCGATTCTCCCTGGCCATCCAGGACGCCGACGAAGCGCTCAAAATTGACCCGACAAGCCCCAACATGCTCAACCTGCGCGCCCGAATCGAATATGACTTCAACAAGATTCCGGAGGCCAAGGCTGACTACACGAAGCTGCTGCGCATCAACCCGCGCAGCCAGGAGGCCCTCTTCGGCCTCGCCCTCGTGGCCGCAAAAGAAAACAACCTTGGCATGGCCAACGAATACATGGAAAAGGCCGTAGCCCTCACCCCCTCGAGCAGCGCTGCCTATGTCCGCCGCGCCAAAGTCAAGGAAATCATGAGCGACTATAACGGCGCCGTCGACGACCTGCTGCTTGCAATGGCCACTGACGCCACTGACACCGAAGCCCTGCCGGCACTCGTCGCCCTGGCCAACACAAACTATCCTGCAGTTGTCTCAGGCCTCTCGGGCGCCATTCGCCAGGCTCCCCGCCAGCCTCTCTACTACTTCCTGCGCGCCTCGATTGCCGCCGCCCACTATCACTACGGCGCCGCCATCGACGACTTCAAGTACATTATTTCGGAAAATCTCTACAACTACGCCGGACTCTATTGTTCGCTGGCCGAGTGTTACTACGCCCTGGGCGACTACGAAGCCGCACTGGACAACGTTGACTCGGCCCTGGCCAAGTATGACGACAAAGAGGACGACCCCTGCCACTACTTCACCGTGCGCGCCCGGATTCAGCGCGCCATGAAGCATCCGGACAAAGCCCTGCTCTCCGTTAACCGCGCCCTTGACATCAAACCCGAAAACTCCGACGCAATCGTCGAAAAAGCCCTGATTCTGACGGACCTCGACAAGGCCAAGGAAGCATCGGCGCTCCTTGGCGAAGTCATCATGGCCGAACCTTACGAGCCGATGAACTACCTGCTGCGCGCCTGGATTCTGAACGACTACCTCAACCAGCAGAAGGCCGCCAAGGCTCTCTATGGCCGCGTCATTGACCTTGAGCTGGACCATGCGGACCGCATCGGCTCCATGCTCGGATTCGCCCAGCTTTTCGACGGCAAGACCGCCCAGGGCGTCGCCTGGCTTGAAAATTGCCTGGCCGAACCTGACTATGACGGCAAGACCCACTACCTGGCCGCATGCTTCTACGCCTGGGCCGGCCGCAAGCAGCGCGCCCTCGAATGTATGGAAGGCGCGCTCAAGGCCGGATATGCCAACTATCATGACTGGATCGCTAACAACGACGGGCGCGTCAACGTCTCCCCCATCCGCGACGACGCTAAATTCCAGGCCCTGCTCGAGCAATACAAGTCAATCTTTGCCCACTAAACGCAACATACTCCCGGCCGCGCTGCTTCTTGCCTGTGTGGCGCTCTTTGCGGGCGCCACACAGCCCAAACATGACTTTCGCGGAGCCTGGATCCAGACAATCTTTCAGGGCTATGACAAGCGCTCGACCGCCGAAAACAAAGCCTACCTGACAGGCCTCCTGGACCAGCTTGAAAGCGCCGGCATCAACGCCGTCATCTTCCAGGTGCGCCCGCGCTCGGACGCCTTCTACCAATCGACAATCGAGCCGTGGAGCGCTTCCCTGACCGGAAAATACGGCAAAGCGCCCGAACCGTTCTGGGACCCCCTGGAATTCATGGTCAGCGAGTGTCACAAGCGCGGAATGGAGCTTCACGCCTGGCTCAACCCCTATCGCGGACCCGCAACAGGCGAAGTCCTGCCCGCCTCTCACCCCATGAGGAGGCACCCCGAGCGCTTCGTGCGTTACGGCAAGACCCACTACTACAAACCGTCACTGAAGGCCAACCGCGACCACATCTGCCGCATCGTCGCCGACATCCTGACGCGCTATGACGTCGACGGCATCCACTTTGATGACTATTTCTACCCCTACCCGATTGCCAAAGAGCAATTTCCCGACGCCGAAGCTTACCGCCGGGCGCATACCAAGCTCTCCAAGGCAGACTGGCGCCGGCGCAACGTCGACCTGCTGATTGAGCAAGTCAGCCGGACAATTGCCGACGTCAAACCGTGGGTCAGGTTCGGAATCAGCCCCTTCGGCATCTGGCGCAACGCCTCGTCCGACCCTCGCGGAAGCAACACCCGCGGGCTGCAAAACTATGACGACCTCTATGCCGACGTGCCTCGCTGGGCGGCCAACGGCCTGATTGACTATCAGATTCCTCAGCTGTATTGGGAAATCGGCCACAAAGCGGCGCCTTACGACGTTCTGTGCCACTGGTGGGCCGAAAACGGCCACGGACGCCACGTCTATATCGGGCAGGACGCCGAAAAAACCGCAAAATTCAACGAACTCTCACGCAAACTCTCCCTGGCCGAGGCTCACAGGGACGGCTGTATCCGCGGCAACTGCTGGTGGTATGCCGCATCGCTGCCGACGACGATTGCCTCCGAACTGCGCAACGGAGCCTATCGCACCAAGGCCCTCGTTCCGGAATATCTCTGGAAAAGCGTCGAACCCGCCGCACGCCCCACTCCGGAAGCCGACGGCGACAGAATTATCTGGCACCCTGACCCGACGGCGCGCCGATGGGTCATCTACCGCTTCAACTCAGTCGCCGAAGTCGACACAGAGAACCCCGAAGCCATCTGCGGCGTTACATACATGCCGCAGTGGCATGCAGACCGCCCCGGCGTCTACGTCATAACCGCCCTCGACTTCGCCAACTCCGAATCCCTACCCTCAAAGCCTATCGAATTTAAAGACAAATGAAACTCAAACACCTGCTCATAGCATCAACCCTTGTCACCGCAGCAGCAACCATGCCGACCTTCGGCGAACTGCGCAGCGACAAAAGCGAAATAACCAAGAGCCTCGACATCTTCTCCTCGCTCTTCAAGGAAGTCCAGCTCAACTACGTTGACTCGCTCGACGCGAAAAAGGCGATCAACACCGCAATCACCTACATGCTTGACGAAATTGACCCCTACACGGAATACTATCCGAGCGAAGACACCGAAGAACTCGCCCTGATGGCCACGGGCGAATATGGCGGCGTCGGCTCCACAATCAACAAGGGCAGCGACGGACGCATCCGCTTTTCCGAACCCTATGCCGACACACCCTCGAAAAAAGCGGGCGTCATTGGCGGCGACGTCATTCTGAAAATAGACTCAGTCAACGTTACCCCAACCCATACGGTCCAGCAGGTCAGCGACATGCTGCGCGGCACTCCCGGCACCAAACTGACCGTTGAACTTCTCCGCCCCTATGCCGCCGATTCGCTCCTGACAATCGAAATTGTCCGCGAGAAAATCAAAACTCCCTCCGTCCCTTTCTACGGGCTGACCGGACCTGACAAAAACATCGGCTACATAACCGTCAACACCTTCACGGACAAAGCCCCGGCTGAGGTCAAAAGCGCACTGACCGACCTGCTCGAGCGCGGCGCGACGTCGCTCGTACTTGACCTTCAAGGCAACCCCGGCGGACTGTTGGAGAGCGCCGTAGACATCGTCGGACTCTTCGTTGCGAAAGGGACCGAAGTTGTGCGCACACGCGGCCGCGACGCCTCCGGCGAGCGCATATACAAAACCGAACACAAACCGATTGCCCCGAAACTGCCCCTGGCCGTGCTGATTGACGGCAACTCGGCGTCCAGTTCGGAAATCGTCGCCGGCGCGCTCCAGGACCTTGACCGCGCCGTCATCGTCGGCAACCGATCCTATGGCAAGGGTCTTGTCCAGTCATCGCGCCAGCTCCCATACGACGCCATGGTCAAAATCACCGTTGCAAAATACTACATACCCTCCGGCCGCCTGATTCAGGCAATCGATTATAGCCGGCGCAATGAAGACGGCTCCGTTGCCCGCACACCGGACTCGCTGACAAACGTCTACAAGACCCTTCACGGACGCCAGGTACGCGACGGCGGCGGAATCACCCCTGACGTCAAGGCCGACCCGATGAAGTCAAACCGCCTGCTCTATGCAATCCAGTCGGGCGGATTCGACATTGACTACGCAACAAAATTCGCCGCCGAAAACAAAACGATTGTCCCGGCCGACGAATTTCAGATTTCAGACTCCATCTTCGCCGACTTCGTCGAGTTCATAGCCCCGAAAGACCTCAAATATGAAAATGCCTACCCCAAGGCCCTTGAGGCTCTGCGCAAAATCATTGAAGACGAAGGCTACCTGAACGATAGCGTCCAAAGCAATCTCCAGGCCCTGGAAACCTCACTGAAACCGGACATACGCCGCGACCTGGCCAACAGCCGCGAGCAAATCAGCTACGTACTGACAGACGTCATCGTCTCACGCTACTTCGACCGCGCCGGCGCAATCGAAGCCTCCCTGCGCTTCAACCGCCCCCTCGAAAAAGCAATCGAGATTCTCCAGGACCGCCGGGAATATGATAAACTGCTGTCAAAATGACCGACGAAACCATAAAGGCCCTCATCAGACTCCCTGAGGCACAGACGCGCACAAAGGCCCTCCGCTCGGCCTTGACCGACTCCAAAACCGTCGGTGTATACGGCCTTGCAGGTTCGGCCACAGCCGTCATGCTGTCACAGACGGCGCGCCGCCAGCCAATGATTGTCGTCGCTGACACGCCCGACGACGCCGGCTACCTCTTCCACGACCTCTCGCGCCTTTGCGGCGAAGATCAGGTTGCACTGCTCCCCTCGGCCTACAAAAGGCACATCAAGTATGGCCAGGTGGACCCTCCGTCGCAGATTCTGCGCGTTGAAGCAACAAACCGCCTCTACGAAAAAGACTCGCGCCTGAAATTCCTCGTGACCTACCCCGAAGCACTGGCCGAGCGGGTCCCCTCGCCCAAGCAGGTCGGCGACCATACGCTACACCTCGAAACCGGCAAATCGCTTAAACTGACCGACGCGCAAAAATGGCTGCGCTCCAACGGCTTCACTCAGGAGGACTACGTCTACGAACCGGGCCACTTTGCCGTGCGCGGCTCCATTCTCGACGTCTTCGCCTTCAACTCGGAAATGCCCTTCCGAATCGACTTCTTCGGCGACGACATTGACTCAATCCGCCGCTTCAACGTCGAAACCCAGCTCTCCGAACAGCGACTGACCGCAATTGACATCACAGCCAACGTCGGCGAGCAAGCCTCCGGAGGCCCCCTGACGGACTTCCTCCACCCCTCGACCGTCATCGCGGTCCACGACTCCCCCGCCTATCTCCTTGACCGCCTCAGCGCCATCTGCGCCGAAAGTTTCTCGGCCTTCGCCGCCCACTCAGGCGAGGGCGACGCCGACGCCATGAATCAACTGGTCAGCCCCGAGACATTCGCGCAGGCCCTCGAAGGCTTCCGCAAACTGATTTTCACCGACTCTGAGACTCCTCCCGCCGCCTCGGCCCTGATTGACTTCAAATGCTCACCCCAGGGCGTCTACCACAAAAATTTTGACATCATCAGCCAGGAATTCGCCCGCCTGCTGGCCGACGGCTTCAAAATCTTCATCCTCTCTGACAGCGACAAGCAGCACGAACGCCTCAAAGCCATCTTTGCCGAACGCAGCGAGCCGATAACCTTCACCCCCGTCATCGGCACCCTCCATGCCGGATTCATTGACCATCAGACCCGCTGCTGCATCTTCACGGACCATCAGATCTTTGACCGATTCCACAAATACTCGCTCAAGAGCGACCGCGCCCGCTCCGGCAAGCTTGCCCTCAGCCTAAAGGAACTCGCCTCAATCGAGCCGGGCGACTACATTGTCCACGCTGACCACGGCGTCGGCAAATTCTCAGGCCTGGTCCGCTCTGCCGGAATCAACGGCAAGATGCAGGAAATGATCAAGCTGACATATCTTAACGGCGACACTATCTTCGTTTCGCTCCACTCGCTCCATAAACTCAGCAAATACCGGGGCAAGGAGGGCGTTGAACCGCGCATCAACAAGCTCGGCACCGGCGCCTGGAACAAAATGAAGGAGCGCACAAAGACGAAACTCAAAGACATTGCCCGCGACCTGATTTCGCTCTACTCGCGCCGACGCCAGGAACAGGGATTCCAATTTTCGCCCGACGGCTATCTTCAGCAGGAACTCGAAGCCAGCTTCATCTACGAAGACACTCCTGACCAGCTGACCGCAACAAAAGCCGTAAAGGCCGACATGGAGTCGCCACGCCCGATGGACCGCCTGATTTGCGGCGACGTCGGCTTCGGCAAAACCGAAATTGCAATCCGAGCCGCGTTCAAGGCCGCCGTCGACGGCAAGCAGACCGCCGTCCTGGTCCCCACAACCGTCCTGGCCTATCAGCACTTCCGGACCTTCAAGGAGCGCCTCAAGGACTTCCCCGTCACTGTCGACTACCTGAGCCGCGCACGCACACCAAAGCAGGTCCGCGAGATTCTCCGGGACCTTGCCGACGGAAAGATTGACATCATTGTCGGCACACATAAACTCATTTCCAAGACCGTCAAATTCAAAGACCTCGGCCTGCTGGTTGTTGACGAAGAACAGAAATTCGGAGTCGCCGTCAAGGAGAAACTCAAGGAGCTGAAAGTCAACGTTGACACTCTGACCATGAGCGCCACGCCGATTCCGCGCACGCTGCAATTCTCCCTGATGGGCGCGCGCGACCTCAGCGCAATCACGACTCCCCCGCCCAACCGCTACCCGATTCTGACCAACGTCTGCACCATGACCGACGAACTGCTCGCCGACGCCATAAACTTCGAGTTGAGCCGCGGAGGGCAGGTCTTCATCGTCAACAACCGGATTGAAGGCCTCTACAACCTCGAAAACACCGTGCGGCGCCTGGTGCCTGACGCGCGCACCATTGTCGGCCACGGCCAGATGGCCCCTGACAAGCTCGAAAAAGAAATCGTTGCATTCGCCGCCCACGACTATGACGTGCTGCTCTCGACAACCATCATCGAAAGCGGCATTGACATGCCCAATGTCAACACCATCATCATCTACAACGCCCAGAACTTCGGGCTGAGCGAGCTTCACCAGCTCCGCGGACGCGTAGGGCGCTCGGCACGCAAAGCCTTCTGCTATCTGGCCGTACCGCCCGGCGCAACGCTGACACCCGTGGCCCGGCGCCGCCTGCAGGCAATTGAAAGTTTCTCGGATCTCGGCAGCGGAATCCACATCGCAATGCAAGACCTCGACATCCGCGGTGCGGGCAACCTCCTCGGCGCCGAACAGAGCGGCTTCATCGCCGACCTCGGCTACGAAACCTACCAGCGTATCCTCAAAGAGGCCGTCACCGAACTGCGCACCGAGGAATTTGCCGAAGAATTCAAGGATATGGACTCCGACCAACAGGAATTCGTTGCCGACTGTGTCATCGAATCTGACATGGAGCTGCTCCTGCCCGCCGACTATGTCCCGCAGGACCGCGAACGCATCGCCCTCTATCAGGAACTCGACGGCATCGAGCGCGAACTCGACCTCAAGGCCTTCGCCGACCGTCTGGAAGACCGCTTCGGCCGCATCCCCCATCAGGCCGCCGAACTGCTGCGCGTGCCGCGTCTGCGCCGCCTTGCCCGCCAGTTAGGAATCGAAAAAGTCGCCTTGAAGCAGGGACGGATGTATCTCTACTTTGTTGACCGGTCCAACATCGCTTACTACAACAGCCCCATGTTCGGACGCATACTCAACTACGCCCAGCGCAATCCCCGGACCGTGCAGTTCAGGCGCAACACGGCGGACCGCCACTCAATCTACATTGACCAAGTGGCAACGGTTGAACACGCCGTAGCGATTCTCCAGGAAATCCTGGCTCTGGAATCAGTCTAAACCGACAACCGTTATGCCGGCGCCGCCAAAGCGCACATCCTCGTCGGCAAACCCGCTGACGCCGCTGACCGTTGACAAATAGCCGCGTATGGCCTGGCGCAGGGCGCCCGTGCCGGTGCCGTGGAGAATCCTGACGCGGTGACAGTTAAAGCGGATTGCATCGTCAATGAAATACGTAACCGCCTGCAACGCCTCGTCGGCCCTCATGCCGCGAACGTCAATTTCCTGCTTGAACTCCAGACGGCGCTCGCGCTGCTGCTCCTGGGCCGCGACGGCAACCTGAGTCGGCGCCGAAACGCCGCTCTGAGGCTTCTGAAGGGTGTGGGTCAGACGGCTGAGCTTGACCGTAGTCTTCAGCATCCCGAAGCTGACCGTTGCGTTCACCCCCTCAATTGCAAGCACACGGCCCGGCACATTCTGCCCCTCGAGCTTCACATAGTCGCCGACGGCAATCGGACGCCGCGCCCCCGCCGGCGGCTGAGGAGCCTGCCTTGTCTTCGGGGTCTTCGGGGCCTTCTTCAGCAGCGGATGGTCCGGCTCGGCCTGCTGCCGGCGCGCCTGTTCCTCCTTGAGCCGCTGCCGCAGTTCGCGGGTCTGCTCCTTGTCGGCCTGGACCTTACGGATTTCATGAATTGTGCGCTCAATCGCGGCATTGGTGCCTTCAATAATCTTGCGGGCCTCCTCTTTGGCGTCAGCAAGAATCTCCCGGCGACGCTCGCGCAGGTTCTGCGCGTCGTTCTCATATTCCTGAAGTGTGTTTTCGAGCTTCTTCTCCTTCTGGCGAATCTGCATGCGCTTGTTCTCCCAGTAGCGGCGGTCGCGCGCAATGTCGAGCAAATACTTGTCCATGTTGACATAATCCGTGCCGACCAGCTCCTTGGCGCTCTCTATAATCGCGTCAGGAAGTCCGATTTTGCGCGCAATCTCCAGCGCGAACGACGACCCCGCCGTGCCAACCAGCAGACGGAACATCGGCTCCATTCTCTGACGGTCATAGAGCATCGAGCCGTTGACAAGCCCCGGAGTGGTCTCGGCAAGCTGCTTAAGGTTCTGATAATGGGTCGTGATGACGCCCCACATGCCGCTCCGGGCAAACCGCATCAGAATGGCCTGGGCAATCGCCCCGCCGATGAGAGGCTCCGTGCCGCCGCCGAACTCGTCAATCAGAACCAGCGTCTGCTGTCCGCCTCGGGCCATGAAGTGCTTCATGTGAGTGAGATGTGACGAATAGGTGGAGAGGTCGTTCTCAATCGACTGGTCATCGCCGATGTCAATAAAAATATCCTCAAAAATGCCAACGTGGCTGTTCTCATAGACCGTGGGCAACAGTCCGCACTGCGTCATGTACTGCACCATGCCGACGGTTTTGAGCGTCACGGACTTGCCGCCCGCGTTCGGGCCGGAAACAATCAGCAGACGCCGCTCTGGCGTCAGGTGAATGTCAAGCGGAACAATCTCCTTGTTCTGCGCCCTCAGCGACATGAGCAGCCCGGGATGGCAGGCGTGATACCACTCCAGCTCCGGACGGTCGGCCAGATGCGGCATTGTTCCGCCTGCCTCATTCGCAAACAGTGCCTTGGCCCGGATGAAATCAAGTTCAATGACAATGCCGTAAGAGTCCATTATGTCAGGAATGAACGGGCGCACCTGAGCCGTCAGCAGCGTCAGCACGCGTGCAATCTCGCGCCGTTCCTCCATCTGCAACTCACGCAGCCGATTGTTGGTCTGAACAACCTCGGCCGGCTCAATGAATATGGTCTTGCCTGAGGCCGACTCGTCGTGGACAATACCCTGGATTTTGCGCTTGTTCATCGGCGAGACAGGTATCACCATGCGGCCGTCGCGCACGCTCGGCGCCACGTCCGGTTCCACAAGCCCGGCGGCGACGGCCGAGGCCAGCACGCGCCTCATTGCCGAGGCAATAGCCCCCGACGCCGAGGCAAGCTGACGCCGGATCTCGCCCAGTTCGGCCGACGCCGAATCCATCACGTTGCCGTAACGGTCAATAACGCGGTCAATCGCCCTGACGATTTCCGGGAAATCCATGAGCGGCTCCGTGCGCGACGCCAGCCGCGGATAGAGTCTCCGCGACTCCTCACGGCGGAAAAAGCGGCCAATGGCCGAAACGGCCTCCAGAGTGTCGCGCACCTTGCGCAGGTCGTCGGCAGGCAGAAACGTGCCTTCAATCCTCACGGCCGACAACACCGCGCGCAAATCGGCAACCCGCCCAATGGGCAGCTCCGACGCGTCGCTCCCGCCGCACTCAATCGCAAGCATCTCAGCCGTGGCCTCCAGCTCGGCCAGCAGCGACTGATAGTCAGTCGTAAACGCAATCCGCTCCTCGCTTAAATCAGCGCCGGGAGCGGTCAGACATTTCGACTTCACTGCGTCGCGAACCGACGCAAATCCAATTTTATTTTCAAATCCCCGAGGGTAAATCATCTGAAAGGTTTAAAAAATTTCATCGGCCAGTGCCTTATTCCGGCTGGCAACGTATTCCTTGAATGCAATTATATAGGCATCGGCGCCGGGGCCGTTGCCGCCGCGGCGCATCTCCCATTCGCGCGCCTTGACCGAGAGCAGAGCCGAGTGAAGCTCGGCCACATTGTCGGCCGGGATGTTCAGCAGCGCCTGCGCGTCAGAGTGGCCCCGCTCGGTTGCCTGCGGAACATCGGCCGGGGTCTCATTCTTCGGCGAGCAGGAACCGAGGCCCGCAACCGCCATCATTAAAATCAAACCGTACTTCTTCATCATTTCTGACATATTCTTTCTTTAACTTGCTCCATCAGCCATCGCGGCGTTGACGTTGCCCCGCAGATGCCGATTGACGCAGCCTCCTCCAGCAGCTCCGGGTCAAGCTCGTCAGGGCCGGAAATGAACTGCGTCCGAGGGTTAACGGCCTTACACTCGTCAAACAGGAACTTGCCGTTCGAACTTTTGCGCCCCGCAACGAAAACAATCGCGTCATGCCCCTGGGCAAACTCCTTCAAGTTGTCAACCCTATGGGCCACAGAACGGCAAATCGTGTCAAATGAATGAAACTCCACCTCCGGCGAGAGATAGGCCGCAAGCTCCCGGGCAATGTGACGCAGGCCGGTCAGACTCTTCGTTGTCTGAGAGTAGAGATGAGTTGTCTGATTCGGATTGAGTTTCCGGAGATCGGCCTCCGTCTCGACCACCTTCGCGTGGCCGTCCGTCTGTCCGACAAGGCCGTTGACCTCCGCGTGGCCCAGCTTGCCGTAAATAACAATCTGAGGCGGCTCAGGCGAATCAAACGCCTTTTTAATACGCTGCTGAAGTTTCAGCACGACCGGACATGTCGCATCAATAATCTCAATATTGTTCCGGCGGGCAAGCTCATAGGTCGACGGCGGCTCGCCGTGGGCGCGCAAAAGCACCTTGCAGTCATGCAGGCCGGCCATCTGTTCGTGACTTATCGTCAGCAGGCCCTTGCGGCGCAGGCGGTCAACCTCGTCCGAATTGTGGACAATGTCGCCCAGACAGTAGAGCGGCGTACCCTTTGCCAGCTCCTCCTCCGCCTTCTTGATTGCGGCGGTCACTCCGAAACAGAATCCGCTTCCGGCGTCAATCTCAACGGTTCTCACTTCAAGGCAGCCTTTCTGTACTGTTCAATTAACCAGGCGTTCTGCTCGTCGATTGTCATGCGGCCATTGTCAAGATCAATGGCATCGTCTGCGCGGCGCAGCGGGCTTTCCGCGCGCGTTGAGTCAATATGGTCGCGATGGCGCACGTTGGCCAGCACCTCCTCGTAAGTGGTCTCCACTCCCTTCTCCGCAAGCTCCTTGAAGCGACGCTCGGCGCGCACCTCGGCCGGAGCATTGACATAGATTTTCAGCTCGGCCTGCGGGAAGACGGTCGTGCCGATGTCGCGCCCGTCCATGACAATACCCTTCTGGCGGCCATACAGTTGCTGACGCTTCACAAGTTCATGGCGCACGGCCGGAATCGCCGCAATCGTGCTGACGTGGGCGCTCACCTCCAGCGAGCGAATCCGGCTTTCGATGTCGGCCCCGTTCAACATTGTGTGCTGCCCGTCATCCATCAGGCTGAAATCAATGTCGAGCGAAGGCAGAGCCGCAGTCAGCTCCGCCTCCTTCACCGTGCCGTCAGGAGCAATCAGGCGCGAAGTCATCGCATAGAAGGTGACGGCCCTATACATGGCCCCGGTGTCAATATAGCGATAGCCGATTGTGCGGGCCAGAGCCTTGGCCATCGAACTCTTGCCTGACGACGAAAAGCCGTCAATCGCGATTATGATTGGTTTCAGTTCGTTAGAAGTCATATAAGTTAGTGGTTATGTTCAACATAAAAGTGGCCGCGCTCTTGTGAGGCTGGGCAAACGCCACTCCAACCCCGAAGGCGCGCACCCTCAGGCCCGCACCGACGGAAAATCCGCTCAGGAAGTTACGCGAATAAGTAGACATGTCCGTACTGGTCTTATAATTATAGCCCAGGTCAACGTAGAACCTGTCGGTCGGTTTCCATTCAACACCGAAAACCAAATGGCGGAACAGATTGCTCATGAATCCGTTCTTCAGCACGGGATCTTTCGTGCCGTCGCCGTTGTCCCAGTAAGGCAACTTCCACTTGGTCAGATTCCAGGCCGTAATGCTCAGATTGAACGGAGAGTTACCAAGCGCCTTGCTCCACCCGATTCTGACGTCTATCGGCAGACGCTCACTGCGGTCATTGAATTTCTTGACCTGACCGCCGAGATTGCTGATGGTGAATGACAGCGACGAATCGCGGTCTTCGTCAAACCAGTTGACACCGAGATCCGTCGCGATTGCAAGCGCCGAATAGCTGTGATAAGAACTGTAAAGGAACTTCACGGCGAATCCGCCGCGCCAGTTGCGCCCAAGGTCGTGGCTGTAAATTCCGCTGAACGCAATGTCCGACGGCGAGAACGTGCCGACAACCGTGCCGTCAGGCAGCGCCTCCTTCACCGAGCCATAGCCGAAATAGTGAAGACCGACACCCCAGGCTCCGTTCTGCCCGGCCGCCCCGATAAATTTCGCATTAGCGAAGTTCGAGCCGCCAACGTAGCGCATGTAGCCGACGCCGATTCCTCGGCTCATCTCAGGGCCGGCAAGCGCCGGATTCTGGTCAGTGGCCATGACGTCGTCAGGGTCAACAAGCGAGATGTTAACCCCGCCAAGCCCATAGATGCGCGAAGAGCCGCTGATGTCCAAATAGTTATAGGCCGTCGAACCTCCGGTCTGCGCAAAGGCGCAGACTGAACCGCAGGCCAGACAGGCAAACAATGTCGTCAGTTTCCTTATCATCACACCCCATTAACGCACCGCAGGAGCGATTTATTGCCCCCGGCTCACAAACTTGCGACCGTCGCGGACATAAACGCCACCCTTTGCGGGATGCAGGACCCGGCGCCCCATCAGGTCAAAGACGGGACCGGCGGCGTCATCATCCACTCCGCCCCGGACAATTCCGGAACTGTCCCATCTGTTGAACTGCGCGGATTGCAGATAGCCGTTGAACCACTCAATGTTTTGCTTCATGATGGAAGCGGCGATCCGGCCGGCATAGTGGACGTCACTGTGACCGAATGTCCACCGTTCCTTGTCGGTCACAGCCGCGACCTTCATCTTTTCAATCCATTCGTAGGCAACCCGGTCGACCCATTCGGCGCCCTCTTCATAGAACGGCTGCCAGACATCCTTTATAATTTCACGGAACCCGGAGTTATCCAGCATGGCGCGTATGAGCTTCGGATTGCTTGACAACGGAAGCGTGTGCAGATAAGTATCTTCGGC
Source organism: uncultured Porphyromonadaceae bacterium (assembly GCA_947175545.1). Lineage (GTDB taxonomy): Bacteria > Bacteroidota > Bacteroidia > Bacteroidales > Muribaculaceae > UBA3263. The sequence continues at coordinate 187,996 of CAMWNI010000002.1, forward strand.
CGGACGCTCAAGCGAATAACTTAAATCCCACAAAGGGCCGGCAATCCACCGCGAATCCGCGGATTTATGCCAATAAAAACTGCCGTTACAGCCGTCTTTGTTCTGCAAAAGTTCCGTAACGATATAATAACGTGCCATTGACTCGCCGTCAACAATCTCCAACCAGTCGTCAGATGCCGGCAATCGGTCGTGGACGCGCCGGATTATCTCCGTAAATTCGGATTCAATATAGTTTTTCTGCGCCTCCGAGAGCAATTCAGGAGACTTATAGGTCAATTTAAGCTCCCGTCCGTCAGGTTCATATAACACTGACTGGTTCTCGTCGTCATAATTGTCAATTTCAACGAGCCATCCGCTCCTGACAAGGTCCTCATTGTCAACACAGTCCGGCTGACGGGCGATATTCACTCTGCCAGGCTCAACCCTGACGGTCTCGGAAAGGAAATACAAACCGATATAGTCGCCGTTAAGCACCACCTCAAGGGCATCGACCGACGGAACCCAGGCGTCTCCCAGGCGCCTGGCGGCCTCATAGCCGATTGGTTCGCGGAAATAAGCCGTCGTGCTGCCAAGCCAGTGCAGAAGGGCAAAATGCTGACTCGCGGTCATGCCCAGCAGGCTGACGTCGTCCGTGAATTTCAATTTATACGGTTTCTTCTCGACCGACCACCATGACGAGTTTCCACGCCCGCGTATGCCCAGACGAAGCGGCTTCGACTCTGAGCCGACCGACTCATATTTGTCGGTCATCGAAGCATCAAGCCAGGCAGTTGCCTCAACGTAATATTGCCTCTGGTCAACCGGAGTGGAGTTGACCGTGTTGACATACAGTACCGGAAGTGTGCCGGAAGGCTCATGCCCGTGAGACACAATGACGAATAACAGCACTAAAGCCGTTACAAAAAATCTACGCATAAAAAATACTTTAACTCTACTAACTCTTTCGCGCGCGGAGCAGAGAAATCCCCACCCCGCGCCGTATATGTGATGCAAGCGTCTGTGTGTGTGGCGCGTGTGACAGACGCCGCCCCTGCCGCAGGTTTACTGCGCCTGCTGCGTGTGCCGCTTGATCCGGTAAGTGATTGACCAGTTATATCCTCCCCACATCAGCACATCAAGGACAATCAGCAGAGCAGAGTTGACATAGGGCGACAAAACGACGTTTATAACGACAAACAATACTGAAATAAACAGAATGCTGACCATTGCGCGCGGAATTGACATTCCAAGGCTCAGCAGGCGATGGTGGATATGCGTGCGGTCAGGCAGAAAGGGGCTGACACCCTTGCGGATGCGATTGAAGAACACACGCAATACGTCAAGACACGGAACCAGCATCGGAGCAAACGCAACGACAATCGGGTTTGCATCAATGAAGGAGAAGTTGCCCACACGCGCAATCGTCACGGAAAGATAAGTCAGAATGAAACCGATGCAAAGCGCGCCGGTATCGCCCATGAAAATCTTTTTCTGCTTGGCCTGATTGCCGAACACATTATAGTAAAAGAACTGAACCAGGGCCGCCAGTGTTGCAAACGAAACCATAGCGTTGTAGACATCGCCGTTCATTGCAAACACAATGCCATAAGTAATCAGCGCCACGCTGCTCAGACCGCTCGCCAGACCGTCAATGCCGTCAATAAGGTTGATGGCGTTGACGAAAAAGACGCATACCAGAATCGTCAGCATGCAGCCGCAGATAACGGGCCAGTCCATAATACCGCAGAACCCGTGCAGATTACTGATCCAGACGCCGCCGACAACCAGCAGGCATGCCGCGATAATCTGCACGACAAACTTCGCGCGATACATGACGCCAATAAGGTCGTCAGCCACGCCGACAAGGTAAAGAATCATCAGTCCGCACAGACCGAACGACAGAGCGCGCTCCTGACTCGGCATCATGTACGGCATAAAATTGATTGTCTGAGGCAGCAACGCAATGCCAACAACAAATGCAAAGGCGAAAATTATAGCGGGAACAAACGCAATGCCTCCAAGACGCGGCACAAGACCCTTGTGAATTTTGCGCTCATTTACTTCATCAAACAAATTCTTACGAAAGGCAATCAGTAGAATCTTCGGAATTATCAAACCGGTAATGAACAGGCTGACCAAAAAGACCATAACGTTTGCAAAAATCATCGAAATGTGTGTAATAGGTAGCGAATGCATGAGATTTAAGTGATGTAAATAAATGATTTGTGCAAATGTAGCCATTTTTGCAACATAAAACAAACCTTTCGCTATTCAATTCTCATTTATTAACAGTATTGGGCAATATTGTTGCCCAAAGAGTATCTAACTTTGCATCAGTAAAATAACAAAAACATAGAGAGAATATGTACAGCCAGACCGACTCAATCTTCGTAACCGTCTATCACCTCGGACGCCGTCTGATTCACCTCCGCCTCTCGGGCATAAAATCGCAGGCCGATCTGCTGACCGGCCTGCGAGATAAACTCAGCGCCTACGCAGGTAAACTTCTGACGCTGGAAACCCGGAACGCGACTCAGGGATGGAGCCGCACATCGCCGGTATTATTTACGGCGTGAACCGGTCCGTTTGTGGTCACGCTTGCGCGGCTTGGAATGGAGACTCCGGCCTTCAGGATTTTCAAGGCCGTTGCCCTTGTCGCTGACCGGCACGAAGTCAAGCATGCGGCGCTGGACGTCGGCCCTGGCCACGCGGACAACGACCTCGTCGCCGAGCCGATAACTCGTTCCGGTGCGTTCGCCGACAAGACGGTAGTTTCTCTCGTCAAGATTATAATAGTCATTTGCAAGGTCGCGAACCGGAATGAGACCCTCACACATATTCTCAGTCAGTTCAACATAAAGTCCCCATTCGGTCACACCCGTAATCACACCGGCAAATTCCTCGCCGATATGCGAACTCATGAATTCAACCTGCTTATACTTGATTGACGAGCGCTCGGCGCTGACGGCGGTCTGCTCCATCTTTGAGCAGTGTTCACACTCGTCCTCGAGCTTGTCAAGGTTCACGGAGCGGCCTCCGTCAAGATACTTTGCCAGCAAACGGTGGACAAGCATGTCCGGATAGCGGCGAATCGGCGACGTAAAGTGCGTATAGTAGTCAAAACAGAGTCCGTAATGGCCTATGTTGTTGACAGAGTAAACCGCCTTGGCCATGCAACGGATTGCAAGGGTTGACAGCAGGTTTTCCTCTCCGCGGCCCGCCACTTCCTCAAGCATCTTGTTAATGGAGCGGTTGATTTCGCGCGGAGTGCCTTGCGTCTTGATTTTGTAGCCGAAGTTTGCGGCAAGCGAAGCAAGATCTGACAGGCGCACGGGGTCCGGTTTGTCATGAATGCGATAGACAAACGCCTTCGGCTTCTTGCGCGCGCCGGGATCTCCGATGGTCTTCGCTACGGTGCGGTTTGCAAGCAACATGAGTTCTTCGACAAGCTTGTTGGCATCTTTTGACACCTTATAATATACGCCGAGGGGGGTACCGTCAGGAGCAATGTCGAATTTGACCTCGGCACGGTCAAACTCCATAGCGCCCTTCTTCAGGCGCTCGGCGCGGAGACTGCGGGCAATGGTGTTCAATGCCTGCAACTCATCGGCATGGTCGCCGCGGCCGGTCTCAATAACCTCTTGGGCCTCCTCGTAGGTAAACCGACGGTCCGACAGCGTGACGGTCTTGGCAATGCGTTCCTTATAGACTTTGCCCTCAAGGTCCATTTCGAAAATGCAGCTGAACGTCAGCTTCTCTTCGTTGGGACGCAGCGAGCAGACGCCGTTGCTGAGATGCTCGGGGAGCATCGGCACGACGCGGTCAACCAGATAGACCGAAGTTGCGCGCTTGAAGGCCTCCTTGTCAAGCGCCGTCTCGGGCCGGACGTAGTGAGTCACGTCGGCAATATGCACTCCGACCTCATAATGGCCGTTGGGCATCATGCGGATCGACAGGGCGTCGTCGAAGTCCTTAGCATCTTTCGGGTCAATGGTGAACGTTAAAACGTCGCGCATGTCCTCGCGTCGGGCAATCTCCTCGGGCGTGATGCCGTCCGTAATCTTCGAGGCGGCGCGCTCAATCGACTCAGGATAACTGTAAGGCAGGCCGAACTCGGCAAGAATCGCATGAATCTCAGTGTTGTTCTCGCCCTCCTTTCCAAGGACGTCAATGACTTCGCCCTGCGGCATGTTGGCGTGTTCGGGCCAGTTCGTGATGCGCACGACGGCCTTATCGCCCGTCTTGCCGCCTTTGAGTTTGTTTTTAGGGATAAAAATGTCAGTTGCGAGAAATTTCGAGTCAGTAACCAGCAGGGCGTAGGCGCGCTCAACCTTCAACACTCCGACGAAGCGCTGGTCAGCCTTCTCGATAATCTCGACAACCTCCGCCTCAGGCTCAGCGCCGCGACGTGCCGCCGCAACAGAAATCCGTACCTTGTCGCCATTAAGCGCATGCATCGAGTTGCGCTCGGCAACGAAGATGCTCTCGCCGTCAGAATCCGTCACGACGGAGTTCTTGCCGTTGGAGCGGCGCACGAAGGTTCCGCTCATGAAGTTGGAGCGGCTCGGCGCCTTATACTTGCCGGGCGAAACCTCAATCAGTTCGCCGTCAAACGCTAACTCGGCCAGGCGCATGGCAACGATGCGCTGCTTGCCCTGAGTCTTGGCTCCGATTGCCGCCGAAACCTGCTTGTAGTTGAACGTGTTGTTTTTTTGCTGCTTTATAAACTCGGCAATCTGGTTATTGATTTTCGTCTGGTTACGGTTCATAAGTATAAATAGTTGAACGTTTTGTTTAAGAGTAAGTCATGAAACCTACTTATTGTTAACACTCAGAACACCCGTCTTGTTTATTGAAAAAGACAGCAGGGCGGCGGTTAGTGTTGACCGCCGCCCTGCTGACTATATCGACTTTATGCGTCAATGTTGGCGTAATGGGCATTCGTCTCAATAAATTCGCGGCGGGGAGCGACATCCTCACCCATGAGCATTGAGAAGATGCGGTCTGCCTCGGCGGCGTCGCTGATGTTGACCTGCTTGAGAATGCGGTTTGCAGGGTCCATGGTCGTTTCCTTCAGCTCCTTGGGGTCCATTTCGCCGAGACCTTTGTAGCGCTGGACTCGGGCGCCCTGGCCGAGGGTCTCGACGGCCTCACGAAGCTGACGGTCGTCCCAGCAGTAGATTTCCTGTTTGCCGCGGCTCACTTTGTAGAGCGGCGACGACGCAATGTAGAGATATCCGTTTTCAATAACCGGACGCATGCGGCGGAAGAAGAAGGTCATCAGAAGCGTGTCGATGTGTGAGCCATCGACGTCAGCATCGGTCATGATGATAATCTTATGGTAGGCAAGCTTGCTGATATTGACTTCGTTCTTGTCCTCCTCGGTGCCGATTGTGACGCGCATGGCGCGGAAAAGCGCCGTGATTTCCTGGTTTTCGAACACTTTATGCTCCATCGCTTTCTCAACGTTGAGGATTTTGCCTCGAATCGGAAGAATGGCCTGGAAGCGGCGGTCACGCGCCTGCTTGGCCGAACCGCCTGCCGAGTCACCTTCGACAATGAAGAGTTCGCAATCCTCAGCCGTGCGGCTCGAACAGTCAGCAAGTTTGCCGGGGAGTCCGGCGCCGGCAAGGGGTGACTTTCTAAGCACTTCGGTGCGGGCTTTCAGGGCTGCGTGGCGGGCTGTGGCGGCAAGCACAATCTTGTCAACAATAGTCTTGGCCTCTTTCGGATGCTCCTCCAGATAGTCGCGCAGAGCTTCAGAAACAGCCGTCTGCACCGCGCCGATAACTTCATTATTGCCAAGCTTGGTCTTTGTCTGACCTTCGAACTGAGGCTCCATCACCTTGACGGAAACAACGGCTGTCAGGCCCTGACGGAAGTCTGCCGGGTCAATGTCAATTTTATTCTTCTGGAGTTTGTCAAGCATCTTGTTGTCCTCGGCATACTTCTTCAGGGTCGCCGTCAGGCCACGGCGAAAGCCGGTCAAGTGAGTGCCGCCCTCTATCGTGTTGATGTTGTTGACAAACGAATAGGTGTTTTCGTTGAACGATGTGTTATAGGTCAGGGCTACTTCAACCGGAATTCCCTGACGCTCGGTGTCAAGGTGGATAACATGCTCAATCAGCGGTTCCTTGGAGGCATCGATATAGCGTACAAATTCCTCCAGGCCGGTCTTGGAGTAGAAGGTCTCCGTGCGCGCCTGGCCGTCAGAGTTAAGCTCGCGCTTGTCAGTAAGCGTCAGCGTGATGCCGGCGTTGAGGAAGGCCAGATCGCGCAGACGGTTGGCAAGGGTGTCGTAATTATAGACCGTGTCTATAAAAATCGAGCCGTCAGGCTTGAAGCTGACGGTCGTACCGGTCGTCTCCGCTTCGCCGATAATCTGGAGTTCGGAGGTCGGCTTGCCGCAGGAATATTCCTGCATGTAGACCTTGCCGTTGCGGCGCACCTCGGCGCGCAGATAGGTCGACAAGGCGTTCACGCAGCTGACGCCGACGCCGTGCAGACCGCCCGATACCTTATAGGACCCCTTGTCGAACTTACCGCCGGCATGAAGCACCGTCAGAACAACCTCAAGGGCGCTCTTTCCTTCCTTTTCGTGCATGTCAACGGGAATTCCGCGGCCGTTATCAATTACCGTTATTGAATTATCTTCGTTGATAACTACCTCGATATGGGTCGCATAGCCGGCAAGGGCTTCGTCAATCGAGTTGTCGACCACCTCGTAGACCAAATGGTGAAGACCCTTGGTTGAGATGTCGCCGATATACATTGCAGGTCGCTTGCGTACGGCTTCAAGGCCCTCAAGGACCTGAATTGAACTCGCGCCATAGTCAGCGCCTGTTTTTTCTTCTGTTTCTTCTGTCATATATTAAAAATATGCGTATGTGATAATTTTAATTGTCTGCAAAGTTACGAATTTTTTCACTTTGTTCCAAAAAAATTTGGTGGTTCGGATTAATTGCATTACCTTTGCGCTGTACTCGCAGGTTCAACTGGCAAGTGCAAAATTAGTGATTTGTTTGAAAAACTCAGTCT
>CAMWNI010000003.1 GCA_947175545.1 uncultured Porphyromonadaceae bacterium
TAACCAAGGTAGGTCAGGCTTTCTGGCAATGTAACGGAAGTCAAACCGGTACAATTCTCAAAAGCAGCATCTCCAATACTGGTCAGGCTTTCCGGGAAAGTAACTGAAGTTAAGCCGCTACACCCGGAGAAAGCACCCCAGCTAATTATGCTCAATGTTTCTGGAATAGTAACTGAAGTTAAGCCCGTACAATCCTTAAAAGCTTCAGGGTCAATACCTGGCAGGCTTTCGGGAAATGTAATTGATGACAAACCAGAGCATCCAGAGAAAGCAGACCTACCAACCGTAGTCAAACTTTCTGGCAATGTAACGGAAGTCAAACCGGTACAATCCTTGAAGGCAGACTCGCCAATTTTGATAACAGATAACTTACGAGTATTATACTCTACAAATGAAGGGATAACAATATCGCCTTGGTACTTATTATCGTCGCTGGTCACTTCGCAAGTCATATCGTCAAACGATACTATGTTGTAGTAGATGCCGTCGACCTCAAAGTCGTAGGCCGAGACTGCGAGGCTTGCCTGCAGCATCACGGCAAGCATTCCGATTCTTTTGATAATGCCTTTCATTGTTTCAATGCCTTGAATGGTTCAACAAAAGACATATGCAGGGGGTCAACGAGATGCATTTTCCCACCAGTAAGGTCTTCTACAAGAGCTAAAGTTTTTGCAAAGGGGATGTCTTTGCTTGTGTCTACATCTTGCGTATAAGCGTGTAGATAACCGTTGCGAACTTTGCTTAGTTCTTCCATTTCTTGCTTTTCTACATCGGTCATATTGGGCCAATGTTCTGGCTGACCAAGTGTAAAGGTAACTTTTCGCATTATAGCGTTCATTGTGATTAAAATGTGTGCCGCGGTCGTCCCCTCGTTGGCGTTGATTGGTTTATACAAGAAAAGCGTAGGAGTCTGTATCTGTTGCCGTCCTACGTACAGAGGCTTTCTCGCATTTGGCCTTTAGAAGTCGGACGACAACGCAGAAGCCCTACGCAAGTATATGTATATACGCTTATTGCCCTATGCTTCGCGCACAAGGGTTCGGGTATAACATATCCACGGTTATCTATCATAGGAAAATAAACTAACATTAAGAGCAACTAATATCAACAAATTACATTGAGGACTGGAGCAGTTAATTTCCGTTGGTAACAATATTTTTATCCCAATTTTGTTACTCGTTTTGTTACTTATTTCCGATTTTATTATTATCTTTGCAGTGGGTAACAAAAATAATATGTAACATTATGGCAAGACCAAAAAAGAAGACCACTGCAAAGGTCAAACAACTGGTAAGAATCCGTTTCAAGCAATTAGCAAACGGAGAGCAGTCTATTTATTTAGACCTCTACAAAGACGGCAAACGTGCCTATGAGTTTTTGAAAGATGATGAGGGCAAATCTCTCCGTCTTCTCCCCGAAATAGGCACTCCTGATGAGGTAAAAGCAATAAAGCAACGTAATCATAAAATCCTACTGCAAGCAGAAGCAATCCGAGTTTCAAGAGAAAAAGAGGTTGTGGAGCTTGGCAAAGTGGAGAACAATGTTACACCACTGGGAAAGATGTTGCTTAAAGACTGGTTTGTGCATTACGATGGTCTTATATCTCTTTCTGTCGGCATAGCAAAGAGAAAGCAGATACCGACACTGGTACACCACTTAAAGAAGTGGCTTGGAGATAAGTATGACACCGTGCAGATGCAGCAACTATCAGCAGACTTTTTTAGAGCATTTCTTAAGCACCTCCACGGCTACAAACGTCAAAGCATTACGAATCCCGATGTTTATTACACACTATCGGATAACTCTCTATATCAAATTTTCTCCACACTTAAAACAAGCATGGGGAGAGCCGTCAGAGAGGGTGTTATAAGCCGTAATCCGTTAGACGGAATGAAAGATAACGGAGAACTCCCAAAACATCCGTCAGTGCAACGTGTTTTTCTCTCCGTTGCAGAAGTATCGGCATTGATTAAGACCGAATGTAGAAGGGAAGACGTTAAGAGAGCATTTCTTTTCAGTGTTTTTACTGGTCTCCGTGTATCGGACATTGTAAAGCTGAAATGGAGTGAAATCATAAATGACGGTCAAGACCTACGTCTTCAGTTGGTAATGCAGAAGACAAAAGACCCTATCTCCATGAAGTTGAACGGTCAAGCCGTCAAGTGGCTGCCCGAAAGAGAGGGAGCAACATTATTGGATAACGTATTTTCAACACTCCCGACACTGGCTAACATTGAGAAGATATTAGAAAAGTGGGGCAATGATGCAGGGGTGCAAAAACGGTTTACATTTCACACTGCAAGACATTCCTTTGCAACTATCAGCATTAACAACGGCACTGACATTTATACCGTCTCAAAACTTTTGGGGCATAGGTCACTGGAGACCACAAAAGTTTATGCAGAGTTACTGACAAAGAGTAAAGATGCAGCCGTTGACCGTCTTTCAGAAATCTTCAAAGGGGTGGAGGGGGTATGACCCTCCCCACTCTAAAAACGTGATGTGTGACCCTAAAAAATTTTTTATGGAAATATTGGATAATGCAAGAATAGTAGCATATCTAACCGATAAAGAGATTGGAAGTGTTTGGCATTGTGCCGAGGACTTAATTCTTTCCGTTGAACGGTCGGAGAAGAAACTGGAGTGCTTAGAGCAACATAAAAACTGCAATGAGTGCCTATCTTTTGAGTGTATAGGAGATTTGGATTTTGGAGCAATAGAACACTTTAATGGAAAGTGGAGAAAGGCGATTGAATCCCTTAATCTTGATGACCTCCACAAGTGGCTCGTTGATGATAGTAAGGACAAGACGGAAATGGAGTTTAGGCTTAACAAGGTCAAGGGTATTGTTGGCAATATGTGGAACAATGACGAGCTTAAACAACTCCACAACAAACTGAACGGAACTTTTGAAACTGGAGGGATAGTCCCACGAATGATAAGTATAATTGCAACCCTCAAAGAAAACGAAACCGAGGAAAGTGCCACGGAAATGGTTAACAAGTGGTGGGAAATACTCTCTGTTATAATGTTTAATGTTGAACTGGTGCAGAGCCGTATGCAAGCAATTATCAACGAAACAGAGAGTATCTTAAACCCTAAGCCCGATACCACTAAAGAGAAGGGAAAGACGGTTAAACAACTTCCTCCTGAACTTAACACCTCACAAGCACATAATATTTGGAATAAAGCTAAAACAAACGGATGGATAAACAATGATTATTCTTTCAATGGTACAAAGTATCAAATGGCTTTTGCTGCTGAATGTATGGCAGCAGCTTTGAGCTTAAAACCTAAATGGAAACCGTTTGAAATCTTATGGAACTATAAGTATTTCCCTCAGACAAGACGAGAGAGCAAAGACCGATTTGGCAAAGTTGACCGAGAAGCAGACATAGAGAAAGTATTTTCGTTATAATCGTAACAACCAACAAATTAGCACCCTATATAGGCACTATTTTAGGCACTATATAGGGTATTTTTCTTTCGGATAGTGGCTTATTTTGCAACATCAAATTTGATTAACAGAGAGTTGCAACCCTCCATTATTAACCTAAAATAATAATAATCCGAAAGAATAATGACTGAAATTCTTAAAAGGTTTGACAGATTGGAGCAGCTCACACTACTGGCTGCAAAATCGGTGCTGACACTGGATGAGGTTTGTTTCCTCACTGGCTTGGCAAAGAGCAGTCTCTACAAGTTGACTGCAAACAAGGCTATCCCTCACTATCGAGCAGACGGAGGGAAACACATCTACTTCAAGAAAGATGAGGTGGAGAACTGGCTGACCCGTAACCGAATCGGCTCACAGATGGAAGACGAGCAGAAAGCAGTTGCAGAGTATTTTTGCAACAAAGTAAAGAAAGGAGGTTTGGCATGAGTGAGAATCTTCCTGCAATCGGTCTCCGTCTGATACTGAAAAGAATCGTCAACGGAAAGAAAACCCCGAAATATGGTGTTTGGAAATGGGGTGGTAATAGAGCCGAAATGCAGTTGTGGCACGATAATTTTACTGGTCGGAACGGCATTTGTGGCTATCTCAAAAACCATATATCCAAGAAAAGCAATGCTCCCGAAATGAACTTTGAACTAAAATATGGCTTTAATCTCACTGGCTTGAAGCAGTGGTTTGAAGACGGTGTTGTAACTGGCACAGCATACGGAGAGCCGGATAATAGACCACATTTCGGCAATAAGCCACAAAGGGTTAATCCATTTTACCCGACACACATAGAGGATTGTTTTCTTTTTAGAAATGCACCCGACAAGTCAGACCCAAACAACACACTCCCCGATGAACTGGAAATAATAGTGCTGAAAGGGAAAGGGGCTTGCAAGCAGGGCAGAAAGTATCTCTCAATGCTCCGTTATGGAGGTTTTGACAGCATACTTGCAACCCTCCCGATGGTTGAGTATCGTGCAGAAGACTTCTCCAACATATAAAGTTGGGTAACGTATCAAAAACTGCAACAATGTACGATAATCTACATTTACGACTGGAACGGTTTGCAGTGGAGGGAGATTATTCCTCCATTGCTGACCGTCTTTCCACAGTCAAGCAAGTAACCGACACGGAGACTGGAGAGGTCAGATATTTTGGCTCACTTGGAGGGTTGAAAGTTACAATCTATGAAAGTAGTATTTATATTGTCGGCTCACTCTCCAAGTTTTACAATGGGTCAAACATCTACACTCTCAACAGACGAGACACGGAAAGAGCCGTGCAGAGGTTATCAGAAGCACTGGGGGCAAACGTATCAACGGCAAAAGTCAGTTATTTGGAGTTTGGGGATGCTTTCTTATTGCAGAATCCCGTTGAGGAATATTTGAAACGGTTAGGGTCTTATCCACGTTTGCACCGTAATCCTCAACCCGACACACTCTATTATCAGCACCGAGGAAAAGAGCAGCCGAAAACCTTATGCTTTTATGACAAGACGAAAGAACTACGAAAGAAAAAAGAGATATTGCCCGATGGTTTGAACGGTCGGAACATACTCCGTTATGAGTTGAGATTTAAGCACCGTCTTCCTCAACAGATAGGCTGGCACGAAACAATCACAGCAGCCACTCTCTATAACCGTCAATTTTACAAGAAAATGGTCGGGTTATATCGGGAATCTTACTTTGCTATCAGCAAACGAAAGATGATGAAGCAGACGGCACTCCGAGAGGTCAAGAATCCCAAAGATGCAATGCAGTGTTTAATTGGTCTTTTATTGTGTCAAGCAGACACGGAGACGGTTGCAGACTTCATGGGTCAACTATCCACTGCAAAGGTTTTAGACCGAGTGCAATTTTATCGGTTGGGGCAGATGATAGAGAGAGCCACGGCAAAGGGCAAATGCTTGGAAGAAGACAGCCTAATTTTGGAACTGGATAACCAAATTATCAATGCTTGTCTCTACACCTAACCCCCTTACATAATAAATTGGGAAATGTATCAAAAACTGAAACAAAAACAATATGGAATTTTTACGAGAAACTGAGTTTGAAAAGATGATGCTTGACAGACTTAATCAAGCAGTGAGGGAGTATGTGGAAGCAGTCTGCAAGCCACTCAACAGCCGACACAGAAAAACAATTTTAGTCTTCACTGGAGACAGGTACAAGCCAACAGATATAATCAGCCGTTTTGTGAACGTCAAAAAGTAATTTAGATCCAAATGGGAAGACGGAGAAAGAAGTACCTCCACGATGAGGATGCAGAAGAACGTAAATGGTTTTATGGACTTGGGAGACGTGCATATGTCTTTGAATCTTTGTCAAGGGCAAAGGGGAAAGAGGTGTGCAACGATGAAGAATTTACCTATTATTCCATTATCGTTGAGGGCAGAATCTTAATGTATAGGAAACGGAGTGCAAGACCCGATGGGAGGAAGATGTATAAACTTACAGACCAACTGGCAATGTTAATCGGGTTTGACAGCCTGCAATCGTTGAAGTATCTGTGTAGGTCTTTGCAGATATGGAGGGGTTGGACTTCTCCCGAAAGGTTAAGAGCAGCCGTTACAAAGTACATTGAATCCGTAAAAAAGTACTTTGATTAACAGATACGGAGAGCAAATTAACAAAAATGCAGGATAAAAACGGACTTAATCAACGTCTTTAACATCTTAAATCGGTATAAATCTCCCTATTTTGTTGCCACTGGTGGAGGTTTTCTTTCCAATGATGCAAACAACCGTCAAATATGTAATGAACAAGTTTTTTAACGATGTGTGATGATGTTGGAGTTGGTAAAGTCGGGATAATTTATTATTTTTGCATTGAAAGAAAAATCTTTGTGTAGAAAACCCACTGAAAGACCTTAATTAGTCCATTTTGTTACTAATTTTGTTACCCACTTCGTTTTGATGTGGGTTTTCTTTTTATGTATCAGTGGGTTATATAAGCAACAACAAATAACCACGGGCATCTACCGTTGTCTGAACCTTGACTCCTAAATTGAAATCTTTGCGAGAAATTTCTGTACGTCAAGAATCAGCGCGGATAAACGCTTTCAAATTATGTCGGTGCGTCCCGCCCGCTTACCCCGGACCGGGGCTTCACGTTCGGTCTGCACCGCAAAGTTACGTATTTTTTGTGATAAACAGAAGAAAACCTATATAAAAAACAGCGCCGTCGGAGGTCCGGCGGCGCTGTTTGTTGTGGAGAATCAAGTGTTTTAGAGTTCGGCGAGCGAGGGGTCAAGGATTTCGAGCATCTTGATGGCGCTCACGGGGATGCGGGTGCCGGGGCCGAAGATGGCGGCAACGCCTGCGCGATAGAGGAAGTCATAGTCCTGGGCGGGGATTACGCCGCCGGCGGTGACCATGATGTCTTCGCGACCGAGTTTCTTGAGTTCTTCGATTACCTGCGGAACCAGAGTCTTATGACCGGCGGCCAGAGAGCTGACTCCGAGAATGTGGACGTCGTTCTCAACGGCCTGGCGGGCTGCTTCGGCCGGAGTCTGGAACAGCGGACCCATATCAACGTCAAAGCCGCAGTCGGCATAACCGGTGGCTACTACCTTGGCGCCGCGGTCGTGGCCGTCCTGGCCCATCTTGGCAATCATGATGCGGGGCTGACGGCCCTCGCGCTTGGCAAATTCCTCGGTCAACTTGCGTGCGCGGAGGAATTCGGGGTCATTCTTGGTTTCTGCTGAGTACACGCCTGAAATTGTTCTGATTACTGCTTTATAACGGCCTACGACGGCTTCGCAGGCATCTGAAATTTCGCCGAGTGTTGCGCGATGGCCGGCGGCTTTCACTGCCAGGTCAAGGAGGTTGCCCTTCTTGGTGCGCACACATTCAGTGATGGCTTCGAGGTCGGCCTTGACCTGAGCCTCGTCGCGGTGAGCCTTGACTTCGTTCAGGCGTTCAATCTGTTCCTTGCGCACCTGAGTGTTGTCGATTTCGAGGATGTCAATGGGGTCTTCGTGGTCAAGACGATACTTGTTGATGCCGACAATGGTCTGACGGCCTGAGTCAATGCGGGCCTGGGTGCGGGCTGCGGCTTCTTCGATGCGGAGTTTCGGAAGTCCGGTCTCGATTGCCTTGGCCATACCGCCGAGTTTCTCGATTTCCTGGATGTGGTCCCATGCGCGGCGGGCAATCATGTCCGTCAGCGCCTCTACATAGTAAGAACCGCCCCACGGGTCGATTTCCTTAGTGATATAGGTCTCTTCCTGAATGTAAATCTGCGTGTTGCGGGCAATACGGGCCGAGAAGTCCGTAGGCAGTGCGATTGCCTCGTCGAGCGCGTTGGTGTGGAGCGACTGGGTGTGGCCCAAGGCGGCGCCCATAGCTTCAATGCAGGTACGGCCGACGTTGTTGAAGGGGTCCTGCTCGGTGAGGCTCCAGCCGGAGGTCTGTGAGTGGGTGCGCAGCGCCAGCGATTTGGGGTTCTTCGGGTTGAATTGCTTGACAATTTTGGCCCAAAGCATACGGGCGGCGCGCATCTTGGCGATTTCCATGAAGAAGTTCATGCCGATTGCCCAGAAAAAGCTCAGGCGCGGTGCGAAGGCGTCGATATCCATTCCGGCGTTGACGCCGGCGCGGAGATATTCGAGACCGTCGGCAAGTGTATAAGCCAGCTCGATGTCGGCGGTGGCGCCGGCCTCCTGCATGTGATAGCCGGAGATGGAAATCGAGTTGAACTTAGGCATGTTCTGTGAGGTATATTCGAAGATGTCGGCGATAATACGCATTGAGAATTCCGGCGGATAAATGTAAGTGTTACGCACCATGAATTCCTTCAGGATGTCGTTCTGAATCGTACCGGCCATTTCTTCGAGTTTGGCTCCCTGTTCAAGTCCGGCGTTGATGTAGAACGCCAGAACGGGAAGCACAGCGCCGTTCATGGTCATTGATACCGACATTTTGTTCAAGGGAATACCATCGAAAAGCACCTTCATATCGTCGAGCGAGCAGATGCTCACACCGGCTTTGCCGACGTCGCCGACAACGCGTTCATGGTCGGCGTCATAGCCGCGGTGTGTGGCAAGGTCGAACGCCACGCTCAGGCCCTTTTGGCCGGAAGCGAGGTTGCGGCGATAGAATGCGTTACTCTCGGCTGCGGTAGAGAATCCGGCATACTGGCGGATGGTCCAGGGTCGCATTGCATACATGCCGCTGTACGGGCCGCGAAGGAACGGGGGCAGACCTGCGACATAGTCAAGGTGTTCAAGACCCTGGAGGTCAGATTTTGTATAGACGGGCTTGACGGGGATGAGTTCCGGGGTGAGCCAATCTTCGCCGGCGTGGCAGGTGGCAGACGGTTGCTTGGGCGCAACGGTCTCCATTATGTTGATTTTGCTGAAATCGGGTTTCATCTTGGTTTACTTCAGGAGTTTAGCGTTGAAAGAACGCAGAGTGTCAAGCACATTGCTGCGAACGTGAATAAAGTTCTCGATGCCAAGGGCTTTAAGGTCGTCGGTGCAGGCGGGAGCGCCGGCAACTACGAATTCGGTCTTGCCTTTGAGCAGGTCCCATGCTTCGGGGGCAAACTCGGCATATTCGTCGTCACTTGAGCAGAGAACGACGATATCGGCTCCGGCAGCAAGAGCGGCGTCAACGCCATCCTTGACAGTCGGGAAGCCATTGTTGTCTATAATCTCATATCCGGCACAGCCGAAGAAGTTGCCGCTGAACTGCGAGCGGGCAAGGCGCATGGCCAGGTTGCCGATGGTCAGCATGAACACTTTCGGACGGTTAGAGGCATGCTCGGTTGCAAGACGCAACTGTTCGAAGTCAGAAGCCAGACGGGTTGCGGCAATGCCGGTGCCTTCTTCGTGGCAACCGCAGCCACAACTGCCGTTTTCATTCTTTTCAATCTTTTCGGCTGCAAATTCGTTGATGTTGGGATACTGGTTGGTTCCCAGCAGGATCTCTTTGCGACGCGCCATGTCAGCGTGGCGCTTTTCGTTGCTTTCGTTGACTGCCGCCTGAATGGACCCGGCTGCGAGTGCGGTGGCAAAACCGCCCTGTTCCTCAACGCTAAGGAAGAGTTTCCATGCCTCCTGAGCGATGCTTACGGTCAGAGTTTCGATGTAATAAGAGCCGCCGGCGGGGTCAACTACCTTGTCAAGGTGGCTTTCCTCTTTCAGCAGAAGCTGCTGATTGCGGGCAATGCGCTCCGAGAATTCATCAGGAGTCTTGAAGGGAACGTCGAAGGGTGTGACGGTGATTGAGTCAACACCGGCCAGTGCGGCACTCATCGCCTCGGTCTGAGAGCGGAGCAGGTTGACGTGAGCGTCATAGATGGTCTGATTGTACTTCGATGTGGTGGCGTGTGCCATCATCTTGCAGGCTTCCGGCTCGGCAGGGTTGTATTGTTCGACAATCTGCGCCCAGAGCATACGGGCAGCGCGGAACTTGGCAAGCTCCATGAAGTAGTTGGTGGAGATGCCCATGTCAAACTTGATTTTCGAGGCGACGAGGTCGGCGGGGAGTCCGGCTTCGGTCAGCAGCGTGAGCCACTGCGCACCCCAACTCAGGGCATAGCCAAGTTCCTGATAGATATATGCTCCGCCGTTGGTGAAGATTTCGGAGTCAACGCTCAAAACGCGAAGGCCCTGAACCGGCAGTGAGGCTTCAATGATTGCTTTGCCGGCCTCAACGGGATTGAGCGGCGATTTGGAGCCATGTTTGAGTTCTCGCTTCCAGGGATTGAACTTAACACTGCCGCGGAAGTCCTTTGCAGCGCCGGCGGCAACGACCGCCTGTGCAAGCAGTCCGGCCAGTTCAACGGCCTTGCGCATGCAGCAGCTCAGGTTGATTTCAGTTTTGGTCAGATCAATGCCTTTGAGGAACTCGGCGAGAGCGTCGGCATTGACGTCACTGATGTGCCAGCCGAGAGAGGTCGCACCGCGCTCAATCGCTGCGAGAGCCTTTTCATTGGCTTCGGCGGGTGTTTCAGCTATAATTTCCTGGCGAATCAGCCACTCGTTGTTGCAACGGGTGCCGCGCACGTAGGGGAACTCGCCCGGAAGCGAATCCGTGGTTGTCAGCGAGGCGATGTCCTCACGGCGATACATCGGCTGGACATTGAAGCCCTCGGATGTGCGCCATACAAGTTTCTTTTCAAAAGGTACCCCCTTGAGGTCAACGTCGACCTTGGCGCGCCATTCCTCAGCGCTCACCGGAGGGAACATTTCAAACAGTTTTTCCTTATTTTCTGCCATAATAATTTAAATGGTTATTATTCTACGCGCAAATATACGCAAAATCCCTCGTCTCTCCAAATTTTCCGGTCCCTTAGGAGCCGCTCGCTTCGTCCGCCCAACTCATGCTGCCGGTCCCGTTGCGTCATGGAACAAGAACTGCCGGCGGAATTACGCGCCGGCAGTGTAGTGGAATTGGATCAGTTAGTTGAATCGGGACTCTCTGCGGGGTCTGAGTACCAACGGGAGTACATGAGGTAGTTGTTGGCGATGCGTCGGTTGATTGTGCGTGATTGCTCCGGGTCGACCATCTTGATAAATTTGGCTGGAGCGCCACCCCAGAGTTCGTTTGGCCCGATTTTGGTGCGCGAAAGAACGACAGAGCCGGCGGCAACTATTGCGCCTGCTCCGACTATTGCGTCGTCCATCACAACCGAACCCATGCCAATCAAGGCATATTCTTGGATTTTGCAGCCGTGGAGCGTGACGTTATGGCCAATGCTGACATCGTCGGCAATTTCGATGGTGGATTTCTCGTATAGGGTGTGCAGAACGGAGCCGTCCTGAATGTTGACTCGGTTGCCGATGGTGATGGTGTTGACGTCGCCTCGCAGAACGGTGTTGAACCATACGGAACATCCGTCGCCGAGCGTAACGTCACCTACAAGGGTGGCGTTCTCGGCAAGGAAGCAATCGCGGCCAACTTTGGGCGTAAAGCCGCGTACGGGTACTATCAGCGGCATAACTTTTCGGTCTTGGCGGTGAGCCAGTCGCGCTGGTTCTGGTTTTCAAGCAGCGGTAGCAGGGTCTCGCGTACGGTCTGATGATAGTTGTTGACCCATTCGATTTCTTCGTCAGTCATGATTGTGGTGTCGAAGAGTTTAAGGTCGAAGGGGAACATTGTCAAGGTTTCAAAACAATAGAATTTGCCAAACTCCTTGTTGCTCAGATCAGACGGGACGCAGAGAACAAGATTCTCGCAGCGTATGCCGTGGACTCCGGCGCGGTAAAGGCCCGGCTCGTTAGACGTAATCATGCCGGGTTGCAGGGCGACGTTTACGTGGTTCAGGCGGATTGACTGCGGGCCTTCGTGAACATTGAGGAAGTGACCGACGCCATGACCGGTGCCGTGGAGGTAGGTCAGACCGTTCTTCCAGAGGAACTGGCGGGCGAGGGCGTCAAGCTGGTCGCCACGCGTTCCTTCGGGGAAGATGGCGGTCCCGAGCGCGATGTGGCCCTTCATGACCAGGGTGAAGTCGCGGCGCTCTTCCGCGGTCGGAGTGCCGACGGCGACTGTGCGCGTAATGTCAGTGGTGCCGTCAAGATACTGCGCGCCGCTGTCAATCAGCAACAGGCCTTCCGGTTTGATTTCCGATGAGGTCTCTTCCGTTGCGGAATAGTGGACAATTGCGCCGTGGGGGCCGTAGCCGGCAATCATTTCAAATGAGTTGTCGACATACATTGCGCCCTGCGAGCGATAGAGTGTGCCGAGGCGGTCCATGTCAAGTTCCGTCAGTTTTTCGCCGGCGGCCAGTCGGCGCTCGACTTCCATGAAGAGCTTGACAAGGGCAACTCCGTCGCGCGCCATGGCGTTACGCGTGCCGGCAATCTGAGTCATGTTCTTTACGGCCTTGGGCAGAGCCACGACCGAGGAGCCTTCAACGGCGTGTGTGCCAAGGATAGCTGCCAGAGTGAAGGCGGTGCGTTCCGGCTCGATATAGACCTTTTCCGACTTGGGAAGGAGGGCAAGGAAGCGGCTGACGCTATCGTAGGCGGCAACGTCAACTCCGGCTTCGGTCAGATAGGAGCGGACTTTTTCGTCAACCTTGGCTTCGTCCGTAAACAGAACCTTGCGTTCAGGGCTGAGGTAGAGAAATGCAGTCGCAACGGGGTTGCAGTCAACGTCAGTTGAGCGAATGTTGAGAATCCAGGCGATTTCATCAAGTGCCGAAATGAACAGCGCGCTTGCTTTGGCTTCGGTTGCAAGGGCAAGAATACGTGCGATTTTCGATTTAGCTGACTCTCCGGCATATTTTTCTTCATGAATGAAGATTGAGTCGGACGGCAGAGTCGGACGTCCGTTCCAGATTGAGTCAACCGGTGAGAAATTCGTGTCAAGCGCAATGCCATAGGCTGCAAGCGCCGCCTTGAGCCGGCGCACGGCTCCGACGCTGTAAACCATTCCGTCAACCCCAACCGTGGCGCCTTCGGTCATTTCTCCGCAGAGCCATTGTTCAATTGTCGGAGTTTCGGGGAGGCCTTCCTTCATCAGTTCGATGCCGGTGCCTGCCAATTGGTCAGCGGCCTGGAGAAAGTAACGTGAGTCAGTCCAGAGAAGGGCGCGCTCAGAGGTTACGACAAGGGTGCCGGCCGAACCCGTGAAACCGCTGAGCCATTTGCGAACCTGCCAATGTTCAGCAAGATATTCGCTTTGGTGAGGATCTGACTGGGGGATGACCGTGGCCGCGATGCCGGCATGTTGCATCTGCTGCCTGAGTTGCTCGATTCGAGCCTGTATAATCGTACTCATGGTGATTTTGTATGTTTTTTTAGTTTTTTAGCTGAGTTGTTGCATTTCTACGAGTTTGGCGTATGTGCCGTTATGGGCCATCAGTTCGTCGTGGGTTCCGCTCTCGATAATTCGGCCCTCATTCATGACGCATATAATGTCTGCGTTGCGGATTGTGCTGAGCCTGTGTGCGATGACCAGTGTTGTCCTGTTCTCCATCAGTCGGTCAAGTGCCTCCTGAACCAGGTGCTCGCTTTCTGAGTCGAGCGCCGAGGTGGCTTCGTCGAGAATCAGAATTGGCGGATTTTTCAGAATTGCTCGTGCAATGCTGAGGCGTTGGCGCTGGCCTCCGCTCAGGCGGCAACCGCGGTCGCCAATGGGGGTCTGATAGCCCTGTTCCATTTCGACTATAAACTCGTGGGCGTTAGCAATGCGGGCTGCTGCTTCGACCTCCTCTTGCGTGGCCGACGGAACACCGAAGGTTATGTTATTGAAGACTGTGTCATTGAACAGAATAGCCTCTTGGTTGACGTTGCCCATAAAGCTGCGCAGATGTTCGACGGGCAAATCGCGCAGGTCTTTGCCGTCGATGGTAATGGAGCCTGATTCGACATCATAGAACCTCGGAAGCAGGTCGGCAAGGGTCGATTTGCCCGAACCGCTCTGGCCAACGAGCGCAATCGTCGCTCCGGCCGGAATGTCCAGGCATACGTTCTTGACGGCCTGAACCGAAGCACCGGCGTATGAAAACGAAACGTTCTGATACTTGATTTCACCTCGCAGAGAGTCAATTGTTTGCGGCTTTTCCGGGTTCTTGATGGTGTTTTCAGCCGAAAGTATCTTATCAATGCGGTCAAACGATGCCATGCCCTTGCGGATTGCATATGTGGCCTTTGAAATCTCCTTGACGGGATTGATAATGCTGTAAAATATAACCAGATAGTAAATGAATTCTGATGCGTTGAAGGAACTGGACCCGTTGATAATCAGCGTGCCGCCAAACCAGAGGACAATGACAATGGTGATGGTGCCGAGAAATTCGCTCATGGGGTGGGCCAGTGCCTGACGGCGCAATACGCTGAGTTGGTAGCCGAAAAGTTTCTGAGTGTCATTGTAGAAGCGCTTTCGCACCTTCCCTTCAGCCACAAATGCTTTGATGATGCGGAGGCCTCCGAGTGTCTCTTCAATGTTGCTGACAACCGTGCCAAGCTGATTCTGCACGTCCATTGACTTTGCCTTAAGTTTACGGCCGACTGCTCCCATGACCCATCCGGCCAACGGAAGAAGAATCAGGACAAACACGGTCAGTTGCCAACTGACAATAAGCATCATGGACAGACATGCGATAACCATTAACGGATTCTTGAACAGCAGGTCAATGGACTGCATGATGCTGCTTTCGATTTCATTGACGTCGCCGGTCATACGCGCAATTACGTCGCCCTTGCGCTCATTGGTGAAGAATCCGATTGGCAGACGGGTGATTTTGTCGTAAATCGAGTTGCGTATGTCGCGGATAATGCCGGCCCGAATCGGAATCAGATAGTAACTGCCAAGATACGTGGCGCCAACTTTCAGGGCTGTCATGACAATGAGCAGCAGCCCGAGCAATCCAAGCGTCATTGACTGACCATAGCGGCCAATGCTCTCCTGGGTGTAATAGTAGAAGTTGTTCATGGCCGATTCGCGGAGGTTGTCCCAGCTCATTGGCATCAACTCATATTGAGCCTGGTTGATCTGAAACAGCATCTCCAGAATCGGGATAATCAGTGCAAACGAAAAAAGGGTAAGGAACGCAGCCAGCAGATTGAAAACCACGTTCAGAACAAGATATTTCCTATACGGCGGCAGGAACCGACGCAGGACCAAATAGAAATCTTTCATAACTGAGCGCAAATTTAACAAAAAAATTGCGTACATTTGCAATTATGACTGATGAAATTCTTTTAGAGACACACCCTTTCGCGCCTTTTGTGCCGTCTGACGCCCGGACTCTGATAATGGGGACCTTTCCGCCCCAGTCAAAGCGGTGGGCCATGGATTTTTATTACCCTAACAGGACTAATGATTTCTGGCCCATGATGGGGCTGATTTTCTTTAATGACCGTGAGGCGCTGATTGATCGCGGCAGCAAGTCGTTTCGTCTCGGTCTAATCAAGGAGTTGCTTGAACGCGAGGGAATCGCGATGAGCGATACCGGTTACCGAATCAGGCGATTGAAAAACAATGCGTCCGATAAATTTCTGGAGATTGTCGAGCCGGTTAACCTTCAGGCGCTGACGGCACGCATGCCGAATCTGCAATCCATTGCAACCACCGGCGAAAAAGCCGCTCAGGTCATTGCCGGACTGACCGGAACCGAACCTCCGAAAATGGGCGAATTTGTTATTGCTCCGGACGGATTGAAAATCTGGCGGATGCCGTCGACAAGCCGCGCTTATCCGCTCCCGCTTGCAGAAAAGGCGGCTTTTTATCGCCGCCTTTTTGCAAAATAATTATTTATTATTGTTCTTTTTCGGGTGCTTGTTGAAGCGGTATAGAACCGTCAGCATGGCATAGCGTCTGAGGGTGTTGGTCCAAGTCTCATAGCGCCCTTGGGAGTCAACGCTGATTCTGTAAGGCTTTTGCTGGCCTAAGATGTCGTTGGCCGATAGTTTGAAGGTCAGGTTGCCTTTCATGATGCTCTTGCTGAGCGATGCGTTCCAAAGCCATTGTGCTTCATTCATTTCGGCAACGTCATAGCCGGTGCTGCAAGTCATGGTCATTTTGGTGCGCAACTGCATTTCCCACGGCAACTCGACAATGGCGGTCATTGATGCGTGATAGTTCATGGCGGAAATCTTGCGGAATCCTTCGCGCTCGCCATGTGAGTTCTGCCATTCTGCCGAGCCGTCCAGACTCAGAGTCGACCCGTTCTTAAATTTGTAAGCTCCTCCCAGATTGCCACTGAGATTCAGGTTCTTGACCAACGAGCGCTCCGGGCTTCCCACTGTTGTGTGGAAGTCTACGCTGTGGGCATAATTGCCATATATGTCTCCGGAAAGGGTTATCTGCTTGGTCGCGCCGAAGGTGTGCGAGTAGTAGGTACATCCGTTCACGTTCCAGTTGCCGTTGATGTTCATTGGCTTATAGATTGTAACGTCGGTTTCCGGATTGTAAATGGAGGCATTGCCTATTGCGTCCTGAGTGAGATTATAAGAGAAGAAGGATGAAAAATGGCTGTTGGTGGAGCGGCCATAGCGCGAAAGGTAGAGATTGATATTATGAGCCTTGCTCTTGCGCAGATTATGTGCATTATATTCGTAGATAATCAGCGGGTTTGATGATTCGCGATTATGCAGAAACAGATTGATGGATGGCTCTGACTGGTTGAGTCTGTATCGGAGGGTCACGTTGACGTAGCGAATCTTGTTTTCAGAGGCGTAACTTACGGATGCATTTGGTGTGAACAGATTGTCGTGTCGCAAAACGAGTTCGTGGGTGGGTTGCAGGGTGTTATAGTCCAGTGAGTTTGATCGATATTTGTGGCTGAAACCTAACGAAGCGAAAAACGCCGGATTCTTGCCCGAGTCAACTCGTGCAGTTGGTTCTAAATGGATTTGGATTTTTGCATCGCTAACAATGTTGTGGTCGTTATTGGTTGAGTTATATGAATTTCGGGCATCAATCATGGCGAATTCCGGACGAGTCATGGACGGTAGCGGTTCAGTCCCGTCAGAGGGCTGCCTGTCGGCGAAAAAAATCTGATAGTCTCGAGATACGTGAGTGTAATGATAGTTGGTGCTGAGAGTTAAAGAAATCTTCTTACTCCGTTTTTCGTCAATCGAAGCCCAGTCCCGGTAATAATTGGCGCCTGCTGAAAACTTACCGGTCTCAGGCCCGTCAATTCCGAATCGGTTAGAGTTGACCGGCGATTCCGGATTCTCATTTGCTCCACCAAACGTCTGGTTATAGATGGTGTTTGTTTTGCTCGTGGAGTGGTTATATGTTCCCGCGGCGTATATAAAGAAGCGGCCCGGTAAGTTCTTATGACGAACAGTAGTGTTAACGTTCAGCGATGCGTTGAGGTTTTCAGTGTTACTGAGTGCTGCGGTGCGTAGTCGAGTGAGTAGAATGTCGTTGTAGCGCTTTGAGAACGGGCGGGCAAACACAGAATCGAGTGCTTCGGTTCGTTTGGTCTCCTCCGGCATTTCGGTGAATGTGGCTGTACGTGACAGCGATGGACTTTCGTTGTGGCTCCATGAGAAGTTTGGAGTTATGCTCAGATATACGTTTTCACCCTTGAAATGAAAAAAGTGGTCGGTCTTTAGGTCGGTTATGCGAGATCTGTAGCTGTCTGAGGAGCGTCTGTACAGGTCGCCGGTCGGAAAGAAGACGGTCGATGCTGTTTCAAACAGTAAAAGGTTGTCCTCATGTCCGACAATGATACTGCCGCTGGCTCGGACCTTCTTGCTGTCCGGATCATACAGATAGTCTATGCCCCCTTTTTTTATGGTGCCTTCGCCGGTTGAATGGTCATAGCTCTCCCAGTTGCCTTCTGACGATGGCTTCGATGAGTTCATAAGGTTGTTGAAGTTGCCGAATGCACTCAGACGGAGATTTTCCGTGAATCCCAGGCCAAACAGTTTGCCGACCCAGCGGTCGTCGGTTCCGTAACCACCTTCGGCCGATGCCATCCAGCCGATGGAGTATTCTTTTTTCAGAACAACGTCCATCACTAAGTTCTCTTCATCCTCCTTGCGAGAGAGTTTCTGTGATGCTTGCGTCATGTAATCATCTTCTGAGGCTTTGTCATAGACCTGGATATTCTTCACTGTGTATGACGGCAGGTTCTTCATAGCCACATTCATGTCGCCTTTGAAGAAATCTTTACCGTTGATAAGCAGTGAGTTGATTTTGCGTCCGTTGACTGTTATTTCGCCGTTGGCGTTCAGTTGCGCGTTGGGCAGCTGGCGTATAAGCGCGTCGAGCATCGAGCCTTCCGCAAGGTTGAAGGCGTTGGCATTGTAGACAATCGTGTCACCGTTCATTACCATTTTTATTGCTGTGGCGACCACTTCAACCTCATTAAGATCCTTGTGCCTTTCTTTTTGCATTGGAATTGTTCCGAGCCATACCGTGGTCTGGTCACGATACTTGCGTTCGAATTCCTTGACTATCGGTTCGTAGCCTTCACGATCAAGAGTCAGCATATATTTGCCCACGCCGCCCTGAATCATGGCGCGGATTTCGCCGTCCTTATCGGTCATCAGCTCGTCGCGATGTCCGGAGAGCAACTTGAATTGAACGGAGTCGGCATCATTTACATGCGAAATCATTACGGCAACAGAGTCAAGTCCTACCCAGGCCGAAGTATCGCCTTGAGTTGTATAGGCCCGCAAAATGAAGTTGTCATTTTTTGCCGCTATTGACAGACTGCTGATTAACAGCATTAGTACAAAGAACTTTCGCATAATGGAGATTGGTTTTATAGCCTTTTTTTATATAGCAGGCTGTAATAGCGGCAAAGTTAATAAAAAAACCGAATTAATCAACTATTGTGTCTTGCAATTTTTCAAGACGAGAGCGCAGTTCGGGTATGAGGTCGGCACGGGAGCGCAGAGTCAGTCTGCATGTATTGTCAAATTCGCGGTCAAGAATAATAACTTCAGGATGTTTGACAATCTGCATGACTCCGTTCATGGCCTGATATGGAAATGTGACGGTCAGCGTTTCCTCGCGGTGGCGCTCAATAATTTCAGCGTCGTCAAGACAGAGACGCGCGCTTTCGCGATATGCGGCTATGAGGCCGGGGGTGCCGAGTTTGATGCCGCCGAAGTAGCGGACCACAGCAACTACCACATTTCGAAGTTCCTTGGAGTTGATCTGGCCTAAAATCGGTTTGCCGGCGGTGCCGGAAGGCTCGCCGTTGTCATTTGAGTAGCTTACGGGGTTTTCGGACCCGATAACCCATGCCCAGCAGACATGGCGGGCGTCAAAAAATTCTTTTTGCAGCCCGGCAACAAAGTCTTTGGCTTCTTCGACTGTTTCGGCCGGCGAGGCAAACGCCAGAAAACGGCTCATTTTTTCCGTGAACCGGGCGCGGGATGGAGCGGCGATTGTCAGATAACCGTCAGCCATAGGGGGGTCAATAGCGTGAGGCTCGCCGATAGAGTACGAGCGCGATAATGGCATATACGAAGTTCGGAATCCACATTGCAACCATCGGAGTGGTCATGCCGGTGACGGCAAATGTCTGCGTGAGGGTCATGAACAGAATGTACGTGAAACTCAACACGAGGCCAATGCCGATGTTGACACCCATGCCGCCCTTGACCTTACGGGACGACAGGCTGACGCCGATAATCGTCAGGATGAATGCGGCGGCACATGAGGCATAACGCCTGTGATATTCAATTTCAAATTGGCGAACGTTGGCAACGCCGCGCTGGCTTTGCCGCTCAATGTAATTAGACAGTTCCGGAGTGGTCATTGCCTCATGGTCGCTTGTGGAGATGACGATGTCCTGCGGCTGAATCGGCACTATGGTGTCCAGTTCCAACCCGGACCTGATAATCTCGCGCTCGTCACCGAACTTGCGCTCAATGTAGTTGCGCAGGCGCCAAGAGTAGCCTCCGCGCCATTCCGCCGACGCGGCTGTCAGACGCGAGGTCAGGCGCTGACCGTCGAAACTGTCGAGGCTGAAACGCGTTCCGCGGTTGCTAAGGGTGTTGAAATCGCCAAGATAGGCAACGCAGTCTTTGCTGATGCGGAGTTGGGCGTTGGTCGTCGCGCTGATGCGTTTGTCTTTGACGTAAGTGTTCATGAAATTGCGCATCTTGACATTGCCCGGTGGAATGACGTAGGCTGACAGAACAAAGGTCAGTACGGCGATGACAGCGGCCGAGAAAAGATAGGGGCGCATCAGTCTCCGATAACTCATGCCGGATGAGAGCATCGCAATAATTTCCGAGTTGCCCGCAAGTTTCGATGTAAAGAAAATGACGGCGATGAACACGAACAGCGGACTGAACTGGTTGGCAAAATAGGGCAGGAAGTTAAGGAAATAATCAAAGATTATCTCATTCAGGGGCGCTTTCTGGAACGCTTCCATCTTTTCATTGATGTCAAACATCACCGTGATTGCAAGAATCAGGGCCAGAGCGAAGCAGTAAGTCCCTAAGAACTTACGGATTATGTAGCGGTCAAGAATCACAGCCGGCGGGTTACCTCCTGAACCTTCCAAGCCTTCCATTGTGCGAAGTCGCCTGCAAGTATATGCTCTCTTGCCTGGCGCACGAGACTCAGATAAAAGGCAAGATTGTGAATTGACGCAATCTGCATTGCAAGAATTTCCTGTGCAATGAACAGATGGCGCAGATATGCTTTCGAGTAAATACGGTCAACTTCGGCGGCTCCGTCTTCTTGGATTGGCGAGAAATCGTTGGCCCACTTGGCGTTGCGCATGTTCATTATGCCGTGGTCCGTGAAGAGCATGCCGTTACGCCCGTTGCGTGTCGGCATGACGCAGTCCATCATGTCAACTCCGCGGTCAATCGCCTCAAGGATGTTGGCCGGAGTTCCGACCCCCATCAGGTAGCGTGGACGGTCGGCGGGCAGAATTTCATTGACAACCTCAATCATTTCATACATGACCTCCGTAGGTTCGCCGACGGCCAGGCCGCCTATGGCATTGCCTTCGGCGCCGAGGTCGGCGACTTCCGAGGCTGCGCGCCGACGCAAATCCGGATATGTGCAGCCCTGAACAATCGGGAAGAACGTCTGGTTGTGGCCGTACAGCGGTTCGGTTTCCTTGAAGTGCTGCCAGCCTCGGCGCAGCCAACGCATAGTCAGGTCAAGGCTCTTTGACGCATACTCGCGGCTGCTCTGTCCGGGTGGACATTCATCAAGCGCCATCATGATGTCCGAGCCGATTATGCGCTGAATGTCAACGACGCTCTCCGGCGTGAACAGATGGCGTGAACCGTCAATATGGCTGCGGAAATGCGCGCCTTCTTCCGTGAGTTTGCGATTGTCGGACAGTGAAAACACCTGAAAACCACCGCTGTCAGTCAAAATCGGGCGATCCCAGCCGTTAAATTTGTGCAGGCCGCCGGCCGCGCGCAATGTCTCCATGCCCGGACGCAGATACAGATGATAAGTGTTGCCCAGAATAATCTGGGCTTTTACCTCCTCTTTCATTTCGCGGACATGTACGGCCTTGATGGCGCCGACGGTGCCGACGGGCATAAATATAGGGGTTTCTATCTGGCCGTGGTCAGTCTGAATCAGTCCGGCGCGCGCATTAGTTCCGGGTGCGGTTCCTTGAAGGGTAAATTCCATCTTTTTAGTCGACTCTTTTTGAAAAACGCCGGAAACCAATTCAGGAATCCGGCGTTAAGGAATTAAAGAGGGTGAACAGTGGGGGTCGAACCCACGACCTTCGGAACCACAATCCGACGCTCTAACCAACTGAGCTATGCTCACCATATTGTGGTTTTACGGCTGCAAAGTTACGAAGTTATTTTGTATTCTCCAAATTTTTATCAAAAAAAATCAAAAAGTCCCTATCTTGTCAGTCATTGAGGCGAGTGCATTTTTCTGATCGAAAAACTCCCATTTTAATCCATCGGCCTAATATAGAAGCAGGGAACATGTAAGAGGTTAGTTTATACAAGCATCTTTTGAGGTAATAAAATAGCAAACATGAGACGTTACGCTATTTTACTTTTTATCAAGCCGAAATCTTCACCGCGCGGGAATAGTACACGTCTCAAAAAAACAATACGATTAATCACCGACGCAAATATATAAGATATAAGTAGAACAATAACAAACTCAACACATAGGGCAAAGAATCCATCTAATATTTTTCTCGGAACTATGAGTTCAATCAGAATACACACAAGAGGATGTATCATGTATATCGCAAATGAAAAATTGCCAATACATCTCAAAATCGATATTTTTTCAATATATTTTCTCGAATAATAAATTGCAAGAAAAAACACAATAGGGAATACTCCTCGAAGTAATCTAAATACAATCTGATTTTGATAAAATAAAATGAATATTATTGAGCAAAGAACTACGCCTATCCATGGTAATATACTATTTTTCAAAAAATTTCGTAATATAATAGTTACACATACAGTTCCTAATGTTAAATACCCTAAGCCTTGCCAAACGGAGAATGGAGATAGAGCCTCCGAGATTAGAACGAATTTACGGGATATAAAATGAGCGCCCCACAACACACTATATATACAAAATGTGATTCCTCCTATCAAATAAAAGAGATTTATCATTCCTTTTGAGAATTTTCGCCTATGAATCCACATTCTAATAATTGTCATTGAAAAAAAGCAAGGTAAAAACCAAAGAAATTGGACTCCACAGAATTCATTAATAAGATGTATACCTCCTGTGATATAAGACCACATACCTAAGAGGGTATTATTTATGTGCGGAATAATATCATGATTATTGCAAAATGCCGATTCATGAAGTATAGTAACATTTATGATAATTAACCCGGTATAAAATAGCCAAAATGGATACAAAAGTTTAATCCCTTGATTTAGAATCTTAGTTATAGTAAGTGTCTTGATGGGATAGCATACTGATAGTATAAAAAATGCTTGTACATGAAAACAATATAAAAATGATTGAAAGGTACTGTTGATTCCTCTCAAATGTCCCATAACAATTAATAACATCAGTAATCCTTTTATGGCCTGAGACTCATTACGAGTAATTAAAGTTGGCAGTTGCACATCTGCTGCCTCCGGTATCAACGAGTTGTTGTGGGGGGGGATAATTTGCTTGTAATCATACTGTTAGGTTGTTGTAGTGGGGTGAAAGTAGATTATTCTACGCAACAAAATTACGAAAATAAATATGTAAATCAAAAATGCAACACTTTTTCCGGGCAATTGCATTCATTGCGCTACTTGCACCCCCGCTCGCCCGATGGCTCGGGGATGCGTCGCGTAATTGGGTGGTGAGGGTGTTCTTTGTCCGCGGGTTTCACTTGCGGCTATTTGTCTGCGCACGCTCTTCGGCGTGCTGATTCTGTGCTGCGCCATAAAAAAGATTGCGGCCTGCAAAAGCGAGCAGCAATCTTAATTATGTATTCTCCAAATTTTTATCAAAAAAAATCTTTTTTGTCAGGAACCGAGGCTAATTTATAGATTAACCGTTACGCCAAGCAGGTCGGCCAGTGCGTTTGTGTCTGCATTGGTCGCTCCCATCGAACAAGCGGAGTTAAACTCTTCGGTCCATGATGGATTCGTGCATAGGGCTTTCCTTTCGAAATAATCTTTTTTGATGTAAGCGAGCATTAAAGAGTAAACCGGATTCGGTGCAATCATATTGGCCGCGTTGAGATATTCAATCGCTTTGTCAATATTGGCGCGAGGAGTTACAAATGCTTTTTTGCCTTGCAGCAGTCCTACTGCGGCGTAAAAATAGGAGTCTGCATCCTCAAAATTGTCTCTTATGGCAATTTCAAACGCCTCGTTCGCTTTGTCATAGAGTTTTAATTTAAGGTAGCAGATGCCCATTGAGCGGTTTAAGTCACGGTTGTTCGGATCAGATGCGAGTTGAGTCCTATAAGAATGGGCGTATTTATTGACTTGTAAAGGCGAAAATGTGCTGATAGCACCTATTGAATGAATAACTACGGGACCTCCGCAGTATTCACAGTTTGTCATGTCAGGTGCGACTCTTGCGCCGCAGCCGGGACATTCATGGAATTCAGCAGTAGCCATTATTTTCTAACGGATTTTTTGATAGAGTTAAGTGTAATTATTGATTTCTCAGAATACTCCTTTAAGCTTGCAGCAAAGTTTTCGGATACAGGTTCTGCCAGGATTTCCTCTAATCCGGAGCAAATGGATGCAACTCGTCTGGAAAAATTCGGGTCTGACATGACGGCAGGCGATATCGTTGACAGGCCGCGGCATAAGGCCGTTACCGATGAGGTGAGATAGGTTAACTCCGGATGTGCCATAAGAATCAGGTTGAATTGCTGCGAAAGCATTTCTGCATTTGTGGCGATATAATCTGCCTGACGGCGGTTGGCTGCAAGCGATGCCGATGAATTATCGGTCGCCTTGTCAATTTTTATGGTCAGAGCGCCAACGAGTACCCATAACACTGTAAGCACCATGATTACGGCAAGATAGACTTTTATCGGCAACCAGTGGTGCAGCAAAATGCTAAAGAGCAGCATCCACACCAGTGCGATTCCTATATAGAACACACTGTATATGCCGCTCATCCATTTTAGGACTACGGAGGAGTCGCGCTTTGGCAGCCATGCGATGTAGGAGAACAATATGACTTCAAGGAATACCGAATAAACCATATTGGTCCAGAACAGCTTGCCCGGCTCTGTTGGCATAAAGATAAAGAATAACGCTACGGTGGCTGATATTACCGCAAACGGTGCGATGATATCTGCGACTAAATTGATTGTCTTTTGATCTTTCATGGTCATGATATTGGTGGTGCCGGAGGCATGGGCGGAGGAACCGCGGAAGATGAGAATAAAGGTGCAAGTTCCGGACATTGTGATGCCTGCATCCATTGAGCCATGCCTGGACGCCATACATATGTTTCTGGAATTATCTGTCTGTTTGCAATCATCTGCATGATTGCTGTCATATCATAAGGTCCGTATTGCTGGCCGTTGACGCTCAAGTGGAAACTAACAGGCTGAGCTGCGCTCGGCGGAGGCGGCACTGAGGGTCCGCCTTGTATCGGAGACCCCATGGCATGATTGGCAATGTTGTTTATCTGAGCGTTAAATGCCGCGCCGATACCTACTCCTAATCCGAGGCCCATGCCTGCGCCCATTGTGTCGCCGGATGTCCCTTCATTCGCAGCCGCACTTTCCAGAATGTCAAACTGGCGTTCCTGCTGATATGTGAATCCTTGAACCGCACGTTCTTTGGCTTTGGCGTATCCTTCAAGTATTCGTGCCACTTGAGGATCGCTTTTGTCGTAGTTGATGTTTTCTACCTTAAGATTGGTAACTTCAATGCCATAACGGGAGAATTCATCGTTGATTTGCTCAAGGATGTATTTGCTGACAGCTGACAGTTTTCCATTGATTGTCACAACGCTGACCTGTTCTTCTGTCATGAAGTTATTGATTCGTTCACTTAGTGCCTGAACTATGTCGGACCGGAACTGATCAATAATATCCTCTGTGTTGAATAAGTGGAGGGTCCCAACCATTTCGCGGACAAATGCTGCGGAATCCGATATTCGGATGCCATATTGACCAAAGGCTCGGACCGGAACGGAATTCTGTATCATCGGATCCCATATGTCAATTGGTCGTTCTGTGCCGAATTTCAGGTTTCGGCGCACTGTCTTGCTGATAAACCATACCTCAGCCACGAATGGTGTGTTTCCGCCAAACGGCAGGTTTATGAGTTTTTGAAGAATCGGGATGTTGTTGGCCGATAGTGTTTTGGTGCCGGGACCAAAAATGTCGGCAACCTCACCGCCTTTCAGAAAGATGGCTTCCTGACTTTGATTTACCACAAGCTGAGCCGCTGTGGAAATGTTGTTATACGGAAATTTCCAGACTAAATCATCCGGCTGACCATTGAATTGTATGACATCAATATAGCCGCGACGGTCATCTCCCTGACCGTCAAATGTCATGCCGTCTGTGCGTTTGCGATTAAAAAGTCCCATAGGATTATAGTTTTAAGGAAAGTCGATAATTGGAGTGCCATTACATCTGTAACGTAAGCGGCGGTAGGTCATAAAAGCTCCACGGAGTACACCGTGCCGGTTTATTGCCAGCACGGCATACTCGGAGCATGTGGGAGTCATGGCGCATCTCATACGTACCTGCTCCGATTCGTAACGCTGATACAGTCGTATTGCCAATATGGCGTTACTTCGGGCCGTAAATATGGTAAGCGCCATTGCGCATAGCTCTCCTAAGGTCTGCCAATGGATGTTTATGGCGGGAAATAGATAAACAATAACCAGCGAGGCAGTGTAGCCTCCTGAAATTAATGTCAGTAACCTTATAAGACCTTGGAGCCATGTTACCTGGGGCCGAATGATGGCTCTGGGTGACAATGCGGGGGCTTTTATACGGTTTTCTTTTCGCGCAGTTTGGCTTTCAGGCCCTTGACAGCGGCCTCGTTTTCAGGAGTCTGCTTCATAACGCAGTACAGTGAGTCTCCCGGAACGGTGATGCGGAAGCGTGTGGAGTCAACATTCTTGAGCATGACTTTGTTCTGCTTATTATCCCAGTAAGGAGTTTCCACTGTATCAGAGCTGGCCGAGAAGTTGGTGATGTCTTTGTAGAAGTATTCTTCGGTAACTTCTTTCTTGCCATCTTCATCAGTGTTGAAGGTGTATTGATAAAGATACACATGAGTAGCGGAACAGAATATCCAGGATACCTGATATTTTGAAGAACGCCATTTTCCGTCTTTACCAATCTTGGCATAGGAGTCTTTATCGCCAAATACATAGTCTTGAAGGAAAAGAGGCTTGACTTCAGTCACTTCAGATTCATCTACACCAAGTTTGTCCAGGGCGATTTGAGGATCTGTAAGTTTTTTTGCTGCAATCATTGAGCTAACAAGTGCATCATACTCCTGCTCCGAAGGTTTCGTTTGCATACATCCGTCATTCAAAAAGTAACGGAGTGCCATTTTCTGATTGGCAGTTCGATTTTTACTGCGTTGCTTAACTTCAGGTGAGTCTTGAGACTTCACGAAATACACGATTACGCACACGACAATGAGAATAACAACAAGTGCCATAATAATAATTGGTTGCCTCCGGGCCCCCTTCTTTGGCGTTTGATTGGTTAAAACAAAAAGAGCGTGAGGGCCATACCGTTGCCCGTCCCACTTTTCGAGGCTCTGGTATTGCCCTTCTTCGTTGAACGAGCAAACAATGCAGAAGCCTCACGCAGAATTATGCAAAACGCCAATAGCTGACGCTCACGCGCCTGCTGATGGCAGAATATACATATCCACAAGGCATCTACTGTTTGCTGCATTCCTGACGAAGAATGAAATTTACCAGATTCCGAAAAGTCAAGAAAGAGCGTAAGTAAACGCTATTTAAATTATGTTTGCTGACCCACCCGCTTAGCCCGTGACCGGGCTTCTGCTTTGCGGTCTGCGGCTGCAAAGTTACAATAATTAAATGAAAAATAAAAAATTAAAGAGTAAAAAAATTAGCGCTACTCGAGGATTGCCTTCCCTGTATCCCGTTCGCCGGATGATTCGGGGGATGCGCCGCGTAACGCTCTATGCCATAACAAAAGATTGCGGCTCACTCTCGTGGGCCGCAATCTTAATTCTGTATTTTATATTTTTAATCTTTAATCAGATTGTGTCCTGTCATCTCGGCAGGCTGGGACAATCCCATGATGTGGAGCAGAGTGGGAGCCACGTCTGCGAGCTTGCCGTTCTCGACCTTTGCGTTCGGATCTTTGGTCACGTAAACGCAGGGGACGGGGTTCAGCGAGTGTGCCGTGTTCGGAGTGCCGTCAGGGTTGATTGCGTTGTCAGCGTTGCCATGGTCTGCAATAATGATTGCCTCATATCCGGCTTCCTTGGCGGCCTCAATTGTTGCCATCAGACATTCGTCAACGGCAACCACCGCTTTTTCGATAGCATCATATACGCCCGTGTGGCCGACCATGTCGCCGTTGGCATAGTTGACAACGATAAAGTCGAACTTTTGCGAGCGAATTGCATCGGTCAGCTTGTCGCACACGCCATAGGCGCTCATTTCAGGCTGGAGGTCGTAGGTCGCAACCTTGGGCGATGCAACGAGGATGCGCTCTTCACCTTCAAAGGGGGTTTCTCGTCCGCCGTTGAAGAAGAAGGTTACGTGAGCATATTTTTCGGTCTCGGCAATGTGGAGCTGGTGTTTGCCCAGTTTGCTGAGGTATTCGCCCAGGGTGTTGTCGACATTCTCCTTGTCGAACAGAATGTGTACGCCGGTGAAGGAAGCGTCGTAGGGGGTCATGCAGTAATACTGCAGGCCGGGAATCGTGTGCATGCCTTCCTCGGGCATGTCGTGCTGGGTCAGAACCGTGGTCAGTTCTTTTGCGCGGTCGTTGCGATAGTTGAAGAAGATAACGACGTCGTCGTCCTTGATTGAGCCGTCGACTGTTGTGTTTTTGATCGGCTTGATGAATTCGTCGGTCACACCTTCGTCATAGCTCTTCTGTATTGCTGCGGCAAGGTCGGTTGCGGGTTCGCCCTGGCCGTTGACGAGGAGGTCGTAAGCCACTTTGACGCGCTCCCAGCGTTTGTCGCGGTCCATGGCGTAGTAACGGCCGACAATATCGGAGATTACGACGGCGCTTTGGGCGCAGTGGGCCTGAAGCTGTTCAATGAAGCCCTTGCCTGATTTCGGGTCAGTATCGCGGCCGTCCATGAAGCAGTGAATGTAGACTTTCTCAAGTCCATAGTGCTTGGCAATGTCGCAAAGAGCAAAGAGGTGGTCGAAGCTTGAGTGTACGCCGCCGTTCGAGGTCAGGCCCATCAGGTGAAGGCCGCAACCGGTATTCTTGGCGGTTTCGAATGCCGACTTGACTTCAGGGTTGTTAAGGATGGAACCGTCAGCAATTGATTTGTTGATTTTAACAAGATCCTGATAGACTACGCGTCCGGCGCCGATATTGAGATGGCCAACTTCGGAGTTGCCCATCTGTCCGTCGGGCAGACCGACGTTCTCGCCCGATGCCTGAAGTTCGGAGTGGGGGAAGTTTTTCAGCAGTGAATCCCAATAGGGAGTCGGAGTCTGATAGATTACGTCACCTTTCGACCGGTTGCCGATGCCCCAGCCGTCAAGAATTACGAGTAATGCTTTGCTTGCCATTTTTTTGTGGTTTGTTGTATGAAATTTAATGTTTAGGTTTGTTCTTTGTTTGGAAACCGCAGTTTTGATGCGTTAGTCAAGCGAAAGTCGCAAGGATTCGACGAGTTTGCGCACGTTTTCGTTCTGGTCCATCAGGTGTTCAAGAACCTGCTTTTCAGTCCAGGCCAAGGGTGAGCCTTCGCCGCTTACCAGTTCGGTGACGAACCTGAGGTCGGGATTGCGGAGCTTCGCTGCAAGTTCCCGGGTCAGCACCGGAAGCCACTTGTCCAGGGTGTCGGCTTGAGCCGGACTTTCATAACTGATTTTAAACGTGACCGCGTCTTCGTCGGATTTTTGCGGCAGGCATGTCCGCAGGGTGGAGGCCAGAACGTGTTCCGATGTGTGGGCGTCGGCAAATGAAAGCCAGGCCCGGCGTACGCCGTCGGCCGTCAGAGGCTCTTTGTCTATCGCCGGAACTATTGTTCTGGCTTCGGATGTTGCCGCAGGCATTGCCGTCTGTTCGGCTGCCGGCTTTTTCGCCGCTGCCGGATTGATGGATATAGAGGGTCCGAGACTGGCAATTTTCTTTACTGAGGCCTTCGGGCGCGGGGCGGACACCGGCGTCTGCCGGACCGGCTGAGGTGCAGGTGCTGGAGCAGGAGCAGGAGCAGGTGCTGGAGCTGTTGCTGTTGTCGTGGGGCGCGGCGTGGAGGGGGTGATTGTAGGGGGTATAGCGGCTATCGGCTGTAGTTTCTGCCCCTCTCCGTCCCCTTCATCGGGAGAGGGGCTGTCCGCTTGGCAGAGTTTGATGAGCGTTAGCTCAACAAGAAACTGCTTGTTGGCGGCAGTACGATAGTTGAGGTCTGCGGTGTTGCAGAGATCCATCGCCCGATAGAGCATCTTGGGCGTGCATTTGGCCGCGAGTTCGGCCATGTGTGCGCGATGTTCGCTGTCTGTTTCGAGTAGTTCGATGGTTTTCGGGTCGCGTGCAACCACCAGATCGCGAAAATAGTCGGCCAGGCCGGTCAGGAAGAAGTGGTTGTTGAATCCGTGGTCGCGCACCTCTTTATATATAAGGAGAGCATTGGCCACATTTCCGCTCAGGAACGCTTCGAGCAGGCGGTTATAGTAAGCCGAGTCGAGAACATTAAGGTTCTCGATTGTGGAGGCATACGTAATCTTGTTGAGCGACGAGGCTGCGACCTGGTCGAAAATCGAAAGTGCGTCACGCATCGCTCCGTCGGCTTTGCGTGCAATCACATTGAGTGCGGCCGGTTCGGCTTCGATTCCTTCACGGGCGGCGACGTAGGCGAGGTGGTCAACCATGTCGGCAATCGTGATTCGGTTGAAGTCGTATATCTGACAGCGCGAGAGGATTGTCGGAATAACCTTGTGTTTCTCGGTCGTCGCCAGAATGAATATTACATATGATGGCGGTTCTTCAAGGGTTTTCAGGAAGGCGTTGAAGGCCCCTGATGATAACATGTGGACCTCATCGACGATGAATACGCGATATTTTCCCTCGGTTGGCGGAACCTGCGTCTGGTCAATCAACTGGCGGATGTCGTCAACGCCGTTGTTTGAGGCGGCGTCAAGCTCAATGATGTTCAGCGAACGGTTTTCGTTGAACTGACAACATGAGGCGCACTCGTTGCAGGCTTCGCCGTCGGCGGTGCGGTTGGTGCAGTTGATTGTCTTGGCAAAGATTCGTGCGCACGACGTCTTTCCGACGCCGCGCGAACCGCAGAAAAGGTATGCGTGGGCGAGCCGGTCGGTCGCTATGGAGTTTTTAAGAGTAGCTGCAAGCGGTTTCTGGCCGACGACGGATGCAAACGTCGTTGGCCTGTACTTGCGCGCTGATACGAGATATTTTTCCATTTGCCGACAAAGTTACGCATTTTATATGAAAAAAGAGAAATGAAAAATGAAAAATCGTGATTTTCTTGCGCATGCGGAAGTTTTTGTGTAAATTTGCACCCGGATTTCGCAGCCGCTGTCGCGACGAAGAGGTGCGCGTTAATGCTGCGGACGAATGTAAAACCTTATCAATCAATTAGTCACAATGGACTTGATTAAGATTGCCGAAGAGGCATTTGCCCAGAACAAAACTTATCCCCGCTTCCAGCCGGGCGACACCATCACCGTTTCCTACCGCATTAAGGAAGGTAACAAGGAGCGTATCCAGCAGTATCGTGGTGTTGTAATCAAAATTTCAGGCGAGGGCGCAAAGAAGCGTTTCACCGTTCGCAAAATGAGCGACAACATCGGTGTTGAACGCATCTTCCCGATGGAATCACCTTTTATTGACTCTATCGTAGTCAATAAGTACGGTAAGGTTCGTCGCGCTAAGCTCTACTACCTGCGCGCACTGACCGGTAAGAAGGCCCGCATCAAGGAGCGTCGCCTCAAGCCGTCGGAACAGGCAGAACTCGCCGCCGGAAAGTAAAAAAAAGCGCCGCCGATTTTCGACGGCGTTTTTTTTATTTTACTTCCCTAACCTCAACGTTAAATCCTAAACCATACACCATAAAAAATGACTCCCCAGGTCTCAATCATAATGGGCAGCACATCTGATTTGCCCGTGCTTAAAAAAGCGGCTGATTTTCTAAATTCTCTTCAGGTCCCGTTTGAAATGAACGCATTGTCGGCCCATCGGACTCCCGCCGAGGTCGAAGCGTTTGCCCGTGGCGCCAAGGCCCGCGGTCTGAAAGTTATCATTGCTGCAGCCGGAATGGCTGCAGCCCTTCCGGGCGTGATTGCCGCGATGACGCCGCTGCCCGTAATCGGAGTCCCCATCAATTCGACTCTTGATGGCAATGACGCGTTGCTTTCAATTGTGCAGATGCCTCCGGGTGTATCCGTGGCTACTGTCGGCATCAACGGCGCCCTCAACGCTGCAATTCTTGCTGTCCAGATGCTCTCGCTGTCCGATTCCGCCCTTGCTGCCCGTTTTGATGAATATCGGTCGAAACTCAATGAAAAAATCGTGAAAGCCAACGCAGAACTGGCTGAAATAAAATACGACTTCAAAACTAACTGATAAAATACGATGGACTTACTGAATTGTCGTCGTCGGCCTTGCCGCGAAGTGACCGTTGGCGGGTGTGTGAAACTCGGAGCAAACAATCCGATTGTTGTCCAAAGCATGACTTCAACCTCAACGACCGATGAAGAGGCCTCGATTGCTCAGATCGGACGCATTGCTGAGGCCGGTGCTGAACTCGTGCGCCTGACGGCTCAAGGCGTGCGCGAGGCAGAGGCTATGGGGCGTATGCGTCCGCAGGTCTCAGTTCCTCTTGTCGCCGATATTCACTTTAATCCGAATGCGGCGATGGCTGCGGCAATGGCGGTTCAGAAAGTCCGTATAAATCCGGGAAACTTTGTCCGTCCCGGCTCCAATATTGACGACGCGCTGTTGCCGCTTCTCGACAGACTTAAGGCGAATGGCGGCGCTATGCGTATTGGTGTCAACCACGGCTCTCTGTCGCCTGAAATCATGGAAAAATATGGCGATACACCGGAGGGCATGGTTGAGAGTGCAATGCAATATCTTCGTGTCT
This sequence comes from uncultured Porphyromonadaceae bacterium, assembly GCA_947175545.1. Classification (GTDB taxonomy): domain Bacteria; phylum Bacteroidota; class Bacteroidia; order Bacteroidales; family Muribaculaceae; genus UBA3263. The sequence goes on from CAMWNI010000003.1 coordinate 32,561, forward strand.
GTGACCGCGAGGGGTTCCATAACGTGGTTGTCAGTATCAAGGCGTCCAACACTGTCGTCATGGTCCGGACAGTTCGCTTGTTGGCCGAGACCATGAAGAACGAGGGTTTGCAATATCCGCTTCATCTCGGAGTGACCGAGGCGGGCGATGGCGAGGATGGCCGCGTGAAATCGGCCGTTGGAATCGGGGCGTTGCTCTATCAGGGCATAGGAGACACTATCCGGGTTTCGCTCAGCGAAGACCCGGAACGTGAGGTTCCGGTTGCGCGCGCTCTGCTGGACCATATCTCAAAGGCCCGTATCGCACCGGCAATCAGAGTGGAATATGCACCGGGTTATAATCCGCTTGCTCCGTCGCGCATCGAGTCGGTTGCAGTTGGTAATGTTGGCGGAAATCAACTTCCTGTCATATATGGCTTTGATGCGTTCGACTCCGCCGTTGAAATCGTTGAGGTCGACACTTCTGCCGCTTGCTCACGCAATTATGCTCCCAATCAGGTGATTCTCCTCCGTTCGATTCATCAAAACCGTGTTGGCGATTTGCAGGCAACGCGTCATGAACTTTTGTTGCATGGTGTTCACAATCCTGTGATTATGAGTTTGAACTACGATGCGTCAGATCCTGATATGACTTTGAAAGCAGCCGCTGATTTTGGCACGTTGCTTCTCAACGGCCATGCCGACGGAATCAGGATTGATGTTCCCGGAGTCGACACATCTTCACTGGCTCTCAATATTCTTCAGGCTGCGCGTCTGCGAATCTCTAAAACCGAGTTTATCAGTTGTCCGAGTTGTGGCCGGACAATGTTTGATCTTCAGTCAACGCTGAAGAAGATTAAGGAAGCGACCGGCCATCTCAAAGGTCTTAAAATCGGTGTCATGGGCTGCATTGTCAATGGTCCCGGCGAAATGGCCGATGCTGACTATGGCTATGTCGGAGCCGGAGTGGGCAACGTCAGCCTTTACCGGCGTCGCGAATGTGTAATGAAGAATATTCCACAGGAAAAGGCCCTTGATTGCCTGATTGACCTCATAAAGGAAAACGGAGAATGGGTGGAACCGTAAATGTCATGTCCGCGCGGTTATCGAACGGTCTGCGCTGCGTGGCGCGACGGGTCGGGGGCGCGACGGAATGTTGCGGAATCACGTTTAACAGCGGTTCGCGCGATGAAATCGTCGAGTGTGACCACGGTCTTGCTCATTTCGTTGAACATACGATTTTTAAGGGGACGTCGCGTCGTTCCGGTTCGTATGTGCTGAACCGCATGGAGGCTGTTGGCGGCGATTTGAATGCATTTACGACCAAGGAGGAGACAACGGTCTACTCCCTTATGCCTTCAGGTAACTTCCGCAGGGCCATGCGCCTGATTGGAGAACTGGTATCCGATTCTGCGTTTCCCGAGAAGGGGTTGCAGCTTGAACGTGACGTTGTTTGCGATGAAATTGACTCATATCTGGACTCTCCGGCTGAAGCCGCCTATGACCTGTTTGACGAAATGATTTTTGCCGGAAATCCGTTGGCCCATAACATTCTTGGACGAAAAGAGACCGTAATGGATTTGACCGGTGAGCGCTGCCGCCGTTACCTGCGCGAGCGTTTCACGGCTGACAACGGCGTTTTTTTCTACCTCGGACCGGCCGATTGTGAGACGGTTCTCCGAGAGGCGGAGCGTTCCTTTGCTTCCCTGCCGCTTTTGGCGATAGAGGCGCCGCGGACTCTTCCGTTGGTCTCCTCTCCTGAAGTGATGGTTCAGGATAATGGTTCACATCAGTGTCATACGGTCATGGGGACAGCTGTTGGCGGATTGCATGCCGCAGACCGTCACGTTACGGCCCTTGCGGTTAATATTCTTGGAGGCCCGGGCATGAATGCATGGCTTAATCTGGCGTTGCGTGAGCGCAACGGTCTGGTCTACACGGTTGAGGCCTCAACGGCGCTATACTCTGATTGCGGGCTGATGACAATCTATTTCGGGTGTGACCATTCCGACCTGGAAAAATGCCGTCGGTTGGTCCGACGCACGCTTGAACGGTTTGCCGACAGGCCGCTGACGGAGCGCCAGTTATCGGCCTATAAGCGACAGTATCTCGGGCAATTGACTCTTGGCCATGACAACAAGGAGCAACTCGCCTTGAGCAGCGCCCGTGCAATCCTCCACGGGCTTAACGTTCCGGACTTGGCGGAAACGTCTGAGCGTATCCGCTCCGTGTCGGCAGGTCAGCTCCATGATGCAGCGATTCGGTTGGCCGATGCTCCGCTGCGCGCACTGACGCTGTCTTGATAAATGTCACCATTCGGGTGATAATTGCAGCAAAATGCTCGCGAAATGTTAAAAAGATGCTAAATAACATAAAAATTCATGTAAAGTACTTGCGGATTTAAAAAATATCCGTAACTTTGCACCGTGTTTTTCATGGTATTAGATTTAAGGTTAACTAAGATTGGTTGTCGCGATGACAATCAATTTTTTTTTGCTTTGAAATTCAAAAACTGGTGAGAAAGTCTGTCAGGGAGACTTCGGAGGGCAAGTTGATTTTCTTGCGCAGACGATAGCGTGCCATCTCGACCGATTTGAACGAAATGTTGATTAGCGGTGCGATTTCTTTGCTTGAGAGTCCCATTTTGATGTAACAGCATAGCCGGATATCGGCCTGAGTCAGCCGTGGGTATGTTTCATGAAGTCGTTTGGTGTAGTTTCCGTAGACAATGTCGAAATTACGGTTGAAAGTGTTCCAGTCGTCATCGTGCGAGATATTCTCTTCAATTGTTGAGTGAAGATGTGACAGTTGCTTTTGGACCGACGGATTGTCATCGGTAATTGCCATAATTTTTGCGATACGCGTTGCAATTTCCTGGAGAATCTCATTTTTTCTTATCAGGTTCATCGTTGCGTTGCCGAGTTCGCTGCTTTTGTGTTTAATGTCGATTTCAAGCTGTTCGGATTTCAGGGTTGCGATTTCATAATCTTTTCTGATTGCTTCCTGCTCGGCTTCCTGGCGCATAGCGTCCAGTTCGGTCTCTTTTTTGCGTTCAATTGCTTTCTCGGCATTGGTTTTCCACTGTCGCGTCATGAAGCCGATGCCGACAAATAAAGCGATGGCAATTATAATATATAGAGCCTTCGCAGTGGTCGAGCGATACCATGGAGGCAATATTTCGAAATCGAAAGCAGTTTCGGCCGACTCGCCCGTGCGGATGTTGTGCGCTCGGACAAGAAGCTTGTATTTGCCCTCGGCAAGCTGAGTGTATTCACGAGATGATTCAACGCTCGGGTTGCTCCAGGTCCGGTCATAGTTCTCCAGGCGGGAACTGAATGTAACGCTCTCGTCTGTACTGAAGTCGGGGCAAGCGAATTCAAACCGGAGTGAATTGAGCCGGAAGGGTAGAACAAGATTCCGGATGGCTTCTTCGCTGTTAAGCCCTGAGCGGTAGACAAGGGTGTCACTATTGGCATAAATTGAGTTGATAAATGGAGCTGATACCCAGGAGTCAGCAGTGTTTACTTTAGAGTCAATATTCCAGAAACCGTCCTGATTGCCGACAATGATTTCCTGCGGATTTATGTAGTTGACGGTTTCATATCCGTTAAGTAGCTTGTTCGACAGGGATTTAATTGGTATGGATTCGTAACGTAGTTCGCCATTGTCACTGATGTGGCCGATGTTCAGGACTGAATCCTCCATTAGAATGAACTGCCGGCTATTATTGTTGTTGTTGTTGAGCAGTCGCGGGGTGACTCCTGGAAAGGTTGATGTCAGTTTCGGGTGAGGAATCATTCGTCCGGATTTGCCGTCAAGGCAGTAGAAGCCATCGGGGTTAAAAAAAACGGCGTTTCCTGAGAGCAGAGCGACGGCGTTGTTTAATGTTGATGGTAAACCGTTGTCAACAGTGAAGAGTGTGACGTTCTTGAATGTCTGATGAGCCGGGTCGAACTCCATCCGGTAAATTCCCTTGAGCCAATGGCCAACCCAGAGAATGCCGTCAGAATCCTCACAGAAGCGTCCGCGTACGCCATTGTCGCCCGGAATCAGTCCGCAATCGTGCCAGCTGGCGTCGGCGCCCGGACGGAGCATATGGAATCCATCGTAGCTGGCCGTAAGCGCCAGCGCTTGCTCGCTGCAAAGAGGTTTAACCGTGTACGAGCCGGTTACTCCTTCGATTTTCTCGAATTTTCCCTGCGAAAAGAAGAACACGCCGGCATCTCCGGCAACGAAAAAACCATTGTCGGTCGGCGTCAGGTCCCATATCTGACCCTGGAGTTCGCGCTTGAGCGCCAGGGGGCGTGGTGAGTTCTGAAAAGGGTAGGGGGTTGAATAGAGTCCCTGGTTGGTGCCGAAGTAAACGGTTGAGCCATATTTAATGGAGGCATATCCGGCTCCGATTCCGTTTGCAGTTCCAATCAGGTTAGACACGGGCGAATTGTAGACTGCATAGTCAAGACCATTGTCAAGGCAGAGCCAGATGTTGCCGGCTTTGTCAAATGCCGCGTTCAGGACAGTGTTGTTCAGCAGTCCGGATTCCTTGTTGACATAGCGAGTCATTCCCGTCAGGAAATTCTTGATTACAGCGCCTCCGGTCACAGTTCCGAAAACATAGTCCGATCCTCTGTTTGTTGCGCAAAAGAGCTGATTGTCCATTATGAAACTGTCAATGTCAGTTTGCAGTCTGACGGCTTTACCGTCAATAAAATGAAACAAACCGTTGAGCGGAGTTGCAATGATAATTGAGTCCTTCCCGGGAAGAATGGCGGCAATCTTTAGTCCGCGGAGGCTTTCAAGTCCCGGAAGCGGAGTGAAATCCGTTCCGTTTAATTCGGAAATGTTCCCGTTTTCGAACCCGACGAGAAGATGTCCGCCAATCATTGCCGAACATGATATGCGGTTTTCGCTTTCAGCCGTCAGCAGTGAATTGCCGTCATAGATAATAATATGGTTGTCACTTTGAAAGAAAAGAAGCCGACCGTCCGAAAAGATTCGCCATACTTCGGATATATTAGGTCTTGAATTGTCAAAAAGGCCCATCAGCGAATGATAGGCCAGATTGCCTGAAATGGAATCCGGCAGGAAATAGCCGAACTCTTCCGATGCACCGGCGTAGATACGCCCTGATTTTACATCGTACATCAGCGAGCGGACCGTGGTCATATTCGGGATTATATATTTTGACCATCTCGCGCCGTCAAACGTCAACATCCCGTCGCGGTTGCCGACATAAAGCCTGCCGACAGAGTCCTGAATTGCGGTCCAGTTCTGCGGGCCTCCTTTGTAGGTTCCGGACGGGAAATTGCGGATTTGCATGAATCCGGCGGCTTGGCTTGCAAATGACAGAGTAATAAAAATAAGGGTTATGATAACATGTTTTAGGACTTTTTTCATAAAAAATGTTGATTGCTTCTTTTTACTGGCACAAAGGTGCAAAAAATATACATGTAGGGCATAGTTGTTGGATATGTTATACAACATGTTTTGTATAAAAGGTTGATATTCAGATGCGATATATAATAATGTAGGGGAGTTGTAGTGGTCAGTTAAATCGGTTGTAGAGTTAAAATATAGGTAAAAAATTTGGAGGAATGCATTCAGCCATGTAATTTTGCGGCATGAAATTTGTTAATTGTTCAAAAAATAATAACCCGATTTAATTACCAGATGAAAAAAGCACTAAGCATTTTCTTATTTGCTTTTATAAGTTTAAGCGTAGCGGCTCAGACGTCGGCGTTTACTGTCAGTGGTGTCATTACCTCGGCAGACGACGGTGAACCGATGGTCGGCGCTTCTGTTACTATAAAAGGAAAGCCTGTCGGAGTTGCTTCCGACCTTGATGGCAACTATACTATTACGGTTGCCGGCGACGCGATTCTCCGCTTCTCTTATGTGGGTTACGTTACCAAAGAGGTGAAGGTCGGTTCGGAGCGTACAATCAACGTGAGCCTTGAGCCTTCGCCCGATATGCTTGACGAAGTTGTCGTTGTTGGTTACGGTGCCGTTAAGAAAAGCGACCTTACCGGTTCCATCACCAGCGTTAACGCTGATAAACTGACAAAAACGCCCGCGGCTTCACTCTCGAACGCGCTTCAGGGTCAGGTTGCCGGCGTAACAGTCAACTCTTTGACCGGACGTCCGGGAGCAGGCGCCGAGGTTCGCATCCGCGGAGTCGGAACCGTTAACGGTTCATCGCCGATTTATGTTGTTGACGGTGTGATAGCTGACGACATTGACTTTCTGTCGCCCAATGATATCGAGCATATCGAAGTCCTGAAGGACGCTTCGGCAACAGCTATTTACGGTGCGCGTGGCGCGAATGGCGTCATTATCGTGACCACAAAGTCCGGAGGATTTTCGCAGCCCACTCACATTTCCTTTAATGGATATGTCGGTGTGCAGCAGCGCTGGAAGAAGCTTAAGGTCATGAATGCCAAAGAGTATGCCGATGCCTACGTCGGAATCAATGGTAATGCCTCCGCGAAGAAAGTGTATGCCGAGCAGGGCTTCAATCAGTGGCTCAATCTCTATCAGGGCCTGCGTTCGTCCGATTATTATCCTACTGTATATAATCCGGATACTAATCCCGGCGGTTTCGACTACTCTGCGGTCGACACTGACTGGCAGGACCAGGTTTTTCGCAACGGCCTGATTCAGAACTATCATCTGTCGGTTGACGGTGGTACGGACCGCACCACTTATTCAATGTCGGCAAGCTGGTTTGGCCAGGAAGGCATAATTATCGGTTCTGATTACAGTCGTTTTACCGGTCGTATCAACAGCTCCTTCAAGGCGTTTCCCTGGCTGAAGCTCGGTGAGAACATCACTTATATGGCCTCTGTTGCCAAGAATGCTTACGAAAGCGGCGATAACTCCGAAAGTGCCGGTGCCAATATCCTCTCGGCGGCCTTTGCTATGGCGCCCTGGGATCCTGTTCGTTATCCTGACGGTTACGTCAACCGTTCCGGCAAGGACATGGGCGGCCGGATTTCAGCCGGTTCCGCCTATAAGAATGTAACCAATCCGCTTTCAATGGTAGAGTATTCTCATCCGAAAGTCAATAAGGACCGCTTCGTCGGCAACGTTTTCCTTGAACTGACACCTGTCAGCCACTTCAATTTCCGCAGCAGTTTCAGCTTTGATTACAGCATCACGCGTGACAAGAGCTTCTCTGACGCCTATGAAGTGTCGGCCTATGACAAGCGCGACAAGAACTTCCTCTCATCCTCGCTTGCCCGCAGCAGCTACTGGAACAATGATAACATTCTGACTTATGACAACAAGTTCGGCAGGCATAGCCTGACCGCAATGGCTGGTTTCACCGTTGAGGAATATAATTGGTACTCAATTGGCAACTCCGGCTCGAGTATTCTGAATCCGGTTGACCGTAACTGGTATCTCTCGCAGGTTACCGATGATTATGGCAAACCGAGCGACGGCGTAGCCCGCAACCGTCGGCAGTCTTGGCTCGGCCGTGTCAACTACTCGTTTGACAGTCGCTATCTTCTGACAGTCAACTTTCGTGCCGACGGTTCAAGCAAGTTCGCGAAAAACCGTTGGGGTTACTTCCCCTCGTTTGCACTCGCATGGCGTATGAACAACGAATCATGGTTGCGCGACTATGCCGCCCTCAACGACCTCAAGCTTCGTTTCGGGTGGGGTAAGGTCGGCAACGACAACATCAGCAACGATGCGTTTATTCTCAACATGTTCAACAACGGTCCGACGTTTGTCGATTATGTTCTCGGAGCGAACCAGCAGCTTGTCAACGGCGCTGCCGTTCTGACCTGGATTAACAACGGCGGTCACTGGGAAAATACCGAACAGTGGAGTGCAGGCGTCGACTTCCGCTTTTGGAACGGTAAACTCTCCGGGTCGGTTGACGGATTTATCCGTGACACCAACGACATGCTGATGTCCGTCAACGCTCCCGGTCACGTCGGCAACCGCTATTCAAGCACGGCCAACGTCGGAAAGGTCCGCAACAAGGGCATTGAAATCTCCATTGACCATCAGATGCACATTAACAAAGATTTCTATTACTCCATTGGCGGCAACGTATCGTTTATCCATAACGAACTGCTTGAACTCAACGGTGGCGCTCCAATCTACACCAACTATCAGCAAGTTCAGGTTGTGAATCAGGGATTCCCGCTTTACTACTTCTGGGGTTACCAATATGACGGAATTTACCGCAGCGACGAGGAAGTCCTTGACTACCTGACGGACTATACCGCAGCAGACGTACCCTTCCATGCCGGTGATGCGAAGTATCGTGATATTAACAAGGACGGACGCATTGATGACAAGGACCGCGTTTATATCGGTTCTTCAATCCCCAAGGTGAACTATGGCATTAACCTCGGCCTTTGGTATCGTGACTTCGACCTTCAGCTCTTCTTCCAGGGTACTGCCGGCTCAAAGGTCTACAACCAGATGCGCCATCGCCTTGAGAGCAACGGCGCGACCTCGGTTCTCGATCCGGTAATGGCCGATGCCTGGACCGTTGACAACCCCGACGGTTCGTTGCCGAACCCCCGCAACACCGTAAACTACTATGTGTCGACCAGATTCCTTGAAAGCGGAGACTATTTCCGCCTGAAGAATCTCCAGTTCGGCTATTCGCTGCCGAAGTCTGTGCTTGGCAAGCGAGGCCTGACCAACTGCCGCTTCTATATCCAGTGTTCAAACGTGTTCACTGCCACTAAGTATCGCGGTTTCGACCCTGAAGTCAGCGGCGGAGTTGACTACGGCAACTATCCGCAGAGCCGCACGTTCCTTTTTGGTGTTAACATTACCTATTAAACAACTTCAGCATTTGGAATTATGACAATCAGCAATATATTTAAATCGTTCCTTCCCGCAGCCGCGCTCCTGACTCTCTCAGGCTGTAACGGCTGGCTTGGCGAACCCAACCCCGGCTCGACCAAACTTGAGGACTTCTTTACCTCGGGTGAAGCTTGCGTGCAGACAATTAACGGCTGCTATGCTCCTCTGGCCTGGGAATATAACCACAGTTATTTCTCTGAATGGTTCATCGGCGACATTGCCTCTGACGATGCGCTCAAAGGAGGCCAAAACGTTGCCGACGGCGCCGACGCGTACGATATCGACAACTTCAAGATCAATGCCAACAACGCAATCATTCTTGACTACTATCGCGCCAAATATCAGGGAATCATCCGTTGCAACCTCGCTCTGAAGCAGATTGCCGCGTATCCTGTTGACGAAGCGTTCTCCGAGTCGCTGAAAAACCGTCTGCTTGGCGAGGCTTACTATCTGCGTTCATTCTATTACTTCCAGCTTGTGCGCGTTTTCGGGGGAGTTCCTCTGATTCACACCGTGATTGATTCCAGCGAGAACTGGAAGCAACCCCGCGCTACCGCCGAGGAAGTCTATGCCTCAATTGTCTCGGACCTTGAAAACGCTGAAAAGTTACTCTGGGAAAAGAGTGAATATGACGCTGACAACCTCGGTCGCGCAACCCGTGGCGCAGCCCTCGCCATGCTCTGCAAGGTTAATCTTTACATGAAGGACTATGACAATGCTTACACCTGGGGTAAGAAGTTTATTGACGAAGAATACCTTGGGGGCGAATACTCTCTCTTTGCTGATTTTGCTGAGAACTTCACGCTGGCCGGCGAGAACGGCGCCGAGAGTGTGTTTGAGATTCAATATGCCGCCGATCCCACAAGTGACTATGGTGAAGGCTTCGGCTTCACTCGCGGCACTTTTGGCGCAATCCTGACCCGTCCGCGCATGGCCTCGCTTGGCTCCAACAGCGGCTGGGGATGGAACCATCCGACTCAGAACCTCTATGATGAATTCGAAGCGGGCGATGCCCGTCGCGAAGCTGCAATCGGAGTTCCCGATGCAGAATCGCTTGACGACGTCGAAGTTGTTTACCTTGGCTCTCCTTACTATAATAATAAGGTCTGCCAGAGCGAGCGCGGCACATTCCCCGCAATTGACCATCACAGCCGTGGTCCGCTGAACTACCGTCTGATTCGCGCCTCTGACGTCCTGCTTCTCTATGCCGAGGCTGCCCTTGAAAGCGGCAAGGACCTTGGAGCTGCAAAGTGGGCGCTTGAGGAAGTACGCGGCCGTGCGCGAGCCTTCTCCGGCATCAGTGGAGTGCTTCCCGCCTTCCCCGGCTATCGTGGTTACAGCGACACGACTGAGTCACTCCGCGACGCAATTCGCCACGAGCGCCGTGTTGAACTCGCAATGGAAGGCCACCGCTGGTTCGACATTGTCCGCTGGGGTATCGCAGCTCAGATCATGAACAAGGAGACCGGCTCATATGCCAGCAATGAATCTGAAGAAGCCCGCGCCGAAATGGCTGCGTTCATTCCCGGCAAGCATGAGCTTTTCCCGCTTCCCTCTGAAGAAATTGCAATGAACCCCATGGCTCAGAATCCCGGATATTAATCTATGCCCCCGAACGAGACTTTAAATAAACTTACATTATATCAAATCACATTTTAAATCTAAAATTAAATGAAAAAATTTACTCTTTTTGCAGTTTCCGGCCTTATGGCCTTCGCTGCTCAGGCTCAGTTCAACTGTGATCCCTCTACTTCTGAGGTAATCAAGAAAGGCATCAAGAGTCTTGACTACATCATGCTGTCTGACCAGGCTGTTGAAGACGTAACCAAGGCCGGAGCTAAAGTAACTTACATTGGTCCGGATCCCGCAGCCGGCCGTAATTTCTGGATCTGGGACAATACATTCGTAGGCACCGATAACTTCAATCCCCGTGTTGACATGTATGAAGGTCAGGCTATGTCTCTGATGGTTAACAATGAAGCCTGGTCTGGCGGCGGTTTCGCTATTGCTACTACGAATGATGCCGGTGCGACCGTTCCCGGTGCAAACTTCTCTCACTTCGACGAAAACACTATCTTCCACATGGCTTATATGTGTCCGAACGGCAACATGCCCCCTGCGGTAGGCATCGTTCTGCTTGATGGCTCAGGCGAAGGGTCTCAGCCCGCCAAGTTCTCGCTTGGCGGTTCATTCGAAGTTGAAGGCCAGCTCGCACCCGTCGTAGGCGACAAGTTCTCCGACGATTGGCAGGGTCTCGAAATCTCTCTTGGCAATCTCAAGAAGTTCTGGCCTGCCTTCGATCTCCAGAACAAGTCAAACTGGACCGGTAACGTAATGTCTATCCTCGCCGGTGGCGTAGTTGGCCGTACAGTCGCTTTTGATGCCATCTACTTTTACAACGTTGGCGAAGGCGGCGATGACGATTCTTCAATCCTGGACGTCAATGGGTCAGCTGACGTGACTTTCGTTGTTAGCACCAACACTGTCAATGTTGTCGGCGGCAACGGAATTGAACTCTACAATGCTTCCGGCTCCCTCGTGAAAAGCACTGCCGGCACCACCGTTGGCATCAGCAACCTTCCTAAGGGCATCTACGTTGCCAAGTCAGGCAACAAGGCTCAGAAAATTGCCGTTAAGTAAGTCGAATTCTTAGACAACTCGTTTCATTTCAATGAGAGTGCGGTGTCGTGACGCCGTTAAACCGACCGGAAGTCTACGGGCCGCACTCTCTGTTTTTTCTCCGCTCTTTTCTTGCAAATAATAAACGCCACTTATTTTTTTCTTATGCAGAAGATTATTACCGCCATATTTTTAGGTTGTGCAGCAACGTCGCTCGCGTCTGACCCTCAGGTCGGAACTGGCGCAACAGACGGATATATGCTTGTCTGGCAGGATTTGTTTGATGCCGATGAACTCAATCCGCTCCGATGGGACATTGAGGTAAATGGCGATGGCGGAGGTAATCACGAACTCCAATATTATACGGACCGCCCTGAAAACGTCCGCCTTGGCGACGATGGAGACGGAAATGGATGTCTGATACTGACCGCACGTCGCGAAAACTATCTCGGACGTAACTTCACAAGCGGCCGTGTAAACTCCAAAAACCGCACTGCATTCACTCACGGCAAAATAGAAGCTTCAATCAAAATCCCCTCAACAGCCAATGGCCTCTGGCCCGCGTTCTGGATGATGGGTAATGACTACGATGCCGTCGGATGGCCAAAGTGTGGAGAAACTGACATTATGGAAATGGGTAATGCCCAGGGAATCAGCAGCGGATTGCAGAACTGTTTTTTTAATGGCGCCTGCCATTGGGGCCAGGGCTGGCCTGCCGCCTCCTATGCCAACTCGCTTGCTCGTTCTTACAGCCTTCAGGATGGCGAATATCATCTCTTCACCGTCTTCTGGGATGAAAATTCGATCCGCATGTATGTCGATCTGGACCGTTATCCGACCCAGAACCCATATTATAAGCTTGATTGCCCTATGGACGAACCTGACAATGAATGGTCGCCCGGCAATTATTTCCACAAAGACAACTTTATTCTCTTCAATCTTGCCGTTGGCGGTGATTTCACCGGAATTCATCAGGCCGATGCAATCACAGCCCTCAACGAAGATAACTTGAACGAGGCTTCGATGTATATCAACTACGTCAAGGTCTACCAGAAAGGTCTTTTGAGCGAAAATCTTGATTGCATTGATCCGGGCGATGAAATTGAAAGCGGAATTGAGTCGACGGTCTATGCACGTGATTACGAAATCCACTATGACGGCGATTCGATTCGGACCAATGCTCCGAGAATCACGCTCTATTCTATGTGCGGCTCTCCGGTCTGCACCTCTGAAACCGGCCTCATCACCACCTCCGGACTCGCTCCGGGATTTTACCTTGCCAACTGCGAAAACACTTCGCGCAAAATTTTGGTAATCAAATAAAAAATCGACAACATTTCGGTCCCTTTCCGGGTCTCGCGTAAATGCGAAGCCTTGCGGGAGCCATATACATAAGAAACAATAATAAACCACATCAGATAAAACAAATTTTCATGACTAAGAATAACAGACTGACATCGGTCCTGGCAGCCGTCTGCTGTCTCTTTTCGGCCGCGGCCATGCGCCCGGCTGCTGAGATTGACAGCTGCGTGACTGAACTCCTCGGCCGCATGACCATTGACGAAAAAATAGGCCAGCTCAATCAGCTTTCCGGCTATGGCTATGCTCCCGAAATGGTTACTCAGATTAAAAACGGCTCGGTTGGCTCGATTCTTAACGAAGTAGACCCCGAAGTTGTCAACCGTCTGCAATATGAAGCTGTCGAGAACTCACGTCTCGGAATCCCTCTGATTTTTGCCCGCGACGTTATCCACGGCTTCAAGACGATTTTCCCGATTCCTCTGGGCCAGGCGGCTTCCTGGAATGTCGATCTGGTTGAGGAAGGCGCCCGTATCGCAGCTGACGAAGCCAGTTCCGTCGGCATCCGCTGGACCTTCTCTCCGATGGTCGACATATCGCGTGACGCCCGTTGGGGACGTATCGCCGAGAGCTTCGGCGAAGATCCCGTCCTTTCCGGCGCGCTCGGCGTTGCCATGGTAAAGGGTTATCAGGGCGATGATCTCAGCCGCCCCAACACCATGGCTGCATGTGCCAAACACTTTGCCGGCTATGGTGCTGCCGAAGGCGGACGCGACTACAACACCACCTGGATTCCCGAAGTTCAGCTCCGTGATACCTATCTCCCCCCATTCAAGCAGGCTGCTGACGCCGGCGCTGCAACGTTCATGTGTTCGTTCAATGATATTAACGGAGTCCCTTCTTCGGGTAACCGCTATCTGCTGCGCGACATTCTGCGCGGCGAGTGGGGCTATGACGGCCTGATGGTAAGCGATTGGGGTTCTATTCAGCAAATGATTCCTCACGGTTACAGCACCGACCTTCGTCAGGCCGCTCTCCAGGGAGTCAATGCCGGCGTTGACGTTGACATGGAAAGCTACGCCTATATCGGTCATCTCCGCGAACTGATTGAATCAGGCGAACTGTCCGAGTCTGATATTGACCCGTTGGTTGCCAACGTTCTCCGCCTCAAGTATCGCCTCGGCTTATTCGACAATCCTTACGTTGACATGGCTTCCGCCTCACGCTTCTATGCACCCGCATCGCTTGACGCCGCCCGTCGTGCGGTTGAGGAGAGCGCTATTCTTTTGAAAAATGATGGTATACTCCCGATTGATAATGATAAGGTAAGAAAGATTGCAATTGTCGGTCCCATGGCCGACGCTCAGCATGATCAGGCAGGCACCTGGGTGTTTGACCTTGAAAAAGAGCGTTGCGTCACTCCTCTTGCTGCATTGAAGGAACTTTACGGAGGTTCCGACATCCGCTATGCAGCAGGACTTGAGTATACCAGGGACCGTAAGACCAATGGCTTTGCCGAAGCCGTGAAGGCTGCGGCAAAGTCGGATGTGATTATTTATTTTGCCGGAGAGGAGGCTGTTCTCTCCGGAGAGGCACACTGTCGTGCTGACCTCTCGCTCCCCGGCGCACAGTCGGCCTTGCTCCGTGAGCTTAAAGCCACGGGCAAGCCGTTGGTGCTGGTGGTTCAGGCCGGTCGTCCGCTCGCGTTTGCTGATGATGTTGCCCTTGCTGACGCTGTTGTTTTCTGCTTCCATGGCGGAACAATGACCGGTCCTGCTTTGGCCAATCTGCTCTCGGGCAAAGTTAATTTCTCCGGCCGCTGCCCGGTTTCCTTTCCCCGCATGTCAGGTCAGGTTCCTGTCTATTATGCCGGCAAGAACACCGGTCGTCCCGCTTCCGGCATAACTCTGATTGACGATATCCCCCTTGAGGCCGGACAGACTTCAACCGGTTGCACAAGTTACTATCTTGATGCCGGAGCCGGGCCTCTCTTCCCCTTTGGCTATGGTCTGAGCTACACTTCGTTCACTTATAGCGAGCCGGAACTTTCGGCCTCAACCCTTTCGGCTGACGGCTCTCTGACAGTTAAGTGTACGGTAACCAACACTGGCAGCCGGGAAGGCTCTGAAGTTGCCCAGCTCTATGTCCGTGACCATGTCGGTTCGCTGGTGCGCCCTGTGCGCGAGTTGAAAGACTTCCGCAAGATCACCTTGCGCCCGGGTGAGAGCCGTCAGATCGAATTCACGATTATCCCCTCTCAACTTGCTTTCCACGTTGACGGAGCCAAGACCGTTGTCGAGCCGGGAGAGTTCAGTGTCTGGGTCGCTCCTGATGCTCAGTCAGGCACTCCCGTGCAGTTTACTTTTGTCGAATCGTCAGAATTTGCCTCGAAATAATGAAAAAGATTAGTTTAACAGCTCTTCTGGTCGCTCTGACCATGCTTTTCCCTGTCGTTTCCGGTGCAAAAAGTCCTAAACGCGGCGTTAGTGAAAATGAGTTCACTTATAAAGCTCAGATTGAGGCTTTGAATCCCGGAGTGACCTGGTTCTACAATTGGGGAAACAGTTTTAGCGGAGATCTTATGGAAGATGATGATATGGAGTTTGTTCCGATGACCTGGAGCGGCAGTTATAGCGCCGACCGCATCCGCGACTACGTGAAGGCTCATCCGAACACGAAATATCTTCTCGGCTTCAACGAGCCTAATTTCAGTAATCAGGCCGATATGACCCCGCAGGAAGCTGCTGCCGCATGGCCTGCCGTTCAGGACCTCGCGGCCGAACTTGGGCTGAAGCTTGTCGCTCCCGCAATGAACTATTCGCCCAATGCTCCTTATCAGAGTCCGACCAAATGGTTCGACGAATTTGTTGCCATTGTTGGTAACGACGCGTTCGATTACCTCGCAATACATTCTTATGGCGGCACCGGCAACATTCAGGAACTTGCAACTACCTTCCATGACCGTTACGGCAAGGAGGTCTGGGTGACCGAGTTCTGCCTCTGGCCCGGAGAAAGCAAGGAGGTCTACGTCGCGCCTCAGTCGCAGATAGCTTCGATGATTCAGAGTGTGACATGGCTCGAAAAGACTCCCTGGATTTATCGTTATGCCTGGTTCAAGGCTGTTGGTCAGTCCTCGGCGAGCAAAGGACCGAACTACGGTCTGCTGATTTCCGGCAGGGGAGAGGAACCACGCGAACTCTCCGAACAGGGCAAGGTTTATTGCTATATGCCCGATTTTGACCTTGAGGTCTATAATCCCGTCAATGTCCTGATTCCGGCTCGCGACCTGATTGATCTCAAAGGCATAATTTTCGGCAGCAACAACGATGCCGAAGTCGGCTGCCCGATTGAAATCACACAGTTTACCGCCGGTGCTACTGCCGACTATCAGTTCGATGTCCCTTCGGCCGGAGTTTACCAGCTCGCGCTTCGCGTTGCCGGCGTCGGTGAACCCGTGCGTTTCGACCCGACCATTGCGATCCTTGCCATGAATCCTGACGGAACCGAGGGCGCGGTCCTCTCTGCAGCCCGCTCGTTCTCCCTTTCCGGAAGCGACAGCGATTACCGCTACGTTTCTTTCTCGCTTGAGCTTCCGGCCGGCAAGCAGACGCTGCGACTGAAGGAGTGCGGTCTGCCCAGCGGAATTCGAATTTCCGGTCTGATGCTGACCGACACGGAAATTGACTCCGCAATTGAGGAAATAGTTGTTGCCGAAGCCGACAACGCCTGCTATGATATGCGCGGTGTGCGTGTCAATCCTTCTGCCCTTCCACGTCATGGAGTCTATATTCAAAATGGCACCAAAATAATCAAGTAATACATTATAAATCATTATTACATACTAATCATGCTTAAATCTACAATCAAAGTCGCAATGCTGACCGTAATTTCGGCAGTGTCGCTCCCCTCGATTGCCCAGGAAAACCTTCTGGCGGAAAAGCCGATCTACACACTCGGCGAGGCCAAAACCTGGACGTTAGGTGAGAATTCTTACTCCTTTAACGTCAGCGACCTTGCAAAACTTGTTGCTGTTCCGACCAATACGGCCAACGTCTATCTCTTTCCTGAGGAAGCCGGCCCTTGGAACACCCCGGAGAACCTCGAAATTGGTATTCAAGGTTTCTATGTTGACATGACCAAGTCGCAGGAAGTCCGGACTGTCATCACAACCTGGGAAGGTGCGGCCGCCAATGCGCTCAACATTTACGTGACCGATGCGGTTCCCACCCTCGATATTCTCAATTCCGAACCTACTTACTCCGCAACCGGCCTCGGCCAGTATCAGGAAAAGACGTTTCTGCTTCCTGAAGGAACCAAAGGTCGCTATTTGGTTCTCCAGCCGACCGATGCGACCAATTATGCCTGGGGCGTGAAAATTCGCTCAATTGCCGCAACGGCTCCGTCCGAATCTGTGTTGACCTCTTTCTCTGTCAGCCCCTCGTTTGTTGTTGCCGGTGCAACCACTCCCGTAACTTATACTATCAAGGATCAGCTTGGCCTGGACATGACTGCTGATGTCTCCGTTGAGGGAGGATCGCTTGATGGCGATATCCTGACAATTGACGGCGATTATGCAACATTTACCGCAACCGCCGGCGATGTTACGATGCAGAGCGTTGTCTATGCAGTCCGCGCCCCCCAGGTACCCGAAGTAACCGCTATCAAAACGCCTATTTATACTAATGCCGTTACGGAATACAATGGAACTTCCGGCTTCATTGTTGCCTATAACGGCGGTGCAAAGGAACTTGGACGTCTCTCCTGGCCCAACGGGGAAGTGGCTGCTGCGTTCGGTGACACAAAGTGCGTCTTCTTCTATAATAACTCCGGTGAGATCATGGGAGGATGGGATATTGACATCAACCCTACCGAAAAGGGCTATGGCTCGCTCCATCTTGACGTGTTCGCAACACGCGACGTAACCGGTAATGTCGAATTCGAACGCACGGTGACGATTGGCGACAAGTTCCAAATTACTCTTGAGGCCGGCAAGTGGAACAGCATTAACGTGCCTCTGATGGGTGAAACCTTGATTCACACCATGTCTATTCGCTTCAACGAAGAGAATGCGAGCGATATCGTTCTTTCCAACATCTATTTTGCTCCGCTCTTGGCCGACGGAGACGAAGAGGCCCCCGTTTTAGGCGAAGTGACCGTTGACCCGAAGATGTCTGGTGCAACCTTCACCCTGACGGCTACTGACCGGAGTCAGTATGTTTACTATTCGATTCAGATTGGTGACAATCATTACGTTTGCAACGGTCTTGCAGGCAGCGAGGTTACTTACACCGTAACCGGTCTCTCGGCAGATACTGACTATGTTGCCTATATTACCGTAGGCGACGGTGTGAATGTTTCTGAACCCAAGGAAGTGACGTTCCGCACTCTTTCCCTGCCCGCTCCTCCTGTTCCGACCCATGCTACCGAAAAGGTACGCGCAATCTTCAGCCCTTATTACGGCGTCGCCGCGCTGCCTGCTTTTGACAACTGGGGTTCGGCCGCATGGGCCGCTCCGCTCGAAATCGGCGATGAAACGGTTCTTTCTCTCAACAACTATCAGGGCCAGTGGGGCGGTCTGGTTAACTTCGAGATTGATGCCGCCGCACTTCACGCAGAGTATGTTCATATTGACGTGCTTGGTTCTGCAACCGACGGCAAACTCGTCGTCTATCCCGTGTGGACCGGCAAAGAAGGTACTCACGTTGAAGTTGACGTGAAAGCCGACCGGTGGAACTCGTATGACTTTGCTCTTGCCGATGATTTTGCTTATACTGATGGGAACATCTTCCAGTTCGCTATGACCAACTCGACTATCCCCGGATTTGCTGTTGATAACTTCTATTTCTACTCGAACAACGACCTGACCTCAATTAGCGATGTGACTGCTGAATCGGCCGTCGCCAATAAGGTCTTCGATCTCCAGGGTCGTCTGGTGGCCGAGGGGGAGGCTGCTGCCCATAATCTTCCCGCCGGTCTCTACATCGTTGGCGGTCGCAAGGTCATCAAAAAGTAAATTTTTTCATCGGAAGTTTGCCGGATATCTCTAAGCCGGTAAATTTGAGAATGATTTGATTGATGTTATAAAAGAGGGAAGAGGCTGCGCGAGTGCAGCCTCTTTTTTTGGTATTTCGACGGAATTTTGTAACTTTGCGCCCATGATTTCAGTGCGGAATTTAACGGTTGAGTTTTCAGCGAGAACTCTTTTGGATAATATCAATTATGTGATTAACCGTCGTGACCGGATTGCTCTTGTCGGCAAAAACGGCGCCGGAAAGTCGACCATGTTGAAAATTATCGCAGGACTCCAGCGCCCCTCATCCGGATCTGTTGATGTCCCTCAGGGTGTTACAATCGGTTATTTGCCGCAACACATGACAACGGAAGATACCTGCTCCGTTGCTGATGAGGCCCGCAAGGCGTTCGGCCATCTGAAGGAAATGCAGCAGCAGCTCGACTCCCTCAATCTTGAACTTGCCGAGAGGACCGACTATGAGTCCGACGCCTATGCCGAGCTGATTGAGCGCGTCTCGACCATGACCGAGCGCATGGCCATGGAAGATGGGTCCGGAGGCGAGGCTGAAATTGAAAAAACACTGCTTGGTCTTGGATTCACGCGCGAGGATTTTGACCGGCCGACGAGTGAATTTTCCGGCGGTTGGCGAATGCGTATTGAACTTGCCAAGCTTCTTCTGCGTCGGCCCGACGTGCTTCTGCTTGACGAACCGACCAACCATCTTGACATTGAGTCAATTCAGTGGCTTGAGCAGTTTCTGATTCAGAAAGCAGGTGCCGTTGTTCTTGTCAGCCACGACCGCGCCTTCATTGATAACGTTACGAACCGGACCATTGAGATTTCGCTCGGACGCATCTACGATTATGCGGTTAATTACTCCAAGTACGTGGTCCTCCATCAGGAACGTATCGAGCAGCAGATGCGCGCCTACCAGAATCAGCAGAAACAGATTGCTGATACCGAGGAATTCATTGAGCGCTTCCGCTATAAAGCAACAAAAGCAGTCCAGGTCCAGAGCCGCATGAAGCAGCTGGCGAAAATTGAGCGAATTGAGGTCGACGAGGTTGACACCTCCCGTCTGAATCTGAGGTTTCCCCCTGCGCCGCGTTCCGGCGACTATCCGCTGATCGTTGAAAACCTTGGCAAAAAATACGGCGACCATCAGGTGTTTGCCGATGCCACATTTACGATAAAGCGCGGCGAGAAGGTTGCGTTTGTTGGCAAAAACGGCGAAGGTAAGTCAACCCTTGTCAAGTGCATAATGCACGAAATTCCCTTTGACGGCACTCTGCGCATTGGCCATAATGTAAAAATCGGATACTTCGCCCAGAACCAGGCCCAGTTGCTTGACCCTGATGTAACCGTTTTCGACACTATAGACCGAGTCGCAGTAGGCGACATCCGTTTGAAAATCCGTGACATCCTCGGCGCATTCATGTTTGGCGGTGAGGCAAGCGACAAAAAGGTAAAGGTTCTCAGCGGTGGCGAGAAAACGCGCCTTGCAATGATTCGCCTGCTGCTCGAGCCGGTCAACCTGCTGATTCTTGATGAACCGACCAACCATCTTGACATGGCCACGAAGGATATCCTCAAGCAGGCAATCAAGGATTTTGACGGCACGGTCATCGTTGTCAGCCACGACCGCGAGTTTCTTGACGGTTTGGTTGAAAAAGTCTATGAATTCGGCGGAGGTAAGGTCCGTGAGTGTCTTGGCGGTATCTACGAATTTCTTGAAAAGAAAAAGCTTGACTCGCTTCAGGAGCTTGAACGTCGTGTCCAGCCCGCGAAACAGGCCGCAAAACAGCCCGATTTGCCGACGGAGGAACGAAAACTATCATATGAGGAGAAAAAAGAGCGTGACCGCACAATCAACCGCGCGACCAGGAAAGTTCGTGAGGCCGAGACGGAGATTGCCGCCATCGAGGCGCAGATTGCCGAGCTTGAAGCCGCATTGGCGTCCGGTGAGCCTCAGCAGCCGGATGTCTACGATCGTCACGCCGCCCTCGGAAAGAAACTTGAGAATGCCATGAGCCTTTGGGAACTGGCCGGCATTGAACTTGAAGAACTAAAAGAAAAATATGGACTACTTTAAGACTCGCGCAACCATTCGAAATTATAAGCCGGATGTCATCTCTGACGCTGAAATTGACGAGATGCTTGCCGAAGCCGCTCATGCTCCTACATGCGGAGGCATGCAGCTTTATAATGTCATAGTGACCCGCTCCGATGAAGGGAAATCCGCTTTGGCTCCGGCTCACTTCAATCAGCCGTGTCTGACCGGCGCGAGTGCCGTACTGACCTTCTGTGCAGACTTCAACCGCGTCAGCCGCTGGGCCAGGGAGCGTGGTGCCGACCCCGGATTTGACAATATGCAAAGTTTCATCTCGGCCATGCTCGACGCAACGATTGTGGCCCAGCAGTTTGTAACCATCGCCGAAATGCGCGGCTACGGCACTTGCTACCTCGGCACGACCACATGGAACGCCCCCATGATTGTCAACGCACTTAACCTTCCTGAACTTGTCATCCCTGTGATTACGGTTACTCTCGGAGTTCCGGCCGAACATCCCGCCGGGTTGCAGCCGCGCCTGCCTCTTGATGCAATCCGCAGCCGAGAAAGGTACACGCCTGTGAATATCGACGCCGCCTATGCCGAACTGGAGGCACGTCCTGACTCACGCCGGTTCATGGAAGAGAATGGAAAGACATCGCTTGCCGCCGTGTTTACCGATGTGCGTTATCCACGCGCTTCAAATGTGCAGTTTTCTGAACTTTTCCTCTCCATTCTGGCCGAACAAGGATTTCTAAAGAAAAACAAATAACAAAATAATAATCAATGGAACTGATTCAATCACTTCTTGCTCCCGGCAATGAGAATCTGGCGTCTACTCTGGTGCTATATTCCTTCGTAATTGCCGTCGGCATCTATCTTGGCAAGCTGAAATTCGGCGGAATCTCGCTTGGCGTCACCTTCGTTTTGTTCGTTGGCATTCTGATGGGGCATCTCGGCTATGTTGTCAATCCCGAGGTCCTTAAATTTGTTCGCGAATTTGGCCTGATACTTTTTATTTTCGCCATTGGCCTCCAGGTTGGTCCGGCATTTTTCTCTTCGTTCAAGGAGGGAGGTATAAGGCTGAATCTACTGGCGGTGCTGATTGTGCTGCTGGACGTCGGAATTGTCATCGCCCTGTTCTATATTGACGGCAACACGTCGATTTCGGCGCTTGTCGGTGTCATGAGTGGTGCAGTGACCAACACCCCCGGACTCGCTGCCGCCCAGCAGGCCGTCGGCGCTGCTGACGCCGACCTGATGGCGATGGGCTATGCTGCCGCGTATCCTTTGGGCGTCTGCGGCATTATCCTCTCGATGCTCGTCTTGAAATGGGTTTGCCGGATTAATGTGTCTGACGAGGTGAAGAAACTCGAGGATGAGGCAACTGCTTCTATGTTGGCCCCGCTCAAGGAAACATTTGAGATTACAAACGATCTTGTCAACGGCTTGACCGTCATGCAGCTCCATGACGTCATTCACTGCGATTTTGTCGTTTCTCGCTTGCTGAATGCCTATGACGAAGTGATTATTCCCTCGTCGAAGACCGTTCTGCACACCGGCGACAAGGTCCTCGTTATCACGTCCGCGCAGGATGAGACTGCCTTCCGCACCGTTCTCGGCCCGATCGTTGAGATGGAGTGGGAGGAGAATCCTTCGCAGATTGTCAGCCGCCGCATTCTGCTGACCCAGCCAAAGTATAATGGCGCCAGCCTCGGTTCGCTTCGACTCCGCTCGGCATTCCATCTGAATGCTACTCGCGTCAACCGTGCCGGCGTTGACCTCCTTGCTTCGCCCGGACTCCGCCTCCAGATGGGTGACCGGCTGACCGTTGTCGGCGCCCTGGACGATATCAACCGTCTCGCCGACCGTCTTGGCAACTCAATGCGCCGCCTGAATGAACCTAATCTGATCACGATTTTCGTTGGCATCCTGTTTGGCATTATTCTTGGATCCATCAACGTTGGCTTCGGCATGAAACTCGGACTGGCCGGTGGCCCGCTCGTAGTTGCGATTCTTCTTTCGCGCTTTGGCTATAAGGCAAAGCTGATAACCTACACGTCTTCCTCCGCCTCGATGCTGATGCGTGAACTTGGCATTTGCCTGTTCCTGGCGTCGGTCGGAATCGCTGCCGGAAAGGACTTCGCCTCGACGGTCTTTAATCAGACCGGCATGTGGTGGGTCATCTGGGGTTTCATAATCACGTTCGTCCCGCTGATTATTACCGGCTTTATTGCTCGCAAGGTATTTAAGGTCAACTACCTGCATATCATGGGCCTGCTGTCGGGCGCCTACACTGATCCTCCGGCCCTCGCCTATGCCGGCACTTCGACTGCGAGCGATGCTCCTGCCGTTGCATACTCGACCGTCTATCCGCTGACAATGTTCTTGCGTGTTGTTGCGGCCCAGGTTCTTGTCCTTGCGTTTCTCTAAGATCCTGTCCTCATAAGTAATAAGTAAGAGGCGGCGCCCCATTGAACGGAGCGCCGCCTCTCGCTGTTTATCTAAGAGTGCAGAACTTACTTCTTATTGCCGAAGTAGCGCTGATAGAGACCGTAGAAGCCGCGGCCGTGGCGGGCTTCATCCTTCGCCATTTCGTGAACGGTGTCGTGGATAGCGTCCATGTTGGCCTTCTTGGCGTTAGCGGCAATGCGCATCTTGTCGGCGTTGGCGCCGGCCTCAGCGTGCATGCGCTTTTCGAGGTTGGTCTTGGTGTCCCAGACAACGTCGCCGAGAAGTTCTGCAAACTTGGCTGCGTGTTCTGCTTCTTCAAAAGCGTACCGCTTGAATGCTTCGGCGATTTCGCTGTAACCTTCGCGGTCAGCCTGGCGGCTCATTGCGAGATACATGCCGACTTCCGTACATTCGCCCATGAAGTGTGCGTTGAGGTCCTTAATCATTTCCTCGTCGGCTTCCAGCTTCTTGGCAATGCCGATTTCGTGTTCGGTAACAAAGTTGAGAACGTCCTCGTCCTTTACTTCTTCAAACTTGCTGCCGGGAGCCTTACAGAGGGGACACTGTTCGGGAGCGGCGTCGCCTTCATGGATGTAACCGCAAACGGTGCAGATGAATTTCTTTTTCATAATTGGATTTTCGTTACTTAATTTTGGTGAAAGATATTGAATTTGATCAATTTATTTTAAGGCAATCACTTCTACTTCACAAAGAACCTGCTTGGGCAGTTCCTTAACGGCCACGCATGAACGAGCGGGGTAGGGGGCGCTGAATGCTTCGGCGTAAACCTCGTTGAAGGGAACGAAGTCGCTCATGTCGGCCAGGAAGCAGGTGGTTTTTACTACGTTCTCCATTGTCAGGCCGGCTTCTTCAAGAATCGCCTTGACGTTTGCGAGGCTCTGGCGGGCCTGCGCGGTAATTCCTTCAGGAATTTCGCCGGTTTCGGGGTTGACGGGAATCTGACCTGATGCGTAAACGAATGAGCCGCAGTCAATGGCCTGGCTGTAAGGGCCGATAGCTCCAGGAGCCTTTGTGGTTGCAATTACTTTTTTCATAATCTGATTTTGGTTCTTATAACATGAGTTGTTTCTGTATGGATTGTCCTTATATATTATTGTGGTCTGATTGTCAGGGCGCGTTTTGGAATTTCTATGTCGGTCACGAGCGTCGTTGTTGAGTCAAGAATCGTTTTGTCAATGCCGTTGAGAGTGTCGTTGAGTTCCGTGAACTCTTTGTCAAATTCGCTGACAAAGTCATGCGAACCGTGGTTGCGGAACGCAATGAGGACTTCTCCGACGGTCAGTGTCGAGAAATCGCGCGCCGGCTGAAACGCGACCAATTCCGGATTGTTGGCAGGAATCACGCGGTTGACAAGTCGGAGGTCTTCCATTTCCTGCAGCAGCAGTGAAATGAGTCTGAGCGGGATATTAAACGTGCGCTGAAGGTTCACGGCTGTCAGCGGCGAGAGGCCCTTCTGATAGCGCTTGGCGATAACGGCCAGAATACCGACCCCAATGCGCGATTTATAGTTGAATGATATGCCGTAGACATCGTTCTCAAGCGCATAGTCCGTGATGCTCTGTGCCGCATAGCAGATAAGGGCGCCGCTGAGGGTGAAGAGCCAGACAAGCTGAAGCCATATGAGCAGCAGGGGCAGGAAGGCGAAGCCGCCGTAGATGGCGTTATATTTGCTGACGTAGATTTGACCGCCGACAAAGAGCCACTGCAATACCTGATAGGCTATGCCCGCCATGATTCCGGCCGGAAGCGCGTTCTTGAATTTTACTTTGGCGTTTGGAATCAACATGTAGACTCCCGTGAAGAAAAGCCAGATCAGCAGAACCGACGCCAGGTCAAGGCAGGCGGCCACAATCGGACTCATGAAAGGCAGCAGATTCTCCACCGACGTACTCATGAATGCAGTCAGGCCCGAACCGCAGACCATCAGAACTGGCAGAATCAGGAAAATGGCCGTGTAGTCCGTTATCTTCCGCCAGAGTGTGCGCCCGTGTTTAACGCCCCAGATTTGATTGAAGGCATCTTCAACGGCGCTTATCAGGGAAATCAATGTCCAGAGCAACACGACGATGCCAACTCCGACAAAAAGCCCCTCTGACGCCTGGGCCAGATAGTTGTCAACGAATTGCAGGGCTGTTTCGAGGGCTTTGCGCTGTGACGGAAAATAGTTGAACAGCTGAGATTCAAGCAGATTCTGAAACCCGAATCCGCGTCCAATCGCAAAAATCAACGCCAATGCCGGAACCAGCGCAAGCAGAAGTCTGTAAGTCAGCGCGCAGGCCGTTGACTGCAAGTCGGTGTTGAGAAAGGATTTAATCGTCAGGCTGATGGTTTTAATCAGTCTGACCGTCAGAGTGTTGCGGCGGTCATGCCAGACGCCGACCGTGGCATACTGCCACAGTCGCATGGTCTTGCGCTGCCATATGGCCATCCGTTCTGCAATCTTACGTTTTCCTTTCGTTTTCATTCGCTGCAAAATTACGCATTTTATATCAAATTAGAAACTTTAGGCATGAAATTTTATTATTGGTAAAAAAGGATAATTTTGTGGTGCTTTTTGCGAATTATTTGCTTGTTTGGATTTTTATGAATAAATTTGCAACGTCCCGAAGAAGGATAATATACACTTAAATTGGATAGAAACCAACATCATTTAATAATTATAACAATGAAAAAAGCAACCTTCATGGGGGCTTTGGGAGCCGCTTCGCTGCTTGTTCTCTCTGCGTGTGACGAAAGTCTCACTCTTGACAAGGGCATGGGTACCATTTTCCCCCTGGTGGACTTTGACCCCACTGTTGTAACCTCGCGCTCTTCGCGCGCCGGTTCAGAAATCGGTGACTTGACGGCTGAAGACCTGACGCTCACCCTGACAAATTCCGACGGCTCTGTTAATGAAAAATACGCTTATCCGGATTTTCCGACCGACAAGGCCTTCCCCGTAGGTGAATATACGATGACCGCCACTTACGGCTCGGAGAACGAAGAAGGATTTGAAAAGCCTGCCGTCAGCGGCTCATGCACGCTTACTGTAACCGAGGGTAAGGCTTCGAAGCCGACTATCGTCGCAAAACCTTCCAAGGCAATGGTCGTTCTCAAATTTGACGAAGGACTCCTTAATTACATGACGTCGGTTTCGGCCCGTCTTCACAGTGCCGGCGGCACCTATGTTGAATATCCCGCAACGGAAACCCGCCCTGCCTATCTGAAGCCGGGCAATACAACCGTCAGCGTCTCCTTTACCAAGCCGAACGGCAAGGAAGGCACTCTGGAGGTCGCTTCTTTCAAGGCCGAGGCTCAGCATCGCTACACGATGGTCCTCTCGCTTGGCGGTGACGGCTACGGTTCGGTCGACGCTATCACTGTTAAGTATGACGATATGCTTGAAATGGAAGATGTCACTGTCGACATTTCTGACGATATTCTCTCGGTTCCCGCTCCGGAAATGACCGCAATCGGGTTTACCCCCGGTGAATCCGTGACCATTATTGAAGGAACGGTTAACGGCGACATCAAACCGCAGATTCAGGTAATTGCCCGCGGCGAAATCGCCAAGGCGGTGCTGACAACCTCCAACTGTCCGTCGCTCGTCGAACTTGGCTGGCCCGAGGAAGTTGACTTGTGTGCCGCCTCCGGCGCTGAAGTGGCCGCGCTTGAGGCTCTCGGACTGAATGCTCCCGGATTGACCGGCACCACCGGCAAGATGGGCCTGCTTGACCTGACTAAGGTTCTGCCCCATATCGCGCCCCGCAATTCTGCGCTTCCTGCTGCTGAATTCACCCTCGCGGTGACCGACAAGGCCGGCAAAACCTGTGACCCGCTTTCTTTCTCAGTCAAGGTTGAGCGCCTGGAACTCACCATGACCCATGATGGCATTTATGCAGGTGAGGAGTCCGTTGACCTGAACGTCAGCTACAACGGCCCGTCGATTGCCGACAATCTGACCTTTGAATATCTTAACGACCGCGGCGTCTGGAATGTGACCGACATCATCGGCGTTCGTGAATCCCGCGCCTCTTATGTCGTGACGGTTGCCATCCCGAGTGACGCGCGCGCCCCGCTGACCCTTCGCGGCCGCGTCGGCTCAAGCATCGAGAGCATTGTTGAAATCAACACCGCCGCAGTCCTTACGGTCAATGCCGACGACGTTTTTGCAACCTCCGCAATCGCAACTGTCAGCTCTGACGAATATGACCCCGCATCCCGCTCTCTTGAACTTTACGGTTCGACTGACAATGGTGCCACCTTTTCCAAACTCAACGCCGTTCAGAAAGGAGCCGAACTTCATGTCAGCGGCTTGACGCCTGGAACTGACTATGTTTTTCGTGCATCGGTCAACGGGACGGAGACGCGCACCGCGTCCCTGACAACTGAGGTTGCCGCCACGGTTCCGGGTGGTGACATGGAAGCCTGGGAGGCCAAGACGGCCTCAGCGGGTGTTAATAAATGGAATTATAATGAACCCGTTTCGCCCTGGGCGTCCAATAATGCGACTGCATTTTCCAAAACGTCATCAATGGCAAAGCGCTCGGCTGTTTCTTCGGTCGACACAGCCGGCGAGGCTCATAACGGCACTGCCGGAATGGTCCGCACCATCGGCTATGGCGCATCAACAACCTTTTCGTCGTCAACCGACTATCTGGCCGGTGAACTGACCCTCGGAGCCAATAACGAAGGAACCCCGTTTGCTTCGCGCCCCTCGGCACTCTCGTTCTGGGTGAAATATGTTCCCTTCAACAGCGGAGATCAGGGTTATGCCGAAGTGCAGGTACTTGACGCTTCCGGCAATGCAATTGCATCCAACAGCATGGCGATTGACGCGTCGGCTGACTTTAACAACGTGTCACTCCCGCTTTCCTACGCCCGCGGAGCCGGTAAGGCCGCTTCGGTCAAGATTCGTTTCCGCTCCTCGGCGACGGATGATTATCTGAACAGGAATGGCGTGAACTCTCTCTCCGGGGGCAACACCTCCGGACAGTTCACCGGTTCGTACATGTACATCGACGATGTTGAATTCGCTTACTAAACAAATGATGAAAATGAAATATATATATAAGGTTGCATTGCTGCTTCCCGCGCTTGTCGGTCTTTCGGCATGCAATGAGGAAATGGAACTTTCCGGTGCGAAACAGGGCGGACTGAACCTGTCGTCTCTTGGCGTGGAAGTCAGCAATATCGAAAAAGTTGTAAATTCGCGCGCAGTTACAGACGTTTCCGCCTATAAGGTCGATGTATATCGCGTCGGCGAGGTATCGCCGGTCGAATCTTACGTCTACGGCTCTATGCCCGGCATCGTCACTCTGGCCCCCGGCGACTATTATGTCAACGTGCGCTCTCACGAAATTCAAAAGGCAGAGTGGGACCGACCCTATTTTGAAGGCACTTCCGAGCAGTTTACCATTGCGGCCGACAAGATTACCGAGGTCGGCGCTGTGAAATGTACTTTCTCATCTCTGAAGGTCAGCGTATACTTTGGCGAAAAACTCCGTGCGAAAATGGGCAATGACGTCAGCGTGACGGTTGTTGCCAACGATGAAGGAAAGCTCACTTACACCCCCGATGACTCTCGCGCCGGTTATTTCGCGACAATTGAAGGATCAACGACCCTTGTCGCAACCTTCACCGGCACCGTCAACGGTCACTTTGAGAATTTCTCCCGCACCTACACGGATGTGGCCGCCGGTCAGCACCGCAAGATTACGTTCGAGGTCGGCGCCGAAGTGCCTGTTCCTGACGCACCCTCCGGCAGCATTAACCCTGGAGACGGCATAAAAGTTGACATTTCATACGTTGATGAAGATCTGAATGCCGAGGTTGATCCCGGCAATGAAGAGGTCATTGACCCGGGTGAGACTCCCGGCAAGCTCCCTGACCTGCCCGGCGAAGGTGACGATCCAATCGTGACGCCTCCCGGACCGGATAATCCCGAAGAGCCTGCGTTTGACTTCGCCGGTTCTACCCTGGAGGACGGAAAAACCTACATGAACACCGACTTTGACGAAGCCAAGCCCGCCAAGGTGATTATCAATTGTCCCGAAGGTATCGCTAAGGCCGATGTTATTATTGACTCAGACTTCCTGACGGCTGAAGAGCTTGAAGGCGTAGGTCTTGCCAAGACGTTTGACCTTTGCGATCCTAAAGATCTGCGTGACGGTCTCGAAGGCCTGGGATTCCCCTGTGGCGAAAATATCGTTAACAAGTCCACGGCCGAGGTCAACGTAACCGACTTCATGCCGCTGCTTGGAGCCGGAGCAGGTTCGACGTCTAAATTTACCTTCACTATCACTGATAACAAGGGTAACGTCAAGGTAACCACTTTTACTATCAAAGTCGCATAAATCTTATCCTTTAATTATTGAATCGTTATGAAAATCAGTAAGATTTATCCCATTTTTGGCGCTGCTGCAATGATTGCGGTGCTGGCAGGCTGCTCAGAGGAGCAGACCCTTCCCGTGGGCGAGGGTAAGATTTTTCTCTCGGCCCGCGTAAACTCCGATGTAGTCGTCGAATCGCGCGCTGAAGCCGAAGATGAACTTGCCGCCTCAACCCAGATTTGGATTAGCTCTTCCGAGGGCGTTGTACGCAAATATTCATCCATGAGTGAAGTGCCTGCATCGGGTGTGACGCTTCTGAGCGGACAGTACACGATTCAGGCCTGGGCCGGCAAGGCTGCCTATGCCTCGTTCGACGACCGTTGGTTTGAAGGCTCCGAGTCCTTCGAAATTACGGCCGGTGACCGTAAGTCAATCGAAGTTACATGCAAAATTGCCAATGTCTGCGCATCTGTCAGCTATGACGAAGACCTTGCCGGACTGCTGACCGATGCCGTAATGACTGTCGGCCACCGTGGCGGAACTCTCGAATTTGAAGGCACCGATGATGCTCGTCGCGGCTATTTCATGATGCCTGACGGCATTACCTCGCTTGACTGGACTCTGACTGCCACTGCCGACGGCAAGGCGTTTACAAAGACCGGCGTGATTGAAAACGTAGAACCGGCCCATGAATATCGTCTCAACATTGTTTCCAATGCGTCAAAGGAGGAAATCGGCGGCGCTTGGATTACCATTGAGGTTGACGACACGATGATTGAAAGCGAGGACCAGGTGACAATCACAACCCCGCCCGCTATTACCGGCTACGGATTTGATATCAAAACGCCCGTAGCGGCCGAGAGTGGCTCTGTCGGACGAAAGAGTGTGTACGTCAGTGCATCCTCCAGGCTCACCGAAGTGCAGATCAGCGGCCTTCCCGGAATTGAGGCGTTCGACTTTGTCCGCGCCAATGCTCAGGTAATTGAAGATCTTGCTGCGAAGGGCATAATGGCTCAGGTTGAGAACTTTGACAACGGCGCTCAGATGATGAAGCTTATTTTTGAAGACACGTTCCTCAATGAGCTTCCCAATAGTGATGAACCTTATGAAATCTGCATCCGGGCCAAGGACCTTGGCAATAAGGTGACCTCGGCCGTCCTGACCCTCAAGATCAGCGAGGCTCCCGTTATCACAACAGACGCTCCTGAGGCTGACAGTTATGACTCAGTGACCCTGCAGGGCCAGGTTGTAAAGGACGGACTGGAAAGCGTCGGTTTCCTATATCGTCTTAAGGGCGGCGACGCAGACTGGCAATATGTCGCCGGTCAGGCCGTATCTGGTGGTGGATTCGCTAAGGGCGATATTTATCAGGCTGTAGTTTCTGCCGGCTCTTATGACGCTGAGGTCGAATACAAGGCCGTCTGCGGAACCGCTGCCGACCCGACTTCATTCCAGGCCGACGTGATGGCCGTTGCGACCAAACCGACTCCTCAGCTCCCTAACCGAGACATGGAGGAATGGTCAAATACCGGCACCAAGAATTGCATAATCCCCGTAGCAAACGGTGGCGTTGCTTTCTGGGACTGCGGTAATCATGGAGCTATCACTATGGGCAAGAACGTGACCGAATCATCCTCAGAGAAGCGCCACAGCGGTTCGCTGTCAGCCAGACTGAAGTCTGATTTTGTCGGAGTTGGCGCATTGGGTAAGCTTGCTTCCGGCAACATCTGTGTCGGTGAATATCTGAAGACTGACGGCACTAACGGCGTGTTCGGATTCGGCCGTCAGTTCAACTTTGACGGTCTGCGCCCGAAAGCGCTCCGCCTCTGGGTTCACTACACCCCCGTAGCGGTCTCTCATACAGGCAAGGGTTGCACTCTCAAAAAGGGTGACATGGACATGGCCCACATCTTCGTCGCTCTGTTTGACGACACTGACCCCGACACTGCCGATGGTGTGGCACCCTTCATTGTGCGCACCAATCCGTCAAAGCCTAAGTATTTTAATCGCGATGCCGATTGGATTATGGCCTACGGCGAAAAGATCCTGACTGACGCTACTCCCGGCTCTTCAATGGTTGAACTTGAAATCCCGATTGAATATAAGTCCGGCTCAGACGCCCGCATTCCGCAGTATCTGACAATTGTCTGCACTGCCTCAAAGGAGGGTGACTATTATACCGGCGGCAGCGGCTCCACGCTCTATGTCGACGACTTCCAGCTCGTCTACTGATTAATATCAACCTGATTCTTACCGGGCGGCGCATTGGTTCTCAGCTTATGTGTCGCCCGTTATTTTTATTTCTAAATTCCTCTTACCCCATGATTCGGAAATGCATGCTCAGCAGCCGGTCTCTGATCTCAACAATCATTACGCTGCTCTTACTCATAGGTCTGATGGTCTTCTTGATGATGAACGGCCAGGTTCTTGCCGGTGAAATAATTGCGGCTACGATCGTTGCGCTCTCTGTCGCTGCCATGTTCTATATGCCGATGAAAGTCGAGGTGACGCCCCGTGACCTCATCATATATTGCTCGGCTCGCGTTAAGGTCATTCCTCTTGAAACGATTGAGTCTGCCCGTCTGTTCAACGCAATGTCTACGCCAACAATGCGTCTTTGCGGCAGTGGCGGCCTCTATGGCTACTGGGGCTGGTTCAGGAACCGCTCCGTCGGCACTTTCTTCGCCTACTGCTCCAATCTCTCCGACGGGATACTCATTCGCCTGACCTCCGGCCGCCAATACCTCATCAGCCCTGCTGACGCCCCCGCCTTCCTCTCCGCCCTCTGATTTTGGCAAACACTGACTGAGAGAGATTCTTTTCGGTAATGTGATTGTACTATTTCTGTTTTTTTGTCCTTAAAAACTCATTTTTTCTCATTCGTGTTTCATGTTTCATTTAAAATACGTAAATTTGCGTGTTAAAAACTATTGAAACAAAAGTAAATCTATGCTTACCGCAAAGGAAATACGCGAGTCTTTCAAGGACTTTTTCCAAACCAAGGGCCACCAGATTGTGCCTTCTGCCCCCATGGTCATCAAGGATGACCCCACTCTGATGTTTACAAACGCCGGAATGAACCAGTTTAAGGATATCATTCTCGGCAACAAGGCTGCGAAGTACCGGCGCGTCGCTGACTCGCAGAAGTGTCTCCGCGTCAGCGGCAAGCACAACGACCTTGAGGAGGTCGGAATGGACACATATCATCACACCATGTTTGAGATGCTCGGAAACTGGAGCTTCGGCGACTATTTCAAGCAAGAAGCCATTGACTGGGCATGGGAATATCTCGTTGACGTTCTCAAACTGGACCCTGAACGGCTTTATGCAACCGTTTTTGAAGGCTCAAAAGAAGAGGGCCTGACGCGTGACGACGAAGCCGCTGCTATCTGGGAAAAGCATCTGCCCGCTGACCATATCATCAACGGCAACAAGCACGATAACTTTTGGGAAATGGGCGACACCGGCCCCTGCGGCCCCTGCTCCGAAATTCACATTGACCTGCGTCCGCAGGCCGAACGCGAACAGATTCCCGGCCGTGACCTGGTCAACCATGACCATCCGCAGGTAATTGAAATCTGGAACCTCGTGTTCATGCAGTATAACCGAAAGGCCGATGGCTCGCTGGAACCCCTGCCCGCCAAGGTTATTGACACCGGCATGGGCTTCGAACGTCTCTGCATGGCTCTTCAGGGCAAGACCTCAAACTATGATACCGACGTCTTCACCCCTCTGATCGCAACAATCTCGCGTCTGAGTGGCAAGAAGTATGGCGACGACAAGAAGGTCGACATCGCAATGCGCGTCATTGCCGACCATGTCCGCACAATTGCTTTCTCCATTGCTGACAGTCAGCTGCCCGGAAACGCCAAGGCCGGCTATGTTATCCGCCGAATCCTGCGTCGTGCCGTCCGTTATGCCTATACCTTCCTCGAACGTCGCGAAGCGTTCATGTATCAGCTTGTCGACACTCTGATTGAGTCAATGGGCGAGGCTTATCCTGAACTGCCCAAGCAGCGTGAACTCATCATGCGTGTAATCAAGGAAGAGGAAGACTCTTTCCTCCGCACGCTTGAAAACGGCATCCGTCTGCTTGACCAGGCAATGGCCGAGGCAAAATCCAAGGGGCAGACGGAAATCTCCGGCAAACAGGCCTTCGTTCTGTACGATACTTACGGTTTCCCGCTTGACCTGACTGAACTGATCCTGAAAGAAAACGGCATGACCTTGGACAATAAGGAGTTTGACGCTGAAATGCAGGCTCAGAAAGATCGCGCGCGTGCCGCCGCCGCCGTTGAGGCTACTGACTGGGTTGTGCTGAACCAG
Organism: uncultured Porphyromonadaceae bacterium; assembly: GCA_947175545.1. Taxonomy (GTDB): domain Bacteria; phylum Bacteroidota; class Bacteroidia; order Bacteroidales; family Muribaculaceae; genus UBA3263. The sequence goes on from CAMWNI010000003.1 coordinate 66,464, forward strand.
GGCGAGCAGGAATTCGTCGGCTACGACCTGACGGCATGTCCGGCCCGGATTCTCCGTTACCGCAAGGTGAAGCAGAAAGGTCGCGAATATTACCAGATTGTCCTTTCCCGGACTCCGTTCTACGGTGAAATGGGTGGCCAGGTCGGTGACCGGGGCTATCTCAGCGACGATATTACCGGCGAAAAAAACGAAATTTATGACACCAAGCGCGAAAATGGCATGAGCGTGCATCTTGCCGCAAAACTCCCCTCCAATCCTCAGGCGCAGTTCACTGCCGCCATTGACGTTGAGGCCCGTCGCGCAACTGAATGTAACCACACGGCGACTCACTTGCTCCATTTGGCCCTGCGCCAGGTTCTCGGAACCCATGTGGAACAGAAAGGCTCGTTCGTTAGCCCTGATCTGCTCCGTTTTGACTTCAGCCACTTCCAGAAGGTGACACCTGAGGAACTCCGCAAGGTCGAACACCTGGCCAATGCGATTGTACGCAAGGCGATTCCGCTTGATGAACACCGCTCGATTCCAATTGAATCGGCCCGCGAAATGGGTGCAATGGCCCTGTTTGGCGAAAAGTATGGCGACGAAGTCCGCGTGATCCGCTATGGCGAAAGCATCGAACTCTGCGGTGGCACTCATGTGCCTAACACCGGCTGCATCGGCATGATTCGTATTGTTTCCGAAGGATCTACCGCCGCTGGCATTCGTCGCATCGAAGCCCGCACGGGCGAGGCTGTTGAAAACGACCTTGACATGCTTCAGGACACCCTGGACGACATCGCAAAGATGTTCAACAACGCCTCTGACCTGCGCGCCGCACTGCGCAAAGCCCTTGCTGAAAACGCTGAACTGCGCAAGCAGGCCGAGGAAGTGGCCAAACAGAAACTCAGCGAAATGGCTGCTGCCTTGGTCAAGAAGGCCACTATGGTCAATGGCGTTCAGATAATCGACTTCCGCGGCAAGATGCGTTCGGATGCGGTGAAGAATCTCGCATTTGCCGTTCGTCAGTTGGTTGGCGATCACACGGCCTTCCTTTCTGCAACAACAGATGATGCCGGCAAGCCCTTACTCACCGTAATGCTGACCGAAGACCTCGTCAAGGGTGGCATGAACGCGTCGGCAATTGTTCGCGAAGCGGCCAAGGCCATTAAGGGTGGTGGCGGCGGTCAACCCGGATTCGCCCAGGCCGGCGGCAAGGATAGCGAAGGCCTCGGAACTGCGGCTGATGCCCTTCTGGCGAACTTTAAGTAATCATAAATGGTTATAATAGTTGTGAGGGGCTAAGCCTTGGCGCTTGCCCTTTCGCAACTCACGAATAATTAAGTAATTTATGAGAAAAGACGTTGTCATTCTGGTCGAAGAAATAATCCGTAAGCAGTGGGAGCATCTCGCGCTCACTGATTTCTACGGTATGGAGTTACAATACAAGGATGTGGCTCGCAAGATTGCGAAACTGCATCTGCTGTTTGAGCATGCCGGCATTCACCCCGGCGATAAAATTGCTATCTGTGGCAAAAATTCGGCTCAGTGGACGGTTGCGTTCTTTTCCGTTATGGCTTATGGCGCCGTGGTTGTGCCTCTGCTCCATGAGTTCAAACCTGACAACCTTCACCATCTGCTGACGCATAGTGACGCGCGTCTCTTTTTCGTTGACGACAGTGTCTACGAGAATCTCGACCCGTCTAACATGGCGGCGCTTGAGGGTGTCATCTCGCTCAAGGACTTCTCGCTGCTCCATAGCCGTTCGGCTCAGTTGACCGATGCCAGGTCACGCCTCAACGAACTGTTCGGTCAGAAATATCCCGAGCGCTTTACCCCGGAGGATGTGAAATACTTCGAGGTGACCGATGCTGAATCGCTTGCATTGATTAACTATACCAGCGGCTCAACCGGATTCAGCAAGGGTGTCATGCTGAGCCACAAGGCAATCTGGAGCAACATCTACGCAATCCAATGTCTGCTGCCCGACCTGCCCAAGGCCGGCGACTCGATGGTCTGCCTGCTGCCGATGGCCCACATGTATGGCCTCGTAATCGAGATGATTCATGGGTTCATCAAGGGCGCCCATCTGTTCTTCCTGACCCGCCAGCCCTCGCCGAAGGTGCTTCTTGATGCCTTCCGCATGGCCAAACCCAGGTTGATTATCACCGTGCCGCTGATTATCGAAAAAATAATCAAGACAAAGGTTTTCCCGACCCTTGACAAGCCAATGACGCGCTTGCTGTTGAAAACGCCTGTTGTTGACAAGAAAATTCTCGAAAAAGTGCGAGTCGCGCTGATGGAGACATTTGGCGGCAACCTTGAGATGATGATTGTCGGGGGGGCGGCGCTCAACCGGGAAGTGGAAGAGTTCCTGACGCGCATCAAGTTCCCGATTACCGTAGGCTACGGTATGACCGAGTGCGCACCGCTGATCGGCTACACTCATCATTCGACGTTCCGCCACGGATGTTGTGGACAGGTCGTTCCGCGCATGGATGTCAAGATTCAGAGTCCCGACCCTGAACACATTCCCGGCGAAATTCTCGTTAAGGGCGACAACGTCATGCTTGGTTACTACAAGAACCCTGATGCGACCAAGGCCGTGATGAGGCCCGATGGCTGGATGCTCACCGGCGACGTCGGCACCCTTGACAAGGATAACTATATCTATATCCGCGGCCGCAATAAGACGATGATTCTTGGTCCGAGCGGTCAGAACATCTATCCGGAGGAAATCGAGCAGAAAATTAACAACATGCCGCTCGTTGCTGAAAGTCTCGTTATTGATGCCGGCGAGGGCAAGTTGCAGGCTCTGATTTATCCTGACCTGGACGAGGTCCGCAAAGAGGGTCTCACTCAGGAGCAGATTCGCGAACGTCTTCAGACGGAAATAGACGAAGTCAACGCATTGCTCGAAACTTACAGCCGCATTTCGTCGCTGAAAGTGATGTCCGAGGAGTTCGAAAAGACCCCGAAGCGTTCAATAAAGCGTTATCTATACACATAAATTATAAAACAACTGAAAATAAACCGATTTTTACGTATTTCTCTCACACATGAAAAAACTGATACTCTCATCTTTGATAGCCTCCATGGCCCTCTCGGCAAGTGCTGTTCCGGCAAAGCGCGGTCCTTACCGCTCATTCAACGCTGACGGCACGGAAATCACAGTTCAGCGCGTAGGTGATGAAAATGGCTCATGGTTCCTCGATATGGATGGTAACCTGCTGATGTCGACCGAACGCGGTTTCGAATATGCCCGCATAGAGGCTGACGGATCGCTACGTCGCTCCGAGGCGCCGGTCAAGTTTTCCCGCTCGCTGCTGCCTGCCAAGGCGCCGCTGACGTCCGTGACTGCTTCGGCCATCGGCCGATTCCCCGGCACTGCTTTCCCCTCGACAGGAAAGCAGAAGGCCCTCGTCGTTCTCGTTGAATTTCAGGACACCAAGTTCAAACTTGGCGACAAGGCCCACCAGTATTTTTCTGACATGCTCAACAAGGAAGGTTTCAGCGAATACAATGGCACAGGTTGCGCCCACGAGTATTTCTTGGAAATGAGCGGCGGCAACTTTGACTGCGATTTTGACGTCTATGGTCCGGTAACGCTTGCAAACAACTACAAGACTTATGGCGCGAACGCATCGAACGGCGCCATTGACCCCAATGCTTACAAGATGGTTGTCGAGGCCTGCGACGCTCTGGATTCGACCGTGGATTTCAGCCAGTATGATCGCGATAATGACGGATATATTGACAACGTATTCGTTTTTTATGCCGGCGAAGGCGAGGCCACGGCCTATCCTGAAAACTCGAACCTGATCTGGCCGCATGCTTACGACGTGTCTTATTATGGCCGCTGGACCTACGACGGCAAGATTCTGGGTTCATACGGATGCACCAACGAGTGGCAGACGGAATATGAGCAGACCGGTTGGAACAAAGTTGAACTGGTCGATGAATATCCTGACGGAGTCGGAACGTTTGTCCACGAGTTCAGTCACATCCTCGGCCTTCCTGACCTCTATCTGACCGATGAAGACGAACTTGGCTCGAACGAACAGGGTTACTTCACTCCCGGCGAATGGAGTGTGCTTGACTACGGTCCTTACAATAACAACGGCAGAACTCCTCCGGCCTATTCCGCATTCGAGCGTAACGCCCTCGGTTGGATGACGCTTGAGGAACTGACCGCTGAAACCGAAACCGGCAAACTCACGCATATCGAAGAGTCGAACCACGCCTATTCGATTACGAACCCGAAGAATGCAAATGAATTCTATCTGTTCGAATGTCGCAAGCGTTCCGGCTGGGACAAATATATCCCTGCCGACGGCATGCTCGTCTGGCATATTGACTATGACACTAACCGCTGGGCGCAGAACACGGTCAATAACAAAGGATCGCACCAGTACGTCGATCTTATCGAAGCTGACGGTATAACCGAAAAAATGTATCGTAACGGCGGTGACTGCTTCCCCGGAACCTCGAAAGTCACTGAACTGTCAACCAAATGGTGGAACAACACATCAACCGGTCTGAAACTTTCTGAAATTACGCTGAATGCCGATAAGGAAGTGACGTTTACGGTCTCAGGGCCTAAGAATCCGAGCGGCGGCAATGGTGAAACGGGCGATTGGCTTTCGATTGTTGACGTCATCAACTCTTCGATGAACGGCGATGATGCGACGGTGCGCGGCTACATTGTCGGTTATGTGAAGTCTGGCCAGTTCTCGGCTAGGGGCGTTGAATTCAGCGCCACAAACGCTGTTTTGACAAATATTGTCATGGCTGATACTCCTGACGAAACCGATATCACCAACTGCATCCCGGTTCAGCTTGAAAAGCAATCCGAAGCGCGCCAGGACCTTAACCTGTCCGATAATCCGTCAATGCTCGGCAAGCAGGTTGAAGTTTACGGCAAACTGTCGACCTACATGAGCGTATCGGCGCTGAAACAGGTGAAAACCTACACTTTGATAGGCGCCGCTGAACCGGACCCGGATCCGGACGAATCGTCTATTGTCGAGGTCGGTGCCACTTCTGTTGGCGCTCCGCTCTTTGACCTTCAGGGACGTCGGGTTCTCGCTCCGCGCGCAGGTAGCCTCTACATCCGTGCCGGAAAAGTAATACGCTATTAACCACTCTTTTTTATAAACCAATTAAACCAATCAATTATCATGAGAACCAGAATGACTCTGCTGCTGGTTGCCCTCCTGGCGCTTTGCGGCACTGTTAAGGCCGAACTCGGCAATCTGATTCCCGCTCCGGCACACATGACCGTCGGAGCCGGCGAACTCACCTTGCCCGCCGGGTTCAATGTCTCGACAGCAGGATTGTCTGACGACATGAAGGCAGAGGCCGACAAATTTGTTGCAGCAATCAACAAGGCAACAGCTCTCAATGCGACCGCAACCGACGCCAACGGCCTTTTCTCCGTCAGCGTTGACGCAAATCTGCCTGCTGAAGGTTACGTCCTCAACGTTAGTCCCGAAGCGGTAAACATCACGGCCGGAACCCCTGCCGGACTGTTCTATGCTTTCCAGACTGTCAAGAAAATCCTGCCCGTAAACGTTATGGCCGGAGTTGCAGGAGCCGAGGGTGCTGAGTATAAGCTTCCCGTTGTCAGCATTACTGACGAGCCGCGCTTTGAATATCGTGGATTCATGCTTGACGTGAGCCGCCACTTTTTCGATGCCGCTCAGGTCAAGAAGATGCTTGACGTTATGGCAATGTACAAACTGAACCGCTTCCACTGGCACCTGACCGATGACCAGGGCTGGCGTTTCCCTGTGGAGAAGTACCCCCTGCTCACAACCCAGGGCGCGACCAACCATAATATTCTCCATGTTAACTTTGACGAGCAGACTCGCTATCGCGAAGACAGCGACAACGCAACCTATGACTGCGGCAGCCCTTATGGTCCGTACTTTTACACTCTTGACGAACTGAAGGATATTGTTGCATATGCGAAGAGCCTTCATATTGAGGTTATCCCCGAAGTTGATATGCCCGGCCACATGATTGCCGCCATCAACTGTTACCCCGAGTTCTCAACCGACCCCGAGAGCAACATCGCACTTGCCGCCGGTTACAACAAGAATACTCAGCCGATTCCCGGACAGCAGGACAGCCACTTCACTCATAACATCTGGAACGACGGCGGCGTCTCAAAGGACGTTCTCGACGTTTCCAAGCCCGAAGTAGTTCAGTTCTGCAAGGACGTGATTGACGTTCTGGCCAATATATTCCCTTATGAGTATATCCACATCGGCGGCGACGAATGTCCCACTTACGCATGGAGCAAGAGTGCCGATGTCCAGAACTTCAAGGAAACTATCGGTTACAAGAAGTCTGACTCTGACCATGTTCTTCAGACCTGGTTCACCAAACAGATTGCCGACTATGCCAAGCAGAACTATGGCAAGAAAATCATGGCATGGAACGAACTCATCACTGCCGGCGGTGCTGACATGAACGTGGTCAAGGAAATGGATCCGGCGATTTTCTGCTGGCTTGGTGGTGAACAGAAGGCTCAGAACAACGGCTTGAAGTTTATCTATACCCCCTTCAACGGCGGTTACTATATCAACCGCTCTTATGCCGGCTATGACAAAGTCGGTGCCGTTGGTGACGGTCGCCTCTTGACCACTCTCACCGTAATGCCTCCGCTCTATGACAACTGCATTGGTGTGCAAGGCACTTTCTGGACAGAACAGGTTGAGCGCGGACGCGACGTTGAGTATCTTGCGCTGCCCCGTCTGCTCGGCATCGCTGAACAGGGCTGGTCTCCCGTTGCCGGACGTGACAATGATGAAGTGATGGAGCGCATCTGCAACGACGCTGCCCTTCTGGATGCCGCCGGCTATAACTACGGTGCGCACCAGCTTATCCGACCCTCCTCTTATCAGAGTCCCGACCCGATGAAATGGTATCGCCTCCAGAGCATCTGCGGCGACGAACGCGCCAATCGTGTCATCGAACTCGTCGTTGCCGGTTCTCCGCTGATATCTTCTAATAGCGCTGTTGAAGGCAAACTCTGGTCCAATACCGTTGACGCCAACAATGATGCGCAGCTGTTCCGCTTTGTCGAAGACCCCTCGAAGAAGGGTCGCTATGCAATTGTATGCCGGGCTTCCAAAGCCGGTTCAGTCGATGCCACTCCGACCGGAACAGCCAATACAGACCGTTGGAACTACTCGGACGACAAGGTTAACTATGGATTCGAACTCAGCAAGGACCACTATTCTGAAGCAGATGGCGTTTTCCGTTATGCAATCCGTCCGCTCGGGGCAAACTACTATATGAACTATGCCAAGAGCGGTCAGAAGCTTGCAATCAACGTCTGGAATAATCCCAACGACGGCAACGGCGGCATCATCTCATTTATTGAAGCTGGCGAGGTTGACCCCTCTGAAGTCGTTACCCCTGAGCCTCCCGTTTCAGCAACCGTTCCCGAAGAGGGCAAATATTACCGTCTGCTGACCCGTTTCAACGGTGATTCTAACCAGGAACGCTTCGGTTCTTGCATCGAACTCCTCGGCAGCAATCATGACAAGGGCGGCAACGCACAGTACAACCGCCTTTGGAGCAACGCTCCGGCTTCTCCCGACGCCAACAACTACGACAATCAGTTCTTCACGTTCATCCCTGACCCCGCAGGCACCGGCTATTATGCAATGGTCTGCAAGGCTATGCCCGGCGGTTCGGTAAAATCTGTCCCCTCCGAGTCGAACAACAGCAACACCGCCCGCTGGGACTATGACGACACCGTGCGTCACTTCGGCTTCTACCTTGTCGACTCCTACAATGGCAATTCGACTCAGGGAACCGACGAGGATGGCTTCTACTCGGCTCTGACCTCAAAAGACGCAGCCGCAGGCTGGTTCATGAACACTTCGGCCGCCGGCCAGAACTTCTCGATTCATCTCTGGAGTAACCCGCTTGACCAAAACGCAGGTATTTATACCTTTGAACCCCTGCCCGAAACAGAAAACCCTAATCCGGGCGAAGAAAGCTCAATGGACACCGTGAATGCGGAAGCTGGCTTCGCCCACATCTATGATCTCCAGGGCCGTCGTGTCGTTCCGGGCCGCCGCGGCCTCTATGTCCAGTCCGGTTCACTCATTGTGAAGTAATTTCGGAACGGGCCAAGTCCCCTTGCATAAAAAGGAGAATAAACCAACTCCGGCGACTGGTTATGAAGAACCGGTCGCCGGAGTTTTTTGCTGAACTGAACTATTGGTGATTTTTCACATTAAAAAGAGCGATGCTGTTATTCTTCACGCTCCTTTTTCAGGATGTAGCGTTCGTAGTAGGAGATGAGCAGGGTTGTCATCGGCAGGGCGATAATCATGCCGAGGAGGCCGAGCAGCGATCCCCAGATGCTCAGGCTCAGAAGGATAATTGCCGGATTGAGGCCCATGACCTTTCCCATTATCTTCGGGACCAGGAATAGGTCTTGTATGGCTTGGACAATGATGTAGACGAGCATGGCCTCGCCGAAGTAGACCCAGAATTCAGTGCCGGTTTGCATTGAATAGACAATGCAGAGCAGGGTTGTGATTGGAATTGAAACCAACTGGAGGTAAGGAACGAGGTTCAGCAGTCCGATGAAAAGTCCAAGAATGACTGCCAACGGCAATCCCATTATGAGAAAACCGATGCTGAAGAGAATGCCGACACAGAAAGCAACGAGGGTTTGGCCGCGGAAATAATGGTTCATTGAGGTTTTCAAATCGCGTGCAATCCCGAAAACGAGGTGGCGGTAAGGCGCGGGAACCAGGGCGCGCATGCCGCGCCCGAGGCGTTCATAGTCAAGCAGAATAAACACTACATACAGAATGACCAGAAGCCAGTTGAACATTTCAAGGACAAAATTTATGCCGCTGCTGACAAGCCCGGAAACCCAGGTGGCAATCGCGCGCCAGTCGGCCGCAATCAGCCAGTCGCCTATCGCCTGCAGGTTGATGCGCTCGATGATGTAATGGTGGAGCGACTCCGGAATGAACGGTAAAACGTGGTCAGAGCTTGTCGAGTAGGCGCGGATGAAATCGCCGACGGAGCGCATTTCGCTAACAATCGACGGCACGAAGAAGTAGGCCAGCACTCCTCCGAAGAACAATAGGCCGAACAGTGTGACCATGACCGCGATGACTCGCCCTTTCAGATGGAGCAGGCGCCGGTTGAACTGCACCAGCGGCTCGCACAGGTAGGCGATGATGACGGAGATGCCGAATGGCAGCAGCACTCCGCGAAGAATGTAAATCAGCCAGATTGCAATGCAAAATGCGAGTGTTGTGATGGACATCCGGACAACCCGGTCGAATGTATAAGGTCTTTGAGGCATAAAAAGATGAATTAATAGCGCAAAATTACAAGATTTTCCGTAATTTTGCAACGACAAATAATTTCATAAATGGAAAAGACTCAAGTTTATCTTAATGACAAGGCATGGGCGCGTTGGACTGCGCTTTTGCTTCTGGCGCTTGCAATGTTTTGCAGCTACATCTTCATGGATGTGATGTCGCCAATCAAAAATCTGGTTCAGAGTACCCTCGGTTGGGACAACACCGCGTTCGGCACGATGCAAGGCTCTGAGACCTTCCTCAACGTGTTCATTTTCTTCCTGATTTTCGCAGGTATCATTCTTGATAAGATTGGAGTGCGCTATACCGCTCTGCTTTCAGGAGTGGTCATGCTGATTGGTGCGACCATCAACTGGTATGCCGTCACATCTTATTTCGCAGGCTCGAATCTGGAAGTGTGGTTTACGGACCACCTCAACTATATTCCGGTTTTTGACCAGCTCGGCGTCAGTCCCTTCTATGAGGGTATGCCCGCGTCGGCCAAGCTGTCGGCCATCGGCTTCATGATTTTCGGTTGCGGCGTGGAAATGGCTGGTATCACAGTTAGCCGCGGCATTGTGAAGTGGTTCAAGGGTCGCGAAATGGCCTTGGCTATGGGATCAGAAATGGCTCTTGCGCGACTGGGCGTTGCAACTTGCATGATTTTCTCGCCGCTGTTCGCCTACATGGGTGGCACTCCGAAGGTGAGCAATGCGGTTGCATTCGGTGTAGTTCTGTTGATGATTGCCCTGATAATGTTCATTGTTTACTTCTTTATGGACCGCAAGCTCGACTCGCAGACCCATGCCGAAGAGGAGAAGGATGATCCATTCCGCATCTCCGACCTCGGCCAGATTCTGACCAGCTCCGGCTTCTGGCTTGTAGCCTTGCTTTGTGTGCTATACTATTCGGCTATTTTCCCGTTCCAGAAGTATGCGGTTAACATGCTTCAGTGCAATCTGACCTTTACTGAGGTCGACCCGGAGAGCTTCTGGGCTTCAGACGCCGAGACATATATTCAGTATTGTGTGATGCTGCTTGCCGCCGGCGCTGCGTTCGTCAGCAACTTCATGTCGAGCCGGGGCGCCCGTGCCGGTTTGCTCACTCTTGCTGTTGTTGCCCTTGTCGGCTATTGCTGGATGGGCTATATGTGTCAGAGCGCGGCTTCGATTTTCGCCGTGTTCCCCCTGCTTGCCGTTGGCATCACCCCGATGCTCGGCAAATATGTCGACCATAAGGGTAAAGCAGCCTCAATGCTCGTTATCGGCGCTCTGCTGCTGATTTTATGCCACCTGACTTTTGCGTTTGTTCTGCCGCTCTTTAAGGGCAACCCCGTTGGCGGCGTGTCTGTCGCTTATCTGACAATTCTTGTGCTGGGCGCATCGTTCTCGCTCGTTCCTGCTTCGCTCTGGCCCTCGGTGCCGAAGCTTGTCGATGCAAAAATTATCGGCTCGGCCTATGCTCTGATTTTCTGGATTCAGAACATTGGTCTCTGGCTCTTCCCGCTGCTGATCGGTAAGGTTCTTGACAAGACTAACCCTGAAATTACTGAAGGCCTGGCCAACGGAACAATCTCTGAGGCCGCCGCTTCCGTAAGTTATGACTACACATGGCCTCTGGTGATGCTTGCGTCGCTCGGCGTTGCCGCCCTGCTGATTGGTCTCTGGCTGAAGGTCATTGACCGCAAGCATCATCTCGGACTTGAGGAACCGAACATCAAACCTTTGGTCGAGAGCGCCGAGATGGAAGTTGCCGATCAGGAACTCTGATGCATGCGTAAGGAAACTGAAATCAAAGGTTGCCGGATTGTATATGACTTTACTCCCGGCCAGGGCGCCCCGGTTGTGCTTATGCACGGCTGGGGTTGCCGCGCTTCAACGCTCGAGTCTGTCGCCAGGTCGGTGCGTGAACTTGAACGCCCGGTCATCAACATTGACTTCCCCGGATTCGGCGACTCGGCTGAGCCTGACGCCGTCTGGGGTGTCGAGCAGTACACCGAGGCTGTTGAGGAACTTCTGCGCCGCGAGGAAGTCGGTCCTGACGTAGTCCTGCTGGGTCATTCGTTCGGAGGCAGGGTTGGCATTGTCTACGCTTCGCGTAACCCTGTTGGCAAGCTGATTCTTGTCGATGCCGCCGGAGTGAAACCTAAGCGCACTCTCCGGTATTACGTAAAGGTTTACTCCTTCAAGACGAAAAAGCAACTTCTAAAACTTGTTTTAGGCAAAAAGAAGGCCGAGACATATCTGGACAAGCTTCGGGCCAAGGCCGGCTCGAGCGATTATCGCAACTCATCGCCGCGCATGCGTGCAATCATGAGTCGTGTGGTCAATGAAGATCTCTGCCATCTGATGCCGAAGATTACGGCTCCGACACTGCTCGTCTGGGGTACGGCCGACACGGCCACACCGCTTGCCGATGCAAAGAAAATGGAGCGGCTCATTCCTGGGGCCGGACTTGTCGCGTTTGAGGGAGCGGGCCATTATTCTTTCCTTGACCGTCCCGGCCAGTTTGCCGCAGTGCTTAAGTCTTTTCTGGCCTCTCAGTCCTAAAAAACTTCTTATATTCAATTCTTCTTTTTTCATTTAATTAATGGAAATTCTTTTTATTTTCGCCGCCATCGCCGGACTTGATGCAATATGGAGCGAATTCCGTCGCACACTGATGATGCTTCAGCAGAACTCATACCGCATTGACCGCTACAACCGCTATCTGAAAACATCGGGAGAGATGACTTCATATGGCAAGTTGACGGCGGTTATCCTGCTGCTTTTCTCTCTCATTGCTGCAGTGCCTGAATGGATGGCCGCATCGTTGCAGATTGTGTTTTTCTTCATCATGGCCGTCAAGGCGGCTATGGCTCAGAAAAAGTATAAGAAGCCGCTTGTCCGGACTAAACGCGTCAACCGGATTTTCGTCGTCATGTATCTGCTCGTAGCCCTGCTCTGCGTCTGGTTTGGCTTTGGTCAGGATGTTGCAGGCGTCTTCTTTTCGATTTCAACGGTCTGTCTTGCCGCTTGGTTTGCTTCCTCCTGGTTTGCAATCATAGCCGTCTGGATGTTACAGCCCGTAGAAAAGCATATCAATAAAGGATATGTCAACGATGCCGCCCGCATTCTTAAGGCCATGCCTGACCTTAAGGTTATCGGCATTACCGGCAGCTATGGCAAGACCTCGACCAAACACTACCTGCAACGTATCCTGTCGGAAAAATTCAGTGTCTGCATGACTCCAGGCTCGTTTAACACAACGATGGGCGTTGTGCGCACTGTCCGCGAATACCTTAAGCCATACGACCAGGTCTTCATTTGCGAAATGGGCGCCAAGCAGCGCGGCGACATCAAGGAAATCTGTGACCTTGTCCATCCCTCTGTCGGAATCGTTACGGCCGTAGGTCCGCAGCATCTCGAAAGCTTCAAGACAATCGAGAATGTTCAGCATACGAAGTTTGAACTGATTGACTCGCTGCCGGCCAACGGTCTCGCCGTCATCAACGACGACTTCGAGTATGTTGCTAACCGACCCGTTGGCAATGTCGAGGCTGTTCGCTATGGAGTCAAGGACCGTCCGGAAATTGAATGTTGGGTTGAAGATATCAACTATTCCGCAACCGGAACGGATTTTACCATTATGAGCCGCAAGGCAGAGCCGTTGAGGCTCCATACGCAGCTCGTCGGCGAATGTAATGTCAGCAACCTTGTTGCCGCCGTCATTGTCGCGCTTAATCTTGGAGTTGACCGTGACCGCATCCGCTATGCCGTCGAGAAAATCGAGCAGGTTGAACATCGCCTGAGCATCAAGCGGATTCCCGGCGGCGTGACCATCATTGACGATGCGTTCAACTCCAACCCGACCGGTTCATCAATGGCGCTTGACGTATTGGCCGCCATGCCCGGCCGACGAATCATAATCACCCCCGGCATGATTGAACTCGGCGACGAGCAGTTTGAACTCAACCGTCAGTTCGGTGAAAAAATTGCCCGCAGTTGTGACGTGGCGATTATCGTCGGCCACTATAACCGGGAGGCAATCCTTGCCGGCCTCGGAACTCCGAAGGGGGTCAACGTCATGCCGGTCGAGACGTTTGCCGAGGCCATTACGCTGCTTCCGAAGTCTGACTATACCGTACTGTACGAAAACGACCTTCCCGATACGTTCAAATGAAGCGCATGGTCATCATGGGGGCCTCGTCCGGAATAGGTCTGGCCGTTGCCCGCGCTCTTGCGTCGCGCGGTGTCCGTGTCGGTCTCGCCGCCCGCAGGCTTGAGCCTCTCCGTGAGTTGCAGCGCCTTTATCCTGACAGTGTCGAAATTGCCGAAATTGACATTAATTCGGCCGACGCTCCCGGTCGGCTTCATGAACTGATTGAGCGACTTGGCGGAATGGAAATTTACTTCCATGTTGCCGGCATCGGCTATGACAATCCTGATTTCAAGCCGGAGCGCGAGGCCTCAATTCTGGAGACCAATGCGGTTGGGTTTGCCCGGATGGTCAGCTCTGCCTATGGCTGGTTCAGCAAGCGTGGCAATGGCGGGCAGATTGCCGCCGTCACCTCCGTTGCCGGTACGAACGGAATTGGCCCGCTCAGCGCGTATTCGGCCTCAAAAAAGTGTGCGCAGACTTATCTGACCGCTCTTGAACATCTGTCGCGCTCGCGTCATGACAACATCGTGATAACGGATATTCGTCCGGGATGGATTGCAACACCGTTGCTGCGCGCCGATAGGCGCTACCCGATGGCAATGTCCATCGAATACGCTCTGCCTCAGATTTTGAAAGCAATTGTAAGGGGCCGACGTATTGTTTACATTGACTGTCGTTGGGGACTGGTTGCGGCTGCGTGGCGCTTGATTCCGAACTGTTTGTGGACGCGCATGCGGATTCCGGTTGATCTGCCGAAATAAAGTCGAACAGTCCGAAGTCACACATAACCGCGCGCACCAGTTGCGCGTCAAGGTTCAGAATATAAGCAATGCGTTTGCTGTCAGCCGGTGAGCGCATTGCCTTTTTACTTGAGAAATAGTCAACAAGTAGACAGTAAACGCCATAGCCCTCTATTCCGTGGGCAATCAGCAGATCAATAACTCGGGAATCCTTGCGTGAAAGAAGTTTCATAGCTAAATGAGTTGCAAAAAGTTTGGTGTGTGTTTATTTTTCGTTCTGCAAAGTTACAACAAAAAATGCCCTTTGTCAAGTATTTTTGCCAAAATTTTGCCAATGCCTCCTTAAATCTATATTAGATAACGTCCGATGAGGAGACTTACATTGGGGAACGATGTCTTAAGGACGGGAAATGTTTTTTAGTTGCTTGACGGTTGTCAGATAGCCGGATTCGACAAGTAGTTCAAGGTCGTGGAGGTCAAAGGTCTGATGGTTGGCGGTTTCGGTCAAGTTAACAACGACGTCACACATTTCGAGGTCAGGGGTGACGTTGTTTTTTGACATAAGGCGGTAAGTGCGCTTGGCAATTTCAACGATTCCCTTGGCGGGTGGAGTGTCACCCATCGGTGAGCAGTTTATGCCGATCAGGAAGTCGCAGAGGTGACGGATTGCATAGGCCGGAAGGTTGCGCAGTACCCCGCCGTCAACGTAGCGCCGACCGTCAATATCAACCGGTTCGAACACAATCGGAATCGAGCAGCTTGCAACGACGCGCTCCGAGAGGTGGCCGCGGTCAAAAGCCATTTTCGTTCCTGAGTCGATATCCGAGGCGCAGACAATGGTTTTCAGTGGCAGGTCTTCAATGTTCTGGTAAGGAATCAGGATTTCCAGCTGGTGGCGGAACTTGTCAAGTGAGAAAAAGCCGTCGTGAGGTATGCGAGGTTTGGCGAAATCAGTGAATTTTCCTCCCGAGAAGAGCTTCAGAAGTTTGTCGTCATGGCGGTCAAGGAGTCCGGCGGCATAGAAAACGGCCACGACGGCACCGGCACTGACGCCGGCAACGATGTCAGGCGTCAGACCGAGGTCCTGGATTGCATGGATTGCTCCGATATGGGCAAAACCGCGCGCACCGCCGCCGCTGAATGCGACGCCGATGCGATATGGTTTTTTCTGCTTATCAGGGAGTTTCATATATTCGCGATTATTTCTCGCGCATGAAGATGCTTATCGGAGTGCCGCAGAAGTCCCAGTTCTGGCGGATTTTATTTTCCAGATAGCGGCGGTATGGTTCCTTGACCCACTGAGGCAGGTTGCAGAAGAATACGAAGGTTGGTATGCGCTGCTCTTTGAGTTGGGTGACATACTTGATTTTAATGAATTTGCCCTTGTTGGCCGGCGGAGGATAAGCGCCGATTGCTTCGAGCATGACATCGTTGAGTTTGGCTGTCGGAACCTGGCGGTTGCGGTTTTCGTAGACCTGCATTGCGGTTTCCAGCACCTTATGGATTCGCTGTTTGGTCAGTGCGGAGGCGAAGATGATCGGGAAGTCATCAAACGGGGCGAACTTGCGGCGAATTGCTTCCTCGAAGAGCTTAATTGATTCCTGACTCTTATCCTCGACAAGATCCCATTTGTTTACGCAGACAACGAGGCCTTTTTTGTTTTTCTGAATCAGCGAGAAGATGTTGCCGTCCTGAGCCTCGATTCCGCGAGTGGCGTCAATCATCAATATGCAGACATCGGAGGCCTCGATTGCGCGTACGGACCGAATTACGGAGTAATACTCAATGTCTTCGTTGACTTTGGTCTTTTTGCGGATGCCGGCAGTGTCGACAAGATAGAAGTCAAAGCCAAATTTGTTGTATCGAGTGTAGATGCTGTCGCGCGTAGTGCCGGCAATGTCGGTCACAATGTGGCGGTCTTCGCCAATAAATGCGTTGATAAGGCTCGACTTTCCGGCGTTCGGGCGTCCGACAATAGCGAACTTTGGCAGTGCTTCGAGGCGGGCGGCTTCTTCATCGTCAATCTCGGGGAGCTTCTTGACGATTTCGTCAAGAAGGTCGCCGGTGCCGAAGCCGCTGACGGCGCTGACGGGATAGGGTTCGCCGAGGCCGAGCGAGTAAAACTCAGGTACGTTGTACAACCAGTCGTTCGAGTCAACCTTGTTGGTCACCAGAAGAACCGGTTTTTTTGAGCGTCGCAGAATTGCGGCAACATGGTCGTCGAGGTCTGTCACACCGTTCATGGCGTCGACCACGAATAGAATTTCATCGGCCTGTTCGATTGCAAGCTGGACTTGTTTGTTGATTTCTCCTTCGAAAATATCCTCGGAGTTGACAACCCAGCCGCCGGTGTCGATAATCGAAAATTCGCGGCCGTTCCAGTCGACCTTGCCATACTGGCGGTCGCGGGTTGTGCCGGCGGTTTCGTCAACAATGGCTCGACGGCTCTGCGTCAGTCTGTTAAAGAGAGTGGACTTCCCGACGTTCGGACGTCCGACTATTGCTACTAATTGTCCCATATAATCAGGTTGATGGTTTATTGGATATAGCCGAATGATTTCAGTTTGTTCTCGCGGTTGCGCCAGTTGGCTTCAACTTTGACAAAGAGTTCGAGATAGACACTCTTGCCGAAGAACTGTTCGATTTCTTTTCGGGCTTGCATGCCGACTTTTTTCAACATCGAACCCTGGCGACCGATAAGGATTCCCTTCTGCGAGTCGCGTTCGACGTAGATGACGGCCATGATGTGGATACTTTTTTCTTTTTCTTCGAATTTTTCGACAATGACTTCAGTGGAGTAGGGTACTTCTTTGTCGTAATTCTCAAGAATTTTTTCGCGGATAATTTCCGTTACGAAGAAACGGGCGGGCTTGTCGGTCAGTGCATCCTTGCCGAAGTAAGGGGGCGAAGGCGGCAGAAGCTCGACAATACGTTTCATCAGGTTGTCGACATTGAAGTCCTCGGTTGCCGAAATCGGGAAAATTTCAGCGTTTGGCAGACGGTTTTGCCAGGCGTTGACAATGTTTATCAGGTTGGCTCCGTCGCCGGACAGAAGGTCGATTTTATTGATTACGAGCAGCACGGGAATTTTCTCCTTTGCCACTTTTTGCAGGAAATCAGCGTTTTTCTCGGGGTCTTCAACAACGTCGGTCACGTAAAGCAGGATGTCTGCATCGGTCAGCGCACCTTCGCTGAAGTTGAGCATTGCCTCTTGCATTTTGTAACGGGGCTTGAGAACTCCGGGGGTGTCGGAGAAGACAATCTGATAGTCGTCCGTATTGACAATGCCGGTGATGCGATGGCGTGTTGTCTGTGCTTTCGGGGTTATGATACTCATGCGTTCGCCGACAAGGCGATTCATTAAAGTTGACTTGCCAACGTTCGGGTTCCCCACTATATTGACGAATCCGGCTTTGTGCGGATTGCAGGTGTTTTGTTCTTCAGACATACTTGAGTCAGGTTCTTTTAGGTAATCACGTTTTTTGTTATCACAGATATAACGTCTTGACGGAGCGTAAGGTTTTCGGGGCCTTGCTTGAAAAATTTGGCGCGGATGTTTGCCCTCCCGTATTCGGGTTCAGGGTAAGCATCCGCGCGTAAGAGTTCGGAATTTCGGCTACGGGGCTAAAAATCAGATGTCCCAGATAATGTACATTGCTCCCCAGGTAAAGCCGGCGCCGAATGCGGTCAGCAGCAGCTTGTCTCCCTTCTTGATGCGGTCTTTATATTCTGCAATACAGATGGGGATAGATGCGGCCGAGGTATTGCCGGTGTGGTCAATGTTGACCAGCACCTTGGCGCGGTCAATGCCTGCGCGGTCGGCAACTGCCTCGATAATGCGGGCATTTGCCTGGTGAGGAATGAGCCAGTCGACGGTCTCCATTGTCAGCCCGTTGCGCTGTGCAACCTCCATTGTGGAGTTGAGCATGTTGGTCACGGCATGCTTATAGACGGCGCGACCTTCCTGGTAGACGTAATGCTCATGAGCGTCAATGGTTTCGTGGCTTGCGGGTTTGGCTGAGCCGCCGGCCTTCATTATTAAGTTGTTCAGACCGTTGCCGTCAACGTAGAACTGGCCGTCCATTACTCCGACCTCAGCTTCAGTCGGTTCAAGAAGCATTGCTCCCGCGCCGTCGCCAAACAGGGGGCAGGTGGCACGGTCCGTGTAGTCAACCATTGATGACATTTTTTCGCATGCAACGACGACTACCTTCTTGCGGAGTCCGGAGCGGACATAGGCCGAACCGTCCTGAAGGCCAACGAGGAATCCGGCGCATGCTGCCTGAAGGTCATAGCTGTAAGCGTTTGTCAGGCCAAGTTCATGGCAGATAATAGAGCCGGTTGACGGGAAGCGATAGTCAGGGTTGCAGGTGCAGCAGATCAGCAGGTCGACCTCTTCTGGTTTTGTGCCGGTCTGGGCAAGCAACTCCTCAACCGCTTTCTTTCCAAGGTATGATGAACCGAGGTTCGGGTCCTTGAGGATGTGGCGGGTCTTGATGCCGACGCGAGTGGTAATCCACTCATCGTTTGTGTCGACCATCTTTGACAGCATTTCGTTGTCAAGGATGTCGTCAGGTACGTAGGCTGCCACTCCGGAAATTCGAGCGTGAAGCATTGTCAGGATGGTTAAGTCTGGGAAATTTGAGTGAAATTCTTTCTTTTCGGAGCGATTTAGATAGCTTCAGCCTTCTCAATCACTACATGACCGCGATAGAAACCGCATTCGCCGCAAACACAGTGGTAGATGTGCCATGCGCCGCAGTTGGGGCATACAGCGATTGTGGGCATTTTAGCTACGTCATGGGTACGACGTTTGGCGGTACGGGTCTTTGATTGTCTGCGTTTAGGATGTGCCATTGTTTTTTATAGTTAATCTGTTATTTTTTGTTTTTTTGTCGGGTATGTTGATTGAGCTAATCTTCGGCTGAGCTGTCGTCAAGCAACAGGTCGGAGTCGATGTCTGTTTCTTCTTCGCCGGCGTCCTTGACGAGGTATTTTTTGTTCAGTGCGCTCATTGCGCGGTTACATTTGCCCTGAGGGTGAACGTGGCGCGGAGGAATTGCAAGCACCGCTGTGTCGGAAATCATGTAGGCGACGTTCAGATAGTTGTCGCTTTCAGGAATGACGAGCAGGGTGTCGCTTTCGTTGTCGTAATTCTCGCCATATTTGACCGTCAGGTTGTAGGTCGCGTCAATGTCAAGGGGAAGTTCGTCCAGACAGCGGTCACAGAGAACTGTCAGTGTGCCGGTCAGATGGAATGCGAGCTGATAGGCGTCGTTGCTATGGTTGACTTCAAGGTCAACTTTCACGTCGGCGTCACGCACGTCCTGATTCTCCATGTTGATGAAGAATTGCTTGTCCAAATGGTACTCAAAATGGTGCTTGCCGAGGGGCAAACTCTTGAGCATCAGTTTGAAATCTGAGAACTTTCCCATTGTTGACGTTTACTGAGTGGTTAGAAAAACTCCGCAAAGTTACGAAATAATCCGGAAATAATGAAAGAATCGGGCGAAAAATGTTGTGTTTTTACCTTACGAAACGCTATTTTCTTTTAGCGGACCACCTGCTTTTTGCCGTTGATGATGTAGACTCCGGGCTTTGCGCCGCGGAGAGTTTGCAGTGCTACTCCGGTCAGCGTGTAGATTGACGTTCCAGTGTCTGATATTTCAACTTCGCCTATGGAAGAGTCCGGATCAGGATCAACCGGTTCTGGCATGGCAGTCAACTCAAATCGAAACTTGCAACCCGTGTCCGATGTGTTTGTACCGTCCCCCCAGTTGTAAATCTGGTAGCCGAGGCTGGCGTTGGTCTGGTTCCACTGCGTCTTGTTAGAGGTCAGAATCATGTAGCCGATTTCGTCGGAAGCTGCGGGAGTCCAGCCGCGGGAGGGTTGGGACTTGACGGTTTTCAGAGCGCTGTTGGTCGAGGCGGATGGAGAGACATAGCCGCCGTCGGCATAGTTTATTATATTATAGGTGTCGGTATCGGTGCGCTTTTTGAAGGTCCATTTGGCGTCGTCGGTGATGCTTTCGATTCCTGAGAGGGCTTTGTTCAGTCCGCCCGTGGCGGCATAGCGTCCGTTGCGCAGGGGCGTTGAAAGAGCGTAGGTCGCTCCGTCAACCGGCATGGAGAGGCCGGCTGCGGCGGCTGCCGTTTTCATTGCTTCGAAAGCTTCGCGCAGCTGCCGGGCCTGGGTTTCTCGCTCATTGGCCGTAAGGGTCTGGCTGAGGGTCTCGCGTATTTCAGCGGCAAGGCGGTCAAAGGATTCCGCAACTGCTTCAGGGTAGAATCCGGGAGTATCGCTTATGGAGGCGTTGCGCCACGAAGTCATTTCGGCCAGTTCGTCCATCAGGGCTTCGGCCTCCTGCTGTAGAATCCGGTTGGGCGAATAGATCAGTCCGTCGAGTGCTGTGTTGCCTTCAGGGTCGGTAATTACAAAGGTGAATTGCCATTTATCGCGCCCTGTGCCGCCATTATTGGCATGGGGAAGCTTCATGAACACCTTGTTCCAGCCTTCGTTGAGGTGGATTCGGACCGCAGGCCGCGCGGTGAAGTTTTCGTTCCGGAGGCCGGAGGAGATCTGGTCTTGCTTTATGTTAGCTCCGGGCTGAGTCCATTCGGGGGCGGCTATTTCGGTTCCGTTGAGCCACACGCGCGAGCCTCGGCGGTCCCATTTTCCGGCGTCCGGGCCTTTTTCGTTGCCTGAGCGACTGTAAGTGTAGAATTCAATCAGGGCGCCGGCTTCCTGCTCGCAGGGAGAGTAGACGTAGGTCCAGGCATAGGCGGTCATGTTGTTTTGCGGATTCTGATAGAAGCCTTTGACCGTGGGGTGCCAGATGTGGCGCAGATAGATTCCGGCGCCTGTGGCCGTACGGCCCGAGACTGATGAGGGCATCGTCTCGTCGGCAAGATAGTTTTCCGGTTCGAGAACGGCCGAGGGGTCTCCGCCGTTGGGAAGCTGATCTGTGACGAGCCAGCGAACGTTGGATTGTTTCACGTAGGGGATGAGATGGGCCGTTTCGGCCATAGTCGTGTGCTTGTGGTGTAGAAAACGGCGTTCCCAGTCGGCAAATTCTTCAAATTCGACTCCTGAGTTGGGGAGCGTGACGCCTCCCTGTTCGATGTACTGCTCGCCGCCTCCGGTCCACGCTCGCTCGCAGCTTGCAAGAATGTTTGCATATATGTTGTTCTGGCGCACGATGTCTTCCCATGACGGAGTCATTGTGTCGTTCCATGCCGCGGAGATTGTGCCGGCAATGTCAGGATTGCCCTGCGTCTGGCCGAAGATTGTCGACTTGAAGATGCCGACGACATCGGCAAACACGTCGAAGTGGTTTGTATAGTTATAACGCATGTCAATGTTAGGCACTCCGGCACTCAGGGTGCCTGACGTGGCCCAGTTGGTTGTCAGGTCACAGGGAATCACCTTCGGATCGACCGTCTTTGCCGGACTGTTGTAGCGATTCCAGATTACAGCTTTCTTGCCAAGAGAGTGGACATAGTCAATCATGTCAATCAGATAGCTGTCCTGGAAGCCGATTTCATCACCGCCGATGTGGATATATGGTGCTTTGTCAAACAGGTTGGCAACCTCCCTGAGTATAACCTTAAGCTCGGCGATGCCCTCGGCGGTCTGCATTGAATGGCCCATGGCGCTCTCGAATGGGTGCGAGTGGCCGGGCATATCAATTTCCGGAATGACGGTCATGCCGCGCTCGGCGGCATAGTCCTGAATCTCGCGGGCCTGTTCCTGAGTGTAGAACATGCCGGGGAAGCGAGTAATTCCTTTTTCGCCGGTCAGCTGCGGGTAAGCCTTTATTTCGAGGCGCCAGCCGGTGTAGTCGGTCAGATGCCAGTGGAAAGTGTTGACCTTAAAGCGGCTGAGCAGGTCAATTTCGCGTTTGAGTTCATCAACTGGAATAAACGATCGGCCAACGTCGTGCATGAAGCCGCGCAGCTTGAACGCGGGCCAGTCCTTGATTGTAGAACCCTCAATGACGCCATCGCAGTCCTGTGCCATCAGGCGCAGGGTCTGGGCGGCGCGGGTCACGCCGAGGACCGTCGGGGCCGTGATTGAGATTTCGTCAGACGCGACTGTCAGCAAGTAGGCCTCGGCAGGGTATCCGGCCAATTCATAGTCGAAGGCGCCCTCGACCGGAGCGATAGTGACGGAGATGCGAGGTGCGTCGGCGTCGGCTGACAGGGTCAGGCCTGCGTCTGCCATAAAGCGTTTGAGTTCGGCTGATTCAGTGGGGTCGGAAATCAAAACCTGGCGATTGGTCGCGAAGCCTCCTGCTGCATCAAGAGAGACCTGCTTGGGTTTTGGCATGATATTTTCGATTGTGGCGAATGCCGGAGAAGTCATTGCGAGTGCCAGTTCGGCAATGATTAGCTTGCGATTCATGGAAGAGCGATGATGTATGTTGTGTTAAATTACTTGTTAACCGGAGTGTTAACTACTGCAAATATAGTGATTTATTTTTATTTAGACAAAAAAATCAGGACGTCATCACGACGTCCTGATTCCTTAACCTTTATCTTAATCTAATACTATGAAAAACACACGCTGCAAAGTTAGTAACATTTTTCGAAACTGCAACACTCTCCACATTAGATTTAACCCATTTTAACAAAATTATAACTCTTAATTGACTCTTTCACGGATTTTTTTGCGGACTTTCAGTTTTATATGGTTAAATCCTATCTTGAATACTCAAAGTGGACGATTCGGCTTATATCTTGGGTAAATGGCTATTTCAGATTTTTGATTCTCAGTCATTCTTTCAGTTGATTTGCTGAATAGTTCCCTCCAGTTTATCTGTTGCTTTTGTGGATAGGATTAATAATCTATTTCTCTTATTAGCATTCCATCAAGAATATCGGTTCCCTGAAGGACTTCAAATTCGGTGAATTGAGGTTCCGATGATGTGTTTGCATTAACCGTATACCTGTTGTCTGCAATTTTTCCCTCAATAGGTTTGATGATCCCTCTTTTATGATATGTTATAATGCCGTCTGCGTTTTGTTCGGATTCGAGAATTTCAAAATAACTTGATGAAGTTAATCCTTCCTTTAGTCCGATATCTGCGGCTAGAGGAGATGTAGACCTAATAGGCGTTATTATTCGGAAGGGGGGATATTTTGTCTGCAGTTTAGCTATGTTTAAATCCAAACAACGTTTGACCACTTGTTGAATGAGCTGACGCTGAGATAGAGATGTGGAAGTCTCAGAATATTGTGTTGTTACCTTGTCCTGAAACTTGTACGAATAATTAGACTCCTTGATAAACTCTTTAGAGCCTGGGATGTAATGTACGCCATAAAATTCATCCATATGGTCAATATTCCAATCAAGTGAGTAGATATATGAAGTAACTTCTATGCAGAAGGAAACCTCCAAGCCTGTTTTGTCGAAGTCAGCTTTCTTGTTGCTATATTTGCCATTGAAACAAATGTCATGAAAAATCAAGAATGTTTTGGGAATTAATCTCTCGCCGGCATCTTCTAATATACTTACCCCTCGCACTAATTGTTGAGCAATTTGACGGTCTAACTCGTTGGCATTATAAAGTCCGCGGGATTTAATCAAATCTACGTTAAAGTTTCCGGTTGTTTTATCCCACCCGAACCATTTTGCAACAGCTCGTGACCCAATATTTGTTTTTCGTATGAATGAATCAATATATTTTGTTTGATCGGTATATTCCTGAGTCGCAAATTTCACCACATTGACCCCTAATCCATGATCATTAAAGCGCGCATTAAGTGGAATTGATTTGTATGCTTCAACAATTTGATCGTTGAACGGATACATTGGATGTTCTATCATTATTTGAGTCAATGATGCCCGTTGATAGTTTTGGGACTCCTGACCTTTGGCAAATGATGATAGAACAGCCGGTAGAATTAGCGTTAGGAGTCTAATATATCCAGTCTTCATCTTCGAGTTCAAATATAACTTCATCGTCTTTGGGATATAATCCTTTTTTCTTTAAATGTTTAATATTTTTCTTTATAAAACGATTCCATTTGATGAAGCCTCCTTTTTTTATTTTTATATCTGAAGGTATTTCAAAGATTGAATCCGGCAAATCTGCATTTGGGATAATTTCTGTTACATCAAGTCCTAGGTATGATTTTATGTGTTTTTTAAAAACTTTCATTTCCACTCTAATTTCCATGATGGCCTTGATTCTTGCCGGAATGCCATCTATATCTATACAATTAGCAATTGCTCCTGATGCGGCCTCGGATAATATAAATTGTGGAATGGTCTCAATAACTATATCATTTCGTGAATTGGATATCGGATTGTGAATCTCGAAATTTACATTATATATTTTTGAAGAATAGCATAATACCTCACAATTTTCTTTGATAGGTGTAATTGTATATACATCGTAGGGAGGAAGTATATTACCTTTATATTGACGTTGGGCGTTTGACCAACTTTTTAACACCATCTCATAATCATCCCAGGATATTGCTACCCCCTTTCTCATGTAATGTCCCCACATTGTTATCGTCCCGGCGGAAGGATCATATAGAGTACTATAGTGTAGAGTGCTATCTACGGCTAAAGCCTTGTCATCTTTTATGAAATAACTAAACTTAGTCGCTCCGTTATATCCGAATCCGCCGGAGATTTTCTCGGTGTTTCTGTCAAGATTATTGGTGCGTATTGCTTTGATTTCGCCTTCAAATTTAGTAGGAACTGGAACTGTCTGCCCGTGAAGATTAAGGCCGATGTTTCCACATAGTAGAATTGTTAGAGAAATAAGTTTTTTCATATAAAAAGTATGGTTTGGTGTTTTAGTTAATGAAGCCACATCAGATTGGTTGTATGTTGTTGCTGTCCTTTGCCGTATGCGACGCCTACTTCGCGGGCTGCTTCGATGCGTCGTTTTTCAATATCAATTGCATCATTGTATTTCTGGCGTAATTCAAAGTCGCGGTCGCTCTTGACTGACGACTTGATTTCTGTGGCTAAAGCCAGCGCCTGAGGGTAGGCTGATGTGTCGGGGTCAATCTGAACGAGATATCCAAATGCATCGGAGGCTGCTTCTGCGTCATGGCCGGATGACCAGATTGCATTGGCGCGAGCCAATAGTGCGGTTCCTTGTTGGTCTATATAACTCTGGAACATTTTCAGGCTCGTTTCACTTGCCTGCTTGTAACCTTTGCTGCATTCCGGAATCATGCTCAGTTTCCATAACGCTTCGTCGTAGTTGTGTTGAACCGCGGCCCTATCTGCCTGAGCAAGTATCTGAGGAAAGTTCGAGTCAAAGTAGCTGATGATTTTTTTCTTTGCGCTTGATATGAAGGCTGCTATGGTTTTATTCTGACCGTTGAGCAAACGCATTGAATTTATATATGCGCGCTCACTTGATGTCCCCACTCCGCGAAGGTCAAGTATGGTGGTTGCGTAGACGGTTTCGGACTGAATGTCGCCAATATAAAGTGTCAGGGTGGTATGGAGTGCCATCTGAGAAGGTGGCCCCGGAATCACATCTTCCATTATATGAGTGAATCGTCCGGCTATAAAGAATTGATTTGAGCTTTCGTCAACGGAAATCCCGTCGGAAGTCATGATGTTTTGCAGTTTGGTGACCATATAGTTCTCTGCGGCAGCGGGTACCGCCTCTGTTTGTGGAACTCGCACAATCGAAAGATTGATATTGCATTCTGCGTTTCCAACGGAGGATACCGCCAGGGAAAATAACGCGCATGCAGTTAGTTTGAAGATCTGTTTCATGATTATTTTTCTCCTAAAATTAAATCAACGCGTCCAAGGCCCTTGGTCACGACTTTCGATTGTATATTATATGGAGCCTGACGTAGATGTTTGCGCAGGTTTGTTGCAAAATGACGCGTATCCATTGGCATCCCGTTTTCGCGATATAAAGGGATGCGTACCTGTTCGAAGGCTAAGTGTGTTTCGCCGGCAGCGGACAGATTATAGCGATGGTTTACCGTGTTGTTCGCCATCCAGTTGTCAATTATATCGGTAAGCTCTTCTCCGCCATATTCGGACTCAAGCGATAAATCTGAACCATTGTCGAACACTTTTACATTAAAGACTATTTCTCGCCCGTTTTCAAGCAGATCATCGAAATGAGCCTGAAGTTGAGAAATAAAGTTATCCATATTTGCAAGCACAGCCTCCTCAATCAGAACCGGAATTTCGGCTGTGAATGATTGTGGACCGGTACCCTGAGCGGCTGCAATTTGCTTATTCGTGTACGCGTCAATTCCGCGTAGTGTGTAAGTTATGGAGCGTTTGGGCCCTATAGTATTAACTTTCCATGCGAGTTCAACCAGTATGTCTCCTTTCGCGCGTGCCATCAACTTCTCCAAAGGAGTCTCTGCAAGCACTGCTCCGGAATTGCGGCTTGTTGTCATTTCGTCTTCGATTACTGACCGGTTGAGGTCGCGGATGGTTGAGTGCATATCCTTTAACGGGAATCCGCGTTCTGCCATCAATTCTCCTATTTTGGTTGTCGCGTTAAACAGATTGCTGTTTTCCTGATATGCACGTTCATAGTCGGCAACTTTGGTCGATTTTCCCTGCATACTGTAGGTGGTCGTGTACCCATTTTCAAAACACCATACTTCTGCCGGCATTACCATGAGGGTAGGTTTCTTTGCTTGTCCGTATGCCCACGCTGTCGTGGCAATTATTGCAAAAATGCTTACTATTCTTTTCATTTTGGTTAGATTTTTATGACGTTGTCATCTGTCAACCGTTTCTTCAAGGATGTGCGGTCAACTATCACCACAACCCCCCATGCTTCCATTGATGAATTTGCCGATTTGATTCGTGAGGTTCGTCTCTCTTCCAGTTGCACATAGTTGTTAAAAGCGCCCCCGTCGGAAAAGAACGCGTTAAAGTAATCCTCATATCGTTTGCGGGCGTTAGGCTCGTTAACTAACGGACGCTTGTTACACTCCGCCGTTCCGGAGGTGATACCACTGAAAATAACCGTTTCAATCGCCCTGCGTTTGGCTTGCTCAATGGCTTTGTCCTTGTTAATACCATTACCCCAAGAGCGCAGTGTCTGCATTCCTTCCGGGTCAACACCCATACATTCAACCTTGAAACGAGAGGTGGCATATTCATTTGAGATGTGAGTTTGAGTCTTACATGACGAAAACCCAAGTAGGATTACGGATATTGCTGTAATTATAATCTTTTTTGTTGACATATAAGTTATTTAAATTAGTAGTCTATTATATTGTTAAGATTATTTTTTATGGTATAATCATCTGGATAACAGGTTGGTACTGGGCCTATTGCCCGATTTATACGTGAGATGCGATAAATGTCGAGCAACGTGGCTATTTGGAATAAGGTTATCATATTTGCCAATGGCATAGTGCAAGTATACTTCGAAAAGTTCTGCCGCGCAGAAAACGATGAGTTAACATAACAGCTGTATTTATGAATTGTATCAGAACGCCGAATTAAGTGATTTAACTACTCCTGCCTCTTGCAGGTATTTTATCAGAACCTCTTTCTCTACTGTTACTTTTGCGGATACTCTAAATTCTTTCCCCACTTTTGTGATTGAACGAGAGCCATTGATTACATTTCCGTAATTCTTTGAAAGTCCGGTTGCACTGAAAAAGTCTTTGTAGAAGTCAGCGTGTTGAGCCTCATTTGACGCACTACCCGCAAGTGGTTTCTGGAAACCTCTGCCGTTGGGATTGCTGAATCCGCGGAAAAGAACACCGTGAACAGCCGCACTGATGAGTTGTTGGTCCGATACGGTCTTATTTTTGGATAAAACTGAGATGTCAACTAGATAAGACCCTTGAATTGCAGTGCCTGCGCCTGCAATTTCATAGTGTGGAACACCATCTTCTATCTTTTTAGCCTCAATAGGGGAGACAAGAAGGCTGAGAATCGCAATCAGACAAAGATATATTTTTCCCATAATTGTTTAATTGATGAATTAAATTATATTTGTTCGTCACAAAGTTAAATAAAATTTCACAGTTTACCCCCCCCAATTGTTAAACTATGTTAAATGTAGGATTAATAATGGCACTTGAACAATTTGAGGGTCAGGGGCGTTTCTATGATATAGCAAATGTTTTCAACTTTTATTTACTCTGAAACTGATAATTTCTTATGAAACTTACTTTTCTTGGTACCGGAACCAGTACCGGTGTGCCGCAAATTATGTGTAACTGCCCGACGTGTCAGAGCCGTGATGATCATGACAAGCGTCTGCGCTGTTCGGCAATGGTGACTTATAAGGGCAAGAATATTCTGATTGATTGCGGACCGGACTTCCGTCAGCAGATGTTAACCCAGGGATCTCCTATGCTGGAGGCTCTTCTGGTGACCCACAGTCATTACGACCACGTTGGTGGCGTTGACGATTTGCGGCCTTATTGCGCCATGGGTGACGGTTTCCCGATTTATTGTCGTCCGGATGTTGCCGGCGATCTTCGCGACCGCGTTCCTTATTGTTTCGCTGAGGCGCCTTATCCCGGAGTTCCGGCGTTTAATATTACGGAAGTGACAACGAAGCCGTTTCAGGTTGCCGATCTTGAGGTTGTGCCGTTGCCGGTGATGCATCATAGGCTGCCGATTATCGGTTTCAAGATGGAAAATCTTGCGTACATTACCGACGCGAAGATTATTCCTGATTCAACTCTGGAGCTGATTCGCGGTGTGGATACTTTGGTTATCAATGCGCTTAGGCTGAAGGACCATCACTCACACATGAATCTCCAGCAGGCTCTGGACGTTATTGCAGAGGTAAAACCCCGAGTGGCATATCTGACTCATCTGAGCCATGGCATCGGTCCGGCGGTGGAGGCGAGTCTGCGTCTGCCCGATGGTGTCAAACTTGCCTACGACGGATTAGTAATTCATATCCCTGATCAATTCGATGAAAATGAATAGCACAACTTTATCTCCCCGAATAGTTGCCCTTGGCGGCGACGGCATAGCCGCTGTTTTCCCTTCAGGAGTGGTAGTTTTTAATTTTGAAAACGATGATGAAGGCAAATTGTCACAGCTGTTGAGCGCAGCGCCCATAAAGCCGGTGACATTTCTTGCGACGAGGTTTACTCCGCAGGTATTCTCGCAGGCTGAAACCCGCAATCGTACGTTCATTTTTTCGGAAAAGTTCATTGATCGCAACGGTGTCAGCGCGGAATATCCCGTCCAGTGGCTTGCCGAAGGCAATCTGATTCCGATGGTGCCGGGCAATTTTCAGGTAACCGCTACGTCGACCGGCTTTGAGGTCGAAACGGTTGATCCTGACCCTGCCATGAAGTATGTGTTCGATTAATTCGAAATTAAAGTTAAAAGTAATATTCCCTTTGTGGGGCGAGAGCCTCAGGATGCGGGAATAGAAAAACCGGGAGGTTGCCCTTGGGGCGACCTCCCGGTTTATGTTGGCGTTGAGAAATTCTCGAGATTAGTCCTGGTTGAGGTTTACGCGCTTGAAGGAAACGACGGTCAGACCCTTCTGAGTCTGTTCGAGATACTGACCGATGGTCAGGCTGCTGTCCTTCACGAATTCCTGCTCAACGAGTACGTTTTCTTTGTAGAACTTGTTGATGCGGCCCTTGACGATGTTTTCAATCATCTGAGCGGGGAGGTTTGCAGCCTTCTGTTCAGAAACTTCGGCGATAATCTTGCGTGCCTGTTCAGCCTGCTCGGGGGTAATCCAGCCCTTGCTCATATTAGACTCGATGTGGGCTTCAGAGTCAACGTGGGCGGGGTTGATGCCGGCCTTGCTCAGAGCGGCGGCAACAGCCTTCTGCACCTGTTCCTGCTTGGTCTTTTCGATTGCTACGTTCTTTTCAGACTCAATGATGGCTTCCGAAACAGACTCGCGGTTAACAGCAACGGGGTTCATTGAAGCAACCTGCATTGCAACGTCGCGGCCAACCTGATAGTCAACGCCTTCTACGTTGAATCCGCAGATTGTAGCGAGCTTGTTGCCAAGGTGGTTGTAAGAAGTGGTTGAGGGCGCTTCAATCCATTCGTAAGAACCGATTTCGGTCTTTTCGCCTGTCTTGCCGCCTTCTTCAATAACGAGGTCGGCAACGGTCAGACCGTCAACTGTTACAGCCTTGAGTTCGTCGAGGCTCTTGCATTTGTTGGCAACAGCCAGGTCAAGAAGTTTCTGGGTGAGGGCAACGAATCCGGCGTTCTTTGCAACGAAGTCGGTTTCGCAGTTGAGGGCAACGATAGCGGCGAACGAGCCTTCGTTCTTAGCCAGCACGCATCCTTCTGCTGCGTTGCGGTCTTCACGCTTTGCGGCAACTGCCTGTCCTTTTTTGCGAAGGATTTCAACTGCTGCTTCGATGTCACCGTTGGTTTCGGCCAGAGCCTTTTTGCAGTCCATCAGGCCGGCGCTGGTGAGGTGGCGCAGCTTGGTGATTTCTGCCATTGTAACTGCCATATATCTTAAGGTATTAAGGGAGTTAATGATTGTTTAATGAATAAATCGGGGCTGTCTCTTTTGCGAGGCATCCCCGATTTACTGTTGTTAGCTTGTTTTTTTGTTGATTCGGGGCTTGAATCCGTCGGGGCTGTTTTTTATTCAGCAGCAGCTTCGCCTTCGGCGGGAGCGGCAGCAGCGGGACGAGCCACGCGACGACGCTCGCGGCGGGGAGCAGCGGCTTCGCCTTCAGTAGCTTCAGCTTCGGCGGCAGCGGAGTCAGCCTTTTCAACCTTGCGCTCTTCGATGCCTTCGTTCATGGCAGCGATGACGGTGTCAAGTACGAGTTCGATGCTCTTTGAAGCGTCATCGTTGGCGGGGATAACGAAGTCTACGCCATTGGGGTTTGAGTTGGTGTCAACCATAGCGAACACGGGGATACCGAGACGGATGGCTTCGGCAACTGCGATGTGTTCCTTGTGGACGTCAATAACGAACAGAGCGGCGGGCAGACGGTTGAGGTCAGCGATTGAGCCGAGGTTCTTCTCGAGTTTGGCGCGCTGGCGGGTGATTTGCAGTTTTTCGCGCTTTGAGAGGTTATCGAAGGTGCCGTCCTTGGTCATCTTGTCAATAGCGGTCATTTTCTTGACAGCCTTGCGGATGGTCGGGAAGTTGGTCAGCATGCCGCCGGGCCAGCGCTCGATAACGTAAGGCATACCAACGGAAGATGCCTTGTCGGCAACGACCTGTTTGGCCTGCTTTTTGGTGGCAACGAAGAGAACCTTCTTGCCGCTCTTGGCGATAGACTTCAGCGCGTTAGCAGCTTCTTCAAGCTTGGCCTGGGTCTTGTAGAGGTCAAGGATGTGGATACCGTTACGCTCCATGAAGATGTAAGGAGCCATTGCGGGATTCCATTTACGTTTGAGGTGGCCGAAGTGACAGCCGGCTTCGAGCAGTTGCTCAAAAGAGGGAGTTGACATTTTAAATAATCTTTTTTAATTGTTTTGTTTACGTTCTTTTCAAAATCAATCCCGGAGTAGGGAGCCGTTGATCGGCTCCATCGCCGGGATTTAGATGCTAAACAAGTCCGATTAACGCTTAGAGAACTGGAAGCGCTTGCGGGCCTTGGGCTGACCGGGCTTCTTACGCTCGACGGCACGGGGGTCGCGGGTCATGAAGCCTTCAGCACGAAGGGCGGGTTTGTCTTCGGGGTTAACCTTTACGAGAGCGCGGGCAATTGCGAGACGCAGAGCCTCGGCCTGGCCTTTGTAGCCGCCGCCGTCGAGGTTAACCTGAATGTCATACTTCTCCGGGCAGTTCAGAGTCAGCAGGGGCTGCTTCACAATGTACTGAAGGATTTCCGAGGGGAAGTATTCGGTCAGGGTACGCTTGTTGATGGTGATTACGCCGTTACCTTCTTTGAGGATTACGCGGGCAATGGCTGCCTTGCGGCGACCAACGGTGTTGATAGTTTCCATTATTGCTGCAGGCAGGTTAATTATTTATTGAGTTTGCTGAGGTCAAGCACTTTAGGCTCCTGGGCAGCGTGGGGATGCTCGGCGCCGTTGTAAACGTGCATGTTTTCAATGAGTTTGCGACCCAGACGGTTCTTGGGAAGCATGCCCTTCATAACGCGGTTGAAGAGCGGGTGGATGCCGGGCTTGAGGTGCTTGTTGAAGCTCTTCTTCATCAGCACTTCAGGAGTCAGTTCCTTCTGACCGCCGGGATAGCCTGAGAAGGTCAGGTAGATGTGGTCAGTCATCTTTTTGCCGGTCAGGACAACCTTGTCGGCGTTGATGATGATTACGTTGTCGCCACATTCAACGTTGGGCGAGTAGCAGGGCTTGTTTTTGCCCATCAGAATTTTGGCTACCTCAGAGCAGAGACGACCGAGATGCAGGCCGGTTGCGTCAATCACATACCATTCGTGATTGATGCTGGCGGCATTGGGAGAGAGGGTTCTGTAACTTAATGAATCCACGATTTAATGGTTTATTTATCAGTTCTTTACATTTGGTTCCTGCTGGCGGTTTGCTTGGCCAAAAGCGCCCCGTCCGGCGGTGCTACCGGAGTTAGATTGGATAAAATCGGTGTGCAAAGTTACGAATTTTTCGCGAATTGACAATGTTTTTGCCAAAAAAAGTTTTTTTGAGAGGTTAAATGCTGTGATTTAACATAGTTTAACAAATGGGGGGGGTAGTTGCTACTTTTTCTTTAACTTTGTCGCGATTTTACAACCCCAAGTTATTTATTATTATCAAATTAGTAAAGTTATGAAAAAAGTTTCAACGATTTTAACCCTTTTCTTTGCCAGCGTTTTCATGCTGACATTAAGTTCTTGTGGTGACAGTTCCGATGGCCTCAGCGGGTGGTATGTAAGCTCCGGTGCTGATAATGGTGGTGGCGGTGCCTATAATTTTGTTAGCAGCAAAAATGTTGAGGTTTATACATCCTTGTACCCTTATCGGTATAGTTATCCGGATTGGATGAAAAACAATATTGTCACAGTCAAAGGTACGAAGTACCGCTATAATTATAAGAGCAATTACACCTATACATATAAAGATGGAGTCATCTATATCCCGATGGCAGGTCAGATGCTGAACAAGTCAGGCAATACGCTTCGTCGCGACGGCTCAAGCGACACTTTCATCAAGCGCTGACACATACATTATAAAATACTCCCGGAGGAATGTCTGATAGGCTGCACATCGGCCCAAGACGTTCCTCCGGGATTTCTTTTGTGGCGGTCTGCGACGGTGGCAGACACGGTTTGGGGCAGGGTCAGCGGTCATATTTCTCGGCGCGGATGCCTTTGCGCGGAAGTCCGACCATGCCCCGGAGGCGGTTGATCATTTTTTCTTTTGGCGAAAGAGGCTTCAGGCTGAGACCGGCAAGGTTTTCGTCCGGTTTGGCTTTCACTCGCAGTCCGGTGTGGTCAATCGAGTCCACTCGGCATATAAGTCGGGCTATGTCGGACGAGAGTTCGGGGAGATTGTCGGGCATCATGGCTTGCAGCATGTCTGCTTCCGGCCGCTTCTGTTCCAGATGTCTGGCTTCGCTGACGGAAAGGTTCTCGCGGCCGGCTATGTAAAGTTCAGCATAGGTCCTGACGCTGAAAGGCTCTGACGGGCGGTTGAACTTGAACATGTTGCGTCCGCGCCCGTTCGATTCGATATTGAAGGTCATCATCTCCAGGTTGCTTTCAGTGATTGTCCGGCCGCTGACAGCCCGGAAGTAGTAGTTGATGTCGAAACGTTCGAAGTCAACTCCGCGTGCAAAGAAGTCGTTCAATCCCGGAACCCAACGGCGGCTGTCGGGGTGGGCCAGTACATTGACTTTAAGGTCAACCTGGTCGTCATTGCGCAGCCATATTTCCGTCGGCCGGTATTTGCCGGCTATGGTGTCGGTCGAAAAAGGCTCGTTAAGATTTCCCGGTATTGGAATACGGCTTGGAATTCTTATCCAGTCAGACCATGAGAAGTGTTGATTGAAGCGGTTACTGACGCTGTCAGTTCCAGCTGAGTCGATGAAGCGGTAGTATGACTTCGATGATAGAATCCGGGGGGTATGCCATCCGGTGAAACGCTTGACGTTGTTTGACGGGGTCATGAAGTCGACCCATTTTTCGCGAAACATGAAAACGGTGTCGCCACCCGCTGTCAGTTCGGAATATTCGCGCAGATAGCCGATGGTGTGAAGTACCTGCTGTTTGTGGGCGCTGACCGTCACTTCGTTCAGGCGTATGTTTTTATCCGGCAAAGTGGCGGAAGGTGATGTAAATGGTAAAATCGGGCAAGCGGCTGCGATGAGGAAACGTTTCATGGGCGCAAATATACGTCAATCAGTCAAATAAGTCTCGCTCACTTATGAAAGTTTGAGAAATTTTCACTCTCTTTATTATATATAAGGTGTCTGTGTGAAAATTTGTTTAGAACTTGTTTAGATAAATTTGCGTATATTTGCGCCATGATGAAAGGTATTATTACATTGTTGAGTTTCCTGTTGGCTGCGGATGTTGCGACAGCTCAGGATTTTGATTTGTCAAGCCAGCGCGGCGAGGAGCAGACGGTCAATAAGGTGTCAGGCGCGGCTGTTGAACGTCAGATTGCACCGATTAACCCGACGCCTAAGTCAGTGGTTCAGAAAGCGGGAACGCCTCTTGCGTTAGTCAACGGTTTTAAAATCAATGATAAACGCAAAGCGTTTGCGGGCGACGTTGACGATATAGTCGTATCGCCCCGAGGAGCGACATTGACTGTTGATTTCGGGCCGAAGCAGGCCGCCAAAGCCGGAGTGAAGCCTGTTTCAGGCGCATATCGCCTGAGCGTTACCGGCAAGGGTGTAACGATTACCGGTTATGACGAGACGGGTGCGTTCTATGGACTGCAAACCCTGCGTCAGTTGCTTGCCGACGCGCCGGTAGCGCTTGCTCAGATGGAGATTCTTGACTGGCCTGAACTGCCCCATCGCGGAGTGGTTGAGGGGTTTTACGGCACTCCATGGAGCCATCTTGTGCGTCTTTCGCTGATTGACTTTTACGGCAAGAATAAGCTGAATGATTATATATATGGTCCGAAAGACGACCCATATCACAGTTCGCCGAACTGGCGCTTGCCTTATCCGCCGGACCAGGCCGAGAAAATCCGCGAACTTGTCGACGCCTGCCGGAGAGCGCGCGTCAATTTCGTGTGGGCCATTCATCCGGGTAAGGATATCCGATGGGATAAGGCCGACTATGACAGTCTGCTTTGTAAACTTGACCATATGTATGGCCTTGGGGTCAGGGATTTCGCGCTCTTCTTTGATGACATTGAGGGCATCGGGACCGATCCGCACCGTCAGGCAGCCCTTGTCAACGATCTGACCCGCGATTTCGTAGAGAAGAAAGGAGACGTGGCCGATCTGATGATTTGTCCGACTGACTATTCGCAGATGTGGGCTAATCCGACCGAACGAGGCACGTTGGCTGTCTATGGCCGTGAACTGACCGACAAGGCCGAGGTGTTTTGGACCGGAGCCGTTGTTTGCAGCAATCTGACGCCTCAAACGCTTGATTTTGTCAATTCACGTATCAGACGCCCGGCGCTGTTCTGGTGGAACTTCCCCGTTACAGACTATTGCAGGAACTATCTGCTTCAGGGTCCCGTTTACGGACTTGACACGACGTTGACGGCGACTGATGTCGCAGGCATAGAGAGTAACCCGATGGAGCATGGCGAGGCGTCGAAGCTGGCCCTCTACGGAGAGGCGGATTATGCCTGGAATCCTGCGGCGTATAATCCGCTTGATAATTGGGAACGCGGTCTGCGCTATATGATGCCGGATGCGGCCGAGGCTTATCGCACGTTTGCCATTCATAACTGCGATACGGAAACGGGCTATCGCCGCGACGAGTCGTGGGAGACCGAAACATTCGCGTTCGATTCATATACTCCGGAACAATTTGAGGCTCTGCGCGAGGAATTTGAGCGTGTTGCGTCCGCTCCTGCGAAGATTCGCGCCGCAGCAGGCAACGATCTGCTGCTCATGGAGCTGGATCCTTGGCTTGTCGAGTTTGAAAAACTTGGACAGCGCGGTTTGCGCGTGTTGGACCTTATCAAGTCTTTCGAAGCAGGCAACGACTCGCTGTTTAAGGTTGAATATCAGGCGAGTCTGATGTCTGCCGATGATCGGGCGGCCTACGATGCCCACAAGGTGGCCACGATGAAGTTGCAGCCTTTCTATGAGAAGGCGATGGACGATATGTATTGCGCGTTTTATCAGCGTATGACCGGAGAGGTCGCTCCCCTTTACCGGGGGATTGGAACTTATGCGAATCTTGAGTCGGTCCAAAGCAAAATGATGACCGACGGCAATGATTCCACGTTCTATACAAGTGCGGTTGGACAAAACCCCGGCGATTGGATTGGTCTTGACCTTATGGCTCCACGTGAAATCAGGGAGATTGACATAAAACAGGGACGCAATTCGGTTGATGATGTGGACTATTTTGACCATGTGGTCCTTGAGGCTTCGCTTGATGGCGAAACATGGACCGCGCTGACCGAACCGTTTGTGTGTACATATGAACTCGGCTACCACGGTGAGCCGTTTACGGCTCGTTACGTCCGCCTGCGCCGTTTGGACTCCGAGCGCCGTAATTGGGTGGCTATACGCGAATTCAGTGTTGGGCTGACACGCGAATTGCCGAAGTTGTTCTAAATGCACAAAAAAACATCCGCTTTTCAGCGGATGTTTAACAGTTTATGCGTTTGGAGCGAGAGTCGCCAACGGGGATGATTCTTGATATAGTCAATCACAGGCTCGATAGGTTCGCCTGCAAGAGGTTGCAGCGCGTAAGACTTTGCCTGCGGGAGCGAAGCCGCAATGCCTTCGGGGTCTACGCCGGGAGTGAAAAGGAGTTTCAGTTCGTCAATACGCTTTATATTATAAGGCGGAGTCTTTGGCGAGCAGGTTACCCAGTCCGGATTTGATGGTATAGGCAGCGAGCCGTTTGTTTCCACGTGTACTCGCTTGCCGGCATTGTGAAGCCCATTGACCAGTGATTCCGTTAGCTGCATGGCCGGTTCGCCACCGGTAATTACGACGATTTCAGCCGGAAAGGCACTGACAGAGTCAATAATCTCGGTTTCGCTCATTTCGGTAAACGCGGCGAAGTCTGTATCGCAGAAGGGGCAGGCGCGATTGCATCCGCTCAGTCTGACAAATATGGCCGGGCAACCTGTGAAATGGCCTTCTCCCTGGAGGGAATAGAAGATTTCATTTACCTTCATCGCAGATAGCTTGCTACGTTTCCTTCGCTTTCCTGGACGTCAACGCGGACACAGGTCGGAATTTGTTCGCAGATCCAGCGCGCAATGTTTTCGGCCGTCGGGTTAAACGGCAACACGGCGTTGAGGTCGGCATGGTCAAGACGGCCTTGGACCATTTCTTTGATGGCCGTGAAGTCTTCGACCATACCGTTTGCGTTGAGCGTTTCGCTTTGGCAGGTAACGGTTATGATCCAGTTATGGCCGTGGAGATTCGTACACTTGCTCGGGTAGTCAAGGTCGAGTCGGTGGCATGCGGAGATTTCTATGCGTTTGGTTACAATGTACATTTTCTTATTTGTTCAATTCAGGTTCAGGTTCGGGGAGATCACGGACTTGGGCAAGACCAATTTCCGCAGCAATCGGAAGCATGAACTCAAAGGCAGCCTGGCGGTCGTTCGGAATCTTACCGTCAAGAATCGCGTCTTTGATTGCTTCTTTAAGTGTTTTGATTGGCATTGACGGCGGAATGTCAAATATGTGCATGATGTCGTTGCCTGTAATCGGTGGCTGGAAATTCCGGATGCGGTCACGCTCTTCAAGTTCGACAAGTTTCTGGCGCACGATTGCGAAGTTTGCCAGGCATGAGCGAAGTTTCTCAGGACGCCCGGTCGTGATGTCGGCCTCGCAGAGTGTCATCAGTGAATCAATGTCGTTGCCGGCGTCGAACAGCAGACGACGAACGGCGGAATCCGTGACGATTTCTTCGCTCAGAACAATCGGACGCATGTGAAGTTCAACCATTTTTGCAACAAACTTCATTTCGGCCCCCATCGGCAGTTTCATGTCACGGAATAGTCGCGGAATCATTTTTGCGCCGACGAAGTTATGGTTATGGAATGTCCAGCCAATTTTCGGGTCCCAGCGTTTGGTTTGCGGTTTTGCAATGTCATGAAGCAGGGCGCCCCAACGAAGCCAGACATCATCGGATTTGGCGGCGACATTGTCAAGCACCTTCATCGTATGGTCAAAGTTGTCTTTATGGGCGCGCCCGTTGACAACGTCGACCTTCTGCATCTCCTCCAGCTCCGGCAGAATATGGTGGAGCAAACCGGTTTCGAGTAGCATGCGCCAGCCGATTGAGGGCTTGGGGGCGCGCATGATTTTCATCAGTTCGTCGGCTATGCGTTCGCGCGAGATGATTTCCAGTCGGGCAGCGTTGCGGCAGATTCCATCGTAAGTTTCTGCGGCTATGGCGAAGCGGAGCTGCGTTGCGAATCTGACGGCGCGCATCATTCGCAGAGGATCGTCGCTGAACGTAACGTCGGGGTCAAGTGGCGTTCTTAGGATCCGGCGCTCCATGTCAAGCAGTCCGCCAAACATGTCAACAATGCCGCCGAATCCGGATTGGTTGACGCGCATTGCGAGGGCATTGACCGTAAAGTCGCGGCGCGAGATGTCGTCCTCGAGACTTCCGTCTTCAACAATCGGTTTGCGGGAGTCATGAGAGTAACTTTCTTTGCGTGCGCCGACAAATTCAAGCTCAACTCCGCGCCAATCAATGCGTGCGGTGCCGAAGTTGCGGAATACGCTGAGATGCGCACCCTTGCCGAGGTCGTGCGCGACGGCGCGAGCCAGTTCGATGCCTGAGCCGACGGTTACGAAGTCAATATCTTTGCTCGGTCGCTGGAGAAAACAGTCGCGGACGTATCCTCCAACGGCATATGCGTCGAGTCCCAGCGCATCAGCGACGGCGCCGACACGGCGCAAAATCGGTTCGTCTTTTTCCGGAATCATAGCAGCTGAATCAGTTCTTCAGGCGCGTTGGTGATACATTCAAGACCGTCGGCCGTGCAGATGTAAGTATTTTCAATGCCGACGGCACCGACACCCTCAATTACGAATTTCGGTTCGATTGCAATTACGTTGCCTTCGGTCAGCACCATTTTCGAGCGCGGAGCAAGGACCGGAAGCTCGTTAATCTGAATTCCGACGCCGTGGCCGACAAAGCCGGCATGATATTTATGGCCCATGAAGCAATCGGCAAATCCGGCTTCGCGAGCTATGTTAAGGGCCGTTTCGTAGAGCTGCTTGCAGTCGGCTCCGGGTTTGCCTCGGCTGGCAAGTTCATGACAGATGTCAATCGAACACTGATGTGCTTTGACCGCCTTTTCAGGCAGAGTGCCGCAGGCATATGTACGCGTCATGTCAGTCATGTAGCCGTTAAAGTTTCCGTTCATGTCAACCATTACGGCTTGTCCGGGTTTGATTTCTTCGCCGCTCGCGCCGACGGGGAGCGACGGGGAGAGTCCGGCTCCGCCCATTGCGAAATCATAAGGCGAAGGGGTGTCGGCATTAAGTCCGGTGATGACATTGCCCATATGGATTTCCATGTCAGTGCCGTTGACGCGGAATTGCCCGAGGCAGCCGTGGAGACGGTCAATACGTTCGATTTCCGCTTGCAGTTCGATGTCTGTCATGCCCTCGCGGAAAAGCCCCGGAATACGAGCATATACTCCGGCATGACGGATGCCGTCTTCGCGCAGGAGTTGCTGTTCGAGCAGCGTTTTGACTGAGCGTGAACGCATTATATTGCCGCTGATGTCGATAAGCTCTGTTGCGCCGAACGCGGCCTGCAAGCGCATGGCCTGAGCATAGGCGAGCGAGCCGAGTTCAAGCCCGAGGGCCGGACATGTGAGGCCGATGTCTTCCGGCTTGCGGATTAACGTGATGTTGTCGCCTTTGAGTTCGGACGGGCGCTTGACGAAGTATTGCGGCGCTTCGCCGGGTTGCAGAAACAGATAACCGCAAAAAACTCTGCCGGTCAGATAGAAAAGGTTTGCATTATCGCATATCAGCGCCGGAGAGTCAAGGCGGAGTCTCTCGATTCGGCGCTGCTGCTCGTCAGCGGAGAGCAGGCAGATGTTCAAATCGTAGTTCATTGTTTTTCGAAAATTATGCCGACTTGTTCAAGCTCGGGAACGCGTTCAACACGCATTATGTGGCGCAGTCGAATCGGGGCGCCGGGAATCAGCCTGAAGTCCGTACGGACAGTGTCGGCTTTCTGAAACGTAGTTCCGAGGCCTCTGCCAAGCCAGTTGCCATAAGGGTCGGCAAGCGTGATGTTGATGGTGTCGGCCCGGAAGCTGATTGTACTGTCAGGTGCTTCAACCTGATATGACACTTCCAGCCAGAGATTGCGGAACGGATAGT
Organism: uncultured Porphyromonadaceae bacterium; assembly: GCA_947175545.1. Classification (GTDB taxonomy): domain Bacteria; phylum Bacteroidota; class Bacteroidia; order Bacteroidales; family Muribaculaceae; genus UBA3263. The sequence continues at coordinate 107,041 of CAMWNI010000003.1, forward strand.
CATTCGTGTGTCGGACCGCAACGCGGAGCAGGCCGTTGGCTAACGAGTCGGCAATTGTGGGGCGATAAACATAAGTATGGCCATACTCCCAGCCTTCAGAATTTATTGTCGAAAAGGCCGAGTAGTCATTGTCATGGGCCGAGCAGGATGCCAGCAGCCCGAAAAAAGTTAGTGAAAACCACTTATTTCGGAGCCTGATTGTCATTTTTCGGCTTCGATTTGCGCTTTTTCTTGCGCTTTTTCTTGTCAAAACGGTTAATGTTGTCCTGGTCGAGCAGGTCAACCGGACGATTCTGCGCGGCTTCGGCTTCCACTTCTTCGTCGCGACGGAGCTGGAGCGGCTTCTCGCCCTGTTTGTTCATCTCGATAATCTCGAATGCTCGCTTGCGGTCAATGACGGTCAGATTAGCGGGAATCTTACGGTCAGTCGAATAGGTAATTTCGCCCTTGAAGATATCGGCCTTGAAGAAATACCAGGTCGCATCGGCGGTTTCAAGGTGGATATCCTTGGCCGGAAGTTTACGTGAGGCCTCAAGATAAGCGTCAACCTCGTAGTTCAGACAGCATTTCAGCTTAGCACACTGGCCGGCGAGTTTCTGAGGGTTGAGCGAGAGGTCCTGGATGCGTGCCGCACCGGTTGCGACGCTCATGAAGTTGCTGATCCATGTCGAGCAACAGAGCGGTCGGCCGCAGGGTCCGATGCCGCCAATGCGTCCGGCTTCCTGGCGGGCGCCAATCTGGCGCATTTCAATTCGAACCTTGAATGCGTCGGCAAGCACCTTGATCAGTTGGCGGAAGTCAACTCGTTCGTCAGCGATATAGTAGAAAATCGCTTTGTTGCCGTCGCCCTGATACTCAACGTCACCGATTTTCATGTTCAGGCCGAGTTCTTCGGCCAGTCGGCGTGCGCGAATCATCGTTTCCTCTTCCTTGGCCCGCGATTCTTCATATTTTTCAATGTCGGCGGGTTTGGCAAGCCGGAATACTCGTTTTAGCTCGGAATCGCGGCGCACTCCGGCGCGTTTCATCTGAATCCACACCAGGGGGCCGGTCAGGGATACCTTGCCGATGTCATGGCCGGGAGATGACTCGACGGCAACCATGTCGCCAACGGAGAGATCAAGTCCGAGGGAGTTCAGATAGAATCCCTTGCGGGTGTTCTTGAAAAGCACTTCGACAATCGGACAACTCTCCATTGCGCCGGGAATGTCGTCCACCCAGTTGAAAGCGTGGAGCTTTCCGCGAGGACATTCGCCGGCATCACACCGGCGGGGGGGACGGGGAGTTGAGGGGATGTTTTCCGCAGCCTCGTTGATGTCAACTATTTCATCCATATTGCAGGTCGGTTGGGAGGGGGAGGCGACGGTTATTTAGCGAAGGCTACGGAACGGGTTTCGCGGATTACGGTGATTTTTACCTGACCGGGATAGGTCATTTCATCCTGAATCTTCTTGGCGATTTCGGCTGAGAGCTTTTCGGTTTCGGCATCGTCAATCTTGTCGGCACCGACAATTACCCGGAGTTCGCGTCCGGCCTGGATTGCGTAGGTTTTGATTACGCCGGGATAGCTCAGGGCCAGCTGCTCGAGGTCGTTAAGGCGTTTGAGGTATGCTTCGACGATTTCACGGCGTGCGCCGGGGCGTGCGCCGGAAATGGCGTCACAGATCTGAACGATGGGAGCCAGGAGGGTTGTCGGTTCAATTTCGTCATGGTGAGCGCCGATTGCATTGCAGATATCGGGCTTCTCCTTGTACTTCTCGGCCAGTTTCATGCCGAGGAGAGCGTGGGGCAGTTCGGGTTCTTCGTCAGGCACTTTGCCAATGTCGTGGAGCAAGCCGGCGCGACGTGCCTTTTTCGGGTTCAGACCGAGCTCTGAGGCCATGACCGCACAGAGGTTTGCGGTTTCGCGGGCGTGCTGAAGAAGATTCTGACCGTAGGATGAACGGTATTTCATTTTGCCGACCATACGTATCAGTTCGGGGTTCAGACCGTGTATTCCGAGGTCGATGGCCGTGCGCTTGCCGGTTTCGATAATTTCTTCTTCAACCTGTTTGCGGACCTTGGCAACAACTTCCTCGATGCGGGCGGGGTGGATACGGCCGTCGGCAACGAGCTGGTGAAGGGCAAGACGTGCGATTTCGCGACGCACGGGGTCAAATCCGCTGAGGACGATGGCTTCAGGAGTGTCGTCAACAATGATTTCAATGCCGGTGTGAGCTTCGAGGGCGCGGATGTTGCGGCCTTCGCGTCCAATGATGCGACCCTTGATTTCATCGCTGTCAATGTGAAACACGGTGACGGAATTTTCAACGGCTGTTTCTGTAGCTACACGTTGGATTGTCTGGATTACGATGCGTTTGGCTTCCTTGTTGGCGGTCAGCTTGGCTTCGTCCATGATTTCATTGATATAGGATGCAGCAGCTGTTTTAGCTTCGTCCTTGAGACTTTCAACAAGTTTTTCCTTTGCTTCTTCGGAACTGAGACCGGAGATATGTTCAAGGGTTTCAATTACAGATTTGTGAGCTTTGTCAAGTTCCGCCTTTTTTTCTTCACAGACAGCCAGCTGAGCTTCCAGATGAGTGCGGGTGGCCTCGTTTTCGTTCTTGGCACGCTGATTTTCACTCTGCTGCTGGTTGAGTTGGAGTTCACGCTGTTTGGCGCGAGCTTCGGCATTCTGGACCTTCTGCATGCGCTGGTTGGCTTGTTTTTCCGCCTCGTTGGTTATGCGCAGTTCTTCAGCCTTTGCTTCGAGTAATTTGTCTTTTTTGATGCTTTCGGCCTGCATCTGAGCCTCTTCAATAATAGTTTTGGCTCCGGTGCGCGCCATGTTACGCTGAACCGCAATGGCTACTACTGCACCAACTGCAAGGGCAATGACCGCGGTAAGTATAATTCCTATCATAATGTGGTTAATGGTTTGTTAATCTGTCTATTATTTTTGCGTTCGTTAAAAAATGATTGGTTCATGGTTCAAAATGTCAGCGTACGCAAATAGACTGAATAACCGACGATTCTTTGGCGACAGACAATTAGTCCAGTCCGGGAAGATTTTTCAGCAGTTCGCTCAACTCAGCATCAAGTTCTGCCATTTTTTTTGCGTTGCGTTCACCTCTCAGGTAAAGTACCGCAAATTGAAAAGCGACCCTGGACATCACCATCAGTTGCGACTCAGAAGCATAAGTGGACGTTGTCCATCGGCTCCAAAGTTCGTTGACCAGGTTCTCCGCACGGCGCATCATTTCTTCATCGCGCCGGTCAACCGCCAGCGCCATCTTCGATAGACCCGCAAGGCGGATTGTTATGTTCTGTTTATCGTTCGTCGTCATCGGTGTCTGCATCAGCAAGCGTTAAGTTCGGCAATGCAGCGGTCTATTTCGCGTACCAATCCGGAAATTAAAGCACGGGAATCGGCAATCTGTTGCGGATTCGATCCTAAAGAGCGCGCAACCGCCATATATTCCAAGTCAGCTTTCAGGCGGTCAATCTCGGTTCGAAGCCGTTCGTTTTCGAGGCGAAGCGAATCGCGTTCGGCGCGTGCTTCATTGACGGCGTTGACAAGCAGCGACTGACGTTCAATGATTACGTGCGCCTTCGAGAGAATCGACGAGTATATGTCATGCACCTTCTCGGCCATATTTTTCCAAATTGTCCGACAAATTTACAAAAACTTCCATTCTCCACCAAATTTCTCCTCTCTTTTTTCAAAAAAATCACGGAATAAATTCCCGTTTTACTGCCATGATCGGTATAATAAATTAGCGGGGAGTGACTGTCTCAGCCACTCCTCGTCCAATAATCAACCAATCATTATCACATTTCTTTCACAATGAAAAAAGTCTTGTCGTTGTGTGCGTCTCGAAGATATAACAACGCCGGATGCGAAACAGTTCACACCCGGCATGAAATTCGAAGAATCCAATCTCCAACTATTGTTAAATTGGCTGATTGGATTCCTCGAATCTATGTTTTTGTTATGTCAGAGTAGGTAAATTATTCCCACTCAATTGTCGACGGGGGCTTGGAGGAGATGTCGTAGCAGACGCGGTTGACGCCGCGCACTTTGTTGATGATTTCATTGCTGACGTGGGCCAGGAATTCGTAGGGGAGATGGGCCCAATCGGCAGTCATGGCGTCAGTCGAGGTTACGGCGCGAAGAGCAACGGCACGTTCGTAGGTTCGTTCGTCGCCCATGACTCCGACGCTCTGGACCGGCAGCAGAATGACGCCGGCCTGCCATACTTTGTCGTATAGACCCCAGTCGCGCAGTCCTTGTATAAAGATGTGGTCAGCTTCCTGAAGTACGGCTACTTTTTCCGGAGTGATGTCGCCAAGAATGCGCACTGCCAGTCCGGGACCGGGGAAGGGGTGGCGGCCAATGAGATGTTCGGGTATGCCAAGTTCTCGGCCAACGGCGCGCACTTCGTCTTTGAAGAGCAGGCGCAGCGGCTCGCAGAGCTTGAGATTCATTTTTTCAGGCAGGCCGCCAACATTGTGATGGCTCTTGATGGTTGTGCCGGTAATCGAGAGGGACTCAATGCAGTCAGGGTAAATGGTGCCTTGTGCAAGCCATTTGGCATCAGTGATTTTGCTTGCTTCACGGTCAAAGACGTCAATGAAGCCCGCGCCGATAATTTTGCGTTTGCGCTCCGGGTCGGTCACTCCGGCGAGTTTATCGAAGAACTCGGCCGATGCGTCTACTCCAATCACGTTCAAGCCAAGACATTCGTAGTCGCGCATGACGTTTTTGAATTCGTCTTTGCGCAACATGCCGTGGTCAACGAAAATGCAGGTAAGGTTCGAACCGATTGCCTTGTTGAGCAGGACGGCTGCGACAGAAGAATCAACGCCGCCGCTCAGACCAAGAATTATGCGGTCGTTGCCAAGTTGCTCACGGAGTTCCTTGACGGTGCTTTCGATGAACGACGCGGCGCTCCAGTCACACTTGCTGCCGCAGATGTCAACAACGAAGTTGCGGAGAAGCTGCATGCCACATTCTGAGTGGTACACCTCAGGATGGAATTGAACGCCCCAGGTTTTCTCACCGTCAGTGGCCTGATAGGCGGCAACGGGGACATCTTCGGTAGATGCGATGGGGTGGAAAATGTCGGGCAGGGACGTAATAGTGTCGCCATGACTCATCCAGACCTGAGCGCCGGGTTCAATGCCGGTCAGCAGCGGATTGGAGTTGTCGACCTTGGTCAGGCGTGCGCGTCCATACTCGCGAGAGGGTGCGCTTTCGACATTGCCGCCAAGTTCCCAGGCCATGAGCTGGGCGCCGTAGCAGATGCCGAGAACGGGCATTTTCTTGCGAAGTGAATTAACGTCGATTTTGAAAGATTTTTCATCGTAGACGCTGAACGGTGATCCGGAGAGAATTACTCCGATAACCGATGGGTCGTCATACGGGAACTTATTGTAGGGGAGAATCTCGCAATAAGTATTGAGTTCACGGACTCTGCGGCCAATCAGCTGAGTTGTCTGCGAACCGAAGTCAAGGATAATGATTTTTTCCTGCATGAATCGGGAATGTAGGGATTAAACTTTCCGCAAAGTTACGATTTTTAAATGAAAAAAATGAATAATGAATAAGGAAAAAATGATTTGAGGGTCTAAAGATTAACAAGGAGTGGCTGTCTCAGTCACTCCTCGTCAAATAATAAACCAATCATTATCACATTTCTTTCACAATGAAAAAAGTCTTGTTCTGTGTGCTTTTCGAAAATATAACAACGTCCGGCGGAAAAAGGTTCGCTCCGGGCGTCGATTTTTTGTTACTCTTACTGCTGGTTTGAGAATATAACACCTTTTAGCGAAGGAAAGGCTGTGTATTCGTTCCACCGGAGTGGGGGAGTTGTGAGATTTTTGGAAAATACGTAAATTTGCGGGGATGAAGAAACTGATATTAATGCTTATGCTTGCCGTGGCCTGTGTCGCGGCGGGAGAGGTGCCGCGGATTTCGCTGCTGACGGCGCTTCCGGGTGCAGAGATTTATGAGTTGGAAGGTCACACGAGTTTGCGGGTGCGCTCTGCGGAATCCGATATTGTGGTGAATTGGGGCGTTTTTGACTTTAATTCGCCCAACTTTGTCTATCGGTTTGTCAAGGGGGAGACTGATTATCTCTGTGCAGCATATCCGACGGAACTGTTTTTTGAAGATTATCGGCGACAGGGCAGGGCGGTTGTTGAACAGCCGCTGTTGCTTGATTCGGTTGAGACCGTGCGGCTGATTGGCTTGCTTGAAGAAAACCTGCGGCCAGAAAACCGGGTCTATCGTTACAACTATGTGAAAGATAATTGCGCTACGCGTCCGCTCTTGATGATTGAACAGGCGGTTGGCAAGCAGTTGATTGCTTCCGAAGAGGACTGGACTTGTTTTCGCAATGAGATGAGGCGTTACCATCGCGATTATCCATGGTATCAATTCGGCATAGACATGGCCCTGGGGCGCGGAATTGATAAGAAAATCGGGAGCAGAGAGGCTGCTTTTGCGCCTGTCAGCCTGATGCAGTCCTTGGAACTGTCGCCGATGGTCGGCGAGTCAACAATTATCGGAAAACAGACCCTGAAACACAAAAAAACTCCGTGGGTGCTGACTCCTTTAGCGATTGGCCTGTTGGTGCTTCTGCTGGCATGTGTTGTGAAGGGGCGAGTTGCGAAAGTATATGATACGCTGATGTTTACGGCTTATGGCCTGGCCGGCTGTGTGCTGTTCTTTCTGTTTGCAGTCTCGACTCATGAGGCAACCTCGCCCAACCTGCTTTTGCTCTGGCTGAATCCGCTCTGCCTGCTTGGCGCTGTGCTTCCGTGGATAAAATCGGCGAAAAGAGTGAAAGTTTGCTATTTTTTTCTTAACTTTGCGCTGATTATTTTGCTCGCGATACTCGCTCCGATGCTCGGACGCCAGATGAATCCGGCTTTTTGGATGTTTATGGCTGCCGATGGGGTCAGGAGTCTCGCGAACGCAAGGCATATATGTCTCAAAGAAAACCGCTCATAATCGGAGCGCCTGCGTTGGCGCTGATTGCGACGCTGCTGACCGCCTTCCCTGTGAAGGTGTCGGCGGCTGTTGACGCATCGTCTTCGCACTATAAGCGTCCGCAGCTCGTGTTGAGCATCATGGTTGACGGCTTGCGGAGCGATTATCTGGAACTGCTGTCGAATCATTTCGGGCCGGACGGGTTCAACCTGTTGCTTCGTGACGGAGTGACGCTTGAAGAAGTTGAATTTGGTCCGGGTGTTGATGCTGCCGGAGCTGTGGCTATGATTTACACCGGGGCCGCACCCTCAGTGAACGGTATCGCTTTGGCCGATGTCTATTCAACCGAGAGGAAAATTACCCAGCCGTCGCTGTTCGACTCTACTAAAATCGGCAATTACACAGACGAGACCCTTTCGCCTGCGGCGCTGAAGGTTTCGACCCTGAGCGATGAAATCAGAATTGACGGCGGGGGCGCCGCTTACTCGCATGCGATTGCGCCTGACGCCGCCCGGGCCATCCTCATGGGCGGTCATGCCGGAAATTCAGCATTCTGGGTTAATTCGATTAATGGACAGTGGGCAACTACGACGCACTATCGCGACGTGCCGACAAGTGTTACGGCCCGCAACTTCACGCGCCCGTTGTCGTCCAGAATCGACACCGTGCTTTGGGCGCCGTCAATGGACGTGAGCCTCTATCCGGGTTTGCCGGCCCATAAACGGCATTATCCATTCCGTCACACGTTCAGCGGGTCTGCACCTGAGAAGTATCGTCGGTTCAAGACAGCGGCGCCGGTCAATGTCGAGATAACGGATCTTGCGCTGGATTATCTGAACGAAATGAAGTTGGGTAAGCGTGACGCAATGGATATGCTATCTGTTGCTTACACTCTTACACCATACTCCGGAAGTACTGACACCGACGCCCGCCTCGAAACAATGGACGCATATCTGAAGCTTGACCGCCAGATTGCGCGTTTGCTGAAGGCAGCCGACGGCGAGACAACCGTCGTCATTCTCGGCGGAACACCTGCGGACCCGGCAAAGGATCCTGACGATCCGCAATGGGGCCTGCCGGGCGGCGAATTTTCGGCTAAAAAGGCCATGTCGCTACTCAATATGTATCTGATTGCCAAATTAGGCAACGGAGAATGGGTGACGGCCTATAACAACGGCGCTTTTTATCTGAATCACCGGCTTATTGGCGAGAAACGGCTCGAGCCGGAAGAGGTTCGCACCGAAGCGGCCAAATTTCTTACCCGGATGAGTGGCGTTGCAGGCGCCTTCACGATTGATGACATACTGGAAGGACGCACGTCGGAAGCCTTGCGCCGTAACACGGTTGTAGGCAATGCTGCCGATGTTTACGTGCAGGTGACTCCCGGATGGACGCTGACCGACGATACGACCCCGACTCCTGTCCGTCAGGTTGTGCGTTACGCACACTCGACTGCGCCGGTGGTCATTTATGCCCCTCAACTTCTCGAATCGGCAAGGATTTCGACTCCGGTCGATGCCAGACGGGTTGCTCCGACGGTTGCGCGCGTTTTGCGCATCCGGTCTCCGAACGCAGCCAGCGAACCCCCGATTAATTTGAAAATTAAGAACACAAAATAAAAAATATAAAATACAGATATATGTCGCTCAATTCATTTCTTAGTAAACTTTTCGGCAACAAATCGCAGCGCGACCTGCGTGAAATTCAGCCGATTGTAAATAAAATTAACTCGCTTCGCCCTGAAATGGAGTCGAAGACTCCCGATCAGTTGCGAGCCAATATCGACAACGTGCGGGCCGACATCCGTTCGGTTGTCGGTCCTCATGAGAATGCAGTCAAGGAACTCCGCGCGAAAATCGAGACTCTTCCTTTTGATGAACGTCAGCCCCTGTGGGATAAAATTGACGAGCATGAAAAGCAGATTCTTGATTCAATCGAAGATAAACTGAACGAACATCTGCCCCTGGTTTTTGCAACCATGCGCGAAACTGCTGCCCGTTTTGCCAAGGGGCCGGTTGAGGTAACCGCAACCGCCCAGGACCGCGAATATGCCGCCCAGGGCCGCGAATTTGTGACCATCACTCCTGAAGGTAAAGCCATCTATCAGAACAAATGGCATGCCGGCGGCAACGAAATGACCTGGGACATGGTCCACTATGATGTTCAGCTCATTGGCGGCATCGTGTTGCATCAGGGCAAGATTGCCGAGATGGCAACCGGTGAAGGTAAGACCCTTGTCGCGACCCTTCCGGTCTTCTTGCGCTCGCTCTCTGGTCGCGGCGTCCATGTCGTGACAGTCAATGACTATTTGTCGAAGCGAGACTCGGAATGGATGGGGCCGCTCTATATGTTCCACGGACAGACGGTTGATTGTATCGACAAGCATCAGCCCAACACCCCCGAGCGTCGGGCCGCCTATAACTGTGACATAACCTTCGGCACGAACAACGAATTTGGCTTCGACTATCTTCGCGATAACATGGCTATGAGTCCTGACGATATGGTTCAGCGCAAGCATTACTACGCTATCGTCGATGAGGTCGACTCCGTGTTGATTGACGACGCCCGCACCCCGCTGATTATCTCAGGTCCGGTTCCGCAGGGCGAAGACCAGTACTTCAACGAGTACAAAGGCAACGTTCAGAACGTTGTTGAAGCCCAGCGCAAGTTGCAAATCAAACTGATTGCCGAAGCAAAGGAAAAAATCAGTTCTGACGACTCGGAAGTGCGTAAGGAGGGTGCCTTGGCACTCTACCGAGCCTATCTTGCCGGCCCGAAGTATCAGCCACTGATTAAACTGCTCAGCCAGGACGGCATGAAGACCCTGCTGCTCAAAACCGAGGGCTATTATCTTCAGGATAATGCGCGCGAGATGCCCGTAGCCGTTGAACCGTTATATTATAAGGTAGACGAAAAGACGCGTCAGGTTGATTTGACGGACAAGGGATTCGACGTGCTGACCGGTAAGATTTCGGATCCGACGTTCTTCGTGCTTCCTGACATTGCCGCCCAGCTTTCCGAACTGGAAGCCCGCCCGGATTCGCCCGAAAAGGCTGAGGAGAAGGACCGTCTGCTCCAGGAGTATGCCGTAAAGGCTGAGCGCGTACATACCGTCAGCCAGCTGCTGAAGGCTTACACTTTATTTAATAAGGACGAAGAGTATGTCATAGACGACAACAAAATCAAGATTGTTGACGAGCAGACCGGCCGTATTATGGAAGGTCGCCGTTATTCTGACGGCCTTCATCAAGCGATTGAGGCCAAGGAGGGCGTTAAGGTAGAGGCCGCAACCCAGACCTTTGCAACCATTACTTTGCAGAACTACTTCCGAATGTACCATAAACTTTCCGGCATGACCGGTACGGCCGAAACTGAGGCTGGAGAATTTTGGGACATTTATAAACTTGACGTGGTCAGCATCCCGACTAACCGCCCGATTGCGCGTGTCGACATGAATGACCGTGTCTATAAGACCAAGAAGGCGAAGTATGCCGCCGTCATCAAGGAAATTGAGGAGCTGGTAGCCGCCGGTCGCCCCGTGCTTGTCGGCACAACTTCGGTTGACATTTCCGAGAATCTGTCGCGCCAGCTGGCAATGCGTCATATTCCACACAACGTCCTCAACGCCAAACTCCACCAGAAAGAGGCCGACATTGTTGCCCAGGCCGGTCGGCCCGGAACTGTCACCATTGCAACCAACATGGCAGGCCGCGGTACAGACATCAAGCTTCCCGAGGGCGTTAAGGATGCCGGTGGTCTTGCGATTATCGGCACCGAGCGCCATGAGTCGCGCCGCGTTGACCGCCAGCTGCGTGGTCGTGCCGGACGTCAGGGCGACCCGGGTTCATCCGTGTTCTTCGTCTCGTTCGAGGACCAGTTGATGCGCATGTTCGCATCCGATTCCGTCATGAAGACTCTTGACCGCCTCGGATTCAAGGAAGATGAGATGCTTGAAAGTTCAATGGTCAACAAATCAATCGAGAAAGCCCAAAAGCGAGTCGAAGAGAATAACTACGGCATCCGTAAGCGTCTGCTGGAGTATGACGACGTCATGAACAAACAGCGTACCTACATTTACTCACGCCGTCAGCATGCGCTCAAGGGCGAACGCATCGGTATTGATATTACGAATATGCTCTACGACGTTGTTGAAAACATCGTCAACGAACATGACGCAAACGTTACCGGAGACTACGAACACATGAACCATGAGCTGATGACCCTGATGACCATCAGCGCACCCTTTACTGAGCAGGAGTATAAAAAAATGGGCAAGGAGGAGCTGATTGACGCGCTCCACTCCGCCGCAATCGAAACAATGAACCGCAAGAGCGAGCGCATTGTCGAGGTTGCGATGCCTGTAATCACGGACCTGTATGAAAATCAGCATTACGAAGGCATTATCCAAGTGCCGATTACGGACGGTAAGCGTCTGTTCCGTCTGATTGTGAATGTGAAGGAGAGCATGGATGCCGGATGTCGCAATATTGTGACCGAATGGCATAAACTCCTTATGCTTGCCTGCATTGACGAACTCTGGAAAGAACACTTGCGCGAACTTGACGACCTTCGCCAGAGCGTTCAGAATGCAAGTTATGAGCAGAAAGATCCTCTGGTAATCTATAAGGTAGAGTCGTTCCATCTGTTTGAAGGCATGCTCAAGAAACTCAATGACAAGGCGACGGCAGCACTGATGCGCGGTCAGATTTACGTCCGTCAGGCACCGCCGGCACCGGCCCAGCAGCCGGCCCAGAGCGAACAGCCGAAGCCTGAACAGCCCAAGGCTCAACCGGAGGTCCAGCGTGCGCAGGCCGTCAAGACCGACTATTCGCGTTATAACGCGTCGAAGGCCGAAGCCTATGACGGAGCTGACGCGCAGCGCCAGGCTGCGTCGGCCCAGCAGGGTCAGCAGCCGGCCGCCCCTCAGCCCGTAAAGGCTGCCCCTCGAATTGGCCGCAATGACCCATGTCCTTGTGGTAGCGGCAAGAAGTATAAAGCGTGCCACGGACGCGGTCTGTGAAGCGTACTTATAGAATAATTAGAACCATACTGGTGTCCCTGCTGTCGCTGACAGTGGGGATGCCGGTTTTAATTTATCTGTCGCTCTGGCTAAGCCCGACCAGGGAGCGATTGCGTTCCGAAGCCGAACAGCAGCTTTCAGCGCTGATTGGAGCTGAAGTGACCATCCGCGACCTTAATATAGAACCCTTTACGCGGCTCAGGCTTGAGAGAGCAAGCGTATTGACCGCTCCGGGCGATACGGCTCTGACCCTGCGTGAGCTTGGAGCCGGCTTCAGCTTGCGAGATTTGCTTGTCAGACGGCGGTTTGTCATAACCGACGTCGAATTGATGGAGCCGGAGTTGCGTCTCCGGCGCGATTCAGTGGGCGCTGCGCTGAATGTCGCACCTATCCTTGAGATGCTGAAGGGCGACGGGACAAAGCCGCCGACGCGCTTTAATCTTGCCGTAAACACGGTTATTATCCGAGGCGGTACAGTCTGCTATGATGTTGATAAATGCGAACATCAAGAAGAGGGAATGCTTGACCCCAATCATCTTAAGATTCTGGGGCTAAACGCTGATATCAATGCGCCGCGTATCAGTTCTGACAGCATCAGCGTCAGATTGCGTCGGCTTCAGTTCCATGAGCGAAGCGGAATTGTCCTGACTCGCCTGAGCGGCGACGTTGTATACACTCCAGAACGGCTGACCGTTGACAATCTGACACTTCGCATGCCGCAGTCATGCCTTGAATTCAGCGATATAGATCTGGCTTTGACGGGAGAGCGAATGGGTTTCATTGACCTTAGACGGGGGTCAAGCATCAGTGCGGCGGATTTGGAGCCGGTTTTGCCGTTTAATGCTGCGCTTCTTGACGATCCCGTGATGCTTAGAGGCAGGATTGAACTGTTTCGCGACTCGATTCAATTGAGCAGGCTTGACGTCAGGGTAGGCGACATGCTCTCCGTGAGCGGTCACGGCAACAAGCATGAGCAGATGATTTCACAGTTTGCGCTCGCTTCAACTTCGAGTGAGGTTGAACGCATTGCAAGTGCGTTTACGCGGCTGTCGCCGCAGGCTGCTGGTATCCTTTCTCGACTTGGTTCGTTTTCTGTCAGTGGCTCGGCTTCGCGCGTGGGAAATGAGATTGTGAAGTTAAATGCGACATTGGAGTCTGCTACCGTCGGCGATTTGGATGTCAATGGTGTGCTTCGCAAGCAACGTCTGTCAGGAAAAGCCCGCTCAGGCGGTATGGACCTTGATGTCTTGTTTCCTGGCAAGGAGTTGGGCTATGCGGCTTTTGAGACTGAATTCGACCTCGGACGCCGCGCCGGACGTGCTGAAGCGTCAGTCGGTTCAGTTGAGTGGCGCGGCCATCGCTATAACAATATTTACGCCGATATCGAGTATTCAGGCCGGAGTTATCAGGCTGATGTTGAGGTTGCGGATTCAGTGCTTGCACTTACATTGTCGGCCAGTGCAGATCTGACGCCCGGAGAAATGGCTGCTTCCCTGGTGGTTGATGTCGAACGTTTGCGTCCGGACGTTATGCGTCTTTGGACAAAACATCCCGGCTTTGCATTTTCAGGAAATTTCCTTGCCGAATTTTCCGGTCCGGAATTCACCCGTCCCTCCGGCTTTCTTCGGGCTGATAATTTAAAGTTCGCTAACGCTGAAACCGGCGAGGAGTACGTTGAACGCCCTCTTAGACTTCAATCTGATTTCGAGTCGTCGCTCAATCGGATTGAGTTGTGTTCTGGACCGCTTGATTTGGCCGTCAATGGCTTTATTGACATAAAAACGATACCTGCGGCAGCGAAAAAAATTGCGGCAGCGGCATTCCCGCAACTTTTTTTCTTCGATAACGCGCCTGAAAGTCCGGGTTCGACAAATGATTTCCGTCTGTCTGCGACGGTCCATGAGCAGTCGCCGCTGTTCGACCTGATATCTTTGCCGGTTCGTCCGCTGTTTGATGTCGATATCAATGGAGGAATGATTGAATCGGCCGACTCGGCATGGCTTACCGTCAAAATGCCTTATCTGCAACAGGGAAAGAAACTTGTCCGCGACACGGAACTCAATGTGTTTGCCGGAGCGCGAGGTTTGGTGTCGGCTCAGACCGAGATGGACAATAAGCATGGTCGGCCGATGAACTTCCGCTTGCTTTCGGAATTTGAGGGCGGGACGGCGCATACCCGTATGGACTGGAATGTAGTTTCCGACCGCCGTTTTGACGGGGCCATAGGTATGGATATTAAGCCGCTGCCGTCGGGAGGAGACGTGTTGATACATGAGTCAGAGATGGTTTTCAATGATGCTGTCTGGACTGTCAAACCGGCTTACGCCGGGGTTCGCTCGGGGTCAGTTGTCGTTGGCAATCTTGTTGTGGAGGGTCCGGGTCAGCAGGCGGTTATTCGCGGAGTCGCATCAGCTGATTCCGTCGATGTACTTTCCGTCAGTCTTGATAACATTGACCTGGACTATCTGTTTGAAACCTTATCGCTTGGTCCCTCGATTACGTTCGGCGGAACGGCAACGGGAACCGTGACCGGACGTTCGCTGCTTTCGCCTGAGGCTATTCTGCTGACCGATGACCTTTTTGTTCGCGATTTCAGTTACAATCATTGCCGCTTCGGCAATGCTGAAATCCGCGCCGATTGGGATCCGGCGGACCGCGGTATAAACATCCATGCCGACGTTGACGGAGGTTCGGAGAGCAGTGCCGTTGTTGACGGTGTCATTTATCCCCTTAGTCAGCACCTTGATTTCCGGTTTGATGCCCATCGGCTTCCGGCCGGCTTTCTCAGACCGTTTATGGCGTCGTGGGCCGACGATGTCGGCGGTTTCGCTTCAGGCAAGGCCCGCCTTTTTGGCAGTTTCGCTCTTGTTGATCTTGAAGGAGACCTGAAGGCCGACGATTTCTCGCTTAAGGTCGGTTACACCGGAGTTACTTACCATGCGACTGACTCCGTTCATATTCGTCCAGGCCGAATTGAACTGAATGGCATAACTGTCAGTGATTCGCGAGGCCATACAGCCCGCCTTGACGGCTATCTGAGCCATGACCATTTCATTGAGTCGGTTTTTGATTTCAGAGTGAGTGATGCGCGCTCGATTCAAGTGATTGACTTGCCGCCCGGCCCGGATGAAATCTGGTATGGTTCCGTATTCGGAAACGGATTGGTATCGATTACGGGGAGAACCGGAAAGGTTGCCATCTCCGCAGACATGCAGACGGCTTCCGGATCCGATTTCACGTTTGCGCTTACCTCAGCCGAGCAGGCTGCAGAGTATGATTTTCTGACTTTCCGCTCGGCCGCCGGACTTTCGGCCGCCGATTCGCTCGAACTTGCGCTGAAAACCAGACTGAAGGCGAACCGCAGAATGGAGGAGGTCATGCGGCGCAAGGAGATGCTTGCTGATATGCCAGCCTCGTTCGACATAAAAATACGCATGGATGTGACTCCCGGTGCGCGGATCAATCTTTTGATGGACCCGGTTGCCGGCGACAAGATTACGGCCTTCGGCTCAGGCCACCTGGATCTGAATTACGAGTCTGCCAACGACGATTTGCGGCTTTATGGCGACTATCTGATCAATCGGGGCGACTATAATTTCACCCTCCAGGACATTATTATCAAAAATTTCTCGATTCGTGAAGGTTCCGTCGTTGCGTTCCACGGCGATCCGCTCGACGCCTCACTGAATGTCTCGGCCGCCTATCAGCTTAACGCCAACCTGAGTGATCTTGACGATTCGTTCCTTCATGACAAGGAAGTGCAGCGTACCAATGTGCCTGTCCAGGCGGTTTTGAACCTCGGCGGCGACCTTCAGAACCCGGAAATATCCTTCGATCTGGATTTCCCGACCCTGACCCCGGACGTTAAGCGAAAGGTTAGGTCAATTGTCTCAACTGATGAAATGATGAACCGACAGATAATCTATCTGCTTGCCCTCAACCGATTCTATACACCTGACTATATGGCCGGGGCAACCAAGGGCAATGAGCTTGCGTCACTCGCCTCCGGCACGATTTCGTCGCAGTTGAGTAATATTCTTGGACAGCTGAGCGATAAATTCTCGGTGGCGCCCAGCGTTCGTTCCGATGCCGGCGACTTCTCTGACATAGAGGTGGACGTTGCATTGTCATCAACGCTACTCAACAACCGGCTGTTATTGAACGGAAACTTCGGCTATCGTGACAAAACGTTAAACAATAATCAGTTTATTGGTGACTTTGATATTGAATATCTGCTCAATCGCACAGGAAACTGGCGCCTGAAGGCGTACAACCATTTCAACGACCGCAACTTATACGTCAAAACCGCACTGACCACCCAAGGCCTCGGTATTGTCTTCAAACACGACTGGGGAAAGTAAATAACAGAATGCAGAAATTTATGCCGGACGCGAACAATTTCGCGTCCGGTGTTGTTATAATGATGAAATGCATACAGACAAGACTTTTTTCATTGTGAAAGAAATGTGATAATGATTGGTTTATTATTGACGAGGAGTGACTGCGACAGCCACTCCCCGCTAATTTTTTATGGTATAGTAATTTTTCATTTTTAATTTTTCATTTTTAATTTAATTATCGTAACTTTGCGGGCGCTTATGAAGGAATATAGCCCCGAATATCTGGAGAACATCCGCGAGATTATTTCACGCGGGGATACGGAAGCGGCCCGAAAGGAACTCGAGTCGCTCCATCCGGCTGATATTGCCGAACTATATCAGGACCTGGACCTGAGGCAGGCGGAATTTCTTTATAAGTTACTCGACGAAGAGACTGCGGCCGATGTGCTTCTTGAACTTGACGAGGACGACCGCCGCAAGTTGCTTGACGCTCTGCCCAATGAGGTCATCGCGAAGCAGATTGACCACATGGACACGGATGATGCCGCCGACGTCCTTCAGGAAATGGACAAGGAGGACCAGGAAGAGGTGCTTTCGAAGCTCGATGACGTCGAGCAGGCCGGCGACATTATCGACCTGATGAAGTATGACGAGGACACTGCCGGCGCCTTGATGGGTACGGAAATGATTGTTGTCAACGAAAACTGGTCGATGCCCGAATGTATTAAGGAGATGCGACTCCAGGCCGAGGAACTTGACGAGATTTATTATGTCTATGTCGTTGACAATGACGAGCGTCTGCGTGGCGTTTTGCCGCTTAAAAAGATGCTGACTCATCCGTCGGTCAGTAAGATTAAACATGTTATGGAGGAGGACCCTGTCAGCGTAAAGACGGATACTCCGATTGACGAGGTGGCTCAGGACTTCGAGAAATATGACATTGTTGCGATGCCGGTTATTGATGCCGTCGGGTGTCTGGTTGGTCAGATTACGTTTGACGACGTCATGGATACTGTCCGCGAGAGTGCCGAGCGTGACTATCAGCTGGCGTCCGGTCTTAGCTCCGACGTCGAGACTGACGACTCCTGGTTCGCGCAGACCAAGGCCCGACTGCCGTGGCTGCTGATTGGCATTGCCGGTGGTATCGGTAATTCGCTTATTCTTGGCAACTTCGAGGCCGGTTTCGCTACAAATCCGGCAATGGCGTTGTTCATTCCCCTGATTGGTGGCACGGGCGGAAATGTCGGAATCCAGTCGAGCGCTATCGTGGTTCAGGGTCTTGCCAACGGTTCGTTGAACATTGCTCATGCCTCCAGGCAGGTTGTAAAGGAACTTGGCGTCGGTTTGCT
This sequence comes from uncultured Porphyromonadaceae bacterium, assembly GCA_947175545.1. Taxonomy (GTDB): domain Bacteria; phylum Bacteroidota; class Bacteroidia; order Bacteroidales; family Muribaculaceae; genus UBA3263. The sequence goes on from CAMWNI010000003.1 coordinate 124,726, forward strand.
CAATGCGTCAATTATCGCTCTGCTTGTATTCATCTATAACTGTTTTCGGCTTGGAGCGACTCAGGTGACGACTGTTGCCGTTGCGTTGAGCCTCTTTGCGGTTGTTATTTTTGCGTCAGTTTTTGGAACGTTTGTTCCTTTGACTCTCGAAAAATTTAAAATAGACCCTGCGCTTGCAACCGGTCCGTTCATCTCAATTACGAATGACATTATCGGCATGGTTATTTACATGTCAATCTCGTCATGGTTCCTGACTCACTTCGGTTTATCGGTCTGATGTTATAACACCTCGATAGTGTATAAAAGTAAGCCGAGGAGCAATCTGACATGTGTCGGATTTGCTCCTCGGTTGTTTTTTTATTCAGCGTTCCGCGACTGCTTAATAGTTGAAGGTGCCGTGAGGTCCGTGAATTGTCAGCGAAGCGGGTGCGCCGGGGTTGGCTTCTACGCGACCGATTATCTGCGCGGGAATCCCGAATGAGGCAGCCGTTTCGATTACGGCCTCGGCATCAGCCGGGTCAACATAGATTTCCATTCGTGTTCCAAGGTTGAAAACCTTGTACATTTCCTGCCAATCCGTGCCTGATTCGCGCTGAATCAGGGTGAACAGCGGCGGAATCGGGAGCAGATTGTCCTTAACGACCTTCAGTTCGGGGGCAAGGAAATGAAGAATCTTAGTCTGCGCGCCGCCGGAGCAGTGAATCATGCCGTGGATGCGATTGCGCATTTTGTCAAGCAGAGCCTTTATGACCGGGGCGTAGGTGCGGGTGGGGGAAAGGACGAGTTTGCCGGCATCAACCCCTTCGATTTCGGTCGGGTCCGTCAACTTGACCGATCCGGAGTAGACCAGTTCGGAGGGCGTTGCGGCGTCGAAACTTTCAGGATATTTTTCGGCAAGATATTTTGCGAACACGTCATGGCGGGCAGACGTCAGTCCGTTAGAACCCATGCCGCCGTTATAGTCTGACTCATAGTCGGCCTGACCGTAGGAGGCCAGTCCGACAATTACATTTCCAGCGCCGATGTTGCCGTTGTCAATCACTTCGTCGCGACGCATGCGGCAGGTAACCGTTGAGTCAACGATGATTGTGCGGACAAGGTCGCCGACGTCGGCTGTTTCGCCTCCGGTCGAGTGAATATCAATTCCGTGTTTGCGGAGGTCATCAAGGAGTTCTTCGGTTCCGTTGATTATGGCGGCGATGACTTCGCCCGGAATCAAATGCTTGTTGCGGCCAATGGTTGAACTCACAAGGATTCCGGATGTTGCGCCGACGCAGAGAAGATCGTCGATGTTCATGACCAGGGCGTCCTGGGCAATGCCTTTCCAGACGCTGAGGTCGCCGGTTTCGCGCCAGTAGACGTAGGCGAGACTCGATTTGGTCCCGGCGCCGTCGGCGTGCATGATGTTACAATAGTCAGGGTCGCCTCCCAGAATGTCAGGGATAATCTTGCAGAACGCCTTCGGGAAGATTCCCTTGTCGATGTTCTTGATTGCCGAGTGGACATCCTCCTTGGTGGCTGAAACGCCGCGGAGGTCATAGCGCTGGTTGCTCATTGTTTAAGTTTGATGAGTTGGGGGGATATTATCTGCGTTTTTTTGCCTGCTGTTTTTGTTGTTCGCGAAGCATTGCCTGTTGCTGGCGCTGAGCTTCCTCAAGACGGGCCATGAATCCGGACTTTTTGCGGGGCTTCTTGGCGTTGGCGGCCATTTCGGCGCGAACCTTATCCTCGTCAATGACCCAGTGGCGGATTGCGTAGGTCTGAAGGATGGTAATCAGCAGCGAGAGGAAGTAGTAGTAGCTGAGTCCGGCTGCATAGTTGTTGAACCAGAAGAGGAACATCAGAGGCATACCGTAGGTCATCAGTTTCATGCCGGGCATTGACTGCGATCCGGGCTGCGAGGCCATAGTGATTTTGCTGTAAATGATGTTGGTTACGGTCATCAGCAGGCAGAAGAGGCTCAGGTGGTTGCCGAAAATCCAGGAAATCACGGGAATGTTTGCTTTCCATGTGATGATAGCGTCAGGGGCGGCAAGGTCGTGCGCCCAAAGGAATGACTGGCCGCGAAGTTCAATGCAGCTCGGGAAGAACGAGAACATCGCAATCAGAATAGGCATCTGGAGCAACATCGGCAGGCAGCCGCCCATCGGGTTCGCACCTGCTTTTGAATAAAGCTCCATGGTTTTCTGCTGGCGAGTCATAGCCTGGTCCTGGCCGGGATAGCGGTCATTGATTTCCTTGATTTCAGGAGCAAGGACGCGCATCTTGGCCTGGCTTTTGAAGGTCTTGAAGGTGAAGGGAAAGAGAACCAGTTTGATAAAGAGAGTCAGCACGAGAATGATGATTCCGTAGTTGACAATGTACTTGCTGAGGAAGGAGAACAGCGGAATAATCACTCCGGTGTTGATCCAGCGGAACAGTGACCAACCGAGGGGAATTACGCGCGTAAGCTGCAGGTCCTCATTGGGCGAGATGCGGTCCATGTCGCGCAGGACGGGGTAGAGGTTCGGACCAAGATACCAGTTGAATCCGGCAACGGAGTCACGGCTGACCGAGTAGTTGACCTGAGTTGTCGCGGTCATATCCTTCAGTGCGGTCAGGTTGTCGGTCAGTTCAACCGATTTGAGTTTCGTACCGGCGTTGAACGTTCCGTCGGGAATCAGAATCGAACTGAAAAATTGATTTTTGAAGCCAATCCACTTGACCGGAGCCTTGATTTCTTTGTCAGCATTGCCTTGCGCAGAAAGATCGTCGGGCTTTTCGCCTTCTTCCTTATAATAAATGGCTGAGTTCCGTTCTTCAAACACACGGCCGCGCTCGAATCGCTGCATTGTCTGGTGCCAGTTGAATTCCATGGTGCTGACGCCGGCGGGAATCACTCCGGCGGCGGCCATGTTGTGCTGAACAACATCCATCTTGACTACGTAGCCGTCAGCCTCAGGTAGCGAATAACGTATGCCCCACCAAGCGTCGGAACCGAGGTCAAGTTTCATCAGTACCGATGAATCGCTCTCAACCACAGGCTCGAAGAAGAATGAGGCCGACTCAAATTTCTCGCTGTCGCTGCGAAGAGTGAACGAGTAATTGTTCTGTTCGCTGTTCCATAGTTGGATAAGGGTCGTGTCAGGCTGGATATAGCATTTGTAGTCTTTGAGGACTACGTTGCTGATCTGGGCGCCATGAGTTGACAGCTGGAGCGAGATGACGTCATTTTCCAGTCCGACAATGGTGTTGTTTCCGCTGAGATGGCCTGCGAAACTCTTGTAGCGGGCCAGCTGAGTCTTCGCGTCAAGCAGCGAGCGGGAGGCGTCGGCTTTCTGGCGGGCGTCCATGCCGTCGGGGAAGTTACGGTTAATAACGTCGGTTACGCTGATTTCTCCTGCCGGAGTCACGATTTCGCCCGTGAGGGTTGAGTCGTTGACAAGGCGGAGCTTATAGGCTTCAGTTGAGAAGGTGCGTGATCCGTCGGCTTGCCGGCGGCCGTAGAGGGCCATGCCGTTGCACAGGGCCGAGAGGTCGGCATCAGTGATGTCAGGAATTGTCAGAGCCTCCCGTTCAGCCTCGGCCTGGCGGCGCTGTTCGTCGGCAATGCGGTCGGCTTGTTCCCGGCGTTGCTTTTCAAGCTCCTCCGCCGATGGTTTGTTCAGATACATGAACCCGAAGATGATGGCACCCATCAGTAAGATGCCTGTCAGAGTGTTCTTATCCATTCTTTTTTATGCTTTTTTCTTTTCGTCGTGATAAATGATTGCTGATTTTACGAAATCAATGAATATCGGGTTTGGAGAGAGAACGGTGCTGGAATATTCCGGATGATACTGCGTTCCGATGAACCAGCGTTTTTCCGGAATTTCAACAACTTCAACGAGGTGCGTTTCAGGATTCTCGCCTACGCATTGCATTCCTGCCTGCTCGAAGCGCCGGCGATAGTCATTGTTGAATTCAAAACGGTGGCGATGGCGTTCGCTGACTTTTTCGCTTCCGTAAGCGGCTGCCGCGCGCGATCCGGGGCGCAACGTGCAGTCATAGGCGCCGAGACGCATCGTGCCTCCCTTGTCGGTTATGCTTTTCTGCTCTTCCATGAGGTCAATGACATTATAGCGCGTCGCCGGGTCCATCTCGGTTGAGTTCGCGCCTTCAAGTCCGAGGACGTTGCGGGCAAATTCAATTACCATGCACTGCATGCCAAGGCAGATGCCGAACGTCGGCACGTCGTTTTCACGACACCATCTGAGGGCTTTGAATTTGCCTTCGATTCCGCGAGAACCAAAGCCCGGAGCGATTATGACGCCGTCCATCCCCGCAAGGAGTTCGTCGACGTTTCCGTCCGTCACTTTCTCCGAATGAATCGAGACAAGGTTCAGGCGGCGGTCATTATATGTAGCAGCCTGAAAGAGCGCTTCGTTAATGGACTTGTAAGCATCCTGAAGTTCGACGTATTTTCCGACGAGGCCTATTGTAACTTCCTCTTTTGCCGAAGTCATGCGCTCCAGGAAGCGATTCCATGCCTTCATGTCCGGTTCCGCAGCGTTCCTGACGTCACAGACGCGGAGCAGGATTTCGTCAAGGTGCTGGCGATGCATTCTGATGGGGACTTCGTAGATGCTGGGCGCATCTGCGCTCTGCACAACGGCGTCAGGTGCCACATTGCAGAACCGGGCAATTTTGTGGCGCATTTCCATCGGTATGTCCTTTTCGGTTCGCAGAACGAGGATGTCCGGTTGGATTCCGAGTTGCTGAAGCTGTTTGACGGAATGTTGGGTCGGCTTGGTCTTCAGCTCTTTTGCCGCGCCGAGGTAGGGAACATAAGTCAGATGGACGCAGCAGGCGTCTGCCTCGAGTTCCCATCGCAGCTGGCGCACGGCTTCAAGGAATGGCAGCGACTCAATGTCGCCGACCGTACCGCCGATTTCCGTAATCACGAAGTCGAAATTTCCGGTTTTGCCAAGCAACTTGATGTTTCGCTTGATTTCGTCGGTTATGTGAGGAATAATCTGAACGGTTTTGCCAAGATACTCGCCGTGGCGTTCTTTGTCAATTACGTTCTGATAGATCCGCCCCGTGGTTATGTTGTTTGCGCGGGTGGTGCGCACGTTAGTGAAGCGTTCATAGTGGCCGAGGTCAAGGTCGGCCTCGTGGCCGTCGACCGTAACATAACATTCCCCGTGTTCATACGGATTCAGAGTTCCGGGGTCAATATTGATGTAAGGGTCGAATTTCTGGATGGTGACGCGAAAGCCGCGCGCCTTAAGCAGGCAAGCGAGTGATGAAGAGATGATTCCTTTGCCAAGGGAGGAAACGACGCCTCCGGTAACAAAAATATACTTAGTATTCACGGGAATTGAATAATTTTAAGGTGCAAATTTACGAAAAAAATCGGAAAATGCCCTCCTCTACCTCAATAAATAATAGTCCCGTTTACTCTGATTTTGAGCAAACGGGACTTTCTGAGTTGTAGCGACACTTGCTTCGCCTCAGCGGTTCAGCAAGTTAGTGAACCAGAATCTTGCGGCCGTTGGCAATGTAGAGTCCGGGGCGCAGACCGCTCAGGTCGGTCGTGTTGCGGCGCACGCATACGCCCTGAAGAGTGAATATGTCAAACGGCTGCACCTCGCTTTCGTCGGCGGTCACCGCCTCGATGGCGCTCTGCGGTTCGCCGTCGGTTTCAAACACCTGCTCTTCGCCATAGGTTGTTTTGCTCCGTGTCGAGGCAAAGGCGCGCACGGCGTAGCGGGTACTCGGCTCAAGATCGGCAAGAGTCACCACCATGCGCTGGCCCGTGGCCAAAACGCGCTTAACGTCGGTCGCTGCGCGAGAGCCGACAACCGGCCAGTATTCAAAGCCTTGTTCGTCAACATCTTCCGAGCCTCCCATTGCGTAGCCCACAACAGTGGCCGAGTTTTTGGTAACCGAGTTCGGCGCGTAAGTATAGACCGTAGGTTCGAAATAGACGTCGGCATCGGCAGTGATGAACGCGGTCCATTCGCCGAACGTGCGCTGTCCGTTACAATCCTCATAATAAGGGCGATACTTATAGTAAGTATTCTGACTAAGGCCCTTCAGACGGCCCTCTAAATGACCGTTGGCCACGGGGCAGGGCGAGAAAGTCGACGGCACCATATCCGGCGCATCATAGCGTCGCCATTCAAAACCGCCGCCATACTCCTCCTCGCTCATGTTGGTTTCCGCGCAAATAATGGCGCAATCCTTCGAAGTCGCCCTCGCCGCAATCGTTTTCAACTCCAGCGCCGGCAGTGTGAAAGTCTTTGAGTCTGATTCATTGTTGATTTTTAAGAATGCTTGAATCTCGCTTCCAACAGGCAGATTGACAATGGTTTGTTGTTTGGCAGAATATTTGTTGTCCTGAATGGTTAGAAATGATTCTTCGATGATAACATCGTCATTATTAAACGTCGGATCAATGGAGATAGTGGTCGGTGTGATTTCAGTTGCTTTAATCTCGGGCCGTACACTACATGTGTTGAAAGTGTAAGAGCCGGAAGAATATGTTTCGCCGTTGAATGTTGTTTTTGCGACTGCTGAATATTTAGAGTTAGACTCCAATCCCGTGAAAGTAACAAGGCCATCTTTGTCACATTCATAGTCCTTTTCATTGAAAACCACAATCGGCTTTGATACACGCGAATCATCAACTTTCGAAACCTTCAACGTAACCGTGCTTTGCGTTGCATCATGCACTGATAAAGATGGTTTTGGGGATTCTGTGGTCACAGATATTGTTTTATTTAGTTCTCCCCAGGGTTCAAGGTCGTAAGTAACGTCAATATCATGAGTTGAACCCGGTTTTAAGTCAGAGACCGAATAAACGGAAGTTGCTGAGGTGATTTCAACTCCATCAAATGTTATTTTTCGAATTTTTATGTCGTATTCACTCTTGATCTTAAACTCAACGTGATTTAATCCCGACTTGAAGTCGCTTATGTTAACATGCGGAAAACTTTCGACTTTGTAATTTCCATATTTTTTTGCTTCAGATAATAAACTTGATAAAGTATAAACTGTTGCTTCGGCAGGTATACGATACATCCACTCCCCGAAGTTAGCAATTAAAGATATCGTTTTAATGGATGAACTGCGTAACATATCTTTGTCTATAGAACACGGATTGACTGGTAGTAGTATAATCTCGGAAAGGTTCCGGCATTGAGAAAACACGCTGGCGCCAATTTCTTGTACAGAGTTAGGAATTGTTACGGAAGTTAATCTGATGCACTCCGAGAAAGCTTCATATCCAATTTTTTGTACAGAGTTAGGAATTGTTACGGATTTTAAGTTGCAATCCGAGAAAGCGTGAGATCCAATTTTTTGTACAGAGTTAGGAATTGTTACGGAAGTTAAGCTGGTGCAGCTATAGAAAGCGCTTTTTTCAATAGATGAAACAGAGTTAGGGATTGTTACGGAAGTTAAGTTATCGCAACTGTAGAAAGCGGACTCTCCAATGCTTACAAGAGTATATTGCGTTTCTCCGTCAGATACTAATGAAGGGAGGCTTAACTTTCCAGAAACACGATTGTACGGCTCGTTCGGGTAGTAGCCAGATTTTGTTTCGCAGGTTTTGGCTTCTTCATCAAGAACGGTGTAGGTGAGGGTTTGGCCTTCGTAGGTGTATTCGAAGTCACGGGCGAAGGCGGGGAGGGTTGCTAATGGGATTAGCAGGCTTAGGAGTAGGCGTTTAAACATAAAATGTGTGGATTGATTCTGGGGCGTCGCAATCCTCCCGCCGGCGCCAAGTTATGGATATGAAAAAAGGTGTGAGGATTGTATTTTCCGCTCTCGTCCTACTTTTCAGGTCTTGGCTACCTCAGGAGAACGACGAGAGCAACAGCCCCACACCGGTGCGGGTATATATTGCCCTCATTTTTGCAAGAGGGGTATATATTCACCGATGAGGGTGCTATTGCGAGTCATCTTCGTCTCCTGTTTCTAACGGCCAAGTTTGAAAAGTAGAAGATTGAACTTCAATAACACCTTTGTATTATGATTGGAAGGGGGGCTGTCTCTACAGTCCGCTGATTTTCCGCTGCAAAGGTAGTAATTTTTTCAGGATTATGAAATTTTTTACTTCAAAAAAGCAGACAAAACCCGGATGATGTTGTTGATGTTGTTGCGTTGCAGCGTTGATATAAAACAGGCTGTGTCTGACACTTTTCGCGGAGACACAGCCTGCTTTATGAGTGGAAATGGATTCAGGATTTCAGAGCGCTCAGGCAAGGAAGCCGAGCAGGACGCCGGCAGCAACGGCCGAGCCAATGACTCCGGCAACGTTCGGCCCCATGGCATGCATGAGCAGATAGTTGGAGGCGTCGTATTCCAGGCCGAGGTTGTTTGAGATTCGTGCTGACATCGGGACGGCGCTGACACCCGCATTGCCGATAAGCGGATTGATTTTCTTTTCTTTGGGAAGGAAGAGGTTGAAAATCTTGACGAAGATTACGCCGGAGGCACTTGCAATGATGAATGCCATGAAGCCGAGGGCGAAAATCTTGATGGTTTCCGCAGTGAGGAACTGTGACGCCTGGGTTGAAGCGCCAACCGTCATGCCGAGCAGAATGGTGACAATGTCGGTCAGGGCGTTGCTTGCGGTCTTTGCCAGACGGGACGTTACGCCACATTCGCGAAGCAGATTGCCGTAGAAGAGCATGCCGAGCAGGGGCAGGGCGGTTGGTACGACAAAGCATGTCAGCAGCAGTCCGACAATCGGGAAGATAATCTTTTCGCGCTGGCTGACGGGACGCGCAGGTTTCATGCGGATTACGCGCTCTTTCTTCGTTGTGAGCAGGCGCATGATGGGCGGCTGGATAACCGGCACGAGGGCCATATAAGAATATGCGCTGACTGCGATGGCTCCCATCAGGTTCGGGGCGAGTTTGGAACTGAGGAAGATTGCCGTCGGGCCGTCTGCGCCGCCAATGATGGCGATTGCGCCGGCCTGGTCAGGTTCGAAGCCCAGCAGCAGGGCAACCATGTAGGCGCCGAAGATTCCGAACTGGGCCGAGGCGCCGATTAACATCAGTTTCGGATTGGCAATCAGGGCGGTGAAGTCCGTCATGGCTCCGATGCCGAGGAAAATCAGCGGTGGGTACCATCCGGCCGATACGCCATTGTAGAGGATGTTCAGCACAGAGCCTTCTTCATAGATGCCGATTTCGAGGCCGGCATGAGTGTCGAACGGGATGTTGCCGATCAACATTCCGAAGCCGATGGGGACAAGCAGCATCGGTTCGAAATTCTTGGTGATTGCAAGCCAGATGAAGAACAGACCGACTCCAAGCATCACGAAGTTCTGCCACGAGGCATTGTAAATGCCGGTCAGGTGCCAGAACTGCATGAGGTTGTCGGTTATAAACTGGGAGAATTCCATTGGTTAGCCGAGAGTAACGAGGGTTGCGCCTTCGAGAACGGATTCGCCTTCCTTGACGTTGACGGCGATTACTTTTCCGTCGCGTCCGGCGGGAATTGCATTTTCCATTTTCATGGCTTCGAGAACGACCACGGGGTCAGATGCTTTTACGACATCGCCGGGTTTTACTGCAATCGAAAGCACGACTCCGGGCAGCGGAGCGACAACGGAGCCTGCTCCGGCTGCGGCGGGAGCGGGAGTTGAAGCTGCGGCGGGAGCGGGAGCGGCGGCAGCGACAGGGCGAGCTGCGGGAACTGATGAAGCGGCCGACGAGGGAAGGGTTACCTGATAGTCTGTGCCGTTGACGTTGACTGACGCCCGGTTTCCTTCGATGGCGCCGACGGTCACAGTGTAGTCGTGGCCGTTGATTGTAAACTTATACTCTTTCATTGCTGATTTTGCTGAAAAATGAATACGGGAGATGATTAACGCTGAGGCACAACCCGCATGGCGCTGATTTTGTTGTTCCAGGCCGAAGCAGGGTTGTGGCGGATTGTGAGTCGCGAGGAGGAGGTTCCGCTCGCGCTCAGATGCTGGTGAAGGGCCATCGCGATGGCTGCTGCGATTTCGCCGTCGGCAGTTGCCGCCGCCTGAGGAGCGGGAGCTGCTTTGGGCGCCCGGCTCTCATTTTTCTTTGATGAAGCGAGGCGCTTGATCAAATAGAAGCAGAGACAGAGAACGAGCAGAGCGGAGAATACGATAGTCATTGCCATGATTGTCATGGCGCCGCCATTTTCATCCATTTCTTTGAATTTAGCGATTTTATTGTTGGGAACGGGAATCACGTTGTGGCCGCCGGGAGTGATTGCGTTGGCGGCCGACGAATTGTCACGCACCTGCCAAGGGGTTCCGGCGTCAACGGCGCGGGCATAGCTCATGTCTGCGGGCAGAGAAGCCGGAATCGATACTGAGTCAATCAGGTTGATTCCGTCAGCGTCAAAAACGGCTATGAAATTATCCTGATTGGGCTTCAGGGAGAAGCTGAGGTGGAAAGTGCCGTCCTGCGGCTTGCCGTCGGCAAAGAAGAGGACAGACTGGCCTTTTTCAATCTTGGTTTGCGTGTCGCCAGTCGGAACGAAATATTTCCGAGGCTCATTGAGGTCGTCGGTTATGTAGATTGCCGCAATGTTGACGGGGGCATGCGTCGGGTTGATAAGTTCAATCCAGGCGGAATGACGTCCGTATTCGTCAACAACCGAGCTGTTGTTGATAACCATGACCTCGTTGATGCGCAACTCTTTGCGCCCCTGGCCCAGAGCCGCGGGAACGGCAATCAGGGCAAGGGCTGCAAGAGCGGCTATTTTTTTGAACGGGTTCATTTGCATCAGAGGGGAATGTTGCCGTGTTTCTTGGGCGGGTTCTGGACGCGCTTGGTTGCAAGCTGCTCAAGACCGCGGATAATGCGGAAGCGGGTTTCGCGCGGTTCGATAATGTCGTCGATGTAGCCGTATTTCGCTGCATTGTAAGGGTTGCAGAAGAGTTTGTTGTATTCTGCTTCCTTTTCGGCGAGGACGGCCTTGGGGTCTTCGGCAGCCTTTGCTTCCTTGGCATAGAGGACTTCGACGGCACCGGCACCACCCATAACGGCGATCTCGGCCGAGGGCCATGCGTAGTTGAGGTCGCCGCGAAGTTGCTTGCAGGACATTACGATGTGAGAACCGCCGTAGCTCTTGCGCAGGGTAACCGTTACCTTAGGCACGGTTGCCTCGCCGTAAGCGTAGAGCAGTTTCGCGCCATGGAGAATAACGCCGTTATATTCCTGGCCTGTGCCGGGAAGGAATCCGGGAACGTCGACGAGCGACACAATCGGAATGTTGAAGCAGTCGCAGAAACGTACGAAGCGTGCAGCCTTGCGCGATGCGTTTGAGTCAAGCACTCCGGCAAGATACTTGGGCTGGTTGGCCACGATGCCGACCGAACGTCCGTTGAAGCGGGCAAAGCCGATGATGATGTTGCGTGCGAAGTTGCGCTGAACTTCAAGGAACTCGCCGTTGTCGACAATCGAGCCTATAATGTTGTACATGTCGTAGGCCTTATTGGCGGCTTCCGGAATGATTGAGTTGAGGGCTTCGTCCATGCGGTCGGCCGGGTCGCCGGTCTCGACAACAGGAGCCTCTTCAAGGTTGTTTTGCGGAATGAAGGAAACCAGATGTTTGATGAGTTCGATAGCCTCTTCGCCGTTCTCAGTTGCGAAATGGGCAACGCCGCTCTTGGTTGAGTGAACCTGGGCGCCGCCGAGTGCTTCCTGGGTAACGTCCTCGCCCGTAACGGTCTTGACAACCTTCGGGCCGGTAAGGAACATGTAAGAGATTCCTTTTGCCATGATGGTGAAGTCCGTCAGCGCGGGCGAATAGACCGCACCGCCGGCACACGGGCCGAGAATTGCCGAGATCTGGGGGATAACACCGGATGCGAGAATGTTGCGCTGGAAGATTTCAGCATAGCCGGCGAGAGCGTTGATGCCTTCTTGAATACGGGCGCCGCCGGAGTCGTTAAGACCAATGACCGGAGCGCCGACCTTCATTGCCATATCCATGATTTTGCAGATTTTCTGCGCCATGGTTTCGCTGAGCGAGCCGCCGAAAACGGTGAAGTCTTGTGCGAAAACGTAGACCAGACGGCCTCCAATCGTGCCGCAGCCCGTAACGACGCCATCGCCGGGGAAGGATTTCTTTTCCTGGCCGAAGTTGGTGCAACGGTGACGGACAAACATGTCATATTCTTCGAAGGAGCCTTCGTCGAGCAGCTGGCTGATACGCTCGCGCGCGGTCATTTTGCCGCGTTCATGCTGCTTGTCGATGGCTTTCTGGCCACCACCCAGGGCGGCTTCTTTGCGCAGTTCAATGAGTTCCTGCACTTTTTCCAATTGACTGGACATTATTTCTAATTTTAAAAATGAAAATGCTAAAGAAAAATCAATTATTTGGGCTGTTCGCAGAGTTCAATCAGGGTGCCGCAGGTGCTTTTCGGATGGAGGAACGCGATGTCAAGACCTTCGGCGCCTTTGCGGGGAGCCTTGTCAATCAGTTTGCAACCTTTTTCTTCGAGTTCGCCGAGCGCATTGGCAACGCCGTCGGTGATGTTGAGGGCTACGTGCTGGATGCCTCCGCGGCCGCCGTTGTTGGCAATGAACTTGCTGATGGCGCTGTCTTCCGAAGTGCCTTCGAGTAATTCGATTTTGGTCTGGCCTACGCGGAAGAAGGCTGTGCGAACTTTCTGATCAGCAACTTCTTCGATTGCAAAACACTTCAGTCCGAGCATCTTTTCGTAGAACGGAATTGCCTCGTCGAGCGACGTAACGGCAATGCCAATATGCTCAATATGAGATATCTCCATATTAAAACGTGGGTTAATGATTTAGTTATATTATTCAACATCGCAAAGTTACCCCAAATTTGCGAATTTTCCAAATTAAGGGGCTGAAATTAGAGTGAGAGAGCGATGCCGCCGAGCGCGGTGAAGCCGGGCAGTGTATAGCCGCGTGTTATCGTGTAGCGCGTATCGGTCAGGTTGTCAAGGTCGAGGGTCAGGCGCAAGGGTTGACATACACGGTAGGTCAGACGCAAGGATGCCGTTGCGAAATTCTTAATCGGGCAGTCGTCGGCTACGTAGAGCCGGCCGACGCCTTTTACGGTCAGGTCTGCTGTGAATCCCTTGAATGGAGCGCAGCCCGCTGTCAGCGAATACTGATGGCGCGGAGATCCGGTCAGGGTCTTCAATGATGAGTGCAGGTAACTGTATGTGGCGTTAAGCCGCAGCCAGTCGAGGGGGTGGGAGGCGGCAGACACTTCAATGCCTTTGTTTGTCAGTCGCCCTGTGTTTTCGTTAATGACAGGGCCTTGTTGAATCATGTTGATTGCGCGGCAGAGGTAGGCCGTTATGTCTATGTCGAGCCAGCGGCCAAGGTGCTTGCCGACGCTGAGTTCGTAGTTCCACATCGTTTCAGGATTCAACTCCGGATTGGCGAATTTGTAGAGATACATTTCGCGGAACGAGGGGTTGCGGTAGCCGTTGGCGGCGGAGGCTTTGACTGTCCACCCTTTGGCCGGACGGTAAGCGATGCCGATTTGCGGAACCCAGTGAGACCGGAAATGCGAACTGTTAGCCATGCGCAGTCCGCCGCTGATTGTCAGACGGTTGCTGAATAGTTCCTGGCTGAGGGTCAGATAAGGGGAGTATTCCACAATCTGTTTGAGGCCCATGGTTGTCAGGGATCCGGGCTGATGGTCTTTGCCGCCTGACAGCGGAATCCTTCCGGTGTAGCGGTCAAAGTCAAAGCCGACGGTCATTCCTGCTCCTGTCCAGGGCTTGAGATTCTGGTAGGCAATCAGCCCGAGGCGGTCGTCAAGACTGTGAAAGCGGCGCGGATCGCGCACGAAGTGGTTACCGTAACTGTAATAGACGCGGGTTGCTCCGCTGGCGGCTCCATATGTGTTTGTTGCGGTCAGTGAGGCTTCCCCTCGGGTGATGTTCTGATGGTAGACATCTGTCGACTCCGGATTGCTCAGCTGCGGATAGACGGGGTCATTGCCCGTGAAGTGCATCAGGGTGTAGTCTGTTGTCAGAGTCCAGTGGCGGTTAACGTCAAACGCGACTTTGGCGTAAGCCGAAGCCTGGTTGAAGTCGAAGTTCTTTCGAATGCCGTCCGTGCGGTTGTAACTTAGACTTATGAACGAGCGGAATCGCCCGATATGGAGGGCGTTGGATGCCGACGTCAGCAATGTGTTGTATGAGCCGTATTTGGCTGTCAGGGTCGTGTTGACGCGTCTTGCTCCGGGATTCTTGGTTATGATGTTGATTACGCCCGCCATTGCATTTGAGCCGTAAAGAACCGAGGCGGGACCGCGCAGGATTTCAACCCGGTCAATGGTCTCCGTTCCGTAGAAGTCAGCAACCTGGTGAGAATAAATGCCGGCAAACTGAGGTTGGCCGTCAACCATCATCAGCAGCGCGCTTGCTCTGTCGCCGCCAACTCCGCGCATTTTTATATGGCCCGAACCTCCCGTAGCCACTCCGAAACCAAAAATGTTTCTTTCCGTGACAAACAGGCTCGGAACCATTCCGGATACGGCGCTCAGGAGCTGCGTGCTTCCGGTTGCTTCGAGTTGATTTGCGTTGATGGTGGAAACGGTGTAAGGAAGCAGATTGCGTCCGATTGCAGAGTTCGTTCCGGTTACGACGACTTCATCCAGCCGTCTGGGTCTCTCTGAAATGGAATCCTGCTGACCGAGGGCGATTGGAGTGCCGACGGTCAGCAGGATTAATGACCAATGTAGTCTGAGTTTAGTCAATTGACACAAGTTTGTAAGTTTGAGAACCAAGGCCGATTTGTTCGCCATAGTCAAGGGTGTGCATGCCGTGGCGAGAGTCGATGCGCTCAATCAGGTGTATTTTACCATGATCTTCGCTCTGACGCACGAGGTCAGTGCAGGCCTTGTCGAGAGCAATCGGGTCAAGTGAGGCCAGGATACCGATGTCGCCCATAGCCGGATCTTCGGGCGAGGAGTCGCAGTCGCAGTCAACCGAAAGGTTATTGGCGATGCTTATATAGATAATCTTGTCGCCGGCATGGTCGGCAACTGCTTTAGCGGCTTCGGCCATTGATTCAAGGAAATCGTCCTGGTCGGCGATTTTTTGCCAGATGCTGTCGGTTGTTTCAATTTTGCCGGCAGTGTGAATATAACTTTTGCCGTTGCCGGACGCAATGCCGATTGACATATTCTTGACGGCGCCGCCGAATCCGCCCATGGCATGACCCTTGAAGTGAGAAAGAATCACGGTGAAATCATAATTAGGGTAGTGCGAGCCGACAATGTCATACTTAAGATGCTTACCGCTGTCGACGGGAAGTTTGATTTCACCCTCGGCATCCATGATGTCAACCGGAGCAATTGCAGTGAAGCCATGTTCTTCTGCGGCCTTGAGATGGTCCTCAGTCGTGAAGCGGCGTCCGTTGTAGGCCGTGTTGCACTCAACGATTGTGCCGTTGGTGAGGTCAACGAGATCCTTGATCAGCGAGGGCTGGAGAAAGTTATGTCCGCCGGGTTCGCCGGTTGAGATTTTAATGGCTACTTTGCCTTCGGCTTCACGGCCGAGAGCCTTATAAATCTTAACAAGGGCGTCGGGCGAAATCTCTTTCGTCATGAAAACGATTGATGAATCAGGCTGTAAAGTAGCAGAATCAGCATCGGCTGATTTTTTTGTGCCGCAAGCCGATAGAGAGATGGCTCCGAGAAGGAAACCGAAAAATAAATTTTTCATAAGTGGAAATGTGAACGATATTGAGTTTTATGGCGCAAAGTTACGTAAAAATATGACTTTTACAAAATTACACCATTGAGTCCGAGTCAGAGAGGGTTATTCGGAACCATTTCGGTTGATTATGCGTTGTAGAAGTAAACATGCTATGAAAATATGACAAGAAAAGAACTAACCGACATCACATTGCCCATCATATGGCAGAGCCATAATGTATTGTCCACATAATACCGCATCATTAGCGAGGATGAGTTGGTTAATCGGCACTATGATATCAACATCTATATCTATGTTGGCGGCATTGCGTGTCTTTATGCGTCGGAATTCTTCATTCATCAAATGCGTGCGGTGAAGCATCGGATTGTGATCCTCAATAAATATATATTCAACTTCCGGGAACTCGGTTTGCATAATTCCACATAGATGTGATTCGCTATCAGATTCAATAATCATCAGATGCGCGTCTGTATATTTTCGATAAAACCCAAGTGAGGCTCTTACATTTGCCAGCCGATCCGGTGAATCAATCCGGGTTGACATCATTATGGTCAAATCGGGTAAATGTTGCTTTCTCATAGGTCATTTCCATAAATGTGATTTGACAAAAAGCCCAGACCAATTCCGACAAGATTGTCAATTTGGGTATCGCCAACGTTGATTGTTCGGAATATTTCGGCAAATAATTCCGGAATATCGTATAAGAAAGCAATTGTACCGATGTAGCTCATTTCTTTGTCGCTCCACGCTCGTTTTACAGTCGTTCCACCCATCAAATAATCAAGAATATAATTGTCAGCAGGACGGGAACCATTCCGATCATATGGCATATGCTTAATATACGTTTGTAATTGTTGAGCTTTGTATGTAAAGACTTTCTGTTTCTCCGCCAATTGCATAAATCGCAAAGTCGAATGAAGCAAAGACGCTTTAAGCGTTGTATTGTCATGAATATGAGGAATAGATCGTGTCAGGAAATATTCACAATCACGCATATACAGAACTATCCATTCCGCAAGAGAGTAAAATGGAATCCCATCAAGAAGTTTTAATGTTTTTAGACCGACCAGTCCAAAAGGGTATAACATCAGGTTTTGCGTCAATTTAACCGGACTATCATAGCAATATGTACAACTTCGCGATACGGCCTCACAAACTATTTGCTCTAAACTATGGCCATTTGGCAAGGTAATAATTTGATTTTCAAGAAGAGTTGTGACCAGCCAAAGTTTCCAAACCCCAATACTGATATCTCCTTTCCTGAAATCCAATAATCCGTTCAATACTGCCCTTGTGTCATCAGAAATATCGCCATCCGAAACAAATGCGGATATGATTGCCGCACCCATTTTGCCTCCAAAAATCGAATCGCAGGATAATTCCACCGAATGTTCCCGCAATCTGTCGTATATTTGTTGAAACGTTGTCATATTAGAATTTTACAGTAAAACGAGTTTACCTCAATATTGGTTCACATATAACCATTATAATGAGTACCACATATAATGAATACACAGGAGGACACACTCTGAAGCGCGTCCTCTTGTGTATTATACGGTAAATGTTACAAACTGAACAGAGCTGCATACTCAAAGAGCCTTCTAGTGTAAAGGCCCGAATGCCATTTGCCTTTATAATGGCAGTGTGAGGTGTAGGATTTGAAGATATTGCGGTCGCCACACTTCAACTTTTTCAGGACGGTGGATTTGTTGATTACACCGGGATCACAGTTGTAGGCGAGTGCGCTGGCTGTATTAGTCCCGAAATTCGGCGCTTGGGACCACTTATCATGCAATCTGTCTATCAGTAATTTTAGAGAACTAAAATAAAATGTCCAAGGCAGAATCAACAAGTGTTATCGTGAAAAGCTTTCGGAGTGAAACAGAGAAATAAATCACAAGGGAATCCGATATAGACGAGGCTGTGGTTGTTGCGATAATAGAACAGTCCCATAACTGTCATGATGGGCTGTATAGCACAAGGCGAAAATGTATCTCTACGTGGTCCAGCTATTTCATTGTCACGGCCTGTGCCGAGAGAACCATCAATATCAGCAATAACGCTTCGCACGTTATCTTAGATTACAACATTCAGTCGTTCACCCACCACTGTTTCAAAGAGGAAGTTGCAAAGTGATATGGGCTATGATGATAATGAATATTATAATACTCCATTGAAGATATGGAGCCGACAGGCATAATCACATACTTATCCCAAAGATATCCATGGGATGGTCGAAAGGGGCAAGTACTCAAGTATGGTTTTTCGGACTAAACTGTATCTGTTAGTCAATGATGAGGGTTAAAAGATAACATAAAGAATTCTCTGATGCCTGTGGCAAGCAAAATTATGCTACACAAAAGAGTGCTTGTCAAATCTCTTAATGGTAAACTTAAAAAAATGCCGTGAGAGTTATAGTCGCATACTGCTGTTTCCCAAACCAACACGCTATCTCTTTGGCGCTCGTGACGGATTATCAGTTGGCATTATTCTGATTGATTATATTGGACTTACATTACCTATAATTGGTTTTAATTGCTCTTAAATTTAAATTTATAGGCTTTTTGATGATAATCATTCCAATTTTTTCATTTTTTAATCATAACATTGATTTTTTAGAAAAATTTTTACTAACTTTGCGACCAATTAACTACTACCCTTTAACAACATTAAAACTGATTCCATAGTTTTGAGCAAGATATAGATTTTGCCCATGAATACTAATTCCGAGGACAAGGATGTCCCTTCTTACGAGGTCGATACAACTTCGTGGATTCACGATTTAGTTGAATTGGGGCGAGAGGCGCAACGAGCCCATAAGGAGCTTGTTGTCGTTGCTATTGCCCGTAAAATGGCACGCCTGATGGAGTACCATTTGACACAAGGAAAGAATAGAACTGATGAATCCGATAAAATTGATGAATTCTTTACATTTCATGATGACGAAATCGCAAACTCGGAGAAGCAGTCAAATAGTATTGGCGATAAGTGTTCAAAGAAGTTTCAAATAATTACTGAGCATGCCATACCGTTCCGGCTCGCAGATATTGACCCCTTACAAACCAGAATTGTTATTGTAGATGATTTCGTCGCATCTGGAGATACAGTTGAAACAGTTTCGGCAAATATCTACGCACAGACTGGGATAAAACCATCTGTTATAGCAATGGCTGCTGATGAGAACTTTGACATTCAAAAGTTTAAATTCGTTTCTAATCAAAATAAGCCTCACTTTATAGTTCAGCCGGTTCAACCCTTTATGGCAAGGTGCAGCAGAGACATCTTGAGTTTAAAGCGTCCAATTGACATTGAGCACACAATACTTACCATTGGCTTGTCTCAAGACGAGGTTAAATTGATGAAGCTCAAGTTAGAGAATGCGCTACGCTCTGTTTACGTTAACGCGGATATATATAAAATAGAACACGTTATTCCAGGAATAAAGGAGATAGATGGAACTACTTCAATTACACGTGATACTGTTTGCAACATAACGGTATTGTTTAACAAAGAATCCGATAACATAAACAACGACTTTAATAAATTGAGGTTTTTTATCGGAGACGATGAATTGAGAGTCGTATCATATGCGCCCAACATCTGGTTAGGCAACGATCTCCTAAAAGATTCATTTGATTTCTTGTCAGACGAACTTAACATATGTTGGGCTAACATTGTTAATCACATTAAAAATGTTAAATATTCAGAGAGTGTTGATAAAGACAACAATCCTGGAGATGCGTATAGACTTAAAACTGGATTTGAGTATCGCAATGAATTATCCAAAGTAGTATTAAGTAATTACCTATGCTCATTTGAAAATATATTAAGACGTCAGGCTTCTATTAAAGATGCCATAGAAATAGCATTGGGACCTAACTCTAAACAGTTTAATGTTTGCGAAATGGATCTTAATTTGCTCGTTGGTTCCTCTTTCGCCAAGAAAATTTTGCCGGATTTAAAACAAGCTCTCCGAAAACTGGAATATGAGCCTCAAAGGGCATATCCCAAATGGATGATAGAAAATGCACAATCAGAGCTTATGGTCCCGGATAGTGATAGAGATAATTATTTGCAAGAAAGACTTGAATTGCTCCATCTTTCCCCAAGTTTCTCAACAACTTTGTCGTTGCTCTTTGAAAGGTTGAGAAAACGATTCGGATACAATAAGACTAGACAGTCTGAAGACCAAATAAAAGTCGGAGAAACTTTTGAGTCTATTTTAAAGCTCATGTCACAGGAGCCTTTATACAATCAGGATAATAACGCGCTTGTCGAAATACATAAATGGATTGATTCAAGAATTGATTTAGGCGTTGTCATCCCTAAATATGAACGGTTTTCTATACCATTAGGTAATTATGTTTGGCGTAGATTCTTTCGCGCAGGAGAAAGAGAAGATGTAATGGTTGATGTGGCAAGATTGGCACATTGCATTCTAACACTTAAACACGGAGAAGATGAAATATTAAATATTGAAGCTGAAAGATCCGAATTACTTAAAAATATTGATGACTTACAAAATAAACATATAGGACAGATTCCAGTTGAAGTTTTCGAAGAAGGAATTCATCGTATTCGCCAGGACAAACAAGGCGATAGCCTGGCTATAACCATCTTATGGCATTATATGCTGATTTTAGGCACATTAAGCCATGTAGACAACAATAAATGGGATGAGGCCAACCTTAATAATGAGTGGAATGAACCTAAACCAAATGGGAATTATTCTGCTACATCTGTATATAAATAAGATGATATGGTATGAACTATGAACTATGGAAGGTATTATCTGATAGCAAAGAAAATCCTGTTGCGCAATTCTTTTTAGAAGAAAATAACATTCATAAATTTGATACCGATGGCGTAAAAAGCGACGAGGAGTTTCTGACGCGTATTATAACCGCCACATCTCAGGCTCCATCGGATGCGTATGTATCTCCTGAAATTCATAAGCGAGTCCAAACCCATTTATTAGAAAATGTGGATTTAAGACTTGAATATTTGATAGTTGATGGGTTTAGGGCTATTCCATATTCAAACAACTCAAGTGATAATCCCGATTGGTGTCGTGGGCCATACGGGCTTGCATTTGATAGCAAGTTAATATTGCATAGTATAGGCCATAAAACCGACTCTCAATTGGCCAACTCTTTAGATTTTAAAATTCCAGACGAGAATAATTGTGATTCCTTTATTCTATTGGGAAGGAATGGCTCCGGTAAAACCTCTTTATATAGTGCAATAGAACTAATTTGTAAGGGGAAAATTGCCTCGGAGATTAAACATAATGAGGAAAACAATAGCCACAGAAAGGAGCTGCGCAATCATATTAGCTGTCCTAAAGAGCAAGCAGCGGAGACTCGCTGTTTTAATATTAAATTGAAAACTAGAGATGAGAAATATAGGCTCTTAAAGTATAATAATTCGTCAGAACAAAATGATAATGGAGAAAGTCCAAGTCTTGATGTTGCTAAACAGTTCATTTCTGAAATTGATTTATCTCAATTTTTTTGCTCAGAAGGTGATTTGACCATATTTGAATGCACCAACCAATCAATTGATAGTTATGTTCATGAGATATGTGGATTAGGAAATCTTGATAGGGCTATTGGTGTTTGCAATAATTTGATTTCCCTTGATGGAAATTTAAGCCCAGACGATGAGAGAAAACCGAAGCTTGATCAGATTATTCATCATGTCATCAATTTAAAAGAAAAATTAGAAGAATCCTTAAATACGTCTAGTACTGCAATTTTAAAACCAGCTCATCATATTCTCGAAACTTTACTTGAAGATTTTAAGGATGAGCATATTGAACTAGATTCTAACGATGGCGCTTTTAATGGGAAACTAAAAAGTAAAGAAGATAACACACAAATCTCGCCAAAGGGATACTATAATAATTTTAGGCTTAAGTTATATCTTCTTTGTTTACGTATTGGACTAGCATTTGCTATAATGAAAAGAAGGAATATTCAGTTCCCTCTGATTTTTGATGATGTGTTTGATAGCAGTGATTTTCCAAATCGAATATATACTAGGAAGTTTTTTACCAAGATTCTATCGTTGTATTCATCTCTAAATATCTCCGAGAAGCTATTGCAAATTATATTTTTCACTCAAGATGAAGTTATAGCTGAGAGTGTCTATAACGGGATCTGCAATACCGTAATAAACCCAAAGGACGATGACGCAAAAGCAAAAAGAATTAGAGCCAAAGGAAATGTAATATTAGGCAGAATATTTACTGCAGACAATTGTTGTAAAAATGATAGGGTGCGATTAAATTATACAGAAACCTTTGATAATCTTTTTGATTCAATTAAAATAAACAAATACTATTTAGTGGATGAAAACTGAAAAATTCATTTATGCGAGTTTATCTGTTAGACACGGATTTAGTATACTTATTATTGCAATAGTAATGTTTGTTTTATTATTCGCAGTGACAAGTGTATTTATGCGGAATATTGCTGCAGAGGAAAAAGAAATTTCAAGGTATGAAGTAATTGATTCAATAAATCGAATAATTACCACAGACTTTGATGTCTTGCTAAAAAAAGAATCGTTATCAAGCAAGGAACAGGAAGAAGCTGTTAAATCTACTCTCCGCCATGTCCTATATATTGAAAATCGGCAAGAAAACGTATTGAATGATTTAAGACAGGAAAGCAATAATGTTATTAATAAAGTAAATGGTTGGCTCGGATTTTGGATAGCAATTTTAGCGATATTTACAGGTATCCTGCCAATCATCATACAACATGTAATTTTTAGACGTCAGCAGATAGAATTAAATTTACTAATAAAAGAGATAGAGAAAAAAGCCTGTACAAATCATGTGCAACTATTAGCGTCAAGTGTTTGTCTTCAATATGAATTAGGAATTGTTTCTGATAATGTAAAAAAATCGACGTTGATAAATCTAATCATAGCAGACATGACATCTTCTATGAATGAATTAGTCAACATAGCAGAAAATGAGACCCATATACTTTCAAGAGACAATGAAACCGCGGTCTTAAATGCTTTGTTTCAATATTGTAGAGTAGTTGATATGCTAATCTTAATTGAGAGAAGTGAGGGCCGTGAATATAGAAAATATTTTAAACTCCGAGAATCGCTAAAGCAACTGATTGAGAATATTGTTGACCACGAAAACTGTCCACGAAAAAAAGTTTGGGCCGAATTCTTGGATATACTTCCACGATTAAGTACGTTATCATATACTTGTCCGGAAGAATATACTGACAAGATTTAATTGAGAACAGCTTATATATGAAATGAAACAGACCTTAATATCTCAGGTGTATGAATGTAAACCGACGAGAAAATTCCCTTGCAATGCACTTTTGTTAATATGTTTATTTTTCTGTGCATTGTGTGGCAACGCACAATATATGATTACGTTTACGGCTGTTGATTCAATCACGCGACTGACATTGCCGGAATGTGAAATCCAAACATCAGATGATGAAAGCTATTGTTCCTATTCATTTACAAATTCTATAAAAATCAACAGGTAGAGAATAAATGTTAAACTTATTCTCTACTTGTTAGTAACCTACGGAACTAACAATGCTGCAAACTCAGTGAGCCGACGGGTGTATAGACCTTTATGAAATTTGCCTTTGTAGCGGCAGTGGAAGGTGTAGGACTTGAAGATGTTGCGGTCGCCACGTTTCAACTTTTTTAGGATGGTGGACCTGTTGACTACACCGGGCTCGCAGTTGTAGGCGAGTACGCCGAGAAGAACTGTGTCTTTGCCGTATTGGGAGTAAAGGGCGCAGAACTTAGCGAGGTCTTTGCGGTGCAGTGCGTCAGCCTGTGCCTCGGTGAGCTGACAGCTTCGACGGTAAGGTTCGCCCGGCTGGACTTGATGACCATAGCCAACATAAGGCTTATCCAAAGCTTGTGATAATACGGCCAATGCTTTGGCTTATGGAGTGTCTCAAATTTCTTGATTATTAGGACTGCCCGCTCAAAGAGCGGCAACTCCATTATACTTCGCATTGCGGTGAAGGCCGGCGTAGTGACCGCGAGGGTCACTAACGCCATGGGGAATATCAGTAGTTTCTTCATACGCCGATGGTTGTTATGGTTCCGGGATTGACGGGGGTGATGATACCGGGAGTTTTGCACCATCGTCGCCGCTGTCTTTGCTGTTGAACTCGAAGGTCTGCTGCCACGGGGTTGACCCAAAGTTGTCTTCAATCCATACCCCAAATTTCACAGCTTCGGAAGACTGGGCGGTGTAGTTGAGGCGGAAGGTCTTGCTTTCGAGGAGGACTCGGTCGTTGTTGACCAGCACGGGACCGTCAACGAGTTTGAGCGTCCCCTCGCCGTCATACTGGAAGTAACGGATTGTGTAGAGGGTGTTGGAATAGTTACCTTCGGTCTTGATCTCGAAGCGTAGCTCAACAGTTTCGCCTTTAGTGGTCTTGTCGCCGTAGGGCTTGACTTCCACCGTGAAGGGATAGGACTGCTGCACGTCAAGGTCATCGGAGCATGAGGACAGAGCGAGGACGAGAGTGAGGAGGATTGCCCAAAATCCGAAAAAGCGAGCAGGTGTAAGGCGGATTTCGCCGATTTTATTCAGAATTGTATTCATGTTGTTTTTCAGAGTTTTAATTTTGAATTGTTAGAAATTTTGGGTTGGGTAGCCACAAGGTAGTCGTTGAGATCCTTGTGGTCGGGATAGAGAGCGGACTTGTCCATTCTCTTGTCGCTTAACTCGCGGTGGAGTCTGGCGAAGGAGGCTCGCCCTGCCTCGTTGTTATTGAGGTAACAGGCGATTACGGAATAGTCCGGGAAGATTGTCAGGGCTTTTCCAACATTGGCAACGGAGTTGAGAACAACCGAGTCGGAACCGTCATTCAGTCCGAGGCGTTTCGCTGAAAGAAAGTCGATGAAGCCTTCAAACACGTTGCACCGAGGTTTTATAGCCGTTGAATGGATCAACGAAAATCAATCTGGCGCGGATAGCCTTGTTGATTACCTGCTTGAAGAGCTTCATGCACTTGTGGGTGGTATTCTGAGAATACTTGTATTCCGTGCGTAGGAAGAACTCCAGATCTACAATGAACTGATGCTTTATCTCACGGAGCGGGATGTCGGTGATATTGTACTTCTTTTTAATGAATTCCAACACACGGCGGTAAATACGCTCGTACTTGCGATAGGTGGGTCTGCCTTGCTGAGGCCGACAAGTTTCTTGGTGTCCCCAAGTGCTGCTCGTAGACTTTAAGGAGCGATTCCTCTCGCTGGGTGATGCCCATATAGGCATTGCGCACCATTTCCACAGTGACGTAGCCGTGGCGATTAAGGAGGTCATAGTAGTGTTCCTTTAGAACATGGCGCATATCCTCAATGCGCTTGTTGAATTCGGCAATTTTTGAAGACCTGCCGATAGCCTTAGACGCAGCTGCGTCCCAGAGGTCTGGCTCTATTGAGAGCGTGGAATTTAGTCGTTCATATTCACCGTCCACAGTGATTTTTATTATTATGGCACATTTGCCATCCTTATTCACTTGGTTTCGACGAATCAAGAACAAAACTTTGAAAGTGCTCTTTTTCATCTTACGTTGGATTTAGTGTCATCATTTCCGTTTTTTAGGCGGTGGATGCAATGATAACGAGTGAAACATTAAGATGGATTGGACACTTTTGAGAACAATAAGCGACAAATCAGCGACTTAGGTTGATTTTAACATTGAGGACATTTTCAAGACACTATATAATTCCATACTTTCAAAAGAATTAAATCGGAATATCGGAAATAGTGTCGGACACCCGTTTTAACACCCACAATCCAATGGGTTAAAATGTCGCCTGTTTTCCGACTTTCTTCCGAGTTATGTCTTTGTAAGTATATGGCATTAAGATTATTAGATGCGTTTTAGGCACTATTTAGGCACTAAAAAGATTTTTGAAATCTTAGTGCCTGGTTAGTGCCTAAACTCTGTCCGGGGATGTCCTTTTTGCGTCTTTTTTCGGTCCTGAATCGAAAGGATTAGATAAAAGAAAACCCCGGAACTACTTGATAGTCCGAGGTTTTACTCGTTTTGTCCGAAAAAGTTCGGTAGTACATAGTGGAGTTGGGGGGATTTGAACCCCCGTCCAAACGTGGA
>CAMWNI010000004.1 GCA_947175545.1 uncultured Porphyromonadaceae bacterium
AGACTGAGTTTTTCAAACAAATCACTAATTTTGCACTTGCCAGTTGAACCTGCGTCACCCCTACGGAGATTACCTCACTTTCAGGCATCACTCCCGAAAACAACCTTTTTGACCTTGTTACCGTCACAGGTGATATTTCTAACGTGAATGGTTCAAATGCAACCCTTACGGTTGGAGAAGAAACCATTGCTTTATTCAATCGGTTCACTCTTGAAAACTTCGCCAACTGCTCCGGCGCAACCGTTACCGGTTTTGTTTGGGTCTACAACGGAACTCGGCAGATCTGTCCGAACGCCATCGTTGAACCCGAAAAGAAGGCAGATGCCGAACTCTCGTTTGACGGCCAGGCATCTTACGAACTCATTCTGGGCTACAATGTCAGCAGTTTCGTCGCTCCCAAGCTCAACAACCCCAACGGCGTAACCGTTACCTACTCTTCATCTAACGAAGACATCGCTATTATTGTTGACGAAACAACAGGCGATATCCTCCTCGAAGACGCGGAAGGCACAGCAACCATCACCGCCACATTTGAGGGTGATGACACTTACAAAGCCGCAACCGTTTCTTACACAATCGTTATCAAAGCGCCCGAAGCATGCGCAACCCCGACCTTCTCCGCCACCGCAATCTATGCCGGCGAATCAGTGACCATCACTTCGACCGAAGGCTCAACCATCTCTTACTTGATTAACGGCGGTGATGTCATGGAAGGACTCTCTCCCGTCTCCATCACCTTCTCGGAAGTTGGCACCTACGAAATCTACGCTTCTGCAAGCAAAGATGGCTATAAAGACAGCGAGGACGTAATCGAAACCATTACCGTCAGCGAACAGCCCGAAGGCGACCTTGCCATCACAACCGAGGCCTTTAAAATGAGTGGATCAGGATATGCTGCATACACCTTTAAAAGCAACGTGACAAACGTAACTTATGCCGCCAAAGCAGGCGTCAACAACGGAATTCAAATCAACACAGCAGCGACATCGAACGCCATAAAATCAGGTATCACTATTACTGAAAATCCTGACGGATTGATTATCGCAAAGATTATTATCCGGACCTACGCTGCGGCTAACGGAAAAATAAAGGACATTGAATTCAGTAATACACCCGGCGTTCTTACCACGTCTACCACGGCGAAAAATATTGCGGTTGGATTCCCTGAGAACACTGTCACCGTATCTGCGTCACCCGAGATTTCATCTGATAACATGACATTTACGTTTACACCAACCGGTGACTTCAAATATTTCCTGCTCACCAGCAGCGCTGCAATTCAGATTACCGGATTTGATGTTCTCTACAAGAATGTTGAACCTGTTGCGCCTGCGGCTCCCGTAGTTCTGGTTAACGGTAATGACGTCGAAGACTTTGAGTCTCCGATTGACCTTCAGCAGGGTTCGGTTGAAATTACTCTGACCGCCGAGGAAGGACACCATATCTACCACAAGCACGTCGAGGCTCCTGAGGAAGCAATCTACTTCGACGGCGAAGCGGAAGAAGACATCCACGCCGGATTTACTCACGTTCCGACCCACAGCGCAACTCTCACCGTCAACAAGAACGGCACTCTGACCTACTATGCCTTCAACCCCGAAACCCAGTTGAAGAGCGAACCCGTATCGCTCTCGTTCGTCAACGCCTCCACTACTTCAATCAGCGAAGTTGAGGTTGAAAACGCTGACGTGCGCTGCTATGACCTCCAGGGCCGTCGTGTAGCGAACCCCTCGCGCGGACTCTACATTGTCAACGGCAAGAAGGTTATCCGCTAATCGGCTAACGTTTAAATATTCTCCCCTTTACCAAGGCGATTCCGACATCAAGGAGTCGCCTTGGTTATTTTTTTGCCCCTTCGGGCTTTTTTCGTATATTTGCGGTTATGATACGCAATTTGTTATTACTGTTGATTTTATCTCTCGGGGTGGCAGCATGTGGCGGACCCAAGGATTTTCACGTCACAATTGACGCAGAGTCAGTCGGGACACAGCGTCTGACGGTTCTTTACACTCTGCCTGACGGCAACCGCGCCGTTGTGGAGCCGACAGCAGTCAACGGCCACGCGGAATTTCGCGGCGACGCCCCTGAGCCGTCACTCGTTGAGATTTTCAGTTCAACCGGAAAGAAATTAACCGAATTCCTTGCCCTCAACGGCGACAAAATCCGGATTACGTTCGACGCCGATGGCGCGCAGATTCAAGGCGCACAACCCGCAGCAGAGCCTGACAGCATCACGTCTACGCGACAACAGTCCGATACGGTCCGTTTCGTTGCTCCGCGTGTAATCGTCGGACGAGACACTTCCGAGACCTGGGCGGCCGAAGGCATCTGGATTTTCACCGCAGACTCCAAGGAGCGCACCCGCGCCGTCATGGACTCCATACGGACAAACCGCAAACGGGTCCGCGACGTGTTTGTCAGCACCGAATTCGACACCTGGAAGGAACTGACGCGTCTTGACTCGGCCACATGGAAACAGGGGTTGCTGCCCGAAGGCCCGGTCGACGTCCCCGCCCTGACGGCCACTCCGCTGCTGCTGGAAGTTGACTCGGCAGGCATCATTCTTCGGAAAATCAAACTGTAACACGACTATAACCCATGAAATCACTATCACGCACACTGGCTGCGGCTCTGCTCGGCTCAATCAGCCTTGCAGGCTTTGGCGCAGACAGCAATCCCCGCGCAGTCTCCGACCTGCTTGACCGCATTGGCGGCACCGGCACGGCCTCACGGTTTGTGACCGTAGTCGACGAAACCCTTGCCCCCGACGGAAGCGAGAAGTTTGTCATAACCTCAGCAGAAGGCAAACCGTGTGTCAAGGGGTCGACCCTCTCGGCGCTGACCGCCGGCCTGGGCTGGTATCTGAACCATTACGCCAACATCAACCTGACCTGGAACCGCCCGACGGCCGACTTCTCATCGCTGCCCCTGCCGGTTCCCGCCAAGGAGGAGACACATTCAACCTCGGCTATTTATCGCTATAACTTCAACTACTGCACGTTTTCTTACTCGATGAGTACATGGACCTGGGAGCGCTGGCAGCAGGAAATTGACTGGATGGCGCTCCGAGGCGTCAACATGCCGCTTCAGATTGTCGGCCTCGAGGAGGTCTGGCGCAAATTCCTGATGGACGACTACGGTTACTCGCAAAAGGAAGTCAACGACTACGTTGCCGGCCCATGCTTCATGGCCTGGTTCGGCATGAACAATCTGGAGGGATGGGGCGGTCCGAACCCTGACTGGTGGTATGAACGTCAGGCTCAGCTCGGCCGTCAGATTAACGAACGCATGCGCTCGCTCGGCATCGAGCCGGTACTGCCCGGATTCTGCCAGCTTCCATCGACGTTCACAAAGAAAACGGGTGTTGCCACCGTCGACCAGGGCAACTGGTGCGGATTCAAGCGTCCGTTCCTTGCCCAGCCGTCCGATTCGCGTTTCAGCGAAGTCGCCGCCAAGTTCTACGCCCGCGTTCATGAGGTCATGGGCGAGAGTCGCTACTACTCAATCGACCCCTTCCATGAAGGTGGCGCCCCGTCGGGCATCGACGCCGCCAAAGCCTATCAGAAATTCTACGAAGCGATGAACGCGGCCTCTCCGGGCGCACAGTGGGTAATCCAGCAGTGGCAGTGGAACTCCGCCCAGTGGAAAAGCCTCGAGAATGTCCCCGTCGGCCGCCTGATTGTGCTTGACCTCTATGGCGACGGCAACCCGGGCTGGGGCAACTATGGCAACCACGACGTCGTTTTCTCGACCATTTTCAACTTCGGCGGACGCACGGGATTTTTCGGCCGCCTGAACATGATGGTCGACAACTACTGGCAATCGCGTACAAAGGCGACGGTCAAGGGCATCGGCGCCGCACCTGAGGCAATCGAGCAGACCCCAATCGCCTACGACCTGCTGTTTGAACTCCCCTGGCTCGACTCCAAGCCCGACACTCAGCAATGGGTTGCGGACTACGTAGGCCGCCGCTATCAGGCCGACAGCCCGGAGGCTCGCAGCGCCTGGGAGCTTATTCGCACCTCATCGCTCGACTGCCGCACCGGCAAGCAAGGGCCTCACGAAGCGATTGTCTGCGGGCGCCCGGCGCTGCAGATTGACCGTGTGTCATCATGGGGCTTCGCCGACATCTTTTATGACACAAACATGACCGCCGCCGCGGTCTATCGGCTGCTTGACGCCTCCCTGGAGGGCCAGAACTATTCATTTGACCTGACCGACCTTGCGCGCCAGGCCCTGACCGACTATTCAAAGTCGCTCCTGGCCGGGCTGAAGGAGGCAAATGACGACAACGACACAGAGCTGTTCGGCCTGCGCCGCGACGCGTTCCTGCAACTGATTCTCGACCTCGACGAACTGCTGAACACCAACTCCGAGTTTATGCTTGGCCACTGGACGGAACGCGCTCGAAAAATGGCCGATGAGGTCAGCGGAACGACCGACGCTGACCGCGACTGGCTCGAACTTGACAATGCCCGCACTCTGATCACCACATGGGGTCCGGAAGGTCCGGCCGGCTCGCTGCGCGACTATTCTTACAGAGAATGGGGCGGAATCATGAAAGATTTCTACTATCAGCGCTGGAAAATCTGGTTTAACAACGGCATGAAGGCGCCTGACGGCGGATGGTTCAAATGGGAATGGAACTGGGCCCACTCGAATCCGGCGGCCTACCCGACCGAACCGACGGGCGACACTCGCGAGGTTGCATCTCGCCTGCTGCCGAAGTATCTGTCACCCTTCCGGAGCAACATCGCCGGGACGGAAACGCGCTATATTCCCCGTCTGCTGGCAACCGACCTCAAGGGCAAGTTGTTCGACTCGGCCTATCGCGACACGGACTATGCGCCCGATTTCAACATTTCAGGAGCCGAAATTGCCGAAATTGCAATTGATTTTAACCGAAACACGACTTTCGGAGACGACGAAACCGTCAAGGGCAATGCCTTCCGTATTCCGGCCGACGCACCAATCGGAGAGCGCACCGTGCGCCTGATTCTGACCGACGGCACCCGCCTGACCTACACCTTGAGAATCATTGAGGAGATAACCGAGGCCCGCACCGTCAGCGTCCGCTCCGCCGACCCCGCAAAAGGCTCTGTCAGCATTGACGGCACCAAAGATCTCTCCGTCAGCAACAAGGAGGCGGTTATCATGCGCGCCACTCCCGCACTGCTTTTTGACTTTGACCACTGGGAAGACTCTGACGGCAACAACGCCGGCACGGACAACCCGCTGACCTACTACGGCAAGGAAACCGCAACGTTCACCGCCCATTTTGTTGAAAACAAATGGGGCGTACCCCAATGGAACGGCACGGACACGGACCGCAGCGATATGGCTGCCAACAATCAGTTCCTCACGTCGCTCTCAGTCAGCCAAGGAGGCGAAACAGCCGAAATCTACTCGGCCTCGGAACTGCCCGACGGTCATTTCATCAGCATCCCGACCCGCATCAAGTCGGCCCCCGGCGCGGAGTTTACCTTTAACTACAAAGGCGATGCCGCCGGCCTGGGCTATCTGTTCCTCTCGGCCTACGCCGACCTGAACCACGACGGCATCTTCGACCCCTCGACCGAGCTGATCGGCACCATCGGCACCCGCAACGCACAGGACGCCCGCGTTGCCGACGGCACGTTCCGTATGCTCCTGCCGTTTGAGACCCTGAAAGGCACAACCCATATCCGCCTGCGCTTCGACTCGGCCTGGGGCGCGGCCTATGACGCCGCCATCGGCGCCTTCCCCGCCGACGCACCGACCAACCGCCTTATCTACGAACTGATCCTTGAGGTCAATGACGGAGTTGACTATGTCACCAATGTCAGCGTAGCCTCCAACAACAACGCCTACGGCACCGTGCGTTCCGAGAATATGGCCAACGTCTATGCCCCCGGCGAGGAAGTTATTCTGACCGCCTTCCCCAATGCCGGATTCCGCTTCCGGAAGTGGGTTGACAGCCACGGCCGTCAGCTTCCCGCGGAATGGTGCAAGGAATTCAGCGCCGGCTTCACAGCCTATGATAACGCAAGAATAACCGCTGTTTTCGAGCCGATACCACTCGAAATTGACGGCTGGACGTTCGGCTGGGATCTCAATACGCAGGGAAAAATAGCTCTGCAAACCATCCTCGCGGAAGGTGACGCCGAACTTGACCTGAAGAAACCCAACTCCCTCAACCTTGCGATCGGATCAATCGCCCCCGGCCTCTTCGCCGGCACGGGCCTGACCGAACTGACGCTCCCGTCGGGAAATCTGACGGGTGAACGCGAAGTCCTCGTCAGCAAAACGGTCAGGGGCAACGGGCAGCAGCAAGTAACCCAAATGGGCAAGACCGTTAGCGGCAACGAACCCTTCATCCTGCAAATTGCCGTCAAAAACAACGGCAAGTCCTTCAACCAGTGGGGTACGCCGCTCTACGGCAACGGCACCAATGCGCTTGCCGATGACTACTCGAACGGCTGGAGCCAGGTCTATCTGACAAAAGACGGCACGATTGACGTCAAATGGGACTCGGCCAAGGCCGTCAGCTTCACTCAGAACCGCCTCGAAGGCGACTTCACCGTCACCTTGGCGTCTGACGGCGCCAACAGCGTCGAAATCACCGTCACCCCGGCCGACGGAAGCAGCGAAACCCAAACCCTGACAAACCGCTCGACAATGAAAGACATGTCGCAATTCGCCGCCGCCCTGCCGTCAGGGATGAACGTTACTGTGAAGTTCCTCGGCGACCCCGTGACCGTCGGTCCCGGCGAAGCTGTCAAGGGAGCTAAATCGCTTCTGAATATCCACGGCTCAGGCGAAAAGGACGGCATCATCTACAAAGGCTCGAACGTCACAGCCTTTCCGGAAGGCAGGCTTCACAGTCTCCCCTTCCGCATTGACCTGGCCGGCCACCCGATTTTAGGCGCCGATGCCCCTCGCGACCTTGCACTTGCTGACGCCGCCGGCGATGACGACGGATTTGCATCGCTCTGGCAACTTGATCTCGACGCCAACGGCTCATCAGCCTTCCGCCATCTGAATTCCGGGCTTTTTGCCTCGAAAAACGCATCTTCACTCCAAACAACGGCTCAACCGATTGATTATGAGCTTGTCTACGGCACAAAAATGCCGCAAATCAAGTTCGCAGGCAAAATATTGCGCATCACTCCGGTCAAGGAATTCACCGTCGCCGCTGGCGCGCGTCGCGCCATCGCCTTCCCTCATGCGGTCATTATTCCCGCCGAGGGCTGTTACCGCTTTGCCGGTCTTGACGACCGGGAGGCCAGGCTGACACCCATAGCCGAAGGCTACGCGCTTGCCGCAGGCGAGGCCGTCATAGTGCGCGCCGACGCTCCCCTGACGTTCCCTCTCTCACTCTTTGCCGAACCCGAAGGGTCCGTGATGGGCGGAACAACTGCCGCGCGCGACTTCGACGCCGAGTTCTATCTTCTTGAAGGCAACGAATTCGTCCGCCATCCGGCCGGAGTCATTCCCGCCAACAGCGGCTTCATTCCGGCTTCGTCGCTCCCGTCTGACACCCCGGAGCGCTTCCCCGCCTTCCCCGGCGAAAGTTCTATTGATGAAATCAGTTCCGGGACCGACTCCGCGCTTCCCCTCTACGATCTCCAGGGGCGCCGCGTCATCTCGCCCTCCCGCCCCGGCATCTACATCACACCCTCGCGCATCATCCTGAAAAAATAACCCGCTCCATCGAAAAAAACAGAGGACCTGCAATCATCGCGTTGCAGGTCCTCTGTTTTGTATGTCAGAAAGAGAGAGTCAGGAAGAAGAATCAGCGGTTGGGATGGTACCAGGCGGCAGAGGTCTGGTAGAGGGCAACGGCTCGGTTTATGAGGGTTGAGTCGACATCGGCGAGCGGCTCGGTGTTGTAGGGGTTTTCGTCGGTGGGAACTACACGGAACTGCTCGACGCGGCGCACGGGCGACAGCACGGTCAGCACTCCGTTCTCAAGATAGCCGAGGTCCTCGTAAGTTGCCAGGAACGCGCGCTCGCGGAAATCGGGAGCAAGAATGTCCGAGCCAAAGAAATATGAGTCATAATCGAAGCCGAGCAACGCGAACACCGTAGGCATCAGGTCAATCTGCGAGCAGAACTTGCCAACAGCCTGCGGCTCGATGCGTCCGGGCGCATAAATGAGCGCCGGAATATGATACTTTTCAATCGGGAGGTCAGTCTTGCCTGCCGACGAAGCGCAATGGTCAGCAACAACAACGAACACCGTATTGTCAAACCAGGGCTGGCGACTCGCCAGGTCGAAAAATTCGCCCAGCGCCCAGTCGGCATACATTACGCCGCCTGCACGCGTTTTCGAATCCGTAGGAATCGGTATGCGGTTTTCCGGATAGGTATAGGGGCGATGGTTGGAGATCGTCATAATGTGGGCAAAGAACGGACCCTGAGGCGCCACAGTATCGAGAACGGCAATCGCTTTGCGATAAGAGTCCTCGTCGGCCACACCCCAGATGTTCTTGAACGTGATTTCCTCCGGGCGGTAAGAGGCTGCGTCAACAACCTCATAGCCGTTCGAACCGAAAAAGGCGCCCATGTTGTCAAAATAACTGTTGCCGCCGTAGAAGTAGATTGAGCGATAACCCATCGGGGCCAGCATAGACGCGGTCGAGCGCATGCCGCCACAGTCGGGGCGCTTGATGATGCTCTCGCCCGGACAGGGCGGAAGCGAGAGGCTGAGAGCCTCGAGGCCACGCACGGTGCGATTGCCGGTGGCAATCAGATTGTCAAACACGAGCGACCGGAGGGCGAGCGAATCAAGTCGCGGAGTGATACCGCGCGTCGAGCCGTAACGCTCCATGAACGAGGCGCTCATGCTCTCCATTGTAATCAGCACGATGTTGGGGCGGCTGCCGGGTTCGAAAACCGCGCGCGCGGAATCAGCGGAAACATGGCGGAGGTTCTCACCCGTGCTGCCGTAGAGCGCATGAACGGCACCTTCGGCGTCGGCGTCTGGCAGCGTCAGATAGAACTGCGTGTAGTCAAGATGGTTCTTCCGGAACGCATCGAAGAACTTATATGGGCCGTTTGCCTGCAATTCGTTATAATAAGTGTTGCCGGTTTGCTGGAAACGTATGCCGGCGGTGATTACCCAGCAACTCAGAGCGGCCAACACGCCCCATGCGACAGTGGCCGCAGGTTTCCACCGGGTAGAGAAAAGCACCTCAAGATTGCGTGCGTCGCGCCGAAACAGGAACCAGGAGGTCAGCCCCGACAGAATCACCACTGCGACGGCAAGCGGCACAATCGCGTATGACTCCATGATGTTGCCGACAACCTCATTCGTGTAAATCAGATAGTCAACGGCTATGAAGTTATAGCGCACGTTGAACTCATCCCAGAAGAAATATTCGCTGCACGCATTGAAATAGATAACCAGAACATAGACCGAAACGAAAGCCCAGAACCAAAAACGGCTCCACGGACGACGGGTTTTCGCAAAAACAAGGCGAAAACTGAACCCGACAGCCCAGAATCCGAACAGAATCCGAGCAATCAGCGGCACAACGGATCCGTACTCATTAAACACCGTGTTGAAAAAGCAGACCCAGATAAAGGCGCCGACCGACACGGCAAGGATTGCCCAGCTCCAGGGCCGGCGATACTTAGCGTCGCCGAGCGACAGGCAATAGAGCAACAGGAAAACGAGCGCAATAACCACGAAACAGAGATCGTTGACCGCTCCGAGCAGGAACGCTCCGACCCATTGTCCGGCAGTCATTTCGAGCGAGCCGGGTGTGATTGCAGCAAGCACAATGCGCACAATAAATTCAACAACGAGGGCAAGGGCTACGATTTTGCCGCAAACCCGTCCAAAAAGTTTCAGTCCGTCAGTCATAATCAGATGAATTTCAGTTTATGGCTGCAAATTTACGCATAATTTCGTTTGGAGACAAAAAAAGCGGCTCCGAAAACGGAGCCGCCTCTTATCGGATTTCAGTCACGTTTACTTAACGAGAACCTTCTTGCCATTGATGATGTTGATGCCCTTGACGGGAGCGGCAAGCTTGCGGCCCTGAAGGTCATAGATGCCTTCAACGGGAGCCTTGGCAGCAGCGTCGGCGTCAACTTCGTCAATGCCGGTAACAGCGCCGGTGCTGTTCACTTTCATGGTGCGGCTGACAGCAGCGGCGGGCTTGCCGTTGACAAGGAACATGCCTGCGGGAGCCTCTACGTTGTACATACCTTCGGGCAGTTTGGTGATGTCGGCAACTCCATCGGCGAAGTCAGCTGCCGTCAGAGTGTAAACATCGTTGACGGGTTCAACAGCAAAGACTTCAATGTCTGAAGGATTAGAGTTTGCATCGTTGCTGCCGTTTACCTTGGAAATAACCATCTGATGAGCGGCGGCGGATGCGTGAGTGTTGAGCGTCACACCTTCGCCAAGCATAATCGTGTGGTTATCGCCATTGGCCTCAAACGACATTGTCATGTCGTCAAGAACCTCCAGCATCCAGTGAGAACCTGGGATGTTGCCGGTTACCCATTTGCAGACCTTACCGTTGTCGCTCTGGTGGAGCGCATAATAGTTTACATCGGTAACATCCTCGGTCGGAATCAGGCGGAAGTTGAAGCCGGGAACGACAGCATTGTAAGCGATGCTGTAAGGCAGGCCCTCTTCCTGAACGGGAATCGCAGTAGACATTCCATTGGTATAATAGATTGAACCGCCATGACCGAATGAGGTCATCAGGAAGCTGTTGTCCTCGCCCTGAGGAACGAAAGACCAGACGGCATTGAGGTCAGTAGCATCAGCAGTGGGAGCGGTAGTGTTTTGGTCGCTGACGGTCAGATAGCAGTTGGAGTAGTTGGCATTCTTGTTGTGAACAAGGAAATGACGGTTGCCCAATTCGGCGACCTTAGCGTTAACGACTTCGTTGACAGTTGCGGGGTCATAAGCACCGCTGGCTTTGGCAGCGTTCAGGCCGGCAATTGTGTTTTCACCGGCATAAACATGCGGAAGGATGCTTTCATTGTAGAAATCAGAGCCGAAAACAGCCTCAAGCGACGAATCGGGCTTAGGCAGCTGGGCGCTCAGAGTAGTAACATAGGTTTCAGTGGCGGCGTTGATTTCATCCTCACCGGCGAGAATGAAGTACCAAGCGGAACCGTTGTTATTATTGCCGACATTGTCTCTTGTCGGACTCCAGCAGAATTCGACAGTACCATCGTTGCTGGCATCAAGGAAAGATGCGTTGCCAAGTTCAGGATTGTTTGAGATGCCGTAGATATTAATGCCGTTGAACTGCGAGTCAGTCTGCTTGCTGAGATAGACAACAGAACCTTCGTCGGTTACATTAGCAACATTATTAGTGGGGCAGTTGAGACCAAAGCCAAGGAGGTTGATAAGCTTCACGCCGCCTCCGTCAACTTCCTCAACACGCCAGTAGTTACCGGAAACATTAGCACTCTTGGCCCTGCATAATTCGCCGACACCGCCACCATCTACAGTCAGGCCATTCACTGAGAGAGACGTGCCGCTGCTGTTGGCCTGGTACATCCAGCGAGCGTTGACCAGACGGTAATACTTCGGAGCCTCGGCGGTCGATGCCTCATATTCGGCAAAGTTATAGTTGCCTGAATTTGCGAGAGAAACCTCCCATGAAGAACCTTCGTCGTTAGCTTCATGCCAGTTAGTCAGGTCGCTACCTGCAGAGTTCACATTCAGGAGATTTACAGAACCGCCCTTTGAGAATGACACATAGTTAGTGTTGATTGCGTTCGGGACAAAAGTCTGGGCCGAGCCTGCCGCAGCGGCAGCATTACCCGTGCCGATAAAGAAACCGGTCGTGCGGTTGTAGAGGCGGAAACCACCGTTAACCTTACGGATTTCCCATACGGAGTTAGGCGTTGTTGAAGCGAGAGTGTTCAGAATTACGCCGTTGCCGTTGGTAATTGCGCTCAGATACTGATTACGACGCTTCGACTTGATGAGAACCTGCATGCGGTCGAATGAGTTGACGAAGTTCTGCAACTGAGTATTTCGGGTCGCGATAACAGCGTCAATGGTCGCTTCGGTCAGATTAACGGGCAAATCGGTTGCAGGCAGGCCGCCGGAAACCATATGTGCCATGTTGCGATATTGCTCGGCCAGGGTCTTAGCATCACGGATGCCTTCAAACCAGCGGGCTTTCAAATCCGCGCTTGTGTCCTTAAAGAGTCGGAACTGAGCGCAGCAGGCGTGCTTACCGTTACGGTCAGAACCTGAATCGCTGATAACGACGAGGACATAACGGCCATGCTGAGTCTGCTCAAATTCGCAAACGCGAACCCCGTTAGCGTTCGTTTCGTAATTGAAAGTAAAGTTAGCGACCGGAGTGTTATTGTTGCAATAATTGGAAACATTGTTGTGATTGCCGGAAGTAAAGTCGGTGAACTCCTCGTCGCTCACATAGACCACACCCTTCAGGAACTGACCGTTGGCGTTATTCTGTCGACGCCAGTACTGGAAACCGTCAACGTCCTGGCTTTCGCCCATGTCGATAACGAACCAGTGGAAATTGGAGGAATTGGTATCGTTTTGCCAATTCTGATGCCAATAAGTAGTCAGATCGTCATCGAACATTGCTTCGGGATTGCCGGAGTTGCCATCCGCAATGGTTGAACAAGCGGTTACGGTCCAGTTGGTCCGGTCGATGTCTTCACGGCCGGTCATGTTGGCAACCTTGTCTGCAACCAGTTTGAATTCAGCGCCTGTGGCATAGTTACCGACAGTTTCCGAAGTCAGCACCAGAACATAGCGGCCGGTGACTGCATTGAAACGACACTCACGCACGCCGGTTGCGTCAGACTCGTAATCGAAAGTGAATTCCGCAACGGCTACATTGTCAGCATTTTCATAATAGTTTGCGGCAGCCTCAATCGCTTCAGCGCTGTTGGCATCACCGAAATCGTCAAACGGGTCGTCGCTTACATAGATTTTGCCTTTCTTGATTCGTCCGTTTTCAGCGGAAGGTCTTCCCCAGTAATCAAATCCTTTGAACTCCTGCGAACTTCCAAGGTCAATCGTGAACCAGTGGGTCTGGGTGGTATTACCATCAGGATTACCTGCGACCCAGTCAGAATGCCAATAGGTTGACAGGTTGTCGTCAAACATATTGCCGATTTCGCCTTCGCCTCCGGACACCGGAGCGTTTGAGCAGGCATGGACAGTCCAGCCGGAGCGGTCGAGATAATACTCAGACACCTCCAAGGCATGAGCGGCGAGACCGGAGCAGGCCACAGCCGCCAGCATTAATAGTTTTTTCATTGTGTTGATTTAGTTGTATGTTATGGTATATGAATTTGTGCGTAATCAATTCTGCAAATTTACGAAATAAATTCAAATAAGTGCAAGCAAAGTGTACATTTTGCTATAAAAAGTCCGCTAAAACGGTCATTGCAGGTCAATTTTTTAACAAAATAGTAGGAATTTAAGATTTTTTCACTAACTTTGTAGATGAAATTACCAATTATTATTAATATCATTTTTGATTTATGACCCCTACTGAAAAGTTTGCTGCCGGCAATTGGAGCAACCATGTTGACGTCAGCGATTTCGTAAGCCGTAACATCACCCCCTACACCGGCGACGCCTCATTTCTTCAGGGCCCGACCGAGCGCACCAAGCGCATCTGGTCAAAGTGTCTGGACGCACTTGAGGAAGAACGCGCCAACGGCGGCGTACGCTCGATTGACGCCGAAGTGATTTCAACTATCACCAGCCATGCCGCCGGTTATATCGACAAAGAAGACGAACTGATTGTCGGCCTGCAGACGGACGAACTCCTTCGCCGCGCAATCAAGCCCTTCGGCGGCATCAAGGTTGTAGAGAAAGCATGTCACGAAAACGGCATTGAACTGCCCGAGAAGGTCAAGGACATTTTCGCACACTACCGCAAGACTCATAACGACGGCGTTTTCGACGTTTACACTGAGGAGATTCGCCGTTTCCGCTCGCTGGGCTTCCTGACCGGACTGCCCGACAACTATGCCCGCGGCCGCATTATCGGCGACTATCGCCGCATGGCCCTTTACGGCATTGACCGCCTTATTGAGGCCAAGAAGGCCGACCTGGCCGCTCTGCGCGGACCGATGACTGACGCCCAGATCCGCCTGCGTGAAGAAGTTGCCGAACAGATCAAGGCCCTCGGCGAGATGAAGGTTCTCGGCGAAATCTACGGCCTGGACCTCAGCCGCCCCGCCACATCGGCCCAAGAGGCCGTCCAGTGGGTTTACATGGCTTATCTGGCAGCAGTCAAGGAACAGGACGGCGCTGCAATGTCGCTCGGTAATGTCAGCTCCTTCCTTGACATTTTCATTGAGTATGACCTGGCCCATGGCCTGATTGACGAGAGCTTCGCTCAGGAACTGATTGACCAGTTCGTCATTAAACTCAGAATGGTACGCCATCTGCGCATGGCGTCATACAACGACATCTTTGCCGGCGACCCGACCTGGGTTACCGAAAGCATCGGCGGACGCTTCAACGACGGCCGCGTGAAGGTTACAAAGACCTCGTTCCGCTTCCTGCAGACCCTCTACAACCTCGGCCCGAGTCCCGAACCGAACATGACGGTTCTCTGGAGTCCGGAGCTTCCGGAAGGCTTCAAGGAGTTCTGTGCCAAGGTCAGCGTTGACACTTCGTCAATCCAGTATGAGAACGACAACCTGATGCGCGAGGTGCGCCAGTGCGACGACTACGGCATTGCCTGCTGCGTCAGCTATCAGGCGATCGGCAAGCAGATTCAGTTCTTCGGCGCGCGCGCCAACCTGGCGAAGGCCCTGCTGCTTGCAATCAACGGCGGCCGCTGTGAAAACACCGGCACCGTGATGATTGAAGGCATCCCCGTGCTGAAATCAGACGTTCTGAACTTCGAGGAAGTGATGAGCAACTACAAGATGGTGCTGAAGGAAATTGCCCGCGTTTATAACGAAGCGCAGAACATTATCCACTACATGCACGACAAATATTACTACGAGAAGGCTCAGATGGCCCTCGTTGACACCAACCCGCGCATCAATCTGGCCTATGGCGTCGCCGGCCTTTCAATCGCCATCGACTCCCTGTCAGCAATCAAACATGCCAAGGTTACAGCCCGCCGCAACGAAATCGGCCTGACCGAAGGCTTTGACATTGAAGGAGCGTTCCCCTGCTTCGGCAATAACGACGACCGCGTTGACCACCTTGGCGTTGACTTGGTTTACTACTTCAGCGAGGAACTGAAAAAGCTGCCCGTCTACAAGAACGCGCGCCCCACTCTGTCGCTGCTGACGATTACGTCAAACGTGATGTATGGCAAAAAGACCGGCGCTACGCCCGACGGTCGCGCCAAGGGAGTTGCCTTCGCTCCGGGTGCGAACCCGATGCACGGCCGCGACACTCACGGCGCGATTGCATCGCTCAGCTCTGTGGCCAAGCTGCGTTATCGCGATAGCCAGGACGGCATTTCGAACACGTTCAGCATCATTCCGAAGAGCCTCGGCCCGACGGACGAAGAACGCGTTGAGAACCTCGTCGGCATGATGGACGGCTACTTCACCAAGGGCGCCCACCACCTGAACGTAAACGTTCTGAATCGAGAAATGCTTCTGGACGCAATGGAACACCCCGAACTCTACCCGCAGCTGACAATCCGAGTTTCAGGCTATGCCGTGAACTTCACCAAGCTCAGCCGCGAACACCAGCTCGAAGTGATTTCCCGCTCATTCCATGAGAGTCTTTAAGTGAATTAATAATTAGAAATGCAAAATGCAAAGTATCGGTAACGATTTTTGCATTTTGCATTTTTGTTTTATCTGATTTAACCGATGTTGCTGGTTCATTCTTATGAAAGCATGGGGACCTTTGACGGTCCCGGCCTGAGACTCGTCGTCTTTATGCAAGGCTGTCCGTTTCGCTGTCTATACTGCGCGAATCCGGACACGATTGACCCGCGCGGAGAGGCAAAGGAAACCGAGCCTGACCACATTCTGAAAATGGCTGTTGACCAGAAGCCGTTTTTCGGGAAACGCGGAGGAATTACCTTCAGCGGAGGCGAGCCGACGTTTCAGGCCGCCGGTCTGATTCCGCTGTTTGAGCAGCTGAAAGCCGCCGGAGTCCACATCTGCCTGGACACTAACGGGGCCATTGTCAGCGAAGCGGTTGACCGGCTCCACGACCTGACCGACCTTGTTCTGCTTGACGTCAAGCAGTTCAATCCGGAAAAGCATCGCGAACTGACGGGATGTACAAACTCCAACACCCTGGAGACGGCCCGCCGTCTTCACGCCAAAGGAAAAGACGTCTGGTTGCGCTATGTTTTAGTGCCGGGCGTGAGCGATGATGCGGCCGACATCGAAGCGCTCGGACGCGCGCTGGGGCAGATGGAAAACATCCGCAGAGTAGAGATTCTGCCGTATCATACCCTCGGCGTCCACAAATATGCCGCCATGGGTCTCGACTACAAGCTCTCCGAAACGCCGAAGAACACGCCTGAACAGCTCGAAGAGGCCCGCCGGATTATGGAGCGACACTTTACCTGCCCCGTCATCGTCAACTGACGGAACGGGGCCTAAAAAAAAGAGAGGCAGCCATGCGGCGGTCTCTCTTTTCTTTTGCGATATGTCGGTCAATTTATGCGCAGTGCGGAACGGGACCGTACTGATTGTCCTGCATGTCGCTCGGCTTGCATAACCAGACAATAAGGATTATCCAGCCGACAATGGGAAGCAGGCCAAGGAAGAGCCACCAGCCCGATTTGCCGATGTCGTGCAGACGGCGAACGTTCAGTCCGAGGTTCGGGAGCAGAAGGGCAAGGTTGACAGCAGATGTTAACCACTGGTTGCCAATCACACCACATACCAAACCAACAAGGAATGTGAAGAGAACCCACCACCAGAATTCACTTCTGGATGCGCGTCCGTTGAAGTTAACGTAGTTGCTGAAGGCAAGCTGAATAGCCTGAACAAAGTTTACTTGATACTGCATGTGAGTTAATGGTTAGTAGTTTATGTTTGTTAATAGTTTAGAACATCCAGGCAGCGGCGATTGTCCAACCGTTGGTGTTGCCTTTGATTCCTGATTTGGTGTTAATCTCTGCAAGGGGAACATACTGAACAGCCTTGTTCATTCCAAGGGTGTAGGTTGCGCTGACCTGCAGATGCTGGATCAGCTCAACTCCGAAACCGAAGTCCCAGCCAACGTTACACTTTTTTGCTTTGAAGTCGTTCATGATTTCCTTGCTCACTCGGAACGAAAAGTCGGGTCCGGTAACTACGTAAGGAGCAACAATCTTGTTGATTGCGGGAAGGTCAAGCTTGTACATCAGGTGGACAGGCACCGAGATGTAGTCATAGTGAGTGTTGATTGTCTTTTCAGAGGCAGCCAGCGTCGTTGTATTGATGGTTGCAATCTGGTCCGACTGGCTGCGACGGGTGTACATTACGCTGACATCAGCGCCGACACCAATCAGAGGCACGGTGAACTGAGCGTTGACACCGGCCGTGAATCCGCAACGGTTGTCGCCGCTGACAACGTCTTTGTCCATTGAGAACTTGTTGACATTCAAACCAACCTTAGGGCCGATTTTAAATCCTCCGGCGTGAGCAGACGGTGCGGCGGCCAGCATCATGGCGCAAGCCATGAGTGCGCCTGTAAGAATCTTTTTCATAAACTGTTTTTTTGTTAGATTAGGGTTTTGATAACAAGAATTATTTTGAGGGAATTTTTAGTCTTTGACCAATACGCAGAGAGCTATCTTTCAAGCCGTTTGCCTGACGGATTGCGTCGACA
Source organism: uncultured Porphyromonadaceae bacterium (assembly GCA_947175545.1). Classification (GTDB taxonomy): domain Bacteria; phylum Bacteroidota; class Bacteroidia; order Bacteroidales; family Muribaculaceae; genus UBA3263. The sequence goes on from CAMWNI010000004.1 coordinate 17,765, forward strand.
CTGACGCCGTAACGCTTTGAGAGAGAATAAAGCGTGTCTCCCTTCGCAACCTTATGGATATGCGACTCCGGTGCGGCGGGAGCTTCGGGTCCGTCCGACGCCGACTCGAATTCGGGTTCAGCTTCGGCTGCAAGAACGTCAGGCACGGTCGGCTCCTCGCCTTCGACGACAGCAGCGGCAGCGGCAGCCGATTCGGAAACCACGGCCGTTGCTTCGGACTGCTGCTGAGCCGGATCTTCGTAGATGACGTCAACCTGGCCCTGCTGCGACACATCTTCCTTGGGCTTCGGAGCCTCGCAGACTATGATCTTCAGTAGCTTTCCGCGGGCAATCTTGCTTGACTTCAAGCCGTTCCAAGAGCGGATTTCACGCTGCGTGACACCATATTTACGGGCAATTGAGGCGAGAGTCTCGCCGCGCTTAACCTTATGCCACTTGATGGTTTCGTCGGAGGTTCCGGCCGGACCGCCGACCTCAACAACCGAACGGGGCGCCAGGCGGCCGGATTCGGCAATGATGCTGTCTTCAAGCATCAGAAAGTTATAGACCATCTGCGAAGGAAGACGCAGGACATAGGGCTTGACGTCTCCGGGGATAATCTGGCGGCGGTACTGCGGATTCAGAACTTTCAGTTCGTCGACGGAAATATCAAGCACAGAGGCTATCGAACTGAAATATAGCCGATTATTAACATGAACAGTATCAGTCAGAATCGGGCGGCTTGCAAGCGAGGGACTGATGCCGTGGTCGGCATAGTTAGTCATTGCATAAGTGGCACCGATGAAACCCGGGACATAGCCGCGCGTCTCGGCGGGCAGATAATAGTATATATCCCAGTAGTCCTTGGGGTTATCGGCCGTTGCTCCGGCGCGGGCAAGGGCCTTGTTGATGTTGCCGGGGCCGCAGTTGTAGGCTGCGATGGCAAGGCCCCAGTCATGGTAAATTTCATAGAGCTGCCTGAGATAGCGGGCTGCCATCTGAGAGGAGACCAGGGGATCGCGACGCTCATCGACAAGAGTATTGATTTCCATACCGAGGCCCTTGGCCGTAGGGAGCATGAACTGCCAGAGGCCGGTTGCGCCGGCGCGGCTGACAGCGTCGGGATTCAACGCCGATTCAATGACAGGAAGATACTTAAGTTCATGGGGCAGTCCCTCGCGCTCAAGAGCTTCCTCGAAGATTGGCATATAGTAGAGGCTCATCCCAAGCATTGCCTCAACAAGCGAGCGTCGGCGGTTGACATAGAGGTCAATATGGTTCTTGACAACAGGATTGAACGGCATTTCTATTGTCGAGGGGATGGACTGAAGACGCTTGATCAGGGTTTCGTCGCTCATGTCGCCGGCGTCAGAAGCACTTTCGCGCTCAAGGGCGGTATAGTTTTGCAGATACCAGTTTCGCTGCATCAGATGGACATCCGTCTGCGTCGACTCAGGGAAGACGATTGCAGTGTCCGTTATTTCATATTTCAGGTCGCGGATGTTGGCCGCTCCGCCTGAAAGAGGCAGAACAATCATCAGCGCCTGTATGGCATGTCGAAAGAAACTCTTCATAAACAGTTGTGATATAGACAGATTTAGAAGCATAGAGAACACTGCAAGCCAACCGAAGGCAACGGCGAGCGGGTTTCCTGAATAATCACCGGCGACCAGTTGAGGCTCAGATCGGGAGTGATGTCAAAATGGGCAAGCGAGGCGTCGACGTATGCATCGACAATCGCCAACAGGTAAACGCCTACCATGCCGATTATACAGAGGTCACGGTTGCGGCGGAAGTAATTTCGACGACTTTGGAAAACGCTCTCGAGCCACGACTTGCTCAGCGACGACTCACTGACGCCGGGAGCGAAGAAGTCCATGTAACTCTTCGTGTCAGGGTCGTTGTCCATCAGGTCGCGATAAGCCTTCGTGTAGTCGCGAAGCATTGTGTTGTTCCAGTCTGTTGCGTAGGCCAGACCCATGTAGCCGCCAACGATTATAGGGAGTTTCCAATAGCGGCGGTTGTAGATCTGACCAAGACCCGGACAGAGTGCTGACAGCCATACGGCGCGAACCGGGTCAGGATTGAATACGCGTACGCGCTCAGGAGCAGCCGCTATCAGCGAGTCGGTTTCAGCCGGTGAAAGCAAGTTCAGAGAGTCAACCTCATGGACCGTCGGTTCAGCGACAAAGCCGAGGTCGGCAGGCGTAACAAACAGAACCTCAGCCGAATCCGCAACCTCAATCACTTCAAGCTCAACAACTTCGGCCATGAGCGACACTCCGCCAGCCACAACGACCAGAGCTACAACCGCAAGGCGCTTGACTTCGTCCGCGAACTTCAAAACCGGTGTCAGCAATCCAAGGGTCATTCCGGAGTAGCTTTCATCGAGTCGAACAAAACCAGAAGGCGTTCGAGTTCCTGATCATTAGCAAACGGGAACGTAATCTTTCCCTTGCCATCCTTATTGCATGTGAACTGAACGCGAGTATGAAACGCGGCGCTCAGATGGCGCTTCAGCTGCTCGAACTCGCCGGCGGCCTTTGTGCGTTCAGGTTTCGGCTGAATGGCCGAGCCTGTGGCCTCGGCTTCGCTATACGCCTTGGCAAGTTCTTCGACGCGACGGACCGACAGGCCCTGGTCAAGAATCTCACCGTAGAGTTTCAGTTGCAGTTTTGGATTATCGATGCTCAGAAGGGCGCGCGCATGACCCATGTCAAGACGCTTGTCGCGCAAGCCAAGCTGAACCTCGGCCGGAAGCTTCAGCAGGCGCAGGAAATTGGCGATTGTTGTGCGCTTCTTGCCAATGCGTTCGCTCAGGCGCTCCTGTGTCAGTTCGTACTGCTCCAGCAACTTCTTGAACGTCAGCGCTATTTCAATGGCATTAAGATCCTCGCGCTGAATGTTCTCAATGAGGGCCATCTCGGTCAGTTCGGCGTCGTTGGCCGTGCGTATATAGGCCGGGACAGACGTCAGGCCCGCAATTGACGCTGCACGATAACGGCGCTCGCCCGCAATTATCTGATACTCGTCCGGTCCGACCTTTCGGAGCGACAAGGGCTGGATGATGCCCAGCTCGCGAATGGACGATGCCAGCTCCTCAAGCGCCTCGGGGTCGAAACTGCGACGCGGCTGATCCGGATTGGGCGAAATCGAAGAGAGCGGAATGTCATTGATGGCCGACGAACCGCGTGCCGGCACGTCGTCCATTGAAATCAGCGAGTCAAGACCGCGACCCAGGGCTTTGCGTTTAGGTAATGACATGGCTTCCGATTATTTTGTGGAGTGTTTCTTGATTATCTCGCGCGCAAGCTGCTGATGGCTCGTCGCTCCGCGGCTGGCGGGGTCATAGAGCAACGCCGGGAGGCCATGGCTCGGAGCCTCACTCAAGCGGATGTTGCGCGGAATAACCGTGTCAAAAACCATATCGCCGAAGTGGCCTTTCAGCTCCTCATAGATCTGATTGGCAAGACGCAGGCGTGCGTCGTACATCGTCAGCAGAAAGCCTTCGATTTCAAGATTCGGGTTGAGTTTCGACTTAATGATGCGGATTGTGTTCAGCAGTTTGGAGATGCCCTCGAGGGCAAAGTATTCCGCCTGGACGGGAATAATGACCGAGTTGGCAGCCGTCAACGCATTGACCGTGATCAGGCCAAGGGAGGGCGAGCAGTCAATCAATATGTAGTCATAGTCGCCGACAATCGGAGCCAACGCCCGCTTCAGGACCGATTCGCGGTCAGCCTTACCGACAAGTTCCAGCTCGGCGCCCGCCAGGTCAATGCGCGAGCCGAGAAGGTCAAGACCGTCAACACACGTTGCGACCTGAGATCCGCTGACGGGATAGTCGTCGACCAGACATTCATAAATCGAACCTGCCATCTTGCGCGGGTCAATGCCGTAGCCGCTCGTTGCATTGGCCTGAGGGTCGGCGTCGACAATCAACACCCTCTTCCCCTCGGCAGCAAGCGACGCCGCAAGGTTGATGGCAGTGGTCGTTTTGCCGACCCCTCCCTTTTGGTTAGCAATGGCTATGATTTTTCCCATATTTATAAATGGCGTAATAAAAAAAGTCTGTACAGTTAAGCCGCAAATTTAAGCAATTTTTTCCAAAAACGCAAACCGTCACAGATTTGCCGCCGGTTTTCAGCCGTTTCTTAAATTTCAGGCAACACCCCCGGAGCAAGCCATTCGATTTCCGGGTCTCGCTTAAGCCATGTCAGCTGTTTTTTTGCATAAACCCGTGTGTTTTTCCCGATGCGCGCAATCGCCGTCGCGCGGTCCATTTCCCCGTCGAACATCGCAAACATCTCCTTCATTCCAACCGTATTGAGCGCGTTTTCACCTCTGAGCGGCAAAAGGGCGCGCGCCTCGGTCTCAAGTCCGTCGGCAACCATGCGTTCAACCCGACGGTTAATGCGCCCGAACAGTTCCTCACGGCTCCAGTCAATTGCAAACTTCCGGACCTCGAAGGGGCGCTCCTTTCGGCGCCCCGTGCGCAGGCGGCTAACCGGCTCTCCGCTCTCGCGGATAATCTCAAGAGCGTGGACAAGGCGGCGGTGGTTGCTCAGGTCGGCCTGGGCATAATAGTCCGGATCAAGACGTTTCAGCTCCTCGCGCACCGCGTCAATTCCCTCGCGGTTGAAAAATTCAAGCGTCTCGGCGCGAACGCGGTCTGAGATTGTCGGCAGCTCATCCAGGCCGCGCGTAAGGGCGTCGACATACATCATTGACCCGCCACAGACAATCACCCGCCACAGCCCCCGGCGCCCCATTTCGGCAATCAGCCGCATGGCATCTTCCTCGAACCGCGCGGCCGAATAATAGTCCGTAGGCTCCAGGAACTCAAGCAGATGATGCCTGATGCCGCGACGCTCCGCCTCGGTCGGGACGGCCGTACATACCGGCATATGACGATAGACCTGACGCGAATCCGCCGAGATTATCTCACACCCCAGGCGCTCGGCCATGTCAACAGCCAGCGCCGACTTACCCGACGCCGTCGGCCCCGTTATGACAATCACTTCCACAGGCTGATGGCTTATGGGAGAGGCGGACATCAATCCGCCCCTTCCTGAAAAATTTATTTGTGTTATTAATTCTGCATTTACTCAATACTTGCTCCAGTCAACCCAGTTGCTTGACGGATAGCGCCATGAGTCAAGCAGGGCAACAGGCAGCTGCTTGTCGCTCCACACTTGCAGAATCGACCCCGGCTCCGTGGCCTTCAGACAGTTGGCATAACCGGCCGGGACACACAAAACCTCACTTTTCTGGTCCGAAATGTGGAAAATTTCCGGCGTCAGATCAGCCGACGGCTTCTCCCAGTCATCAGGCTGCACGAATGCCATCGTAAAACTGCCCTTAATACAGTGGAACCACTTGCGCTCATGCTGATGTCCGTGCCAACCGCGCACAACCGACGCATCAGGGTGATGAATCGTGTAAGTGCGTTCAACTCCTTCCAGATGAAAATCATTCAGCGACATAATGACGCCCCTGTGGTCGCGAAAAATCTCGCCCTCGATAACTGTTACCATAATCGTTTAAAAAACTTTTCGTTAATTTCTCGGCAAATTTAGCGAAATTCCGCCGTTTGTTCAAACCAATTTTAAAAAAATTAAGAACTTCCGGATGCTTATGCTGAGTGTATGCGTCCGAAAAATTTGTCGATGATGAGAGCAATGAAACCATCGCCGGTAACGTTGCAGGCGGTACCAAAGGAGTCCATGGCAATGTAGAGAGCTATCATCAGGGCCTGGTCGGCCTCACTGAAGCCAAGCATAGAGGCAAGCAACCCGAGCGAGGCCATGATTGCGCCGCCGGGAACACCGGGGGCGGCAACAATTGAGATTCCAAGCATACAACTGAAGCCTACAAACATCGGCGCTGTATAAGGAATACCCTGCATGAGCATCAACGCTACCGCGCAGGCCACAATCTTCATTGCAGAGCCTGACATGTGGATAGTGGCACACAATGGTATGACAAAGCCGGCAATCTCCTCGCTGACGCCCATTCTGACGGCCTGTCGGAGCGTCACGGGAATCGTGGCGGCCGACGACTGAGTGCCGAGGGCCGTAAAATATGCCGGAAGCATTGTCCAAAGCAGTTTCAGCGGATTGCGGCGCACAAACAATGCGGCCACACAATATTGACCGATGAGTAACATCAAGCTCATTGCAAAGATTATCATAATTATCCTCGCAAAAGCGCCGAGCATGGTCGCAACCTGACCGCTGACGGTCATGTTCAGAAATATGCCGAATATATATAGCGGCAAGAGCGGAATAATCACATTGCGAATTGTCATAGTGACCACCTCCAGAAACTCGCCGAAGCCGCGCCTGAGTGCATTGCCCTTAATCGCAGACATGCAGATTCCAAGCATGAAGGCCAGCACCAGAGCGGTCATCACGGACATCAGCGGTGGCATCTCAATTGTGAAAAATGGCGCCAGGGCCGCATCAACAGGCACCTCTGACAGCGCACCGGGCTGAATCAGCCGCGGAAACAACGCATCGCTGACGCCGAAACTGATAAGGCCGGAAATGGTTGTGGCTCCATAGGCAAGCAGGGCTGTAACAATCAGAATCTTACCCGCGCCCTTGCCGATGTCTGCAATGGCCGGAGCAACAAATCCGAGAATAATCAGCGGAATCAGAAACGACAGGAACTGCGAGAAAGTCGCATTGAACGTAATGAAAACGCGCCCGAGCCACTCAGGAAACAGAAATCCGGCTCCGATGCCCAGCGCAATCGCCACCAAAATCCACACAAGCAGATTAACTTTCACCTTCTTCATAATTTCGCAAAGATAGGGAATAATCCGGTTAATTGCAAAAAGTGGAAATATAAGTGATGGCCGCGGCCGCCTAACGCCCGGCAGGAGCAGTGGCGACTTGTTTCGAGTCGCTTGCGGAAGAGAGGAGAATGGTGAGGAAGTAGCCGGCGAAGATTGCAGCGAGGACTCCAAGGGCTACGATTACCCACGGGAGAATTGCGCCTAAAACTTCGCCGAACAAAGCCGTTAAATAAGGAGTGGCAAATGTCAGCCCCGCTCCGGTCAGCACGCCGGCAATAGCTGCGATTATAATGGCGCGGCTGTTGCGGCGCCTCTCCGCACGACAGAATTCCCTGACTGTGTCAACGGTGTCCATTTTCTGCTGGAGAGAGGCCATAAAATCAACTTCCGACTTTACAGCCTCAGGGCGAAAGCCGGCAAGCATTTCACGTATTTTCTGATCTTCTTCATTCATGGGTTAAGAAATTTGCGGAGGTGCTGGCGTCCGCGGTAAATATGTTGTTTGACAGCTTCCGGCGAGGTTGAAACAATCGAAGCCACTTCCTTGATTGAGTAACCTTCGAGGTAGTAGAGTGCGACGGCTGTGCGCTCCGTGGCTCCGAGACGGTTCAACGCGTCATAGAGTTCCTGATAGCGGAACGCGGAATCAGCCTCATCGTCGGCAGCAACGGCACATAAGGCGTCGTAATCATCAAGAATCCTCTGTGCGCGCTTGTTGTTCAGAAATGTTGTATAGGCAATCCGAAGGAGCCACGGACGGAACTTTTCTTCATTCTGAAGCGTATCGGACTGAATATAAGCCTTAAGCAGCGAGTCCTGAGCCAGATCGTCGGCAAGCTGTCGGTCGCCACAACAGAGGGCCGTCAGCAGTCGCCGAAGGTCCTCAAGGTTGCGGGTTATCAGTCTGATGAATTGTTCGCGATCCACGTCGGAATTAGTCTTTAACGTTTTTACGAGTTACGAAATAGACAATCATAAAGGCAACTCCAATGCCAAGCAGGATTGAATTACACATAGAGAAGATGAGAAACATTTCATCGGAAAGCGCGTTCATAACGAATCGGCCAATACATAAAACTACCTCCAGCATAATGCCGATTGTTAAACCCACGCACCCAACTGTCAGACGATTATTTAGACGTTCGCGAGGCGTGCGCGGCGCCTTGTGGGGCTTGGACATCGCGTTGGCAATCATGTTGGCGTCGATGTCCTTGCCGCTCTCGATGGCCTTGAGTAACACCTCCGTGCGCTTGGCTTCGCGAAAGCGCGCGGCATACACGGAAAGCCACACAATGGCAACCGGAAGAACAACACAGACCAAGATTGGAATCAAGTCCTGAATAATGTTGCAGAGAATCATAACAAATTGGAATTAATTAGTTAAACTTTTCATCTGATAGACACATCCCGCCTCAAAAAGGTAACACGAAAATGAAAAATTAATAATAAAACGCAACATATTATTAAAAAAACCTCGGATTCAGTCGAAATCCGAGGTTTTTTAATATGGTTGGATTAATGTTTACTTGCTGGCTTCTTCGAGGAGAGTCTTGAACTCGTCCAGACCGATGGTCTTGTCCTCGATTGTCACGGCATTACCGATCGCTTCAAAAAGGTTTGCATTGGCAACCTGCTCAACGATGTAGCGGCGGTTCTGCTCGTCCTTCAACAACGAGTCAGCATAGTTGTTCAGGATAGCCTCGTCAAGGTTAGCCATGCCATACTGAGCAAACTGGCGTGCAGCAGCATGAACGGCATAGTTCTTGAGGTCTTCCTCAGTCACCTTGACGCCGAGCTGCTGGCCAATCTTGCCGCTGAGGATTTCCCACTTCATGAATGGTTCAGACTTGGTGAACTCTTCGTTGATGTTCTCCACGGTCAGTTCGTTGTTGCGGCGAACAAGCCATTTCTTCAGGAATTCAACGGGAAGTTCGAAGTTGCCGTATTTTTCCATCAGACTCTTGCGGGTCTGACGCTCGAAGAGGGCGGCAGAATTGGGCAGGAGTTGAGTTGCGATGCTCTTCTTGATGTTTTCGATGTACTGCTCTTCGGTAGTGCAGTCAGCGCCAAAGCACTGTTTGAAGAACTCCTCGTTATGTTCGGCGGGCTTCAGGCCGGTGATTTCAGTAACGGTCAGTTCAAAGTCGCCCTTGAGGTTTTCAGCTTCTTCGCGGCTAACATTGAGCATAGCGGCAATTTCAGCCGTATTTCCCTCGGTTGCAGTCCAGGGATTATAGGCAATCACGTCGCCAACCTTTGCGCCTTCAAATTTCTTGGCCTCGTCAGAATTCTTGAAAGTCCAGGGAGCAACGATGACGCCCTCGGCTGAAACATAGCCTTCTTCCTTGCCGAGTTCCTTGATATTGCCCTTGATGAGAGCGCGATCGGCATAAACCTCAATGGGTTCCTGGGTGCCGTAACGGCCGCTGAGAGCCTGATCTTGTTCCTTGACCATCTCGTCGGTCACTTCGATACGGTAGTAAGGGAGGGTGATTTCCTTGTTGAGTTCGACGTTGACCTCGGGCGAGAAGCCGAGTTCATATTCGAAAGTGTAGTCGGTCTTGCTGTCAAGGTCAAGTTCGGTAACATTGACGGGGAGGGGTTCGCCGAGAATGTCAACCTTGTTCTCGCGGAGATAGTTGATAACAGCCTCGTAGACTTCCTGATTGATAACGTCGGAAGTAACCTGCTTTTTAAAGCGCTTTTCGATGATTGACATCGGAACCTGGCCCTTGCGGAAACCGGGGATATTTGCATCGCGGCGAATCTTCTTGAGTTCGGCTGCGACTTTGTCTTTGTAGTCTGCTTCAACGACATCAACGGCGAGTTTACCGGTAGTTGCGTTGAGTTTTTCGAGATTTACGTTCATTGGTTATGTTTTTGTTGTTTAATTCGTTTTGAGGGTGCAAAGATACGAAAATTAAATGAAAAATTAAAAATGAAAAGTGAAAAAATGGTTATATGAGCCGCATTTTTCACGTTTCATTTTCAGTTTTTTTAATCAATTGGCACGCTCGGGATAGAGATCGTCCCACCAGGCCGAATCTCCCTTGAGCCACTTTTCAAACCATGCCATGATTGAATTCTGCCAGAGAATACGCTTGGGATAGTCTGAAATGAAGTGATTTTCGCCGTCGACGCTGATAAACTCAACGTCGCGTCCAAGAATCTTAAGTGCGTTGTAAATCTGGATGCTCTCGCCAATAGGCACGTTAGTGTCTGCCGTGCCGTGGAGGAGCAACAGCGGGGTGTTGATCTTGTCGGCGTTGAAAAGCGAACCCTGTTTGGTAAAGAGTTCCGGATCGGTCCAGGGGTAGGAGTCGGCGGCGGCAGTGCCGTTATAGCTATAACCCCAGTAGCCCTCGCCCCAATACGAGGTAACGTTTGATATGCCGGCATGACTGACGGCGGCGGCAAACATCGGAGTAAGCGTTTGTAGATACTGAGTCATGAAGCCGCCGTAGCTTGCACCAAGACAGCCGATTTTTTCAGAGTCCACAAAAGGATGAGCCTCACAGAACTTCTGAACACCCTCGATGATATCGTCAGCGGTCTGTTTGCCCCAGGCGTTGACGTGGCGAGCAGAGAATTCCTGACCGTAACCGGTTGTGCCTGACGGATTGATTACGTAGACGACATAGTCGCGAGAGGCAAAAATCTGCGGGGTGTAAGGCTGAGTAATTGTGCGCTGAGTGGGAGAGGTGCCGCCATAGTAGTAGACAATCAGCGGATATTTCTTCTGAGGATCGAAGTCCGGTGGCAGGCAGATAACGCCATCAATCTCCGTGCCGTCAGCAGCAGTGAACGTCCATGGTTCAACCTTGCCGAGATTAACCTGAGCAAGGTCCTCGCCGCGCGGGTCGGCAAGCAGAGTGTTGCGCCCCTTTTTAAGATCGAGGATATAGGCCTTGCCGGCGTACTCATAACCCTGACCATAGTAAGCCAGGCGGGCATCGGAAAGGTCTCCCATTGTAGCGCCATTGACAACCGAAACCTCCTGAGGCAGACGGTTAAACTCTCCGCTCTTGGGGTTAAGAGTCCAGAGTGTGCGGCCGAAGCCTTCTTCGCCAATCAGATAGACAAGGCCGTCGGCCTGATTCCACGAAATAATACGCTCAATGCTGGGGTCGAAGTCTCGACTAAGAGGCTTCACCTGTTTAGTGTCAAGCGAGAAGAGGTAAGCCTGAATGTCAAAGTCATTGGCAATCGGATGGTTGCCACAGTTCTTGCCAATCGCGTCGAACGCCGAGGGCGAGCCGAGAAAAAGCACCTGTTTTCCGTCTGGGCTGTAACAGCCAGAGTTGACAAACGACGGAGCGTCAGCCACAATCGTGTCGGCCTTCAGCGATTCAAGGTCAAGCTGATAGATTGTCTGAGCATAAAAGGGACGGACTTGCGGATTGTCGCGCGAGGTCATAACGAGCAGGCGTTTTCCATCAGGACTGATGTCAAGCAACGAAGTTGTATGGTTTCCGTATGTCAGCGTGCGGGTCATTCCGGTAGCCGGATCGAACTGCTGAAGCATGTAGCGGGTTCGATGGCCTGGCTGGCGGTCGTCGGGCGAGATGTAGCGTCGCAGCGGTCCCTGCTCCGTCACGCCGGCGTCAGTTTTTGTATATATAAGGTAGTCTCCCTTGGGACTCCACGTGAACCACTCCGAAGGAATCGACTCGGCAATCAGAGTCTGCGCACCCGTCAGCGGGTCAACCTCGAAAAGGTCAAAGCCATCAGCTGCGACCGCCGTATAATAAAGACGAGAACCGGCGGTCGGCATCCACTTCACATTGCCGGGGAGTGCCGAATTGATTTCCTTACCGGTCTTGAGATCGGTCAGGGTTGACCAGGCGCGCTGGCGCGAAGCGGAGTACCAGTTATAATAATTCGTAATCAGATACTTGCCGTCAGGACTCATTGACAGGCCGTTGACACGATTACCATATTGCGTGTCGTCAAGCGAGAATCGGCGCTGCATGTTTGCTCCGGCACTGTAATCGCCATTACCTTCGACAACGACCTGAATCGTTGGCGAGGAAACAGAATCTTCACCCATAACCAACGCCTTGACCGTCAGCGTGACGTCATGTTCCGGTTCCAGGCGCAACGAAGCGGTTGCCGTTGAGGCTCCATCAATCGAGTCCTTCTGCACGGTCAGTTTGGAGGCTACTTCCGCACCGTTGACAAACACCTTGAACGGCACCTGCGAGGTCACCTTCAACGTCGGCTTTGAAAATCCGGCCGAACGCAACTGCGTCTGCAGCAGCTGGAGAGTTCCGGGTGCGGAAGCAAGCGCCAGGATGCCGGCCGAGTCTGCTTCGGCCACAGCTCCACTGACTTTCGAGCGAACCGGATTGTCAAGGAGTGACGTCAGAGCAAACTTATCGCCTGCAGGATTGATTGAATCATTCATAAACGGCGCCGACACCTTAATCGGTGCAGCAGCACGCCATTGCGGCACGGCATAATCCGCCCGCACACTCATTGCCGTCATAGCGGCAACAAACAAAACATACTTGCGCATCTATAATGATTGATTTTAAATTTTTTCTTTATAACTGCAAAGTTACGAAATTTCCCTGATATTCATTCCAAAACGCGCCTAAAGCCGTCAGCGGAGCAGGGCGCGCAGGGCGCGACGGATGCGATTGGCCGCAGGGGTCTGCGACTTCAGAATATTAAGAACGGCAGCAATATATGCCCGATGATCACCACAACCAGTTACGGCGCCTACATTGCTCTGCGAAAGCATGGATTTCTGATTGTAAACGCGCAAAACCGATTCATAGTCATCTTCGCGAATATATGAGTGGAAATCCCGACAAAACTGCTCATAAATTGCCCGCGGATTGATTTCATGGACAAGATCGGCCATGTGTTCCTCAAGCTTCGATATGGAGGCGAAACGTCCGTCAATACGATGTTCGATTGTTCGCTTGACGTAATGGCGCGTGTGTTGCAACGCCTGAGATTTCGAGTCGGCTTTGAATAGGTTCATTACGGAGTTCTTGACCTTATTGAACGCCTTGTGTTCGTCCCGACCGTTGACAGACGCGACCGTACGGATAACCTCCTCGACCATCAACATATTTTCAATTTCAGCGACTTCAGGCACCATGATTTTCTTGCGTCGCAGATAACCGACTTCCTGAGCCGAGCGGCGATCGCGGTCAACAATGCCAATACTGTCAAGATGATGAAACGCACCGAGTGAGTTAAAGACTCTTGTTGACTCAATGACGCGGTCACATGACCCGAGCGCCTTGATTGTGTACTCAGGAAAGATCAGCGGATATAATTTGGCGTCAATCGAGCGAGAGCCGTCGCCCTCAATAAAGAGAACGGGGCGGCGCGCTCCGAGAATAGCCAGATACATTTCCTCGCTCAACTGCGAGTCAGGCGGCAGCAAGTCATAGTCAAAGATGTCGGCCTCAACCGAACATCCGCGCACCCAGACCGTAGCGGCCGACGTGCGGGTCGCCGCGAAGTCCAGATCGTGGGTCGTGTAGACGAACATGCAGTCCGGGCGCAGAGCCTCGACGCGGTCCCATACGGAACGGATTGTCGACGGATGAAGAAACATCTCGGGCGAATCGACCGGAATCACGGCATTCTGCGGCGCATATAGCGCGGCTCCAAAGTAGTACAGCACGAGTTTCTCGCCGGTCGACAGCCGATTCTGGCCTCGCGACTCTCCGGCACTCCCGGAGGTAAAAATAAGCGAGCCGTTATGGCGCAAAATGTCATTTTCAGGAAATATTTCACACCAAAGGTCAAGAACCCGATCAAGTTTAGTCGGCATAAGGTCGTCGCGCCGACCGGACAATTTGTGGGCCAGCAGATTGACCATCTCGTCCTGAAGCAATAGCGAAAGCAGGCGCTCAGCCTCGGTTGGCGGCGCAATCGTTTCAACCTCGCCAACCGTCAGTGGCGAACGGCGAACGGCCTCCGCATAGAGCGCGTCGATGCTCCACTCGGGCGCATCAGGCCGATAAGCGCCAAACAAAGCGCGAAGCGGTGAGAGCGCAAACACACGCTGCCGGCCTGTTACCGACGAGAGCAGACGGGCGGTAAACCGCGACTTTCCGGCGCCGTTTGCGCCGATAATTATCAGCTGTCGTACATCCGGTGCAAGCTCCGGCACACTCCCGGAATTCTTAGGCGGGAAAATCATACGTTCATCAGTGCGGCGGCATACTTGCCAATGATGTCGAACTCCAGGTTGACGCGCGAACCTTCACGGATTTCTCCAAAGTTGGTATGCTCCAGTGTGTACGGTATGATGGCAACACTGAAACGACCAGGCTCACTGAGACATACGGTCAGACTAACACCGTTGACCGTTATGGAGCCTTTCTCGACCGTCAAATAGCCCTGGCGGCGCTTTGTGGGGTCAACATCATAGTCGAATGTGAACTCCACGGAGCCATCAAGCTCCTTGCGTTCAACGCATTGAGCCGTGCAGTCAACGTGGCCCTGCACAATATGGCCGTCAAGGCGCCCGTTCATGAGCATTGAGCGTTCAAGGTTTACCCTGTCGCCCGGGCGAAGCAGTCCAAGATTCGAACGCCTCAAGGTTTCCTCTATGGCCGTCACGGTGTAATGACCATCATCAATAACCGACGTCACTGTAAGACAGACTCCATTGTGTGCCACAGACTGATCAACCTTCAGTTCACACGCAAAACTGCACTCGACAGTCAGTTCGACGTTTCCGCCCTCGCTCTTCACGGCCGCCACGCGGGCCGCCTCTTCTACTATTCCTGAAAACATATCATTAATTCAATTTGAGCAATCAGTTTATCATTCAATTGCAAAGATAATAAAAAACAGAGTGTAAGAGAGCTGCCTCACGTTAATTTTTGTTAAGAGTGTTAGTTTCTTAGGGTTTATTCCGTAACTTTGTGACCGAAAAATAATATAACCAAATTTAATTATAAAACTCCTATGTCAAAAGTTACAGTTGTTGGCGCCGGCAACGTGGGTGCCACTTGCGCAAACGTTCTGATTACCACCGGCATTGCCGACGAAGTTGTTCTCATTGATATTAAAGAAGGCCTCAGCGAAGGCAAAGTAATGGACATCATGCAGACCGCCAACATTCTTGGCGTTCAGACCCGCGCAACCGGCGTAACCAATGATTACAGCGCAACCGCAGGAAGCGACGTCGTTGTCATCACTTCAGGTATTCCCCGCAAGCCCGGCATGACCCGCGAAGAACTCATTGGCGTAAACGCCGGCATCGTAAAGAGCGTAACCGACCAGGTTCTGGCCAACTCCCCCGAGGCTGTGATTGTCTGCGTTTCCAACCCGATGGACACCATGACCTACCTGATTCACAAAACTTCAGGCCTGCCTAAGAACCGCATCATCGGTATGGGTGGCGCACTTGACAGCGCACGCTTCCAGTACTTCCTGAGCAAAGCACTCGGTGCAAACCCCGCCGAGGTTGAAGGCATCGTAATCGGTGGCCACGGCGACACCACCATGATTCCCTTGACCCGCTATGCCGCTCACCGTGGCATCCCCGCTTCGACCCTCCTGCCCGCTGAAACCCTTGCAAAGGTTGCGGCTGACACCATGGTTGGCGGTGCAACTCTGACCGGTCTGCTCGGCACCTCAGCCTGGTATGCTCCCGGCGCAGCTGCCGCAAGCGTTGTTGACGCCATTATCCACGACACCAAGCGCATGATTTCCTGCTCGGCCCTGCTCGAAGGAGAATATGGCCAGAGCGACATCTGCATCGGCGTTCCCTGTATCCTCGGCAAGAACGGCATTGAGAAAATCGTTGAATTCGATCTCAACGACGAAGAAAAGGCTCTCTTCGAAAAGAGCGCTGAAGCCGTTCGCAAAACCAACGCCGCCCTCGCAGGCTGCCTCTAAGTAGAATGCAAAATTAAAAACACAAAATACAAAATTCTGTCCGATTTACAGGTTTTGTATTTTGTGTTTTTTTTACTTCCAGAGCAATTAATATGTATAAGTTTTTGAAACCAATCGCTATTGCAGGACTCGCCGCAATGTCAACCGCGGCCTGTTCTTCAAACAAAGAAGATGAAAACATCATTGACCGCCCCGAGTTTACATCGGCCGACGGCATCTTCACAATTGACGCCCTCGAGGCCATGGGCCGCGTCGGCGAGCCTAAACTCAGCCCCGACGGATCGAAGGTTCTCTATTCCGTAAGCTACGAGAGCGTCGAACAAAACCGCTCGAACGCGGACCTCTATCTTATGGATGCCGACGGTCAGAACAAAACCCGCTTAACCCGTACTGCAAAGAGCGAGAGCAATTACTGCTGGATTGACGGCGGAAAGAAAATCGCATTCCTCTACCCTGACACTGACGGCAAACAGCAAATATGGGTCATGAATCCTGACGGCTCCGGCCGTAAACAGATTTCAAAGGAAGAAAAGGACGTCAACGGCTTCCTATTCTCTCCTGACGAAAAGAAGGTAGTCATGATTCAGTCAATCAAATGGGTCCGCACCGCTCAGGATGTCTATCCCGACCTCCCCGATGCCACAGGCCGCATCATCGACGACATGATGTACAAGCACTGGGACGAATGGGTAACCGAAATACCACATCCTTTCATTGCCGACTTCGACGGTTCCGGCCTGGCAAATCAATCCGACATCATGGCCGACGAACCGCTCTACGAAGCCCCAATGAAGCCCTTCGGCGGAATTGAATCGTTTGCCTGGACCCCCGACAGCAAAAAGCTGGCCTATGTTTCGCGCAAAAAAAGCGGAATGGAATATGCCTTGTCAACCAACTCTGACATTTTCCTCTATGACCTGGAGTCAAAACAGACATCTAACCTGACCGACGGAATGATGGGCTACGACACCGCCCCGACCTTCAGCCCCGACGGCACGATGATGGCCTTCCTCTCGATGGAACATGACGGCTATGAGAGCGACAAAAACCGCATCATGGTACGCGACATGGCCACTGGCGAAATCTCCGACCTGACTGCCAACTGGGACTACACTGTTGACGAAATTGCATGGCAACCCAACTCGCGCGGCCTTTTCTTCCTTGCCTACCGCGACGGAGTGAAGCCGATCTTCAACATCCTGCTTGACGGCACTGTCTCGCTCATCTCCGGCGGCGAAGTCGACTATCAGTCGCTCCAGCCAGTCAACAACAGCGAGGTCCTCACCATGGCTCACTCAATGGTTTTCCCCAACGAAATCTATCGCACCGAAGGCGGCTCGGCCCACAAGCTAACCGGCGTCAACGACGACATCTTTGCCCAGATTCAAATGCCCTCCGTCGAGCGTCGTATTGTAAAGACCACCGACGGCAAAGACATGTTGACATGGATTGTCAAACCTCAAAACTTCGATCCCAACGCCAAATATCCCGCGTTGCTCTACTGCCAGGGCGGCCCGCAGCAGGCCGTCAGCCAGTTCTGGAGTTTCCGCTGGAATCTCGCCCTCATGGCTGCCAACGGCTATGTTGTCATTGCCCCGAACCGCCGCGGCCTCCCCGGCTTCGGAACCGAATGGAACGCACAGATTTCAGGCGACTACGGCGGACAGAACATGCGTGACTACTTCGCAGCTGTCGACGACGTGAAGACCGAACCGTGGGTCAACGAGAAAAAAATCGGCGCAGTCGGCGCAAGCTATGGCGGCTTCTCGGTTTACTGGCTCGCAGGCCATCACGAAGGCCGCTTCGCCGCGCTGATTGCTCACGCCGGCATCTTCAACATCGAGGCTCAATATCTTGAAACCGAAGAAATGTGGTTTGCCAACTGGGATATGGGCGGCGGCGCTGTCAACGCCCCGACCGACACCAAAGACAACCCTGACTATGGCGCTTACTGGAACAAGTCGAACGCTATTGCCCAGGCAACGTTCGCCACATCGCCCCATAAGTTCGTTGACCAGTGGACCACTCCCATCCTGATTACCCACGGAGAACTGGACTACCGCATACTTTCCTCACAGGGCGAAATGGCCTTCAACGCAGCCAAACTCCGTGGCGTTCCGGCCGAAATGCTCATCTTCCCTGACGAGAACCACTGGATTCTCAAGCCGCAGAACGCCATTCTCTGGCAGCGCGTCTTCTTCCGCTGGCTCGACAAGTGGCTGAAATAAATACAAAATAAAAAATGCGGCTCATCTCTAAGGGCCGCATTTTTTTACACAGGGAGTGACCTTTTCATTCTTAAATTTTTTCTTTTTTCATTTAATTATCGTAACTTTGCGCCTATGATTAACTGGCTTAAACGTTACATTTCGCTGCCGCTGCTGATAGTGGTCGGTTTTGTGGCTTATGTACTGTTCTTCAATGAGAACTCTATCATGCGGTCAATGGACTATGCCGCAGAGATTCGCTCGCTGGAGGATAAGATTGCGCAGTGTGAGGACACTCTGCGCCATTATGAGGCGCTAAACCGACGTCTGGATTCCAATCCGGAGGAACTGGAACGCATTGTGCGCGAACATTACCACATGCAACGTCCGAGCGAGGATGTCTATATTTTTGACTGAAAAAAATGAAGAAATTCACCCCCATTATGCTCATTATCGGACTGGTGGCCATCGCGGCCGGCGTCCTGATTCCGATTGTGAACAATGATCCGTTTGGAATGACGTTCCGCTATGTATATTCGGCCGGCGCGCTGCTGACACTGCTTGCACGTCTGTTCGAACCTGCACCGGCTCAGAATACTCCGATACGCATCAAGCGCCTGTTGCGTCTGGAATCGTGGAGCGCACTCCTTTTCTGCGTTGCCGCCTTTTTTGCATTTTATTCGGCGCCTCAGCTGAGAGACTGGCTTGCATTCACTCTTGCGGGAGCAGCAATCCAGATTTACAGTTCAATCGCCATCAGCATTATTGCCGGCAAATCACGTCGTAAATGAGCGTTATTCTGACTTTTGATCAAGGCAACAGTTCAACGAAACTCGTTGGATTCGACTCGGAAAGCGGCGAAGAGTGTTGCTGTGCGGTTCTGCGCGGAGCAGCAGCCATGTCGCTGCTAAAGCGAACAATCGAACCGCTGGAGATTTCAGCCGCAGTCGGATGTTCGGTGTCAGGCGGTAACGTCTGCGCTCTTATGGAACTGACAGGCGCTCCGCTTCGTCTTGAACTGACCTCAGACACCCCGGTGCCGTTGAAAAACCGCTACGGCACGCCTCACACCCTTGGGGCCGACCGCCTGGCCGCAGCCGTCGGCGCAGCGTCGATTCACCCCGACGAAGATTTACTTGTTGCCGACATCGGCACTGCCTGCACCTACGATTTCGTGTCAGCGGCCGGAGAGTTTCTTGGCGGCAACATTGCCTGCGGACCCGGCATGAGGCTGCGCGCGCTACATCACTATACGGCACGCCTGCCGCTTGTCAGCGGTCACTTCGACAACATTTCCCGTTTCGGCTCGACAACCGAAGAGGCCATGCGCTCCGGCGCCATGCAGGGAGTCGTTGCCGAACTGCTGCTATACAGCGGATTCGGGCGCAACCGGCGCCTGATTCTTTCCGGCGGCTGGGCCCCGGAAATCGCCGTGCTGCTTCCGCCAGACGTCACTTACGAAATTCACCCTCACCTCGTCAACCGCGGTCTTTACTGCATTTTGAACCACAACAACCGATGATGATGAAACCCACTTTGCGTCACCTTCTGCTTTCTATTCTGGCACTTGTCGGCGTCACAGCCGCCGCTCAGGAAACCTCACCTTACTCAATGATTGGCTATGGTGTCCTTAACGACCGTACAACCTCGACCCAGCGTGCGATGGGCGGCGTCGGCTATGCCATCTCCGGCAAGGGAAAAATCAACGCCAAGAATCCGGCCAGTTTCGCCGCAATCGACTCGATGACGTTCCTGTTCGACATGGGCGTTGACGCCGGCGCAGTGCTTGCTTCGGAAAAGAATCTCCACGTAACCAAACCACAGGGAGGTCTTGACTACATCACTCTTCAAGTCCCCATCGGGAAATGGATGGGTGCTTCCGTCGGACTGCTTCCCTTCAGCTCTGTCGGCTACTCGTTTGGCCAGGAAGTCGCCAACGGCATAGGCTCATATCAGGGCCAGGGCGGCATCAGTGAGGTCTATCTCGGATGGGCCGCGCGTCCGGTCAAGGGCCTGACAGTCGGAGTCAGCGGCGGCTACCTTTTCGGCAACGTCGTCAATGACGTCTATGCAACGGCAACAAACGGCTCCGTCTCTCTCTATGAACGAGTTCATAAAATCCGCGACTATAATGTGCTGTTCGGCGTACAGTACGGCATTGACTTCAAACAGAAAAACCGGATTAAAATCGGCGCCACATTCACGCTGCCACGCAAAGTTCACGGCACAGCCTACGGAATCCGTTATGACGTCACCCAGGGTTCAAGTTCACCGGAAAAGACGCCTACAATCAACCTGGCCAAGTCAGGATATGACATGCCGTGGTCTATCGGGGCCGGTCTTGCCTACGAATGGAACGACCGCCTGCTCGTTGCCGCCGACTATACGTTCCAGCCTTGGAGTAAGTCAACATTTCCCGGGATTGAAGGTTTCAGCCAGGCCCAACAGTTCTCGAACCGCTCCAAGTATGCACTCGGAGCCGAGTTCACCCCCTCGAAGCGCGGAAACTACTTCCAGCGCATGAGCTATCGAATTGGTGGATTTGGCGCACGCGACTACATGATGGTCAACGGCAACCACGTCAACGAATACGGACTGACATGTGGTTTCGGCTTCCCCACCCCGCTGCGCACAACCGTCAACCTCGGCTTCGAGTATCGCCATCGCTCAACAACTCCGGCCGCAACCGTAACCGAGAATTACTACATGGTAACCCTCGGCGTTGCTCTTAACGAAATCTGGTTCCTCCCCTCCAAGATTCGATAAATGC
This sequence comes from uncultured Porphyromonadaceae bacterium, assembly GCA_947175545.1. Taxonomy (GTDB): domain Bacteria; phylum Bacteroidota; class Bacteroidia; order Bacteroidales; family Muribaculaceae; genus UBA3263. The sequence continues at coordinate 38,400 of CAMWNI010000004.1, forward strand.
GTTCGCCTCTGCCCGTTCTGTCTGCCCTGATTTTAATTATCGCCGCTCAGTCGTGTAGCGACGAAGAAGGTCCGCGACCCGAAGCCCCGGACGGCAACGTTACGCCGACAATGGTGACCGACTCGGTCAATTCGTTCGTGTCCGACTCCGGGATTACTCGTTATCACATCGAGGCTCCTCTTTGGCAGATTTTCGAAAATGCCGACGAACCGCACTGGTTATTCCCCGAAGGGCTTCACCTTGAAAAATTTGACAATGCGATGATGACCGATGCCACCATTCAAGCCGATACGGCCAGATATTTCACCCGGCTGAAACTATGGCGTCTCGACGGCAATGTGCGCATGCGCAACCTTCAGGGAGACAAATTTATGACCCACCAGATGTTTTGGAATCAGAACTCCCATAAGGTCTACTCCGACTCGTTCATCCACATTGAGCGCACCGGCAGCATACTTGAAGGCTACGGATTCATCTCGAACGAACAGATTACCGCCTACACCATCCGGCGCCCGACCGGCATCATACCGACATCGCAGTTTAAACTTCAACCATCAAATCCTGACTCACTGACCTCAGCCACGAAAAATGATTAACTGGATCATTATAGTCATAGCCTCCCTTTTTCTCTCAGCGATTTTTTCAGGCATGGAAATCGCCTTCGTCTCGGCCGATCGCGTCCGAGCCGAACTCGACACACACAAAGAAGGCCTCAGTGCGCGCATCATTGACCGTTACTTTTCCCGCCCGGACTTTTTCATCACAACGATGCTCGTCGGCAACAATATCGTGCTTGTAATCTACGGTATGGCCGCGGCAAAGCTTCTCGAACCGTCGCTCTTCGTCTGGCTGGGAGGCAGCGAACTTCTTGTTCTTCTTGTCCAGACGCTAATAACCACCACCGTCATCATCATTACGGGCGAGTTCATCCCGAAAACACTTTTCCGTATAAACCCGAACGCCTCATTGCGCGTCAGCGGAGTGCCGATGTATCTTTTTTACCTCATTCTGTGGCCCATTTCGTGGTTCACGACGGCCCTCTCGCGCGGAATCATGCGCCTTGCGGGCATACGCCGGACCGATGATGACGACTCGCCCCTGAGCGTCATGGACCTTAACGAATACATTGAACGTACAATGGAAGCCCCCGATGCCCCGGCTCGTTCCATGCTCGAAAACGAAGTGAAGATTTTCCATAACGCAATTGACTTCTCGACAATCCACCTGCGTGACTGTATGATTCCACGCAACGAAATCGTCGCAGTCAACATTGACACTACTACCCGGGCCGAACTCTCGCAGCTCTTCACATCGTCAGGCCGGTCTAAGATTCTTGTCTACCGCCACGACATAGACACCGTTATGGGCTATATCCACGTCTCCGAATTGCTTCACCCGGAAACGGACTGGAAGGAAAACCTCAAACCCGTAATTTTTGCGCCTGAATCGCTGCTGGCCAACAAAATGATGCGCCGATTGCTTGCTGAAAAGCGTTCGCTTGCAGTCGTGGTTGACGAATTCGGCGGCACGGCCGGCATGGTAACCCTTGAAGACCTCATGGAAGAAATTCTCGGCGACATACAGGATGAACACGATCGCAACAACGTCGTTGCACGCAGACTTGCCGACGGAACTTTTGAGTTCTCAGGGCGCATTGAAGTTGACCGCCTGCGCGAACAGTTCGGTCTTGACATTCCTGAAAGCGACGATTATCAGACTCTTGCCGGCTACATTCTCAACACAACCGGCTCAATTCCTGCTGAAGGCGACGAAATCATCCTGTCGCCCTACACGTTCAACATTGCACGCTCGTCCGCGACCAAACTTGAACTGATTCGCGTCAGTCCGCTGCCCCAGTCAACTGAAGAGTAAGGCAAGTCAGAACTCGAACGACAGACGGCCGAAGAATCCGAACGTATATCCATTGACCATCCAGGGCGACTTGTAAGTCACCGTACTGTCATGTCGGCCTCCACGCGTATACTTAGTAACATACTGCGGACCGACCTCAAGACTGACGGCAAACCGCTCACTCATTGGGATTCGGAAACCGCATGCGGCCTGACTGTAAAATCCGCCACCGCCTTCAGAGGCGAACTGACCGCCGAGGCGTAGCCCGAAATGAGGATAAATACGGCGCATGTATTCAGACGCAAAGTAGAATCGGGCCTCCGCAAACAGCGGAATAACGGCCTCGTCATAACGAAACGCACGGATATAACCCGCGCCTGCTCCAAGAAACATCTTCGGACGCACCATCCATCCATGAACCGTCTCAACTCCGGCCGCCGTCTCCGGATAAGCTCCGGGCGCATTGATTGCAAGCGCAACCGAGCCGACATAGCCTGACGGAATCTTTTCAAACAGATTGCCGTACCGATCATTCCGACGGGTCTGAACTTCTATATTTTTCGAGCGAAGATGCTCACGCTGGATTTCTTCATAGTCTACGGCCGTCTGAGCGAAAACGCCACAAGCTCCAACGACCGCCAAAAACATGACAATGACCTTCTTCATAATTGCGTCGTGAATGGGAACGGATTAAAGCAATGACCCGACAATTGTCCTGCCGTCAAGCGCCAGAGTGATGAACTGAAGTTTGACACGCCCATTTGCGGGATGGAACGTTGGACGTAACTTTTCACGATAATCCACCCATCCGGACTGCAATTCTTCATACTGTTCAGGGCTGAGTTTAAACAACATCGAGCCGTGATTGACCGATTCAAGCGTGACCGTTCCGGCATCCGCGTCGTAAACTCCGAGGCTGATGTCATCAAGATTGAACTGGACGGTTGCGTTCTTCGCCTCCTTGACATAAAATTCATCAATTGCGCGGGTCCGCATCTCAGCCGTTTCCTCGTCCGTCAGATCGCCGTTCGAAGCCGAAGCCGCTCCGGCCATGTATGTCGCGATATAATTTTCGATTCCGTCCGTGCGAAACATGTCAAGCAGTTCTGCCTCCAAAAATTGAGCGAAAATCGTTGCATTGAACGTAGACGGTTGAACCGACTTAAGATTCGACGTATGCAGAATCATGCGGAGCTTGTCACAATCGAAGAACACACCGGCACCAAGCCCGATTTCAGCGTCATTAATGTCGACACACTGAAGGTTGCTGCAACCGGTAAAGGTCTCCGCCCCAAGCTTCCTCAGCGACGAAGGCAACTTTATGCTTCGCAAATCGCAATTCGTAAACGCCCCATAGCCAATCTCCGTCAACCCCTCCGGCAGGGAAATTGCCTTGATGTTGATTTTCGAAAAAGCATTGCGCCCGATTTTTTTGAGAGTCGAGGGCAGTTTGATGCTCCGTAACTTGTAGTACTTTATAGAAGCGTTATCAGACTCGTTTGTATAACGCTCTGACTCCGTGCGGGTATCACGCACCTCCGTCAGACAGCCGAACGCATAGTTGCCGACCTCGGTTATTCCCTCGCCGATTTCAATCCGCACGATTGCACGCGCGATTTTGTCCTCGGTCCAAGGAATTCGTGCCATGGATGTGGTGGTATATGACGGAATGGCCCCGGTACCACTGACATAAAGGACCGAATCGCGCAACTCCCAGACAATATTTTTATTGACCTTGCCGCTAAAGGTCGCTGCGCCCGCCATCTGCAAACAACCGCAGATCATAATGACAGACAACAACTTAAGTTTTTTCATGATTTTTGCTCTAAGTTTTATGAAATTCGCCGTAAAGTTACGCATTTTTTTTGTAACTTTGTGGGTGATATGGAATCTTTTGTTCATCTTCACGTACACACCCAATACTCCGTACTTGACGGGCAGGCGTCAGTAAAAGCACTTGTCGACAAGGCTATTGATGACGGCATGCCCGGCCTGGCAATTACCGACCATGGCAACATGTTCGGCATTAAGGAATACTTCAACTACGTCAACAAAGTCAACAAAGGACTTAAAGAGGAAGGGAAAGAGCCGTTCAAGCCGATTTTCGGCTGCGAAATGTACGTGGCCAACGAGTCGCTGACAACACACACAGACAAACACGACACCGGACGCCACCTCATTGTCCTGGCCAAGAACGAAACCGGCTATCACAACCTGATTAAGATTGTCAGCCGTGCATGGACCGAAGGTTTCTATTCACATCCCCGAACCGACAAGCAGGAGCTGGCGTCACACGCCGAGGGCTTGATTGTCTGCTCGGCATGTCTCGGCGGCGAGATTCCGCGCCTGATTCAGCGCGGCCAGATTGACGAGGCCGAAAAAAGCATGCTTTGGTTCAAAGAGACCTTCGGCGAGGACTATTACATTGAATTGCAACGCCATAAGGCCACGGTTCCCCGTGCAAACCATGACGTATACCCGATTCAGCAGGAAGTCAACAAGGTTCTGGTTGAACTGGCCCGCAAACATGAAATCAAAATAATCTGCTCCAATGACGTCCACTTCGTCAACGAAGAAGACGCCGAAGCCCATGACCGCCTTATCTGCGTCAGCACCGGAAAGGATCTCAACGACCCGAAACGAATGCTCTACACCAAGCAGGAATGGATGAAGACAACGGCGGAAATGAACGAACTGTTCGCAGATATACCCGAGGCTCTCTCCAACACCATTGAAATCCTTAACAAGGTCGAACCTTATTCGATTGACCACAAACCGATTCTGCCCAACTTTCCGCTTCCAGACGGATTCACGGATAATGACGACTACCTTCGTTACCTGACCTATCAGGGCGCCTACCGCCGCTGGGGCAAAGAACTGACCGACGAGCAGAAGGAGCGCATTGACTTCGAGTTGGACACGATTAAGAACATGGGCTTTCCCGGTTACTTCCTCATTGTCCAGGACTTCATCGCCGCCGGACGCCAGCGCGGCGTAAGCATCGGCCCGGGGCGCGGCTCGGCCGCCGGTTCGGCCGTGGCCTACTGTCTGGACATCACCCAGATAGACCCGATTAAGTATGACCTTCTGTTTGAACGCTTCCTGAATCCGGACCGAATTTCCCTCCCTGATATTGACATTGACTTCGACGATGACGGCCGTTCCGACGTGCTTGCCTACGTTACCGAAAAATACGGTGCTGAAAAAGTTGCACGCATCATAACCTACGGCACAATGGCCGCAAAAAGCGCCATTAAGGACGTTGCCCGCGTTGAACAGCTTCCGCTGCCCGAGAGCAACCGCCTGGCCAATCTGGTTCCGAAACGCATGCCCGAAGTCAACGGAAAGGAACTCAAATGTAACCTTAAAAACTGCTATGAGCATGTTCCGGAATTCAAGGACGAACTAAAGAACCAGAATCCGCTCGTGCGCGACACCCTGAAGTATGCCCTGCAACTCGAAGGCAATGTCCGAAGCACCGGCGTACATGCCTGCGGCGTCATCATCTGCCGCGACGCCGTCAGCGACTGGGTGCCTCTCTCCGTTGCGCTCGACAAAGAATCCGGAGCTAAAATGCTCGTAACACAGTATGAAGGCTCCGTTATCGAGGACACCGGACTGATCAAGATGGACTTCCTCGGGCTGAAGACGCTCTCAATCATCAAGGAAGCCATTTCTAACATCAAACTGACACGAGGGGTCGAAGTCGACATCGACACCATTCCTATTGACGACCCCAAGACATACCAGCTCTACTCCGAAGGGCGCACAATCGGCACCTTCCAGTTCGAGTCTGCCGGCATGCAGAAATATCTCCGAGAACTTCAGCCGACGACGTTTGAAGACCTTATTGCGATGAACGCCCTCTACCGCCCGGGGCCTATGGACTACATCCCTGACTTCATCAACCGCAAACAAGGCCGCTCACCAATCACATACGACATCCCCGAGATGGAGAAGTATCTGAAAGATACATACGGCGTCACGGTCTATCAGGAACAGGTCATGCTCCTGAGCCGCCTGCTTGCCAACTTCACCCGAGGCGAGAGCGATACCCTTCGTAAGGCGATGGGTAAGAAACTCATCGACAAGATGAACCATCTGAAGGGCAAATTCATGGAAGGCGGTCAGGCCAACGGCCACAAACCGGAGGTTCTTGACAAAATCTGGAAAGACTGGGAAAAATTCGCCTCCTATGCATTCAACAAGAGCCACGCGACCTGTTATAGCTGGGTCGCATTTCAGACCGCCTTCCTGAAAGCGAACTATCCGGCTGAATACATGGCGGCCGTTCTCAGCCGCAACAAAAACGACAACACGAAGCTGACCGTCTTCATGGACGAATGTAAAGCCATGAAAATAAAGGTTAAAGGGCCGGATGTAAACGAATCGTTCAGCAATTTTGGTGTGAACCGCGCAGGCGACATCCGCTTCGGCATGTCAGCAATCAAGGGCGTCGGCGAAGGTATCGTCAACGCAATCATTGCCGAACGTGATGCCAACGGCCCCTTCACAAGCGTCTATGACTTCGTTGAACGCGTTGACATTTCCAGTGGCCTGAACCGCCGCACGCTCGATAATCTCGTGCTTGCCGGGGCCTTTGACTGTTTTGCCGACGAAATCAAGCGTGAAGACTTTTTTGAGACAAATTCGCGCGACGAATCATTCTCTGAACAGCTTGTGCGCTACGGCCAGGCTTTCCAGCGAGACAAACAGCAGCAAAGCGCCTCGCTCTTTGACATGTTTGCCGACGACCAGTCAATGTCAACGGCCGGACGTCCCGCTGTCAAGCCCGCCGTCCCCTGGGCCCCGGCCGAACTCCTCGCCCGCGAACGCGAACTCGTCGGCATGTACCTGTCTGCCCACCCACTTGACCCCTATTACATGGAACTCACCTATGGCTGCACGCCGATAAAAGACTTCTCGGCCGAGGAACATACGCCCGTAGAGGGCAAGGAAATCATCATCGGCGGCATGGTCATTGACTTCCAGCAGCGACAAGGAATGAAAGGCCCGTTCGGAATCCTGAAAATTGAGGATTTGAGCGGACAGATGGAGCTTCGATTGTTCGGACAGACCTTCGCGAAGTTCAACAGTTACTGCACCTCGGGGCAGCAGATTCTGATTACCGGCCAGTTCCAGCGACGTTACGCAAACGAAGACCTGCGCTTCAACATAACCTCCGTCTCCCTCCTGAGCGAAATGAAGGGCAAAGTGGTGCGCGGAATCTCAATCCAACTGATGACTGACCGCATCGAACCGGCCCTGGCCGATATTCTTCGTGAAAGCGCCCAGTCAAAGGGGGAGGGCGAGACCGGGCGCCTTGAAGTGCGGCTCTACGACCCGACCCTCAACCGCGGACTGACCCTCACGTCGCCCGTCGGTGTCGCAATCAACAAAAAACTTGTTGAACGGCTTGAGTCAATTGACGTCGACTATCAGATCCTGACAGCATGACAAATTCGAAATACAGTAAGAATCAACTCAATTAACTAACTTAACTCCAAAAAAATAACCTATGGCACAGACTTTCACTGATGAAAACATCCATGACATCATCGCCTCCGGAAAACCCGTAATGATAGACTTCTGGGCAACCTGGTGTGGACCCTGCGTTGGCATGAGTCCTGCAATTGACGCAGTTGCCGAAGAATATGCCGGACGCGTCGAAGTCGGCAAATACAACATTGACGAGCAGAACGACCTTGCAATGCAGTACCGAATCATGTCGATTCCGACGATTCTGACATTCAAGAACGGCAAGAAAACCGAACTCCGTCTCGTCGGCGCGCAGAGCATTGACAAACTCCGCGAAACTTTAGACGCCCTTCTGGCGTTATAATTACAGACTCCATCAGGGGACTTAACTTCGATTAATGCCCCTGATGGCTGTTTATGAACCTTCTTTTTACACTCATCCTCATAACCTAAAACCCTGAAAACCATGTTCTCCGAATCAGACTTCAAAACTCTCGCGGCAAAAGGAATCAGCCCTGAACAGGCCGGTTCACAGCTCGAACGGTTCAAAACCGGATTTCCCGAACTGACAGTCGTTGGCTCCGCCACAGTAGGCCACGGAATTGCCCGGCTTGACTCCGAAGCCCGCGCAGCCGCCGAAAAAAGGTGGTCCGAATATCTTGCCGACGGCGGCAAAGCCTGCAAATTCGTTCCCGCCTCAGGTGCAGCATCCCGAATGTTCAAATCTCTTTTCGCCTTTGTTGACGGTCCGGACGAAAAAGCGCCCGCAGATTCCGACGTAGCTGAAGTCATCAGTTCCATCCACGAATTTGCCTTTTATCCCGCGCTGAATGAAGTCTGCATGGCCCTCTATGGAAAATCGGTCGATGACCTGAAAGGCGATGGTAAAGACAAGGAAATCATCCGTGCGATTATTGACGGCTCAGGACTGAACTACGGTCAACTCCCCAAAGGGTTGCTACAGTTCCACTCATATGCCGACGGAGCGCGCACCCCGGTGGCCGAACACATTGCTGAAGGAGCCGCAACAGCCGCCGCAGCCGGCGGGACACTCTATCTGCACTTCACCGTCAGCCCGGCACACCGCGAACTATTCCGTAACGAACTTGACCGCCTGATTCCGGATGCGGAGAAAAAATATGGCGTAAAAATCGACGCCTCGCTCTCCGAACAAAAATCATTCACCGACACCATCGCCGCTAATGCCGACGGCACCCCTTTCCGCACCTCTGACGGCCAACTCTTATTCCGTCCCGGCGGCCACGGAGCGCTGATTCAGAACCTGAATGACATTGATGCTGCTGTAGTTTTCATCAAAAACATTGACAATGTCGTCCCCGACTCGCAACGCGACGCAACCGTCACATGGAAACGCATTCTTGCAGGCTATTTGATTCAGATTCATGACCGCATCGCTGAATTTCTAAAGGAACTGCGCGAAGGCAACGCAACGATTGCCCGCCAGCGCGAAATGATTCAGTATCTCCATGACGTCCTTCAGGTCCGTGACCCTCGCATGAAAGTCATGAATGACGCTGACCTCGAACAGTTCCTGCTGACCAAACTTGACCGTCCGCTACGCGTCTGCGGCATGGTTGTCAACGAAGGCGAACCTGGCGGAGGCCCCTATCTGACCGTGAATCCGGACGGATCAACTTCGCCTCAGATTCTCGAAAGCCATCAGATTGCGCCACAATTTAAGGATTTCATGGCTAAAGCGACTCACTTCAACCCCGTTGACATTGTCTGCTACATCCAAGACCCTGACGGCAAGCCTTACGACCTGCCCCATTATGTAGACCAGGCAACAGGCTTCATTTCAAGCAAGTCGGCCCAAGGACGCGAACTGCGCGCACTTGAACTTCCCGGACTCTGGAACGGCGCCATGAGCGACTGGAACACGGTTTTTGTCGAAGTTCCCGCAGCGACGTTCAACCCCGTCAAGACAGTAAACGATCTGCTACGTCCCGCCCATCGTCATTCGTAACGCATTGTCGTGGCCGGCGAAATCTTCGCCACGGTCATTGCCGGAAGCATCAAAACCAGCCAACTGACGGCAAGCGCTCCGGCGTTGACCCCCAAAAAACATCCGAGCGACAGCCGGACCGGAACATGGTCAACATAATATGATGCCGGATCAAGCGGAACCGCCTGCGTATAATACTGGACCACAATCATCACCACGGCGATCAAATTGCCCCAGACAAGGCCTCGAACAACAAGACGTTCGGCCATAAGCATAAAAATCCTGCGAATCTGTCTGTTGGAAGTTCCAAGAGCTTTCAGCAGACCGATTGTTTTTACCCGCTCCAGAATAATGATGAACAAAGACGAAATCAGAGTGACCGACGCAACCACTCCCATCAGCGCCAGAATCACAACAACGTTAGTGTCAATCAATTCAAGCCACGAAAAAAACTGCGAATCTGTCTGATAGACGTCCGTCAGACCATAGGCAGACGTCAGTTCACCGGAATAATAGGCCGTCAGCAACTGCGAGTGAATCTGCGACGCCAGCGGCTTGATTTCGTCCGGAGCCACACCGCGGATGCCGACCGACTGCACATATCCCTCCGGCAGCCCCAGCAGTGATGCAGGAAGCTGCGTTGAGCAGTAAGCAATATTCTCATCATGTTCCGTTATTCCGGTCGAGTAAATCGAATCCACACGTAACGACCTTACGCGCAAGCGGTTGTCCACAAAAACATAAGCCGGAATCCTGTCTCCCAAGCTAAGCCCGAGGGCCGACGCCTGCCCGCTGCTGACTGCCACCGAGCCAACGCTATCAGGCTCAACAACCTCGGAATTGCCCTCAAGGCTGACACAGAGAAAATCAGTTGGCGTCTTCAAGATACCGGCAAGACCTACATGCCCGACGGCATACGCACCTTCCGGAAGCGTAAGCGCCCGCAAAGGCTCGTCAACAGGAAACGCCGCGGGATTGCCGTCTGCGTCATAACCCGTAATCGTGACGGCGTCATTCATGCGGAGAATATTCCGTCTGACCTCGTTCTTGAATCCGCTCATGACTGCAACAGAAAGCAACATGACCAGAATTGACAGCGCTACTCCTGTAACAGCCACTCCGACTGCCGGAGTGACGCGTCTGGAGTCAAGCGGCTTCCACGCCAGACGCCGAGCCAGGGTCAGCTCAAATCCGTTCGCCACTCTCCAGCCTGTTAAACAGATTCTGACATCCGTCCTGAAGCAGATCCAGGACAAGTTCGAAACCTTCCGCTCCTTCATAATAAGGATCGGGAACATGGTCATAGCACGATCCGCCGGAGAAGAACGACGCCATTCCGCATACCTTGCGTGCGGCCTCAACGCTCGGCGCAAGTCGGCGAAGATTAGCAAGATTGCTCGCGTCCATTCCAATTATGAGGTCAAAATCAGCGAAATCGTCAACCGAAACCTGCCGGCACCGGTGAGTCAACTCCAAGCCTCGGCTTCGTGCATGAATCCTCATGCGTTTGTCCGGCAACTGGCCAATATGATAGCCTCCGGTCCCGGCCGAATCGACAACATAGCGACTCTCAGCACAATTTTCGCGCAAAATTGCTCGAAAAACGCCCTCGGCGGCCGGACTGCGGCAAATATTGCCCAGACAAACAAAAAGGACTCTGACCGGCTTCTTCTCTTCCATGTTCAACGCTGAGGCTACGGGTTAGACATACATCTTGTCAACAAGGTCAGCATAGTGTTCAATGACCACTCGGCGACGGACCTTCAGCGTATTGGTCAGTTCACCCCGTTCCATTGTGAAAGGAGTTGTCAACAGCGTGAAGCGCTTGATATGCTCATAAGGGGCAAGGTCAGCCGTAAGTTTCTCTATTCTGCCCATAACAAATTCGTTAACCTTCGCATTTGCAGCAAGTTCCTCGCGCGTCATCGCGCCGAGATTATTGTCAGCAGCAAACTTCGCAAGGATCTTGAAATCCGGAACAATCAGCGCGCTGACAAACTTCCGGCGGTCGCCAATGACGGCAATCTGCTCAAAAAGCGGGTCGGCTCCCAGGCGGCTTTCAATTGCCTGCGGAGCGATATACTTACCATTTGAGGTTTTGAACAGGTCCTTGATGCGATCCGTGATATAGATGTTGCCCTGCGAATCGATCCGGCCCGCATCACCCGTGTGAAGCCATCCGTCAGCGGTGAATGCCTCGGCAGTCTGCTCGGGGCTTTTATAGTAACCGGACATGACCGTCGGACCCGAAACCTGAATCTCGCTGTTGTCACCAATGCGGACTTTCAGGCCGTCAAGCAACGTGCCAACCGACCCTATTGCATACTCCACCTCCGGGAAGCAGGAAACAGTGGCCGTGGTCTCGCTCAGGCCGTAACCGATACAGAGATTGATGCCGACCGCATGGCAGAACTCGACGATCTCAGTTGAAATCGGAGCGCCCGCCGTCGGGAAAAGTTTGCCGTTTTCAACGCCTATGGCCCCGCGGAGCTTGCGGAAGATTCGGCCGTTGTAGAGCTGATATTCCCGCTCGAGCATCGCCGGAACTTTCAACCCCATGCGGACATACTCAAGGTTGCGACGCCGGCCAACGGCAAGCGCACGCTTGGCCATGGTCCGGCTAACAACACCCATCGCCTCGATTTTCTCCATCACGACCGTATAGACTTTCTCCCAAAATCGCGGCACTGCACACATGCACGAAGGCGTCACCTCGCGGATTGTCTGCTGAATGCGAGCCGTGTCGCGGTTGACATATAGCGGCATCGAATATGTCAGGCAGTAACAGCTCCAGGCCATTTCAAAAATATGGCTCAGCGGCAGAAAACAGAGCGACGTGTCGCCGGCGTGGAGCATCGTCAGTCGACGGTGGTGCAGCTCAATCGCAGATGAAAAATTATCGTGAGTCAGCATCGCGCCTTTCGGGAGGCCGGTAGTTCCTGACGTGTAGAGCAGCGTGGCAAGGTCATCAGGCATAGCCTGTCCGGCGCGTAAAGTCACCTCCGCATGCACCTCGGCCGACGCGGCCGTGCCGCGCTCAAGCAGCTCAGTGAAATGAATTGACGTCGTGTCATCATCATCGAAGCGCACGGCGGGGTCAGCAGCAATAATCACCCCGACACCAACCTTGCGGGCAACGTCATAGTGGACCTGCGAACCGACGAGGATATGCTTGATTTCGGCATTTTCAACAATAAATCTGACCTGATCGGCCGATGATGTTGCATAAATATTGACCGGAATGGCGCGAAGCTGCCATGCCGCGAAGTCAATCATAAGTATTTCCGGACGGTTTTCCGAGAAAATACCGATAGACTCCTGTACCCCGAGTTTAAGTTCAAGAAGGGCGGCGGCAACTGCCAGTACGTTGTCGGCAAACTGACGCCGGGAGACCGGACACCATTTGTTACGCCCATCGACTTCGGCAGGAAAATAGAACGCGGTCATTTCCGGATTGGTAATATTCCGGGGAACAGATATTAATGTAGGAATCATAATTATGGTTCGGAATTTTGGTTTCCGCTGCAAAGGTAGGCTTTTTTTTTGAAATATCGGCTCAAGAACGTTGACTTCCCATATTTTTTTCGTACATTTGCAAAATTAAATTTGTAAATTTCACTCTTAAACCTAATCATTCTTAGCATGAATCTCACTTGTTTACGCAGCTGCACGCTGGCGCTGCTCCTTGGAGCAATGACAACTCTGACTAATGCGCAAAACGTCATTTTCCCCGGAGAAACATTGCCGGGAACCGCCTTGTTGGCGGAGACCGACGGGACCTACACCTTGAGCAACGACCTGCTCTCCGTCTCCTTCGTCAAAGATGGCACTTCGCTGAAATTTGGAGGATGTCAGGCTCTGAATCTGCTGTCCGGCTCAGAACTTTTCGTTCTCAACCTTGGCGACGGGACCGTCGTTCCTGCATCGGCCATGACCCTCAAGGCCGTCTCGACCGAGACTCTTACCGCAAACCCCGACGCGGTCAAAGGATCCGAAAAATTCCCCGGCCAGGCCATCGTCGCTGAGTTTGAAGGCAACGGACTGAATGTCAACTGGCGCGCGGTTCTTCGCGACGGCTCCCACTATTTCCGCACGGAAATGGAGATTTCTCCCGTCAGCAGCAACGTCAATATGAAATCAATCGTCGCCATGCTCTATGACGTCAAGAACGTCGAAGGCTGTCCGGCTCCGTCAGTAGTAGGCAACACCCGCGGCGCAATCATTGCGAGCGACATGCTCTTCGCAGGACTCGAAACGCCGATGGGCAAGAATTCTGTACTCTCCGAATCCTCCGGCTTAGAGTCATTCACACCGACGTCATGGACCCCCGAAAGCTTCTCATGGACTCCGGGCAACGAAACTCCCGCGGCCATTCTTGAACTCAAAACGATTGCCGGAAACCAGAGCCTGACCGCCGATAATATTGTTGGCACACGTGGCTATCTGACCTTCCGCCAGGCCGGAGAGCAGACAGTGACTTTCCAATATGCTTCCGGCACTCACCGCCTGAACATTGTCGGCGTCGATGTTTGTGACCCCCAGACCGGCGAAGTCATCGCGTCGGACTATCACGCCGGCTTTACCGGAGGTCAGAAGCAGGACAACGTCTACACCCTTAACCTGCCCCGCGCCGGCAGCTTCATTGTCCGTTACTTTATCGAAACCCTTTCTGAAACAATCACCTCATCAGGCAACATCACTTACAGCGGAAAAATTGCCATTCCCGAAGTAGTGTTCGGCAAAGATCCCGCCGCAGAAAAACCCGCAGCTGTGCGCCGCGTGCTTTCAGCTGCCGAAAACACCGTGCTTGAAGAGGGCGAAACCGAAACCGACTCCTGGACCGGCTCAAGCTGGACGAAGACCGGGGTTGAAAACGTACCCGCTCGAATCAAGGAACTGGGCGTTACCCAGGAAAACGTGCGCCAGATGGAACGCAAAATATCTTTCCGCGAGCCTGCGACTCTGACCGTCGAATTCGTCTACACTTCGGGCAATCACCGACTCGACATCTGCGGAGTGGACCTTATTGACGGCGACGGAAATGTTGTTGTCAATGACTACCACAACGGATACTCCGGCCACAACAAGGAAAACAACGTCTACAAATTTGACGTTCCCTTCGCCGGCGACTTCTCCATCCGTTACTTCGCTTATAACGCCGATAATGCACTTAGCACCAACGGCAACATCAACCTTTCGTACAACAAGACATACGTCATCTACCTCCCCGTTCCTGAAGCGCAGACAATCCAGGGACTTTGGAGCCGTCCCGTCACTCTTGAGGCAGGAAAAACATGGACGGTCAGCGCCGTCGCCGGCCTGATTGCCCCAGACCAGGCACGCCGCTCCGTCGCAGCCTATGTCGACCGTGAGCGCGCCGTTGCATGGCGTCCGTTCCCAATCTACAATTCTTGGTTCGAACTCAACATCAACCGTAAGGATGATCCGACCTATAACTCACACATGAAGGTCAGCGACTGTGTTCGCGTTGTCAACCAATGGGAAAAGAAACTCTATCAGGCTTACGGTGCGAACATCGGTGCATTCGTCTGGGATGACGGATGGGACGAATGGGGCAGCTGGGACTTCAACAAGAACTTCCCCAACGGATTCACGGAAATCGACGAAGTCGCAACCTCTATGAACACGGGCATCGGCACATGGCTCGGCCCGGTCGGCGGCTACGGAACCAGCGGTAACAGCCGCCGCGCCTACTGGAACGGCAAAGGCGGCATGCAACTGAGCAATCCGGCCTACTACGACGTTTTCCTCAACGCCTGCTCACGCATGATTCGTGACTATGACTTCCGATTCTTCAAATTTGACGGAATCAGCGGCCTCTTCGCCGCATACGGCCCTGACCCCAACAACGAGGAAGGTGCGGAAGGCATCATCGACATCGAACAGCGCCTGCGCGAAATCAAACCTGACATATTCCTGAACACCACAGTCGGCACATGGGCCTCTCCCTTCTGGTACACCGTATCGGACTGCACATGGCGCCAGGAAAACGACTATGGCAAAGCCGGCAACAACTCGATTGACCGCGAACAGTGGATAACTTACCGTGACCGTCTTGTTTATCAAAACTACGTCACCGGCTCACCCCTCTGCCCGATCAACTCCATCATGACCCACGGTCTCATCCTTACCTCTCACGAGAATCCTTGCAACTACTCTCAGGACTACCAGGCCGTTCTGCGAGAAATGCGCTGCGCCTTCGCCAGCGGTTCATCAATGGTCGAACTCTATACGGACTATGCCCTGATGAACAAGATTTCCGGCGACGGCAAGAAGGGTAAACTCTGGGAAGACATGGCCGAGTGTATTTTCTGGCAGCAGAACAACGCTGACGTCCTCCCCGACGCCCACTGGGTTGGCGGCAACCCCTGGACCGGCTCCAAACATGAGGTCTATGGCTGGGCATCATGGAACGGCGTAAAGTCAACCCTCGCTCTGCGTAACGGAGACAACAATGCCCAGACCTTCACGACCACCCTCCGTGAGGCTCTTGACATTCCCGCCCACGTTAAAGGCTCAATCCGTCTGAAATCATCCTTCAAGGTCCAGGATGCGCTTGAAGGAATGCCCGAACTTGACACTCCGATTGACATTGACCGCGAACTGACCCTCGTACTCCCCGCCTCAAGTGTCTACTGCTTCGACGGCATTGATGCCGACCACGAATGGCCCGTCTACCCTGACCCTGTGCTTCCCGGCGAAGAAGACCCGAATCCGGACTCTTCAATCGAGGAGGTGAACGTCGATAATACAAACTCCACTCTGTATGACCTCCAGGGTCGCCGCGTAAACGCTCCAGCCCTTCCCGGCCTCTATATCCGCGACGGCCGCGTAATCAAACTTTGATTATTCAACCAGACTTACACTAAAACGGAAAGACTGCAACACAAATGAAGGTTGCAGTCTTTCCGTTTTTTATCGTTTTTTTATTAAATTTGCGCCTGATAAACCGATTTCAACGACTATGATTGACGAAATTCTAAAACATAACCGCGAATTTGTCGCCTCAGGCGCCTATCGCAACTTCGAAACATCGAAGTATCCGGACAAACGTATCGCTATCGTAACCTGCATGGACACGCGTCTGGTTGAGCTTCTTCCGGCTGCCCTCGGAATCAAGAACGGCGACGTCAAAATGATTAAGAACGCCGGCGGAACAATAACAAACCCCTTTGATTCAACCATGCGTTCACTCCTGGTTGCTGTCTATGAACTCGGAGTCAACGAAATCATGGTCATTGGCCACACCGGGTGCGGAGTCCAAGGCATGGACGCTGAAGAAATGCTCTCGCTGATGCGTTCACGCGGAGTCGACGAAGAACACATATCGCTGATGCGCCACTGCGGCATTGACCTCAACGGATGGCTCCATGGATTTACGGACACAGCCGATGCTGTTGTAGAAACCGTCGACCTGATAACCAATCATCCCCTCATGGCCCGCGACGTCAGCATACGCGGCTACATCATGGACTCCACCACCGGCGCCCTTTCACCAATTTAGAGCCTCCGGCAGAGACTTAATGTCAATTTTCATACGTAATCTTTCATTTCTCATTAAATTTGATTAACTTTGCGGAATGAAATCGCGTAAAGGATTTTCTTCGCTGAGTGTACAGGCAACGGCAACCATATCCGTCGCCCTCGTATTGTTGCTGCTCGGCATGGTTGCCTCCCTCGGCCTCGCCGCCCGGAGCATAACAACCGAAATCAAGGAACACATGGGTTTCGACGTCGTCCTGACCGAACAAGCTTCGCTTGACCGCGTAAACGAATTTAAGCAGATGTTCACCAATGCGCCCTACGTCGCTTCGTTCCGCTACTTCTCGCCCGAACAAGCCAACGAAACCTGGCGCGAAGAAATGGGCGAAAACCTGACCGAATTGCTTGACGTCAACCCCTTCCTGCCCGAATTTGAAGTCAACGTCAAGGCAGATTATGCCGTAGCCGACAGCCTCGATGCAATTGTCTTGCCCTTGACCCGCATGGACGATGTCTATCAGGTCAACGCCCATACCGAAGTCGTTGAGCAGGTCAACCGCAATCTCTCTACCCTGATGTGGGTCCTCGCAATTGCCGCCCTCGCCCTGCTACCGATTTCATTCGTTCTGATAAACAACACTATTCGCCTGACTATATTCTCCAGGCGCTTCACAATTCACACAATGAAACTCGTCGGAGCCTCACGCGGCTTCATCCGTCGGCCATTCCTGCTAAGCAATCTCCTTCAGGCCCTCATTGCCGCAATTGTTGCCTCGGCCCTGCTTGCGGCAATGTATGCCTACCTGTGGTCACTTGACATCTCCTTGCGCGCAGTCCTGACCGAAAGAATGTTGATTTGCGTCTGCGGCGCAATGTTTGCCGCCGGAATCCTCCTTTGCCTGATTGCCGCACTGTTCGCTACGCAGCGCTATCTCAACCGCTCCTACGATGAACTCTTTTAATCCACTGAATCTCACCTCGCCTGCCTCATGAAAAATTCAAACGAAAAGAACAACTCCCAACTTGACCCGGAAACCTACGTTGAGTTCCCCCTGGTCAAGACAAACTTCATCCTGATGGCAATTGCCGGAGCGGCAATCATCATCGGCTTTCTACTGATGCTCGGCGGAAGCACCACCGATGCCGGCTTCAACCCTGATATCTTCTCGACCCGCCGAATCGTAATCGGCCCCGCGCTCTCTTTTCTCGGATTCCTCTTCATGGCTTTCGCCATAATCTACCGACCCAAGAAATAAACCCTCAGCAGAGAACGAAAAATGAATTGCATTGACGCACTGATTCTCGGAATCGTCCAAGGTCTGGCCGAATACCTCCCGATTAGTTCCAGCGGTCACCTCGAAATAATGAAACAGATTCTCGGGCTTGACCTCGACCCCGAAGCATCGCTGACGTTCAGCATGATGCTCCACGTCGCAACGGTTCTCAGCACCGTCGTCATCCTTTGGCGTGAATTCTGGCCCCTGGCCATTTCGTTTTTCGGATTCAAACGCGACGAAAACTTCTTTTACGTCTGCAAAATACTCCTCTCCTGCATCCCGGTCGGGATTGTAGGTCTGTGCTTCAAAAAGCAAATCTCAGCCCTCTTTGACGGCAACCTGACCGTGGTTGGCATCTGCCTGCTCGTGACCGCCGTTCTACTCTGCTTCGCCTACTTCACCCGAACCCGCGAAACCCTCGCGAAACCCTCCGCTCCTCAGGGACGTGATATCTCATGGACTGACGCAATCATCATCGGTTTCGCCCAGGCTATTGCTGTTCTTCCCGGCCTTTCACGCTCCGGAACAACCATTGCAACCGGCATTCTTCTTGGCGACAACCGCGCGAAAGTCGCAAACTTTTCTTTCCTGATGGTCATCATCCCGATTCTCGGAGAAGGACTCCTTGACCTCAAAGACATTATCTTCCCCGAAGCCGATGCCACAGCCTCGGCCGCCATCGGCCTCCTCCCCATAGCCGTCGGCTTTCTCGCCTCATTTATCGTTGGCTGCATCGCCTGCAAATGGATGCTCAACATTGTCAAAAAAGGCAAACTCGTTTGGTTTGCAGTCTATTGTGCTGCCGCAGGCGCCCTCTGCCTCCTCTGGTAAAACCGCCACTCCTGTTGCAACCGCCACTTATTCTCACAAACCACACTATGGACTTCATCTCCGGCCAGATACTCAAAGTTGACAAACCTCTCCACTGGACCTCGTTCGACGTTGTCAAGCGAATCCGGGGAGTGCTGCGCCGTCGCCACGGCATCAAGCGCTTCAAAGTCGGCCACGCCGGAACCCTCGATCCCCTCGCAACCGGCGTGATGCTCGTCTGCACCGGACGCGCAACCAAACTCATCAACCAGCTCCAGGCCGGCACGAAAGAATACGTCGCCACCATACGCCTCGGAGCCACTACCCCAAGCCACGACCTCGAAACCGCAATCGACTCAACGTCCCCGACTGACCATCTGACCTCTGACGACGTCCGCAACGCACTCAGCCGCTTCATCGGCACTGTTGACCAGATCCCCCCTGTATTTTCCGCAGTCAAAATCGACGGCAAGCGGGCTTATAAATTCGCCCGACGCGGCGAAGCTCCCGAGTTAAAACCGAAACAGGTTGAAATTGCCGAACTTGAACTCCTCAGCTGTCGGATTCCGGAAATCAAGGTGCGCGTAGTCTGCGGAAAGGGAACCTACATCCG
The DNA here is from genome assembly GCA_947175545.1 of uncultured Porphyromonadaceae bacterium. Lineage (GTDB taxonomy): Bacteria > Bacteroidota > Bacteroidia > Bacteroidales > Muribaculaceae > UBA3263. The sequence continues at coordinate 57,898 of CAMWNI010000004.1, forward strand.
CTCCCTGGCCCGCGACCTCGGAGTTGAACTTGGCGTCGGAGCGCACCTGACGGCCCTGCGGCGCACTCGGGTTGGCGACGTCAGCATATACGACTGTCCCGACGCCCCGAAAATGCTCGAATTCCTCGGCGATGTAGAAATCGAAATACCATCCGATTCCTCTTCCCCCTCCTCTCCAAACAAACAAGAAATAAACGATACAACCCACAGAAACGAAATATGAAACTGTCGCAATTCAACTTCGACCTTCCTCAGGAACTGATTGCCCAATACCCCCGGGCAGAGCGTGACGAAGCCCGGCTCATGGTCATGAACCGCAAAACCGGCAAAATCACACATCATCTTTTCAAGGAAATCATCGACTTTTTCAACGAGGGAGACGTAATGGTCTTCAACGACACCCGTGTCTTCCCCGCAAAACTCTATGGCAACAAAGAGCGAACAAATGCCCGAATTGAAGTCTTCCTGCTGCGCGAACTTAATGCCGAAAACAAACTTTGGGACGTGCTGGTCGAACCCGCCCGTAAAATCCGAATCGGCAACAAACTCTACTTCGGCGAAGACGAAAGCCTCGTTGCCGAAGTCATTGACAACACAACCTCGCGCGGACGAACCCTCCGATTCCTCTACGACGGCCCACACGACGAATTCAAGCGTCAGCTCTACGCCCTCGGAATGACTCCTCTGCCCGAACACATCACCCGCGAACCCGAAGAAATCGACGTTGAAGCCTTCCAGACCGTCTATGCAACAAAAGAAGGAGCCGTCGTTGCCCCCGGAGCCGGACTACACTACTCGCGCCTGCTGATGAAACGTCTCGAACTCAAAGGAATCGAAATCGGCTTCATGACAATCCACTCCGGCCTCGGAACCTTCCGTGAAATTGACGTCGAAGACCTTTCAAAACACCGGATTGACTCCGAAGAAGTCATCATTGACGAACAACTCGTCGGAACGGTTAACCACGCCAAGGACAACGACAAACAGGTCCTTGCAGTAGGTACATCCGTTCTGCGCGGCATGGTTGCCGGAGAATCCATGGGCGGACACCTCAAAGAATTTATCGGATGGAACAACAAATTCATTGCCCCGCCCTACGACTTCACCGTCCCGACAGCCCTCGTCACGAACTTCCATCTCCCCCTCTCCACCATGCTCATGATGGAAGCCGCCTTCGGAGGTTACGACAACGTCATGCGGGCCTATAACGAAGCCATAGCCGAGAAATATAACTTCGGCACCTACGGCGACTCCCTCCTCATAATCTAACATTTTGTATTTATTCTGTATTCTGCAATTTTAACTTTTAATTCAAGATATGACTAACCCTGAAACATATCTCTCGCCCGCCGAAGAGAAAATGGAACTCGCCGTAGCATACCTCGACGAATCCCTGAGCCACATCCGTGCCGGAAAAGCCAACCCCAAACTCCTTGACGGCATCCGCGTTGACTACTACGGCTCTGCCGCACCCGTCAGCAACGTCGCCAACATCTCCGTCCCCGACGCGCGCACAATCGTAATCACCCCCTGGGAGAAATCCATGTTCAAAGAGATTGAGAAAGCAATCATCAACTCCGAACTCGGCATTACCCCTGAAAACAACGGTGAAGTAATCCGCCTGTCTATCCCCCCGCTGACCGAAGAACGCCGCAAAACCCTCGTCAAACAGAGCAAGGCCGAGGCTGAAAACGCAAAAGTGTCAGTCCGCAACGCTCGTCGCGACGCAATTGATGGACTCAAAAAGGCAGTAAAACAGGGCATGCCTGAAGACGTTGAAAAAGACGCCGAAGCCTCCGCCCAGAAGCTCCACGACAAATACCTCAAACAAATTGACGACCTTTTCGCCGCCAAAGAAAAAGAAATCCTCACCGTCTAATTTCCCTCCCATCTTCCTCAGAAAACAATCGGGCAGTTATCTTTTTCTGGATAACTGCCCGACCTTATTTTTACAATCTCAGCCAATACACGAAAACAGAGGATGTCTAACCACTGAGGTCAAACATCCTCTTGTTTTATGGATTTAGATATTCCTAAGTTGAGGGATTATTTTACTTCCTCGAAGTCAACGTCGGTGACGTTGGGTTCGTTGCTGCCGGGGTTAGCGCCGGGCTGCTGCTGGGCGCCTGCGTTGGCAGCCTGCTGCTGGGCGTTCAGGATGTCCTGCTGGGCAGCACCGAAGGTGGTTTCAATTTCCTTGATGGCAGCTTCGATTGCGGCGATGTCCTGAGCCTTGTGGGCGTCCTTCAACTTGCTCACTGCGGCTTCGATTGCGGACTTCTTGTCGGCAGGAATCTTGTCGCCAAGCTCGGCAAGCTGTTTTTCGGTCTGGAAGATGATTGAGTCGGCCTTGTTGATGGTGTCAACACGTTCCTTCTCCTTAGCGTCAGCAGCGGCATTTGCTTCGGCTTCTTCCTTCATTCTCTTGATTTCGGCATCGGTCAGGCCGCTTGATGCTTCAATGCGGATGCTCTGTTCCTTGCCGGTTGCCTTATCCTTTGCGCTCACGTTCAGAATACCGTTTGCGTCGACCTCGAAGGTAACTTCAATCTGCGGGATGCCACGGGGAGCAGGCGCAATGCCGTCAAGGTGGAACTTTCCGAGAATCTTGTCGTCCTTCGCCATGGGGCGTTCACCCTGCAGCACGACAATTTCAACCGAGGGCTGATTATCGGCCGCAGTCGAGAAGGTCTCGCTCTTGCGGGTAGGAATCGTCGTGTTGGCTTCAATCAGTTTGGTCATTACGCCGCCGAGGGTCTCAATGCCCACGCTCAGAGGCACAACGTCAAGCAGAAGCACGTCCTTGACGTCACCTGAAAGCACGCCACCCTGAATTGCAGCGCCGACGGCAACAACTTCGTCAGGATTAACACCCTTAGAGGGTTCCTTGCCAAAGATTTCCTTAACCTTCTGCTGGATTGCGGGGATACGGGTTGAACCGCCAACGAGGATAACCTCGTGGATGTCGGCCGGAGTCAGGCCTGCGTCTTCCATGGCCTTGCGGCAGGGTTCGACGGTTGCCTGAATCAGAAGGTCGGCCAGTTGCTCGAACTTCGCGCGTGTCAGAGTCTTCACAAGGTGCTTGGGCAGACCATTGACGGGCATGATGTAAGGAAGGTTGATTTCGGTTGAAGTTGAACTTGAAAGCTCAATCTTGGCCTTCTCAGCGGCTTCCTTCAGACGCTGGAGAGCCATGGGGTCCATGCGAAGGTCAACACCTTCTTCTTTCTGGAACTCGTCAGCGAGCCAGTCAATGATAACCTGGTCGAAGTCGTCACCGCCGAGGTGAGTGTCACCGTTGGTCGACTTCACTTCAAACACGCCGTCGCCCAGTTCGAGAATGGAGATATCAAACGTACCGCCACCAAGGTCAAACACGGCGATTTTCTGGTCCTTGCCGTCCTTGTCCAGACCATATGCCAGAGCGGCTGCGGTCGGTTCGTTGACAATTCGGCGAACCTTCAGACCGGCAATTTCTCCGGCCTCCTTGGTTGCCTGACGCTGAGAGTCGTTGAAGTAAGCAGGAACGGTAATAACAGCCTCGTCAACTGTCTGACCGAGATAATCTTCGGCAGTCTTCTTCATTTTCTGAAGAATCATTGCCGAAATTTCCTGGGGAGAATATTCCTTGCCGTCAATGTCGACACGGGGAGTATTGTTTGCGCCACATACAACCTTATAAGGTACGCGCTTGATTTCGTTTTCAACATCGCTGCAACGCTCGCCCATGAAACGCTTGATTGAGTAGATTGTGCGCTTCGGGTTCGTGATTGCCTGACGCTTTGCGGGTTCACCGACCTTGCGTTCGCCGCCGTCAGTGAAAGCCACGACTGAAGGAGTTGTGTTGCGGCCTTCGCTGTTAGGAATAACAACGGGGTCCTTGCCTTCGAGAACTGCCACGCACGAGTTGGTCGTGCCAAGGTCAATACCAATAATTTTTCCCATAATTCTTTTAGAGGTGTTTTATTTGTTTTGTTAGTTTTTTCTTGAATTGAGTTTCAATGCACATGACACTAACGTAACAAATATCGTGCCAAAAAAGTTTCTGCCACCCAACCTGCCATTTTGTCACCCACCTCCGAGACCATTAGTTTTGCAGGAAGGTGGTGAAGGCGCGGATGGTCATGTCAATGTCGTCGAGTGAGCAGGTCTCGCGCGCGGAGTGCATGGCCCAGAGGCCGATGCCCATGTCAACCCCGTCAATGTCAAGCGTTGAGGTCAGTATGTTGCCAAGGGTCGAGCCGCCGGCCGAATCCGAATGGTTGACAAACTCCTGGACCGGGACGCCGGCAAGCAGACAAATCTGCTTGAAGCGGGCCGCCGTCAGCGCGTCGGTCATATATTTGCAGTTTGCGTTGACCTTGATGACAGGGCCGCCACCGAGGCGCGGCAGGTTGACCGGGTCCATCTTTTCCAGATAGTTGGGATGGGCCGCATGGGCGCAGTCGGCCGACACGAAAGCGGACTGAGCGACGAGAGCCAGAAACTGCTCGTCAGTAGCATCCGCGGAGATACGACGCATAATGTTGCGCAAAACGGGCGAATGAGCGCCCTGACGCGTTCCTGAACCGGTCTCTTCGTTGTCGAAAATGGCCATGACACGGGTGGTTGATCCCGAGCCGGCCTCAATCAGTGCCTGAAGCGCACACCAGGCCATCGCCAGGTCATCCAGCCGCCCGCAATTCACCCACAAGCCGTCGGCTCCGACCTGCTCAGGCCCCTGAAGGTCAAAAAGCGTGATGTCGAAGTCAACAATCTGGTCCGGCTCCACTTCAAGATGGTTAGCCAGCAGATTGCGGATTGCATTCTTGCCTCCGAGAGTCTTGCTGACGTAGCCGAGAACCGGCAGCATATCTTTTTGAACCGAAAGGGCCACACCCTGATTGACCTCGCGGTTAAAATGGATTGCGAGGTTGGGAATAATCAGCCGCGGTTCCTCAAGGCGCACAATACGCGTTTCAAGTTCCAGCGGCAGGTCGCGGTCCGGACAGAGAATCACGCGGCCACTCATGCCGAGCGGGCGGTCAAACCAACTGCTCAGAATTGCCCCGCCATACTTCTCGACATTCAGTTTGACCATCAGGTCATCACTGCCGGAGCAACCCGTAACTGTCATTTCCGGATTCGGTTTGAGACGAAATCCGGGCGAATCGCTATGGGCTGCAATCAACCTGAAAGGCGCAGCCGACGGCTCCTCGCCTGCTATAAAGGCAAAGATTGCCGAGTCGTTCTTAATCACATAATGGCGGCCGCCGGGCTGCACATTCCAGCAAAAGTCGCTTTCGCGCAATTCGCTGAAGCCTTCCTCGTTCAGAAGTTCAGCAATAGTTTCTACGGCAGTGAAGTTGCTGACACTGCGCCCCATGAAGTCAAAAAAGTTATTCCCAAAGGCCATAGTTAGGATCGGAATTAATGTAATCGAATCGGTTTTGAATCCACTCGCGGAGTTCTTCGACATGCTGGTCCCAGCCCTGATACTGACTGCGTTCAGTTGCCTGAAGCGCAGCCGATGGTTCAAGCGTCGCAGCATACTCGTTGAACATCCGCCAAAACTCCTCTTGTTTGTTATTGTAAAAATCATCCCAGACCTCCTTGAAGCGCGACAGGAAGACGTCGTTGTTGCAGAGGGCATAGAAGAAATTATTGCCGCCCTGGTTAGAGGCGTTGCCGAATCCGATCAGGGGATTTTCATACGTGGGATAGCTGACGGGATTCCACCACCATGAACCGGAACTCTGACCCTTTGAGTAGGTCGGCGAATATCCGTAAGCCCAGTCGAAGTCCCAACAGGGGCCAAACTCCCACATGCCGCCATCGGTCTTGTGAAGATAGACGCTCTTCGGATGGTTCAGTTCCTGATTGCAGGCAATGTTGAAGGTCATGACGTAGCGCACAAGGGTTTCCAGATTGCAGACCTTGAAGATCTCAGCCGGATTCTCGCCGCTGACAATTCCAAAAAAATCGTTGAGTTCGCCGCGCCACTTGTCAAGCCATTCCTCGCGCTCATAGTAATCCACCGGAGCGTCCGGGTCCTTGATGCGTACAGGAACGCCAAATGAACTGTCGTTAAACGGATATTCATCCTCATCGGCCGAGTTTGTATCAAGCTCGAAAAGGATAGAATTCGGCTCGTCCTCCTTCGGCAGGTCAACCGATCCGTTGTTGATACCGACCTTTTCGGTCAGATGATACGACCCTTTATAGATTCCGTTGAGATAGACATCGACCGGGAGAGAACGATTGATATAAGGCATTTCAATCAGTTTGCCGAACGCAAAAGCCGCGAAGTTCCTCATCATTGCCCCGTCAAGATAGTTGGCAAGCAGGACAAGATTCTTCGCCCTATGGACCGGACCGAGTTTCTGCTTCTCCGTGAATTTAATGCGGTAAGGCTTCTTCGAGTAGCCCCAGGTGCTGTTGCCTCGGCCTCGAATCTTGACCGGAGCATCAACGTCCTCATAAATTCCACGTCCGTCGAAATGCAGCGTGCCTTCAAGATAGATGGTTTTGGATACGATTTCCGTCACGGGACGTCCGTCATAGCTGCCGAACGTTGAGTCATAGACTTTCATATCCGTGTCAATATCAATGCGGCAGACGTTCGGACCGATTGCAAAGCGATCAATGCTTCCGAGGCTGAGGACCGTCGGGCCGTCCGAAGCAGTATTGACGGTCATGGTTCCCCCGGCTTCATCAAAGCTGATGTCAAGCACGCCGTCCATTGAGAACTGCTTGAAAACCGACGGATTCGGAGAGTAGACATGGAGCCACGGGTCCTGAGCAGCGATGCCGAAAGCAGCTGTAGCAATCAGTATTGTTGAAAAAATGGCGCGTAGTTTCATTTAGAGCGTAATTTTCAAGGTTAAACCGGAAACCGAAAGCAAATAAGTTGTCCTCGGAAGCGAACCGACAGTCAGCACAGCAGTGCCGTCATCTAAAACAGGAGCCTCACTGACCTTCACTCCGCTAAGCGAGAAGAGCGCAGCAACGCGACCCGCCGTAATGCCACCAACAACCAGACTCTCACCCTCGCGTCGGAGAGTCAAAGTCGGAGTCGAAGGAGCGTCAATGCCATCCTCGCCCTGATGCGGAGCGGCTGTCACAGTAATGTCACACTGAGCTGAGGCGTCGCCACACTGCGCCGTAACAACAGCCGCACCAGGAGCAACAGCCGTCAGCAAACCGTCAGCATCGACCGTTACAACCGCCATGTCCGAGCTGTTCCAGATAATCCGGTCCGAAGCGCTGCCGTTCAGAACCGTAGCCGTCAGCCGGAACGTCTTACCCTCCTCAATGGTAACCGACTCCGGAGTGATGCTGATTTCAACCGGCACAATGGGCTTGGCCGTAACCGTCAGCCGACACTCGGCGCTTGCGTCTCCACAGGCAACCGTCACTATCGACGTACCCGGAGCGACAGCAGTCACCTTACCGTGGGAATCAACCGTTGCAACCGTCTCGTCCGAACTCGACCAGATGGTCTCGGCTTCGTCGGGCGCATTGGTCACAGTGGCCGTCAATACGGCACTCTGACCCTCCTCGAGTGTCAGCGACTCAATGTCAAGCACAACCTCAACGGGCTGAAAATAAATATCCGTCTTCGGGCCGTTGTAGAACTCCTCCGCCTCAAAGTCATACTGCTCAGGCTTGAAATACTTCACCTCATCCATCGCATACTCAACCGTGATTGCGCTGTTGCCCATGCGGATATTGCCGTCGGCCATGCTGAACGCAAGCTGCTCGCCGTCAATTGCAATGCGGTGTGAGTCGCCGGCGGCGGTGACAATCCTGATCGCATTATAGCCCGGATTGTTCGGATCAACAACGCCACTGCCGCCTTTACCAAGCAGATTCATCTCCGCACAGGCTGCCGAGTTTGAACCATTGCTGCTGATATTGACAAACAGTATGTAGCGGGCCGAGACCGGCTTCTCGAAAATGACAAACTTCTCGGTTGCGTCGCCTGCCCAACTGCCGGTAACGTCCGGTGAGCCAAGTTCACTGACGATTGCGTCATATGATGCAGCGGTCGTCCCCTCAAAGGTCCGATCAGAAAAAAACAGAGCATACTCAGTGCAGGCCGTGGCGGGATTATCGCCATTCGACTGGCGCGGGACATAAGCCAGTCCGTAGACGAGTGAACTGTCCGTCCGGCGGTCAATCATAACCCAATGCGGATTCGTGCGCTCGGGCGTGCCGGATGCGGCATGATAGTTTGAATGCCAGCAGGTCGACGTATTTCCGTCATATATACCCATCAGTCCGGTAATATCCTCCTCGGCCTGACACTCCGACGAGGTTGCCCAACTCCAGGCAGAGCGGTCAAGATAGTCGGCCGCCGAAAGGGCCGGCGTGGCAAGAAGCGCGCTCAAAACAGGAATCAATATTCGCTTCATAGAGTTATTCTCCCTTTTTAGAATTAGTAGAGTCCATAATTGTTTTCGGGATTACCGATGTATTCCATGCGGTTCTTAATCCACGACTTGAGTTCCTTGACAGCCTCCGCATGGTTCAGAGTGTGATGAATCGGCCACACCTTAATCTCGCGGTTGGCGCTCGGCTCAAGTTCTGCCGCAAAATCGTCGAACTGCTTCAGATAGTCCTTCAGCTGAGGCTCAACCTCGGCCCACAGACGGCCATATTCCTCCAGAAATTGCTTATTGTCCTTCACAATGTGGAGAAAAAACTCGCCTCCAAATCCGAACGGACCGCTCTGACTGTTCTTGCCGGTTGCCAGCAACGGCGACTGGTAAGACGGCAGGACGGCCTTTGCCCCGTCAAGATAATGCTTCAGATAGCCGCTTTCGTCGCGGACATAGAGGTCATCATAAAGCCAATAGCACGTCATTCCGTTGTCGTCAAACGACGCAAACGTGTAGCCATAGTCTTTCTTGCAGCGCTCACACAGCTCCTGATAGTGCTTTTCAAGGTCGGCTGCGCTACCCCCCGTGTCATAGTTGACATAAGTTTGCTGATAGCCGAAGGCCCAATCGAAGTCCCAGCAGGGTCCGAACTGCCACTTCCCGCCTTTGGTTTTCCAGAGCATCACGCTCTTAGGGTGGTTGAGTTCCTGATTGCAGGCAAGATTATAGACCATCAGATATTTAGCCAAAGTGCCGTAGTCAATCAGGGTCGACAGGTCTGCCTTACCGGAAACGACGGCCTCCTCAAGGCTTTCAAAATCGCTGGCCCACTCATACCACCACATCTTCGCCTCCGTTTCATCTGCGGGCGCATCAGGGTCTTTCAGTTGATACGGAACGCGCAGCAGCGGCGTATAGCCGCCATACTCCACGCTGAGTCCGGCCGCGGGATCGCAGGTGTCAAGTTCAATCATGACGGAATTGGCTTCATCCTCCTTCGTCAGGTCAACCGAGCCGTTGTTGAAGCCAACTTTCTGGGTCAGGATATAGGTCCCTTTGTAGAGTCCGTTGAGATAGACGTCGACCGGCCGGCAGGAGTTGGCATAAGGCATCCCGATTAGGCGCGCAAACGAAAACGCTGCATAGTTGCGCATGAACGAGCCGTCAATCCAGTTTGCCAACAGCACATAACTTTTCGCCTTTCTAAAGTCGCAAAGACGCGTTTTCGTCTCAAACTTGATGTTATAAGGCTTCTTCGGGTAGTTAAGAGTCGAGTTTCCACGTCCACGGAAAGTTATCGGCGTCGGAGGAATGTCCTCATAAATTCCCGCTCCGTCAACCGTAATCGTGGCCGGAAACTTCGTTGTCTTGTCATAAATGTCGCTCAAGGTCGGTTCTTCGTCCGTAGTGATGTAAAGTGTCGCTACATTCGGGCCGAAAACGAGTTTTTTGAAGGTTTCGAGTGACATGCTCTCTTCCCCGTTCTCGCCTGTCAGGATTATGTTGCTGTAATTGGCTCCGAACGGAGCGAACGAGGTTGACTTGAGTTGCTCGGCCGGCATCGAAATAAACTCCGACTCATCGGTCGAATAGACGTGTACCCAGGGAGTCTGCGCCGCAACCGGCGCCGCTCCGCACAGCACCACCATGAGTGCCGCAAGTGTTTTTACAATCTTCATTGGGGCGTGCTGACTTTAGATTCTGATTTTAACAGTTGTATTGCCGGCCACAAGCAGATAGATTCCGGCCGTCAGTCCTGACGTGCGGATTTCGGCACGACCGTCAGTCGGACGAACGCGGACAATCTCCTTGCCGTCGAGAGCAATCAGGTGCGCATCGCTCCCTCGGCTAAGTCCGCTGATACGGATAACCGCACCGTCAACCGTAATTTCCAGTCCGTCAACCTCCGGAGTGGCGATTCCATCCTCTTCGTCATCCTTGAGTTCATGATCGCCGATATAATATTTGCCCGTGGCAAAGTTCTGGAATCCGGCCGAGAAATACTTGACCAACGCCTGAGGATAGCTGACCGTAATTGCCGGGTGGACAAGCAGAATGTCGCCATCGTCATTCAGACTGATATCAAGATCGGCATTCATTGCAATCTTGTCCGTCTTGCCGTCGGTCCTGTTGATAATCAGCGTATTTATGGTACGGGCGCCCGACACCAGACTCCCCAGGAGCATAGCGGCAGACAAAAAAGTTGCCCTGATTTTTTTCATTGTGGTTTTGAAAGGGAAATAGACAAATCAGTTGTTAGTAAACAATTTTACGCTTGTCGGACGTGATATAGAGGCTTCCGCGCGACGGAACGGCAACCGGACGGCCCTGAAGGTCAAACAGGTGACAGTCGCCCTCAACGGCAGCGCCGATTTCCTCAATTGCGCTATCCTCGGGTTCTTCGGCCAGCGACATGTACCACTTTGAACCTCCGGCACTGATTGTCCAGATAACGACCGTGCCGTTAGCCGCCTTCAGATGAAGCGCCGGATAATTATTATTGCCGGGCGTCATGCAGACAACAGAGGTGTGGCCGGTCAGGTCGCTCTCAAAGCGATATGGCGCAGCTGAAGCAGCCTCGACCGCCTTCATTTCCTTCTCGACGGTCGTATGCGTCGACGGCAGATACGCGTTTGCACTCGGGTTGTAAATCAGAAAATGCTCGCTACCTTCGGGCTTCTCAAGGCGAAAAATGGTTGTCGTATTGTTTGCCTTGGTCAGTGTAGTGATTGTCTTGCTTGACTTATTGACCGAGAGAAAACGGTCCGTGGGGTAGTTATACGCGCCATCGTGAGCAGACATAAAGCGGTAATACTGCCCGACCTCCGGCTCCACGACTTTCATCGTGGAAGCCATGTCGCTCGCGATGGCTGAGTTAAAAGACGCAATTGATTCAATTGAAGGGTCAGACACGAAGGCCTCAATTGCTACAAGGGCCGCATCCGGCTCGAAAGAAACAATCGTGCCGACGTAGCCGGTGTCGGATGTCTTGATTGACTCGACACGATGCTGCATCATTTCGCGGGCCATACGATTGGCCACTTCGAAATCAGGGTCGGCGCAATATTCAAACTTGTCACCGGTAATGGTCTCAATCGAGATGGGATAGTACATCTCCGTGTAGTTAGAGCCGTTGAAAGTTGCTTCTTCAAAGAGGAATGCGACTTTGTTGTCGGCCTGAAGACACATAGTCGAGTAAGCCGAGGGCATGTTGCTCACCTGATAACGTCCGCCCCAGACGGAGAAATCCGACGGTTCGTCATAGTCAGCAGGCTCAACAAGGGCTTTCCAGGCAATGCTGACGTTATTGCGGCCGCCGCCGTAGGGGAATGACTGAAGCGCCAGATAGTGCTGCGCGCCTGAGGCCTTATCCTTGACGGGAACAATCATGATTTCACCATTGCAGGCATTGATGCCGCCCATACCCATATTCGTATTGATATGCTGGCCCCATGAGCCTTCGGCCTTAGCAATATCTGTGTAGCGGAAAATGTTGAAGTTACGGTTGCCGCCGTTGCCGCGAGCCGCGAGCATCACGGATCCGTCAGGCAGTTCCTCACACTTGGGTTCGTCGGCGCCGGAGTCAACCGCGGGATTCATCGGGTCGCCGAGAATATGCCAGTTGCGACCAAAATCGTCCGAGTAAAGAACCCAGTTGCTGATATTGCCGGATTCAGCATGGCGCCCGCTCATGACGGCATAGATGCGGTAATAGTCGCCGACCTTGACGCGCTTACTCTGCACCATGCGGCCTGAGCCGATGAACTGGCCGTCAATATACCCATACTTGCAGTTATCGTCAAACAGAGAGTAAATCTGTTCCCACTGTCCATAGTCCGGCTCGGTCCAGGTCTTGCCGCCGTCCTTGCTCCACCATCGAGCCGAGGGCTGAGGGTTCGCGCGGCGGCTGGAGAAGAAGTTCATTCGGCCGCAACAGGCAACGACGAGAATCTCACCGCTTTCGCGGTCAGTGACAATGGCCGGGTCGCCGAAACCGCAGTCGAGGTTTGTGATTACATTACCGGCAGCTCCGGTTCCGCGTGCAACGGGCTTGCCGTCGGCTCCGCGCATGTCGTCCGGCCTGGTCCAGGTTGCGCCGTTGTCATCGCTGATTGCAATGTGCAGGTCAATGCGGCCGCCGCCGATGTCTCCGCCGCAATAGCGATAGTCGTTCACTGCAATCAGGCGTCCGGCATGGTCGCCGCTTTCAATGCAGCCGATTGCCGGAATACGGTAGACAATGCCATACTTGGGGTGACTCGTATCGTAACGGAAAAGAGCCTGGCCGTGAGGGGTGGCCGACGCTTTTGGGGTCAGCATCAGCGACATCGAGGCGATTTCAACCGGACCTTGAATCGTCGGGTTGTTACCCTCGTAGGGATAACCGTCAAGCATCACGGTGGTTCCGTCGGCAGTCGTATAGCGGGCAATATCAAGAGCCTTGTCGTCAGGCATGGTGAAACTCCAAAGACCTGCACCGAGGCTCATAACGCCGTTACTGTACGATGCAGTCGCTCCATTGCTGCTCAATGTCACCGTCGGGTCCGTCTGAAGAGTCCAGACGTTGTCCGTAACGTCATAGTTCACTTCCGAAAGGGCTGCGAAGCGAATCGACGATCCCGCATCCTTGCCGGAGGTCCAGAAAGCGAGCTTGCCGTCGCGGTTGTTCAATGCGGCATTGCTGTCGTCGGCGAAGTAGACGTAATATGAGCCTTCAATGTTGGGTGAATCGGTCATCTTCCAAAGATATGTGTAACCGCTGACGCCCGTCGGCATCACTTCGGCATAAGCCGTCTGACCGTTGGAACCATACTTGCTGTCTGCGGGATTGGACGGAGCGCCGAGCGCCATTCCGGGGCCATACGCCTTATTATATATAGTGAAGCCATCGGTTTCATTACCGGTGAAGCACCAATAGTCCGAGTCAGACAACGTCACGGCATTTGCCAATGATATCGGCGCCTCGGCGGCTTCGACGTTCAGATAGAGACCGGCCGAGCCAATCTGCATCGTATACCATTTTGTGTCGGCAGCAAACTTGCCGTCGTTTACTGTGGTGGTCTGGAAAGGCACCGCTGCGAATGCCGAACCGGCCGCGAGCAGCATTGAGGCCATCAGAGTAAGATTTTTCATGTGAAATCTTTTTATTTTTTTCGTTTAAAGTTATTCAGTGAAGAAAAGTCCGTTTTTTTGTCAAATCCGACGAAGCACCATCGCCGTACGCGGAGGCAGATAGAGCTTAAGCCATTCGCGGCCCGCCGGCGCGTAAAGTTCGTCGAACTGCGTCAGATGACGTGTACCCGGGTCAATGTTGCCATATCCGCCAAACTCGGGCGAATCCGTTGAAAGCACGCACTCATACTCGCCCGCCGGAGCCAAGACACCATAGCCCTGGAATGCCTGCGTCGGCGAGAAGTTAAAGACAAATACGAGGTCCTCGCGCATGAACGCGAGAATCTGGTCGTCATCTTTCTCCCAAAGTTTGACAACCGGCGATTTCTCAATGCCCTTCCGGCCTCCAATGAGGTGAATCATCGCATTGTCGAAATCGTTGAGCATATAGTATTTCAGATAGTCGCTGTCAACGAGTTCCCATTGGCGGCGGGCATATTTGTAGCTCCAGCCGTTACCCTCACGCGGGAAATCAATCCATTCCGGATGGCCCCATTCATTGCCCATGAAGTTCAGATAGCCGCCATTGATGGTTGCGAGAGTCACAAGGCGTATCATCTTGTGGAGGGCCATGCCGCGCGCAATTGTCGCGTCAGTGTCGTCCTTGGCCATATGCCAATACATCGCAGCATCCATCAATCGGAAAATCACAGTCTTATCTCCGACAAGAGCCTGGTCGTGACTCTCGACATAACTGATTGTCTTTTCATCGGCACGCCGGTTTGTCAGTTCCCAGAAAATCGACGTCGGATGCCAGTCCTCGTCTTTCTTTTCCTTGAGTGTACGAATCCAGTAGTCGGGAATACCCATAGCCATCCTATAATCGAATCCGAGGCCGCCATGCTTGACCGGCAGGGCCAGACCGGGCATACCGCTCATCTCCTCCGCAATCGTGATTGCATGCTTGTTAACGCTATGAATCAGCATATTCGCAAGCGAAAGATAAGTAATCGCATTCGTATCCTGACCTCCGTTATAGTAGTCATCATAACCGCCGAAGGCCTGTCCGAGTCCGTGATTGAGATAGAGCATCGACGTCACTCCGTCAAACCGGAATCCGTCAAAGTGATACTCTTCAAGCCAGAACCGGCAGTTACTCAGCAGGAAGTAGAGAACGTCGTTCTTCCCGTAATCGAAACAGAGCGAATCCCATGCCGGATGCTCCCGGCGGCCGCCGCTGTAGAAGTAAAGATTCGGATTCCCGTCAAGACGGCCAAGACCCTCAACTTCATTCTTTACTGCATGAGAGTGTACAATGTCCATTATGACGGCAATACCTCTGGAATGAGCGTCATCAATCAAACGCTTAAGGTCTTCGGGAGTGCCGAATTTACTGCTGGCCGCATAAAAGGAACTTACATGATAACCGAACGAGCCATAGTAAGGATGCTCCTGTATCGCCATAATCTGAATGCAGTTATAGCCGCCCTTCTGGATTCGCGGCAGGATGTTGACACGGAATTCCTCGTAGGTTCCAATGCCCTCCTTATCCTGAGCCATGCCTATGTGACATTCGTATATCAGCAGTGGATCGCCGTCAGGCCTGAAACGTTTGACACGCCATTTGTATGGCTCTTCGGGCGCCCATACCTGAGCGGAAAACACCGGACTGTCTGGAGCCTGGACAACGCGCTGCGCATAAGCGGGAATACGTTCGCCGCTGCCACCGTCCCACTCAACCAACATCTTGAAATATTGGCCGTGTTTCAGCTGGTCAGATTTGAGCTTAAGTTCCCAGTCTCCGTAAGTTCCCTTGATCTTCTTTAATTTATAAGTGCGGTTTGGCTTCCATCCGTTGAAATCGCCAATGAGATAAATAGCCGTTGCATTGGGCGCATACTCCCTGAACACCCAGCCGTCAGCCGTCCGGTGAAGGCCGAAATACTCGTAGGCGTTCGCAAAGTTCTTAAGCGAGCCGGACTGAGCCGTCAGTTCCGCCTCCTTACGCAGAACCTCCTGGTGGCGACCCTCAATAGCGTCTGTAAAAGGGGCCAGCCACGGATCATTTTTAATCAATTTCAGGCGCGATTTGCGCACCTTTCCCGGGGTTTTCATGGTCAAATGCTTTTGTTATAACATTGCAAATATACGCAAATTATACGACATCCGCAACAACCTGAATCCGCCCATTTCAAAATCCTTGAAAAATTTTTCGACAAAAGACTTGACAAAGGTCGAAAAATATTGTAACTTTGCAATCGTTTTAACAACAACATGACAGCATCCTGACATTTCAGAGACAGTCATCTCTCGTAAATCTTTGCCATGAGATTATGATTTCGAGGTTACTTGGTTGCGCAAACCGTCAGCAATGCGGCTTGCTTCATAAATATGTCCCCCGAAAAGAGTAATCTTTCCGTGTCTGTTCTTGCCCGGTTAACGACCTGTGGAGAGAAGACCTTGGCAATCGGTTTTAAATTCGACACTTCCGGACTCCGGAATGTCATTTTCTACATTTTTTTGGTTTGATGCGCGCTTTTTGTTAAATTTGCAGCCGTATGAAACTTGGAATTTGTAGCGACCACGCCGGCTTTGAACTCAAAGCGCTGGTTATCAAAACGCTCTCGGAGCGAGGAATCGAAGTAAAGGATTTCGGCACTCATTCTGCCGAATCATGTGACTATCCGGACTTTGCCCACCCCTGCGCCTCGGCGCTGGAATCAGGCGAGGTTTATCCCGCAATCGGCATCTGCGGCAGCGGCAACGGCATCGCAATGACCCTGAACAAGCATCAGGGAGTGCGCGCCGCAATCTGCTGGGAGCCGGAACTGGCACAACTGGCACGCGCCCATAACAACGCCAACTGCCTGGTGCTTCCGGCCCGATTCATTCCTCAGGAACTTGCCTTGGAGATTGTCGACACGTTCCTCGCATCTGACTTTGAAGGCGGCCGCCATCAGGCCCGCGTCGAAAAGATTGCGCTGAATGGTTGCTCCTGCTGAAGAGACGTTTCTTTATATCGTCGAGATGATTGGCGCATTTGCCGCCGCAATCTCAGGCATCCGTCTGGCCGCACTGAAGCGGTTCGACTGGTTCGGCGCCTACATTGTCGGACTCGTAACGGCTCTCGGCGGCGGCACTTTGCGTGACATGATGCTCGGCAATCCGGTTTTCTGGGTTGCCAGCCTCAGGATGTTCCTCAGCTACTTCATCGGAACCGCCATTTCGATGGTCATTGTTGTGGTTTTCAGTTCCGTCCTTGTCCGACGCGAAAAAGCCCTGCTTGTCTTTGACGCAATCGGACTTGCAATGTTCACCGTAATCGGACTTGAAAAGGCGCTTACCGACGGTCGCCCGATGGGAATCGCAATCGCGATGGGCCTGGTGACCGGTGCGTTCGGCGGAGTCCTGCGCGACATTCTGATTAACGAGGAGCCACTGATTTTCCGCAAAGATATTTACGCGATGGCGTCGCTGCTTGGCGGAGTGGCATACTGGGGCATAGCGTGCATGGGTGGCAGTGCGGAACTGTCGGCCCTTGGCTGCATGGCTTCATGTATAACAATCCGCATGTTCGCACTGAAATACGGATGGGCGCTCCCGATTTTCCGCCCCGTCAAACACCAAAAAGAGGAATAATTCATAAAAAATCGCTATATTTGCGCTGTAATGAAAATATTCACAACTGACCAAATAAAAAAAATCGACCGCGCCACAATCGAAAACGAGGGCGTCACTTCGCTCCAGCTAATTGAGCGTGTCGCCGAAGGCGTGACGTGCGAAGTGGTCAGTATGCTGACCGCCTCGTCGCGAATCGCCATCTTTGCCGGCCCGGGAAATAACGGGGCCGACGCTTTGGCGTCCGCACGAATGCTCTATGAGCAGGGCTATCAGCCCGAGGTGTTCCTCTTCAACATCGGCGGCGATAAACTCGGCGAAGACTGTGCCGCCTGTCGCGACCGGCTTCTCGAAGTTGCCCCGGACGCGGACTTCACCGAAGTCGTCAAGCAGTTCAACCGTCCTCATCTGTCGCCAAACCATATTGTTATCGACGGACTGTTCGGCACCGGCCTGCGCGAGGCTCTCAGCGGAGGATTCCGTGAACTTGTCAAGTACATTGACGACTCGCGCGCAAGGGTCATCAGCATTGACATTCCCTCCGGCCTGTTCGGCGACTGGAATCCGAACGCTGTTCACCGCAACATGATGCACGCTGACCTGACCCTCGCGATTCAGTTTCCGCACCTGAGTTTCTTCATGGCGGAAAATGCCGAAGTCGTCGGCCGCTGGAAAACGCTTGACATAGGCCTGAGCCAGGCAGAAATCCGCAAGACCACGGCTCCGTTCTATCTGGTTGAGCGCACCGACGTCCGCAAACTGATGCGCCGACGGCCGGAATTCTGCTCCAAAGCTGACTTTGGCTCGGCAATGCTGATTGCAGGCAGTTACGGAATGATGGGCGCGGCGGTCATGGCCGCACGAAGCGCACTGCGCGCCGGAGCCGGCAAGGTCAGCGTCTTTTCGCCCCGATGCGGATATGAAATCATGCAGACGGCCGTACCTGAGTCAATGTTCATTGCGGCCAACAGCGACATTCACATTACAGGCATCCGCCTGCCCTATGCTTACAACGCAATCGGCATAGGTCCTGGAATCGGGACCGCCGACGCAACCGTCGACGCCCTTGAGCAGTTCCTTCAGGACCGCAAGGAACCGGTTGTTCTTGACGCCGACGCCCTCAACTGCATCGCCCGCCGTCAGAGCCTGCTCCACCGCATTCCGGTTCTATCCGTCCTGACGCCTCACGCCGGCGAATTTGACCGGATCTTCGGCCAGCAACCGAGTTCTGAAGCCCGTTTGGTCAAGGCAATCGAAGTGGCCCGCTATCACAACATTCTGATTGTTCTCAAAGGACGATACACTACCATTATC
This sequence comes from uncultured Porphyromonadaceae bacterium, assembly GCA_947175545.1. Classification (GTDB taxonomy): domain Bacteria; phylum Bacteroidota; class Bacteroidia; order Bacteroidales; family Muribaculaceae; genus UBA3263. The sequence goes on from CAMWNI010000004.1 coordinate 76,305, forward strand.
CGACCGGACGGACGACTCTACTTCAATTCGTCGGGCAATCCCGCAATGGCCACCCCCGGATCCGGCGACGTCCTGACCGGAGTTATCACGGCCTTGATGGCCCAGGGTTATCGACCGGAAGTCGCAGCCTTGTGCGGAGTCTATATCCACGGTCTTGCGGGCGACATGGCCGCCGAAACCGAGGGCCAATACGGCGTGACGGCAGGCGACATCGCCGCCAACGTCGGCCGTGCAATCAAATCTGTTCTAAACTGAATTTTATGAAAAAAATACTCGCGCTAACGCTCCTTGCCGCCTCCGCCCTGCCGTCAATGGCCCAGCAGGTCACCAAGCTCTCCGCCACAAAAGCCAACGACTACGGCATTGTATATTCTCTGCCGCAGACAGCCTTGCACATCAGTCTTGAGGCTGAAGGCACCGTTAAAACCCCCGGCGAGTTCTATCAGTATGCAGAGCGATATCTCGGCTCGCAAGCCGCCAAAGGCGCCATCGCAAAACCGTCGTCAAGCTGGAAACTGACCGGAGCCTCGATTACGCCCGTCGGCGTTCCCCGGACCTCGGGCGAAACCTGGCTCATGCAGTTCAAGAGCGGAACGCCGGTTTTCGCAATGGTCAACGCCCAGGGCCTCCCCCTTGCAATCGGCACAGAAGTTGACGAGCCGTCAACAGACACTCCTGATCAGACCGGCCGACGCACCACCACTCAGCCGGACCGCACCGCCGCCCGCTACGCCATGACCGAAGACATGGTCCAGAGTTCATCTCTGGCCAAGCGTGCGGCCCTCGCAGCAGCCCAGATTATGGAACTCCGCCGCAGCCGTCAGGACTACTTGACCGGCCAGGCTGACCAGATGCCTGACGGTGCTGCACTGAAAATCATTCTTGACAACATCAATGCCCAGGAAGAGGCTCTGACCGCCATGTTTCTCGGAACCGTCGTCAAGCGCACAGAGGCGACCGTCGTGACGGTCACGCCCGACGCGTCAGGCGAGTCAGACCTGGTTATTGCGCGTCTGAACCCGACAAAAGGGTTTGTTGACGCCGACGACCTCAGCGGCGCCCCGGTCTATCTTGACGTGACCGTCACTGACCGAGGCAAAATGCCTGTAAACGAAAAGGGTGAAACAAAAAAATTCCCAAAGAACGGAGTTGCATACTGTATTCCCGGCTCAGGTTCGGCAAGCGTTGACTTCGGAGGCCGCACGTTCTGTTCCCGCCCGGTCAGCCTTGCCCAGTCAGGCGTCGTCTACGGGCTTGATCCATCAATTTTCACTGACAAAAAGTCACGCGCCTACGTCATTTTTGACCCAACAACGGGCGGAATCCGCGAATTAGGCACAAAGTAAACTTCACTCTATGTCACGGGTTAACCTAAAAGGAATGGGAGTTGCACTGATAACTCCCTTCAAGAGCGACAAAACAATCGATTTCCAGGCCCTTGCTCACCTGGTTGAATATCAGATCCGCTGTGGAATCGACTTTATTGTAGTACTCGGAACCACGGCCGAGACCCCCACTCTGACTGCCGACGAGCGCCGCCAGGTGCGTGATTTCGTCGCCCAACGCGTCAATGGACGCGTTCCACTGGTTCTTGGTCTCGGCGGAAACAACACGATGGGCGTAATCGAAGAAATCCGCCTGACGGACCTGAGAGCCTACGATGCAATTCTCTCCGTCGTGCCTTACTATAACAAACCATCGCAAGAGGGCATATATCAACACTATGCGGCGATTGCAGCGGCAGCGCCGGTGCCAATTGTTCTCTACAACGTTCCGGGCCGCACGGGCGTCAACATGACGGCCGAAACAACCTTGCGCCTGGCTCAGGACTTTCCTGAAAAAATCATCGCCGTCAAGGAGGCGAGCGGCAATTTCACGCAGATTGACGACATTATCAAGCGTAAACCCGCCGACTTCATGGTCATTTCCGGCGACGACGGAATTACCTTCCCGCTGATTACGCTCGGAGCCGTCGGCGTCATCTCGGTGATTGGCAATGCGTTCCCTAAGGAGTTCAGCCGCATGGTGCGCCTGGCCCTCGAGGGCGACTTCGCGAATGCCCTTCAGATTCACCACAAGTTCACGGAGCTGTTCTCGCTGCTGTTTGTCGACGGCAATCCCGCCGGTGTCAAGTGCTTGCTCCACGCCATGGGCTACATTGAGAATGAGTTGCGTCTGCCGCTGGTTCCGACACGCATCACAACTTACGATAAAATCCGCAACGTACTCGAGCGTCTATGACCGGCAAAGTCAAACCAAAAAAGGCTCTTGGCCAACATTTCCTGACGGACCTGAATGTTGCCGAACGCATTGCGCGCACGCTTGACTCCGCGCCGGAACTTCCGGTGCTGGAGGTCGGACCCGGCATGGGGGTGTTGACGCAGTTTCTGCTGAGCCACGGACGCGACGTCAAGGTTGTTGAACTTGATACAGAAAGCGTCGATTATCTGAAAGCGAACTTTCCGCAACTGGGCGAGAACAACCGCATTATCGAAGCTGACTTTCTGCGTCTGAACCTGCGCGAGGTCATGGGCGACGGTGAATTTGCCGTCATCGGCAACTATCCTTACAATATTTCATCGCAGATTTTTTTCCATATTCTTGATTTCCGCGAGCAGATTCCGTTTTGCTCCGGCATGCTTCAGCGCGAAGTTGCAGAGCGACTGGCCGCCATTCCCGGCACGAAGGCACGCGGCATCCTCTCGGTGTTGCTCCAGATGTGGTACGACGTGCAGTATCTGTTCACAGTCAGCGAAGGAGTGTTCAATCCGCCGCCAAAGGTCAAAAGCGGAGTAATCAAACTGACCCGCAACGGCCGCATTGACCCGGGCTGTGACCTCGACCTGTTCAAGAAAGTAGTCAAAACAACCTTTGGACAGCGCCGCAAAACAATCCGCAATTCAATCCGTGCCATCGCTCCTGACTTTCCGACAACCCATCCTCTTGCCGGCATGCGCCCCGAGCAGCTGACCGTCGAGCAGTTCATCTCGCTGACCAACGACGTCAACGCCCTCCGGTGGGGATGAGGGAAATACCAGACAAAAATACAGGATACGGAATTATATAGGAAGGGGTGAGAACCAAAGTGGCAGTGAAGATGTTTTAAAAGAAACAAAACATCTAACTATTATTCAACACACGTATGAAGAAATTCCTGATTCTCGCCGCCGCTGCGTTCGCCACTGTCTGTGGCGCTGAATATGCCGATGCATGTACCCGCGTATGCTATGCCGGAAAATATGCTGTCGCGACCGGACGCACTCTTGACTGGCGCACGCCGATTCCTACGGCTCTGCGCACGTTCCCGCGCGGCGAACGCCACGAAAGTTATGATGACCCGGCCGAGAATCTGACCTGGACATCGAAGTACGGGTCAGTCTGCGCAATCAGTTACGACATGGGCGCTGCCGAAGGCCTGAATGAGGCCGGCCTGGCCGTCAATGTGCTGTATCTGCCCGGCGCAGTCTATTCGCTGCCAGATGGCAAGGAACATCGCAAAAAGATGTCAACCAGCGTATGGCCGCTATATTATCTTGACAATTTCGCCACGGTCGAGGAGGCAATGACCGCCACAGCCAAAGATCTTTTCTATCTCGACGCGCCGGCAATGGCCGACGGGTCGGCCGCGACTCTCCACATGGCCCTTTCCGACTCGACGGGCAACTGCGCCGTAATTGAATATAAAGACGGCGTTCTGCAAACCCACGTCGGCAAGGAATACAACGTGCTGACCAATGCCCCGTTCTATGACAATATGCTCGCTGTCAGAGACTACTGGCAGGAAGTAGGCGGGATGAACATGCTTCCCGGCACAAACCGTTCAACCGACCGCTTTGCGCGCGCTTCGTTCTATCGGTCAGTGCTTCCCGACACTCTTGACCACACCCGCGCCCTGGCTGCCGTTTTCGGCATTACACGCAACTGTGCGGTTCCAATGTGCATCTCGGTTCCGGGACGCCCGGAAATCAGCACGACGCAGTGGAGTACACTATGCGACCAGACCGAGGTGACCTATTATTTTCAACTTACGCAGAGTCCCAGCGTTGTCTGGATTGACCTGCGCGAAGCCAAACTCGCCCCCGGCTCGCCTCAACAGACCCTTCAGTTGACAACTGACGGTTCACAGGTCGGGAAGGTGAACCACCTGATGCAAGATGCCAAACCGTTTAAACCCTTCTTCCATCCCTGACGTTGCCCACTGTGTCAGCACGGGAGCCTATATGCGGCTGGTCATTGAAGAATGGCTGCTTGACCGCGGTTGGCTTCCGGCGCTGCCCGTAGCCGGCGCCATTATGGCGGCGTGGATAACCGGCGACAGTCGCCTTTGGGTGGTTGTCCCGGTTTTGATTTGCCTGATTCTGCCGCTTGTGCTGGCATTCGTCTACTATGCCTATTCACTGACACCTGAAGCCGCCGCTGCAATCCGGCCTCACCTGACGCGCGTCGACCCTGACGGTTCGCTGACGCTCATACCGGTGGCCGACGCAGAGACCGACGTCAGACCGCCAGTCCTTCACGTCGGCGCAGACGAGATAAAGTCGGTTGAGGAACGTAGCAGCCAACGCATTGTCCGCCTTCACGGCAAGCCATTCCGATTCATAATCATCCCCCAAATTCAATAAAAAGAAAATGAAACCGTTATTCAAGACCATCATTCCGGCAACCATCGTCGCCGCCATGGCCATCGCCGCAGAATCCTGCTCCGGGTCCGGCGCAAAAGACACAATTGAGTTTGAAACCCGAGCGGACTCCGTCGGCTATCTTGTTCCGGACTTTTACGGCGATTCGGTCTACTCGGCCGCGCGTTATTCGGTTGTCTGGCCCGAACGCATCGGAGAAGAAGACTTCAACACCCTGCGCGACTCGCTGACAACGCTGACATTCGGAGTCAGGAGTGAAAGTTTCGAAGCCGCCGCACACGCGTTTACCCGCTCAGGCCTGAACGACCTCGTCCAGGAGGCAGACTCCGGCGCCCGTAAGTATGAATCTGTGCCTTTCAACGTGGCCTATGACGCGCAGCGCGCTAACCTGAACCTCATTTCGAGCGAGGTCACTCTGCTTACGCCCGACATACTCGTTATTGGCGTTTTAAACCAAACCTACTACTACGGAGCCGCCCACGGCATGAAGACTCGCCGCTTCCTCAACTATTCGATTAAACGCCACGAACTGATGACCGTAAGCAACACATTCGCCGCAGGCTACGAAAAAAGCATCCTGAGCCTGATTACACATGCTGCCCACGAAAAGTATCCTGACGAAGGCGTGCTGTTCGACGCCCCGATTGAATCTTTTTCGAACTTCCAGGTCACTGAAAACGACATCGTGTTCGTTTACCAGCCTTACGACATCGGCCCCTACTCCAGCGGCATCCTTGAAGTACCCGTCAGCCAGAATGACCTCTACCGCTTCCTGACCCCTGAAGCCATCGCCACCCTCGGCCTTGACAACTGACCCCCTATCCAATATCAATAGCTCTGCTAACGCAGAGGCTACCTGATTTGTAGTGATTTTGTTGTGAAGATTTGCAACATATTTCAATTTAGGACTGTCTCAAAATGAACTGCATTCCAGAAGTCCCGTGTCAGACGTCTGGAATGCAGTTCAGTTCAGTTCATTACTAAACCGTGGGTTTAGTATGAGATATTAAAATCAAGAGAAGAGATCTTTTGAGATAGTCTGATTTTGAGTCAGAATAGTTCCAATAATTTCATTAAGGGTTTCTTTGTGGATTTTTTGTAATTCACGGTCATTCCGAACCAGATAGCAATAATTTTCCCAAAAATCCGAAAGATTATAGATTAGACGAAGATAGTACTTAATCGTTGGAATCAGTCCATTTATAATAATTTGACATCCATGTGTGCGTTGAACTTGATCAACAATATTTTTTATTTCAATATGATCTTCTTCTTTAATTCCATAATACGAAAGAATATAATATCGAGTTGGATTAAATCTATAAATCTTTTCTTCCACAACTCTTACGATAGTAGAATCAATTTCCTTATCAAGTTTTATTTCTACAGACTCAAATAACTTATCCTCCTTGAAAATTTCGACATCCCCACTTGCTTTTGATGTTAAATCACAGGCTGTAAGACTTGCCAAAGGAGCTAAACTGCAATTCTCATATCGTTTGACTTCTTTTATGATTGACAAATAAATTGCATAAAAAGCGAGGACAGGCAGTTTTGCCCCGTTATGAGTACCATACTTAGTTTTAAAATGTTTATCCAGCGCACTTATTATCAAATCAATAGTAAGATTTTCGGGATTATCAAGCGGTTTAATTTCAACTTTATTTGACTCTACTACGATAAGGACTTTGTTAAGAAGATATCTCAACATTTCCAACGCTTTCCAGGGATTTTTTTGCACATAATCCAATGTTTGAAGAAATGGTTGTTTACAACCGCCGGAAATCTTGCCATTATAATTCAACATGTATGGATATGGTTGCTCCAAAGAGCGTGTTAACCAACCACTTTCTGCCATACTAGGCAGGCCTAACTTTTTCAAGGTAGGAGTTACATATAAGGTATCAAAACTTCTGCCAGAAAATCCATTATCTTGCTGCTCCTGATGGAAACGGATATCCTGCTCGGGATGTTGAGTTTTATAGAACAGCAATGTCACTGTCACAGTATAAACGCCCTTCTGCTTCAAACATTTTGAGGCAATGACATCTAAATTATCTTTGACACTTTGAGGCAGCGAAATGTCAGAAATCGATTTCGAGTTGGTAACTATTTGCTCTAATATTGCTTGATATTTCATAATTCATTGAGGGCTTAATCAAATTTTGCTCCTGTAAAGCTGATGCAATCGCAGATATGACCGGGATTGCTATTGAATTGCCAATCTGTTTATATTGAGATCCCAAATTGGGATTACGAATAAAATCGTCAGGAAACCCCATAATTTTATAACATTCTTCAACTGAAAGTTTCCGAACCTTTTTTTCATATGGGCTGTAAATAAAAAATCTGCCACTGGTTTCTTGAGAAGGGATTGTTGGATGCGTTCCAACAATAGAATATATCCTATTCGGCTGCCTATGGCAACGAGAAAGATGCAATGTTCCCGGCCTAACCCCCTTTTTCCACGTCCCTTTATTTCTATAACCACAAAACACCAATCCACTTTTCGGCTGTGGTTTTACATATACATCATCTAAGAGCGTATATTCATCGGAACTCAGGAATTCAAAATCTCCATTAAAACTTATAACATCTTCAAGTCTTACCAACGGCGATTTTTGTATTTTATTAAAATCAAAAATACCATTCCGTGTTCCAACTATAAATATTCTATCCCGAAATTGCGGTAGCCCAAAATCTTTTGCGTTCAAGATTTTGTAACTCACGTTATATCCAAGGTCAATGAGAGAAGATATAATAACTTGAAACGTTCTACCTTTGTCATGTTTAGTTATATGCTGGACATTTTCTAAGATACAACATTGCGGCTGATGTTTTTTTAAGATTTGACATACTTCAAAAAACAATGTACCTCGCGTATCTTCGAACCCTAATTTCTTCCCACAGATGCTAAATGGCTGACAAGGAAAACCACCACAAAGAACATCGAATTGATTAGGTATAGCAGCCTGCACTTCCGGGGAAGTTATATCTCCATAAGGTTGTTCTCCATAATTCAAAAGATAGGTTTGTTGAGCTGCTTTATCCCATTCAGAAGAAAACACACATTTACCGCCAACAGACTGGAGGGCAAGGCGGAAAGCTCCAATGCCGGCAAAAAGGTCAATGAATGTAAACTCATATTCAGAAGGATTTGGGAACGGGACCTTCATTTCATGTTATAATGATTATATTGTTCTGTATGTGAGTACTCAGATTTTGAGAGTGTGATAGGCCATCTGTTCACAATAGACCTACATAATTGCAAAGTTACGAAAAAAAAACGAGACTTTGAGTTCTGACATAAAATTAGAAGAAACTCCCACACGACACGTTCCCACTTTCATTTGAGTACAAAATAACGCCCAAAGCCCCCTTCCCCGATTCAGTGCGAATCGGAATTTTCCCCAACAAAATATCGCGTAAATTTGTGAAATTAAAAAAGACTTCATAAATTTGCAACTGCATATCGCCCCGCAGAGGCCCGGCGCGGGTTAACGCGGGCGGGTGTGACCATACATAATTGAAAAGCGTTTATCCGCGCTCTTTCTTGACATCTTGAAATCTCGCAAGTTTCATATTGGTTAGTCAAGAATATAGCAACGGTAGATGCCTTCTGGATGTGTAAATACTACGCATCGGCTCATTGTTTCGTGAAGAAACGATGGACCGTTTGTGTTATTTACATATTTGCGTGAGGCCTCTGCAAGTTGCTCGTTCAACTAACCAGGGCCAATTGCGAGAGCCTCAAGATGTGGGACGAGTAACCAGATACAGACTCTCACGCTTTTTTTATAACCAATCATTCCTGAATCCGGGGAGTCTATAGGGGGCTAATTCCTTTTTATGTTATGAGAGCAAAAAAATTGCTTGGGGCATTGGGGCTTTGGATTCTCGGATTCATCCCTTTGTCAGGAGCCGCCCAAGGCTTCAATTGGGAAATGTCGCCAAAGTATGTCGGAGAGATTCACACCGGCTACAAAACGACAACCAAGGTGTCTGGATTTAATACTTATTCGGGCATGGTTGAGTTAGGTACTCTTCAGGGTGTTTCCCTTAACCGTTATCTTGACCTTGCATTAGGGGTGGATGCATTCATGATGACACACTACTATCCCTCCTGCGATCTTCGCTTTGGCATGAATGTCTATTTTGATATGCGTCCGGCCTATCCGCTGACCGATCGGTTCAAGGTTTTTCTTGATCTGGGCCTTGGCGGATTTTTCGGTGTACATTCCGATCCCGAAATAGGTGACGGATTTTTCTGTCAATTCGGTCCGGGTTTCCGCTACCGAAAGTTCAACATGTCCCTCGGCCTGCAAAACTACGGTTCGGGCAAGGGTTCGACAGCTTTTTACGCAAAATTAGGACTTTACTTCTAACCCGTTACACATATATGGATAAAAATTTAATTAACCGACGCTCTTTCTTCAAGAAAGCAGCGTCAGCTGCCTTACCTATCATTGCAGCAATCACTGTCCCATCATTGCTGACATCATGCGAAATTGACGAACCGTATATGAACGGCGGAGGTTCATCGAGCGGCTGTTCAGGCTGCGGCTCCGGTTGTAAAAGCACTTGTAAGGGTCTCTGCACCCGCAGTTGTGCCAGCACTTGTAAAGCGCAAAGCATCAATACATCCGGTTGTCGTGCCGGCAGCTGTACCGGACACTGCTTCGGAAGCTGCAAAAGCACATGCAGTTCATCATCAAAATAATCCAAATTAAACGTGAGGGTGTTACAATTACATTTACGTTTTGCAACACCCTCTCTAATAGTCACAGAGCCTATGGATTCTATAATTAAAGACTTAGATACGACATGGCAAGATGGTGAATCTAAAAATATTACATTTATTGTAACCAAGGATTGCCAACTTGCCTGTAAATACTGCTATCTCGTAGGCAAAAACGAGAAAGAGAGAATGACATGGGAGGTTGCAAAAGCCGCCGTCGACTATATCTTGGCTCATGAAGAAGACTTTCAGGAGCCATCGGTCGTATGGGACTTTATCGGCGGCGAGCCGTTTCTGGAAATCGACCTTATTGACCGAATATGCGACTATATCAAGACGGAAACATTCCGCCTGAACCATCATTGGTTTGATTCGTATCGTTTCTCGTTCTCAACCAACGGAATCAACTACGACAGCGAGAAAGTTCAGCGATTCATCACCAAGAACCATAGTCACATCTCGGTCGGAATCACCATTGACGGCACAAAACGTAAACATGACCTTAACAGAATCTGGAAGGGCGACGGGCCAGAAAAGGGCAGTTATGATGCGGTAGTCAAAAATATACCTTTATGGCTGTCACAATTTCCGGAAGGGAGTACAAAAGTAACCATCAGTTCGGCAGATATACCCTATATCCGCGAGTCGGTTCTCCATCTTTACTCCTTAGGCATCAAGGAAGTAAACATAAACGTGGTTTTCGAAGACGTATGGAACGACGGCGACGACAAACTCTTTGAGGAGCAACTCACCCTGCTGGCCGACGACATCATCGAACATGGCCTTTATAAGAACTATGCCTGCTCATTCTTTTCGGAGGCAATCGGCAAACCGCTTGACGCGCAATTGGACAATCAAAACTGGTGTGGGGCCGGCAAGATGCTGTCAATAGACGCAGCGGGCAATTTTTACCCGTGTACACGCTTTGCCGGATATTCGCTTCGGAATAAGAGGCCTATCATCATAGGCAATATCACTGACGGAATTGACAGCAATAAACTCCGTCCGTTTCTGACGCTCGACCGCACGACCCAGTCGCCTCAGAAATGTATTGACTGCGAGATCGCCTCGGGCTGCGCCTGGTGTCAGGGAGAGAACTATGACGCAGCCAAAACCGACACCATCTTCCAGCGCTCTACGGCCATCTGCAAGATGCACTACGCCCGCGTAAGAGCTAACAACTACTATTGGAATAAACTATTCCGGAAGGAAGAACTTGAAGCTAACAAACCCACTCAATCAGTTAATCCGATATGATAAAATATCTCATTATTCCACTAAGTGACAATGCGGTTTCGTTCTGTCATTATAACGCCCGTAAAGGTTCATCGGCGACAATAGAAACCGAAACATTGCGAAAGGCTCTGATATGGGCGATGAAAGAGAATCTGTCGGTGCAATTTCTTTATCCGTCTGAGGGAGTAGGCAAGAACATAGAATTGATAATTAACACGATAGACCATACGGATATCGTCCCGGCGGATTGTAGAGACAATAATCGGCTGAAAGGAGCCGATATAGTTGTCTTCAATACTTGGGATGGAATAGAAACCTTCGGTTTTCGCCCTGACCAATCATATATAATCCGCACCACGACGGAAATCTTGATAAATCATCGGGATGGAATCCAGGCCCTCTTAAAAAAGGTAAATCGCCTGAATATAGTGGTTACCGATGTACCCAACTTCAATCCGGAGCTACATAACGGATACCAAGAGTTTCTTGAAAGCCTGATTCCAACGATTGTCGAAGAATATTCAAGCGGACACATGGTGCAACTTAATCTGCTGACCGACCGCATCATGTTGACAGGCATGAATAACTGCAACGCGGGTAATGAATCTCTGACGCTTGCGCCTGACGGGAATTTTTACACCTGCCCTGCATTCTATTTTGACGGATTCCCTGCTGTCGGGACAACAGAACAAGGGCCGGATATTAAAAATCCGCAGCTATACCGGTTGAGTCATGCGCCAATATGCCGCATTTGCGACGCGTACCAGTGTAAACGCTGCGTATGGCATAACCAACAACTTACGTTCGAAGTCAACACCCCGGGCAAGCAACAATGCGTAATGGCCCACATTGAGCGCAATGCGTCACGCAAACTGCTTGAGGCTCTCCGCAAAGCAATGCCTGGTTTTATGTCGGAGACAATCATCCAAGAAATCAAATATCTTGACCCTTTTGACAACATAAAAATTTAAAAAATGACAAAAAAGAAAATAGGTCGCGTAACGGAGCAGGAACGCGACGAGATTCAGACGCTATTCGAGCGTCGCAACGGACTGAACGAACTGGCCATGATTCTTACGGCCGACAAACCTGAACTTTATGAGCGTCTTGTAAAAGACATGGGCGAGAGTACCACAAGATTTCAAGAATGGTGGGATCGCATGGGTTCAAAATATCAGTGGGAATCGGCACCCGACGGCCACTGGGAGATTGACTTTAAGAATTGTACAATTTATCTTGTCGTTCCGCAATGAGTCTGTGTATGATTGGCGCTACGGAGATAATTCTCATCTGCGCAGTGATATTGCTTATTTTCGGAGGCAAGAAACTACCTGAACTGATGAAGGGCGTTGGAAAAGGCATAAAAAGCTTCAAAGAGGGGTTAAACGAGCCGACCGAAGACGAAATCAATCAACTTGTCGAGGAAGAAATCAAGCGCAGGGCCGACGACCGTGAGTCAATCGCCCCCAAACAATCATCCGACGACGGGGCATGAGCGGCATCTCTAACACTCCCGCCGGCAATGAAGACCTGCTGACATTCGGGGAGCATCTTGACATTTTGCGCAAGATGCTCTTCCGGATTATCCTTGTAGTGATTCTTCTGGCGAGCGTAATTTTCTACTTCAAAGACGAAACATTTGCTATTTTACTGGCACCGCGCGATTCAGGCTTCTTCACATTCAGCCTTATTGAACGCCGGTTGACCGCATGCGGCATTGACACTCATTTTGAGCGATACAATATACAATTAATAAGTACAGAACTATCGGCTCAATTCATGACCCATATTACTGTTTCGTGCCTGTTAGGAGCCTTATTCGCTTCCCCTTATATTCTTTTTGAACTCCTAAGATTCGTTTCGCCTGCTCTATATGAGAACGAACGCCGATATTCGCTTCCGGTGGCGTTAGTTATCTTCAGCCTGTTTACTCTCGGAGTACTTATGAGTTATTTCATTTTGTTTCCGGTTTCGTTCAGGTTTCTTGCCACTTATCAGGTCAGTAAAGATATCATCAACACAATCACCCTCGACTCATATATTTCGACTTTCATCACTCTGACCTTTATGGTTGGAATTGTGTTTCAACTGCCCTTGGTGGCCTACACGCTGGGGCGGATGGGAATTCTGAATGCCAAAATGCTGAAACAGTATCGTGCGCATGCCCTTGTCATCATCATGATAATTGCCGCTTTAATCACTCCGCCGGATATTTTTACGCTTGTATTGGTAACTTTACCCATTTACGGACTCTATGAACTTAGTATAGTTGTGGTCAACAAATAGGGAAGTTTTTGGAAATACGGAGATTTTCCGTAAATTTGCGGGTGAATAATGGCTTCACGAACTCGAGACAGACTGATCGAGGTGGCCCGCCAACTCTTTGCCCATCAGGGCATAGAGAACACCACCATGAATGATATCGCCACGGCATCGGACCGCGGGCGACGTACGCTCTACACTTATTTTCGGACAAAGAGCGATATTTATCAGGCTGTTATTGAGAGCGAGGCGGAGCGCATACGCCGCGAAATCGAAGCTGAAGTAGAGGCCCAGTCGTCGCCGCGCGAGAAGTTGCGCGCTCTGATGAGCAGCAGGCTTTCGATTGCGGTTGAACATCTTCACGGTTATCAGATTTGGCTCCGCTCGATTTTCAGCCGCGATGTACAGCGGGCGCAGGCCGTGCGTTCGCTCGTTGCTGACCGCATCTACGAAATGATCGAGGAGATTGTCGCGGCAGGGATTGCTTCCGGCGATTTCGTTCCGGAACAGGCGCGGCGACTGTCAACGATGCTGACCATGGTCGTGCGCGGAACGGACTGGAGCATCACCCACGAGGATACCACATGCGAGGTCACGGACCAGTGGATCAGCGAGTCAATTGATTTCATTATTGACGGCATTTCAACTAAACAAATTTAACAAACCTCATAATTCATTTTTTCACATCTCCAACAGATTATGAAACTTCTCGAAGGAAAAACCGCCCTGATCACCGGCGCCGCCCGCGGCATCGGCAAGGCACTTGCAGTTCGTTTTGCCCAGGAGGGCGCCAACATTGCATTCACAGACCTCGCTATTGATGAAAATGGCGAAGCAACCAAGGCAGAAATCGCCGCTCTCGGCGTTAAGGTCGAGGCATATGCTTCAAACGCAGCCGATTTCAACCAGACGCAGGAAGTGGTTGCTAAGGTTCAGGAGGACTTTGGCCGCATTGACATTCTGGTTAACAACGCCGGCATCACGAAGGACGGCCTGATGATGCGCATGAGCGAGGCTCAGTGGGACGCCGTTATCAATGTCAACCTCAAGAGTGCGTTTAACTTCTGCAAGGCAGTTCTGCCGATTATGATGAAACAGCGCAGCGGTTCAATCATCAACATGGCGTCGGTTGTCGGCGTTCACGGCAATGCCGGCCAGGCCAACTATGCTTCGTCAAAGGCGGGCCTGATTGCTCTTGCCAAGTCAATCGCACAGGAAGTGGGCAGCCGCGGCATCCGTGCCAACGCAATCGCTCCGGGCTTCATCGAGACCGCGATGACCGCCGCTCTGCCCGACGAGGTTCGCGCTGAATGGGCAAAGAAGATTCCCCTGCGCCGCGGTGGCAAACCCGAGGATATCGCAGACGTTGCAACCTTCCTTGCATCCGACATGTCAAGCTATGTTACCGGCCAGGTAATCCAGGTTGACGGCGGCATGAATATGTAAGAAACCACAAAATATAAAATGCAACATACAAGATAAATTTAAAGTACAGAATACGAAATACAAATTAAAATTTGTGTTTTGTATTCTGTTCATTTTGTATTTTGCATTTTGCATTTACTTAAATGTTACAGTATAATACAAAACAGACGCCGCTGCGAATGCCTGAGTATGGACGGCACATACAGCAGATGGTTGACCACTGCATGACCATCGAGGACCGCGAGGAGCGCACTAACTGCGCGCGCGGCATTATCGAGACAATCTGCCGGCTGAATCCGCAGCAACGTACTAATCCGGAATGGCGTGCGAAACTATGGGACCAACTGGCCATCATGAGCGATTTCAAGCTCGACATTGACTATCCGGAGGGTTGCACGCTGACGCCCGAAATGCTGAATTCTCGTCCGGAGCCGATGGAGCTTCCGCGCCGCCACATAACCAAACGAATCTACGGCAACAACATTGACCAGATGATTGACGCCGCTCTGGCCATGGCGCCGGAAAATCCGGACAGGGAGGAATTTATCATTCTGCTTGCCAACCACATGAAGAAGCTGATGATGACCGAGAATCCGGAAGGAGCCACTGACCGCAGGATTTTTGCTGACCTGGCGGAGATGAGCGGCGGACAGATTCTTCTGCACGCTGACACGACCAAGCTGCGCGAATTTGAGATTCTCGAGGTTCCAACCTCGAAAAAGAGACGCCGTAAACGTTGAGATGAAACTGCCGGTTGCCACGGTTGTCAAACCGCACGGAATTAAGGGCGAGCTGAACATTCTGCTTGCCGACATGGCAGAACCCGACGAGGATTTCGTTGCGGGGGCATGCCTGATTATCGAAATTGAGGGGCTTGACGTCCCGTTTTTTGTCAAGTCGGCCCGCAGCCGCGGAAGCGACTCGATGTTGCTGATGCTTGACGAGGTCAGCAACGAAAAGGAAGCCGCGACGCTTGCGGGAAAAACTCTCTATGTATATGCCAATCCTGACTCGCCGGACGCCGACGATGAGGCAGAAGGCGAGCTGACCGCCGGGGCGCTCATAGGCTTCGATATTGTCGATTCGGAGACGGGAACGACAATAGGACGTATCGCAGACCTGACGGAGCTGACGCCGGGATGCTGGTATTTTGTGCTGGAGGGTTCGGAGAAACTGATTCCTGCCGTTGACGAGATGATATGCGGGGTTGACGCGGCCTCGCGCACGGTAGCGATGGATCTTCCGGAGGGACTTGCCGAACTTTAAGACCCGCCCAGACGTTTTTTTATAGACTGCAAAAGGAGATGGAGGCTGACAAAATGTCAGTCGGCATCGGTTTGGCACGTTTTTCGCAATTCAGTAAGCGTAAACATAAAACTAAACATAAAAAATATAAGCAAATAACAAGCAATGAACATTAAACCTTTAGCAGACCGCGTGGTCATCAAGCCCACTCCGGCTGAAGAAGTCACAATGGCAGGCATCATCATTCCCGATTCTGCCAAGGAGAAACCCTTGAAGGGCGAAGTCCTTGCCGTCGGCACCGGCACCAAGGATGAAGAGATGGTTCTCAAAGCAGGCGATACGGTTCTCTACGGCAAATATGCCGGCACGGAAATCGAAGTCGACGGCGAGAAAGTCCTGATTATGCGTCAGAGCGACGTACTTGCAACCCTCTAACCAATTATCAATTCAGTATTTTTATTATGGCAAAAGAGATTCAATTCAACATAAAGGCTCGCGAGGAACTCAAGAAAGGAGTTGACGCGCTTGCCGACGCCGTTAAGGTAACTCTCGGTCCGAAAGGCCGCAATGTAATCATTGAGAAGAAGTTCGGCGCTCCGCACATCACGAAGGATGGCGTCAGCGTTGCTCGCGAAATCGAACTTGAGGACCCGTTCCAGAACATGGGCGCACAGCTCGTCAAGGAGGTCGCCTCGAAGACGGGCGACGATGCCGGCGACGGCACCACAACAGCCACGGTGCTTGCGCAGAGCATTATCAACGTCGGCCTGAAGAACGTTGCCGCCGGCGCAAACCCGATGGACCTCAAGCGAGGCATTGACAAGGCCGTTGCCATTGTCGTTGATAGCATCAAGTCGCAGAGCCGCGAAGTTGGCGACGACCTGAAGAAAATCGAGGACGTTGCCCGTATTTCAGCCAACAACGACGAGGCCATCGGCCAGCTTATTGCCGAAGCAATGCGCAAGGTCAAGAAAGAAGGCGTTATCACTGTTGACGAGGCCAAAGGCACTGAAACCACCGTTGACATTGTCGAGGGCATGCAGTTTGACCGCGGCTACATCAGCCCCTATTTCGTGACCAACACCGAGAAGATGGAGGCCGAGATGGATTCTCCGTTTATCCTGCTCTATGACAAAAAGATTTCGAATCTGAAAGACATGCTGCCCATTCTCGAGGCAACGGCTCAGAGCGGCCGCCCGCTGCTTATCGTAGCCGAGGATGTCGACAATGAAGCGCTTGCCACTCTGGTTGTCAATCGCCTGCGCGGTTCGCTGAAGATCTGTGCGGTTAAGGCTCCCGGCTTCGGCGACCGCCGCAAAGAAATGCTTGAGGACATCGCCGTGCTGACCGGAGGCGTAGTCATTAGCGAAGAAAAGGGCATGAAGCTCGAAAACGCAACAATCGAGGCTCTCGGCCGCGCCGAGAAGGTCACCGTCAACAAGGAAAACACCACCATTGTCAACGGTGCAGGCCAGGCTGAGGCGATTGCGCAGCGCGTAGCCCAGATCAAGGCCCAGATTGAGTCCACCAAGAGCGACTATGACAAGGAGAAACTTCAGGAGCGCCTGGCCAAGCTTGCAGGCGGCGTTGCCGTGCTGCACATCGGCGCCCCCTCCGAGGTTGAGATGAAAGAGAAGAAGGACCGCGTTGACGATGCCCTGTCAGCAACGCGCGCAGCCATTGCCGAGGGTATCGTCCCCGGCGGCGGCGTCGCTTATATCCGCGCAACCGAGAAGCTTGAGGGCGTCAAGGGCGCTAACGAAGACGAAACCACCGGCATCCTGATTGTTAAGCGTGCAATCGAAGAACCCCTGCGCCAGATCGTATTCAACGCAGGCGAGGAAGGCTCAGTGATTGTCAATAAAGTCAAAGAAGGCAAGGATGACTTCGGCTACAACGCGCGCACCGGCGTTTACGAAGACCTGTTTGCCGCAGGCGTCATTGACCCGGCCAAGGTTACGCGAGTAGCCCTCGAAAACGCAGCGTCGATTGCCGGCATGTTCCTGACCACCGAATGTGTCATCGCTGACAAGAAGGAAGACACTCCCGCCGCCGCAATGCCTAATCCCGGAATGGGAGGCATGCCCGGCATGATGTAAAACCTCAGCTGACAAGCCAAACATACAAGAGGCGGCCCCCACTCCACGGGGAGTCCGCCTCTTGTTTTGTTTTACGTTAAAGAATCGAAGCGTAAGGGGGGATGGATGGAAGGAAGGTATAGGTCCGCGAGGCGGGGTCGAGACGACAGCAGAAGTGGTGCAGGCCGTTGCTTACAATCAGGTAAGGCGCCATGAGGACCATATTGTAACGCGCAATCTGGTCAAAGACCTTCGCGGTGATTTCAACCGACGGAGCCTTGTACTCGACAATGACCAGCGGAGAGGCATCAGTGCGGTTCCAGACAACAGTGTCACACCGGCGGCGAAGGCCGTTGAGATTAACGGCAACTTCATTGGCCATCAGCGGAAGTGGATAGCCAAGATCTCCGACAAGATGAGCCACGAAATGCTGCCTCACCCACTCTTCCGGCGTCAGCAAAACCAACTTGCGCCTCAGAGGGTCGAAGACGCAGGTGCGCCCGTCAGAGTCAACCTCCAGGCGGAGTTGGCGTGGAGGAAGATTGAGCGGCACAATGCAGTTTTTTTTGGGTATTGGCGACATTTTTAGTAAATTTGGAGCAAATTTAAGTAAAAAAAACGAGAATATGGCAGGCTCAGCGCCCACATTTAAGGAAATCAAACAACAGATTGCCGCCGGACAGACTGCACCGATTTATGTCATACACGGCCCTGAGGGCTACTATGTCGACGAACTGGTTAAGACGTTCGAGGGTATGGTTCCGGAAGCGGAGCGCGATTTTAATCTCTACGTTCTCTATGCGACCCAGACGGAGCCGGAGATGGTTCAGGAGGCTTGTATGCGTTACCCGATGATGGCGGACCGCCAGGTTGTTATACTGAAGGAGGCGCAATCTGTCAAGGCCGACTATATGGAGAAACTTGCCGCCTACGCGGAACATCCGAATCCGCAGACCGTCTTTGTCATTGCGGGACGCGGCGATAAAATCAGCGGGGCAAAGTTTCTGAAAGCGGCGCGCGCTTCGGGGGCAGTCATTTTTGAAACTCCGAAACTATTCGAGAACAAGGTAGGCCCCGTTATCGAGACCCTTGTGCGCAACGAGGGACTGACAATTGACCAGAAAGCTCTGGCAATGCTGATTGACCACGTCGGGACGGACCTCAGCCGCATCATCAATGAGGTCAACAAACTGAAAACCGCGCTGCCTGCCGGAGCGGCGATAACGCCGCAGGCGGTAGAGAATCTGATTGGCGTCAGCAAGGACTATAACAATTGGGAGCTTGTTGACGCGATTGCCGTTCGCGATTCAGCGCGAATTTATCGCATTGCGGAGTATTTCCGCAGCAATCCGAAGCAGAATCCGTCGATTCTGACCGGAATTGCAATCTTTGGATTTTTCTCGAAACTGCTGCTTGCGATCTATGCTCCGGAAAAGAGCGAAAGCGGCATTGCGGGCGCAACGGGCGCCAAGCCTTACTCAGGCGAGATGAAGCGCCTGCTGGCCGGCATGAAGAACTATTCCGCCTGGCAGGTAATCAACGCCATATCGGCCTGCAGGCGCTTTGACGTGCGCGCAAAGGGAATTGGCTCGCGCGCCGACGAGTATGACCTGCTGCGCGAACTGCTGTTTACGATACTCAACTAACCGTCAAAAAAACTGAAACAGAAAAGGCCCGGCTGACCGGGCTTTTTCTGTTTCAGGGAAAGAATGGACTGTGGGAATCAGAGTGTCACCTTGACGGCGGCACCATTGCGCAGAAGAATATATACGCCCTTGGCGGGGTTGAGAACACGGCGACCGCTGAGGTCGTAGAGTTCAACGCCCGGAGCGTTGGCGCGAATTTCGTCAAGAAGGTCTTCGATGTCGGCAGTAACAGTCACGACACATTCAGCCTTGACGCCGCCACAGGCCGCAGTGATGGTTGCAGTACCTTCGGCAACAGCAGTCACAACGCCTTCGGCGCTGACAGCAGCCACGGCTTCGTCAGAAGAGGACCAGACGATGGTCTTATCCTCGGCGTCCTCGGGGAGAACGGTTGCAACGAGGGTTGCGGACTCGCCGGCCTTGAGTTCGAGTTCGGTCTTGTCAAGGGTTACGGTTTCGGCAACTACGGGAGCATGAGCGAGGACCGTCACGACACATTCGGCCTTAAAATCGCCACAGGCGGCGGAGATGGTTGCAGTGCCTTCGGCAACAGCAGTCACAACGCCTTCGGCGCTAACAGTAGCCACGGCTTCATCAGAAGATGACCAGGTAACGGTTGCGTCAGTTGCATCAGCCGGCGTGACAGTTGCGACGAGAGTTGCGGTTTCGCCGATTTCGAGGGTTGTTTCGGTTGCACTGATGGAGATGCCGGTAACGACGATGTTGAGGTCGAGTCCGTCATTTTCAGTATCGCTCAGCAGGTAGACGCCGTTGGCGGGAACTACGCCTTCAGCAGCAGGAACGAGGTATGCATCTTCAAGTACGAAAGCTTTTTCGGCAACGAGAGGGAGGTTGGTGCCGAGCAGAACGGAGGGAGCGGCTGCGTCCATGGCCTCGGTCTCGAGAATGGCAAAGGCTACGTTCGCACCAGGTTCGCCGGCGAAGATTGCGGGAGTATTGGCAGGGAGAACTTCGAGGTCAAGGGCAACGAGGTTCGCGCAATTTTCGTCAGCTGAAGCAACAGTGTAGGCCTTCACGCCTTCAGGCAGAGCAACCGCGAAGGGGAACTGAGTAGCAGCATAGCCGGCGGCATTGAAGCTGAGGCTTACGGTTTCGACCAGTTCGATGAACCAGTTGTTACCGTTCGAAGTACCGTTCCAAGAGTTGAACGAGGGACCTTCGCCATCGATATTTACGGTTCCCTTATCGGCAGAGTTGGGCGAAACGAGGGTTACGCCACCGAACTGACGGTTGTCACCCTCAAGAATGGTGTAGTGGCCTACGTCAGAGTGATCCAGAGGCAGAGCGGCAAGAGCAGTTCCCCAGTTGGGGCAACGGAGGGCGCTGCCGGAGTTGGGAGTTGTCAGGATGTAGTTTCCGGCGTGAGTTTCACCTTCCGGAATGAGGTTGAAGGCCCAAAGCTGAGGGATGATGTTTTCAGCCTTTGCAGCGACAATCACCTCGTTGTAGTTGCCGGTCACGACAGCGTCGCCGGAACCGACCGAAACCTCAATCTGACGGTCGTATGCCTCAGTGATGAAGTGATTGCGGAATGATTCGTGAGCGCCACGGATGGTGTAATATTTGCCGGCGGCGGGCAGAACTACAGGAGCTTCGGCCACAGCAGCGTTGAGCGCATGGTAAGCATCAAAGTCAGCGGGATTGGCTCCCAGGGTTTCGATTGCAGCCGTAACACCGTCTGACATTGACGGATAACCGATTCGGCCGTTGCAGACTTCGCGAGCGCTGTCAACGGCGTTGGCAGCCCACCGGCCAAAGTGTTCGTCGGTCAGAATGGTTGCAGTGAACTGCGAAGCGGCAGCATCTGCATACCAGCAGACAATGCCGTTCCAGTTAACCATGTGCATGCAAGAGGGATCAGCGCCTTCAAATTCGAAGACGAGGTTATCTCCCTGGAGACGGATAGTCCACTCACCGGCCTCAGCCTCGTCAGCCACGAGCTGGGTGCGACGGTTAACTACAGTGGGCAGAGTGCCTACGTAGTACTTATTGTACTCGTTGAACAGTTTGTACTTGCCTTCAGCAGAACCGGGAATAACCGTCCATACAGCGCCGATGCCTTCGCCGACGTTTGCCAGGCAGTTGAAGATGTCCTCTGTGCTTTCATACGAGTTCAGAGCGTTGAACCGGCCGACACCCATGTAGAAATCGTGCATGCAGTTCTTGAACATCACCTGCTTGCCGACGAGGTCAGAGGGTTCAGGAATTTCATAGGAGGAAGTAACACAATCCGTGTAGGTCTTGAACTCGGCGCAATTTGCGAAGCAACCGGCGCTTACATTAGAAGCGGCATCCATGAAGAATACAAGGTAGCGGGCCGATGTTGCGGAAGGGAACTCGACAATGTGTTCGCCATGAGTGGAAACATCGTTATAAACAATGTCGAAATCACCGCTTACGAGGGGAGTGCGATCGGCGCTCCACTCAACAGCCTTAGCATGAGTGTTGTCATTGTCGGCGGTTGACCACGATTCCTCGCAGAGAGGCAAGCCGGGATTCTCGTCAACGGCGAAGAGACGATACTTGGTCACGAAACCGTTGCCGCCATCATGCTGGCGGGGAGTATAGCCAAAGAATTTGATTTCCGGGGCATTGGCTCCACGGTCAATGACGAAGTAATGGCCATAGGTTGCCTGGTCGGACACGCCACTCCAGTTTGAGTGCCAGAAGGTGTTGATGTTGTCATCGATGACATGGGCGAAGCCGCCATCGGCGTTGGGTCCTGCAGAGGCGTTACATTGCGAGCATCCGGAGATTGTCCAGGCCGAACGGTCTTCGGGAACATAGTCGGACTTTTCCTTCGTGATGAAGGCATTGGCCGACAGCGCGCTGAATCCGAGCGCGAGCAGAGCCACCGCTTTCGAGTAGAAATGATTCATAAATACAATTGTTTTAGGGTGTTTGTATGATATTAGGTTTATTGATGTCCTGAGGTTGCGACAGAGCGGTCAATCTTTGCGACGAGACCCTGAAGAACCTTGCCGGGACCGATTTCGATAAACTCGGTGCATCCGTCGGCAATCATGTTCCGGACGGTCTGGGTCCAACGGACGGGGGCGGTCAGCTGAGCCACGAGATTGGCCTTGATTTCGGCAGGGTCAGTATGAGGTTTGGCGTCGACGTTCTGATAGACGGGACATGAGGGGGCATGGAATTCGGTAGCCTCGATTGCGGCGGCAAGTTCAGCGCGGGCCGGCTCCATGCATGGAGAATGGAAAGCGCCACCGACTTTCAAGGGCAACGCACGCTTTGCACCGGCAGCCTTTGCAGCCTCGCAGGCGGCGTTGACGGCTTCGATTTCGCCGGAGATGACGAGCTGGCCGGGGCAGTTATAGTTTGCACAGACCACGATGCCGTCCTGAGCAGCACAGATTTCCTCAACCTTCTCGTCGGAGAGAGCAATGATAGCCGCCATGGTCGAAGGTTTGAGTTCGCATGCTTTCTGCATTGCCTGTGCGCGGGCGGAAACGAGACGCACACCATCGTCAAAGCTGAGAGCGCCGGCCACAACCAGAGCAGAGAACTCGCCGAGCGAATGTCCGGCAGTCATGTCGGGAGTGATTTCCTTGCCGAGAACTTTTGCGAGAATTACGCTATGGAGGAAAATTGCGGGCTGGGTAACAGCCGTCTGGCGAAGGTCTTCGTCAGTTCCGTTGAACATCAGATCAGTGATGCGGAAGCCAAGAATTTCATTTGCGCGTTCAAACATAGCGCGAGCCTCTTCATTGTTGTCATAAAGGTCCTTGCCCATTCCAACAAACTGGGCGCCCTGACCGGGGAATACAAAAGCTTTCATTTTCAATTAAAAAAGGTAATAAAATTGGTTTAACGGGTGCAAATTTAGCGATTTTTTTTAGGAATTTTTCAATTTTCAAATTTTTTACTTATCTTTGACGCGAAAAACGCAAAAGATGTTGAAGTTATATGGGGATGAACCAATCGGGGCTTCCGATTGTTTATTCCATAAAAGAACAAACATTTTTTAAGAGAATAACCAAAATTTAACAAACCCGTAACAAAACATCAGTTGATTATGAGAAACTTAAGCATTTTCCTGGCAGTTCTTGGCGGTGCAGCCGTAGGCGCAGCCGCAGGTCTTCTCCTCGCCCCTGAGAGCGGTGACATCACCCGCGAGCGCATCAAGCACTATCTTCGCGAGAAGGGAATCTATCCCCGCAATGAGCATAAGCTTGACGAACTCGTTGACGAAATTGCCAGCGAACTGAAGAAATAATCTCCCTCCTGATTTTTTTATCGGGGCGACAGCATTGCCGCCCCGGTGAAAAAAGTCAGCAACCAAGCGAACCCATCCAACAGTAAATCAAACGAAACTGACCCCTCACACCAAATCATTATGGCAGACAACAGCAGCACCGGTCATTTTGGCGCCATGCTTGCAGGCGCATTGCTCGGCTATGCAATGACAACCCTTCTTGCGCCCCAGCCCGGCGAAAACCTTCGTGAGCGTCTGAAGCGCAAACTTAGCGAACACAGCATTATTCTGAGCGATCTTGAAGTTGACGAACTCGTTGCTCGCCTGGAAGAAGACGACGAAGAATTCCTATGAGTTTCAACTTGTCTAATTTCAGGGTCTCCGACGAGGAGAAGGAAAATTCTTCAGCCGCATATCGCCACCTGTATGACGAGGCCCGCCGCCTTGTCGGCCTGGAGGTTGAGAACGCGCGCTTGATGCTGACGGAAAAACTGACCCTGCTACTTGGCCGCGTGACGCTTGTCGCGGTCTGTTTTGTCATATCGGCCTGCGTGTTGATTTTCCTCTCGATGTCGATTTCAGATTTACTGCTTGGAAGCTTCACCCCGTGGGCTACATACATGATTGTCGCGGGGTTTTACGCACTGCTCATTTGCATTGTGGCCCTATTCCGCCGTCAGTTGATTGTTGACCCGATTGCTCGATATCTTTCAAAGGTATTGCTTGACCCCCGTCCTTCAAGCAAACGCGAAACCGAATCAGAACCCCAAACCACCGATGACAAAAAATGAAGACACGATATAACATCAGTAAACCTGAAGTGGAATGGGACGGTCTGACCCTTGATGAGTTGCGCTATGCCCGCGCCCTGACCCAGGCGCGCATTGACATCAGCCGCGAAATGCTCGCCACGCGCGCCAACGCCATTTTCCATGGCCGAAGCAACGGCACGGGAGGCAAAACCATGGTCGGGCGGATGCTTGGCGCGCTAAACTGGCTTGACTACGGCCTTATTGCCGTGCGCGTCGGCACAAAACTGACAGGGATTTTCCGCCGGCGCAAGTAACGGGCATAAGTAAAGGACGTCGCTTGGATAACCAAAATTTGATTTTATTTACATTTTTATTAACCCATAAATAGTACTTACGATTATGACAGTAGAACAAATCGGCACCAATGCCGGCGAAGTTTGGAAGGCAGTTGCAGAAGGCGCAACCTCAATCAAAACCGTCAAAAAAGCAACAAAACTGAAAGAAAAAGAGATTTTTGCCGCCGTCGGCTGGCTTGCCCGTGAAGGGAAGGTCACACTGAGCGAACATGACCTGGATCCGAAGGACCTCACTATTGTTCTTCTCAACGCATAAAAAACTGCCGGACAGACCCGGAATAACAAAAACCGAATCCGACTCCGACCAAACGGGGCCGGATTTGTCATTTTGTTTATTTAAAAGTTTTTCTTAAATTTGCAGATACGAAAAAACATAACCATTCAAATCTATTCAAAAAAGAAACATGGACAAAGGCACCATTCTCGTGACCGGCGGCACGGGCTACATCGGCTCACACACCGTCGTTGAACTCCAGGCTGCAGGCTATGGAGTAGTCATCATTGACAATCTCAGCAACAGTAACCGAGACGTACTTGACGGCATTGAGCGCATTTCCGGCATCCGCCCCGCATTTGTCGAGGCCGACTGCTGCGACATCGAAGCCCTGCGCAAGCTCTTCAAGGAACATCCCGGAATCAAGGGCATCATCAACTTCGCCGCCTCGAAAGCTGTCGGAGAGTCAATGGAAAAGCCGGTTCTTTACTACCGCAACAACCTGAACACACTGATGAATCTGCTTGACTGCATGGCAGAGTTCGACGTAAAAGGCATCGTTTTCTCCAGCTCATGTACCGTCTATGGCGAACCGGACGAAAATCCCGTCACCGAGAAAGCCCCCATCAAGAAGGCAACCTCACCTTACGGCAACACCAAGCAGATCAGCGAAGAAATCATTACGGACGTCATTAACGCCGGCGCACCGTTCAAATCAGTCATTCTGCGTTACTTCAACCCCGTCGGCGCACACCCCAGCGCAGAAATCGGCGAACTTCCCAATGGAGTACCCCAGAACCTGATACCTTACATCACGCAAACCGCCATCGGCATCCGCAAGGAGCTGAGCGTATTCGGCAATGACTATCCGACCCCCGACGGTTCATGTATCCGTGACTTCATCAACGTCGTAGACCTTGCCAAGGCCCATGTTAAAGCCATGGACCGCATGCTCGAGAACCCCGAGGCCGAAAAGATTGAAATCTTCAACCTCGGCACCGGCAACGGCGTCAGCGTTCTTGAACTCATCAACACGTTCGAATCGGCTACCGGCGTCAAGGTCCCTTACAAGATTGTCGGCCGTCGTCCCGGCGACATTGAAAAGGTATGGGGCAACCCCTCACATGCCAATGAGGTTCTCGGCTGGAAAGCAGACACGCCCCTGGCCGACACCATGCGTTCAGCCTGGGCCTGGCAGTGCAAGCTCCGCGAGCGCGGCATCATGTAAATGCCTCCCCCGTCCCCTGACAACAGAATCCAAAGAGGATGTGCCACCGCACATCCTCTTCTTTTTTCCGTCTATCATAAGAACACGGCTGCATTAGCGCAACAAAAAAACTACGAGGATGTGCCAATTTCTGACACATCCTCGCTTAGATACAAGGGAACAGGGAGGAGGGAGATTATTTGACGGTAACTTTGGCAGTGTGGGTGCCGGCGGCCACGAGGACGATGCCGTTGGCCGGGAGGGATACGGTGATGGAACCGCTGCCGGTTGCGAGGATGCGACCTGCAAGGTCAATGACGCTGACAGGGGTACCTTCAGGCGCGATGACGGAGAGAATGCGATTATGGCACTCTACGGTTACACCGGTTGCGATTTCAGCAATTCCATCGGCAATCAGTTCCACTTCGACGGGAGCTGCCGCACGCGATTCGCCATGGTTGTAGACAGCGGTCAGACGATAGGAGTAGTTGCCTTCGGCTTCAGGAGTATGGACCGTAGCAGTCTCGGCTGACTCGGTGAGCTTTTCGCCGTTGCAATAGACGTTGTAGGTTTTCAACTCGGTGTCAATGGGCAGAACTCCGTTTGCTTCGAAGGTGAAGTCGTCAAGGAATAGTGCATAGGAATCGTATGAGTCATGCAGGATGGCGAAATACTTAGTGCCTTCGGGCAGTTGAACCTTGAATTCGGTCCATTCTTCGGGAACGATGTTGTTTTCGGGGTAATTCTCAACAACATCAACCTTTGTGAAGGACTTGACGTCAGTGTCAGTATCGGAAGTCCATACGGAGAATGTCTCGCACATTGTCGGCGCAATCGTGAATCCACGGCCCCAGAATGAGATTGTCTGGGCCGCACCGGTAAGTTCGGGAGAGATCAGAAGGTTTGCGTTTTGGCCGTCGGTAGACCATGCCACAAGCATCGAGCTTCCGCTATGAGTGGGGCAGTCAACCAGGTATGATTCAGGCACACCGGCAAGTTCGGGATTGAAGAGCTGGTAAGCCATCGGCATTTGCTGATAAGGGTTATTAACGTCCTTGAGGAAAGAGTAGTTACCCCGTCCGTCAAGATCGACAAACCGGAAGCCTGCAAAGTCTTCATAGGTGAAGGGTTCATAGTCCGGATTCTCAAAGTCTTCATTGACAACGAAGGGCTTGGTCAGCTCTTCGAATTCGGGAGCCGCCCATTCGAGTTCGACGCTTCCGCCATTGACAGTGGCAGCGAGGCCGGTAGGCATCGGGAACACCGGGAAATTGACTGAAACGGTCCGGGATGCGGTTTCAGCCACTTTATTGGCAGAGGTCTTGGCAGAGGCAATGATTTTGACCTCGTCGGCAGAAAGGAGAGAGGTCGGCACAACGACCTTGGCAGAGGCGACCTTGCCGGGAGCAAGGCCCTCGAAAACCACCGGCGCGACATCCTCGCCGTCAACGCTCACGGCAACCTGAGCTTCGGGAAGTGCGTTGAGACCGATGTTTTCAACAGTCATCATCACGGGGATTTCCTCACCTGCCTTAACGTCTGTTGGAATCGAAACAGCAGAAACTCGAATCGCTTCATCCTTGAGGTCAATAACGCGCAGATTGTCGAAGGGTACGCTCCAGATGTTTTCATCCGTGTTGTGGACTGCGCGCAACATGACGCCTACCTGAATATACTTTGCTGACTTATATGGGGTCAGATCAAGGCGGACAAGAGTCCAGTCATCGGTCGGATTTTCCTTGAAGTCAATTGAACCGACGGTTTTGAGGTCGGCGCCATCGACTCCGATTTTGGCGTCGAGAATGCTGCCCTTGCCTTGACACCAGAACTCAAGCACGGGGTTTTCAGCTCCGTCGAGGCTAATCTTTGCAGAGTAGAACCCGTAAGCTGAGTTGATGTCAATTGGCATGAAAAGGAAGAAACCGTTATCAGCATCGTGAGAGTTGAGATATTCAGGTTCAACGCCTTCGTCGGCATCGGCATTGGTCTGCAGCTCATTGTCAAGGACAGTGCCGTTCATAACCTGGCCTTGACTTTCGGGGTCGACAACCCACATCTGAGAGTAGTAACCGTCAGCGAAACTTTCATAGAAGGGGAGCGCCTCGGGACGACCGATAACGACGATGTTTGAGTTGGTTTCGAGCGAATAGTAGGTCTCGTCGATTCCGGCCGTCACCTGATAAGCGACGAAGTCCTGTTCGGCCATATCTGAGTAATCGAATGTCACCGAAGTTTCGGCTGTTGAGGTCAGAGCGGGATCATAGTATGAGCCGAATGCATCGAAAACATAGTAGACAGCTTTCGAAGGGTCGACATAGCCACCATGTTCGCCGACTTCACCAATCGGATTCCAAGAGAGGGTCACGGTTTTGAAGTCGTCAGAGAGTTCCGCCTTAACGCCGGTCACAGGCAGGGGATTGTCCATTCCAAAGAACATGTCAGTCAGCAGAACTGACTCACCGGCTTCGTCACCAAGATAAGCAACCGCTTCGAAACGGTTATAGGCGTTATTATATACGTCAGTTGTCTCGAAGATGTATTCCCGGCCGGGATCGATTGTAAATTCCTCCTTGAACGCCCAGTTAGTGGTCACGACAACCTTTAACATCTGCGTCAGTTCTTCACCGTCGGCATTTACGCTCGGGGCCGTATATTTAACGATTGCCTTCAGTTCGCCCAGAGGAGCGGCCGTCACTTCAAGAGAGCCGGCAGCGGGAGGCACGACCTTCTCGCTGCTCTCGGCAATAGCAAAATTGGAGATTCGCGACCAACCGGTCGTTGACTGAGGCGAGGTGCAGTGGAAGCCGAAATAATAGTAGCCCTCCTGAGCGACACTGAAGGAGGTCTTGACCTCCCGGGCTTCGCGGTTGGTGTAATTATGAGCCGGAACCACGGTTATGGTCATCGCATTGACAGTCGGTTCAGTGCCGGCATAGACTGCCAGACGGTCTTCCGTTCCTGAACCCTGCGAGAACCCTTCATTGTAAGACAGGGTGTAGTTCACGCCGGGCATCAGGTGTACGGGCAGGGTGATCAGCCAGTCATCCTGGGTTTCATTGACGGTCTTGGTGCAAACCGAACCAGAGGTCATGCCGCAAGGCCTCCATGTTTTTCCGTCTTTGTCGGCGTCAATGACGATGTAGTTACCCGCATCGTCCGAACCCTTGCTCATTGTATAGCTGCAAGGCACTTCGGCAAACTTTTCAGGGGCAACAACGGGATTCTCGCAAATCTGAATCGAAAAGTTACACAGTTTCGGATTGCCGGACTTGGCTACCTCAGAGCAGCAAAAGAAGCCGAAATAATAATTGCCGGTCTCAGCGACCGAGAACTGAGCTTGCGCCGTCTGAAATTCCTTATTATTATAAGCATAGGCAAACTCGGGAACAACGGTCAGAGTCATGCCCTCGACAGAACGCTCGGTTCCGGCAAAAAGAGCGAGTTTCTCCTCTGTCTTATTCAAAGTCATGTCATACTCAAACGAAACAGTATAGTACTGTCCGGCCTCAAGACGGATGGCGGGAGAAATCATCCAGTCGTTGGCCTCAGTTTCGGTCTTTGAGGTCGAAACCATGCAAACTGAATAGCTGCTGAATCCGCCGGGCTTCCATGTCTTTTCGTCTTCGTTGGCATCAATGACCAGATAGTCTGCCGTAACAGGTTCATTCTTACCGAGAGAATGGGTAAAGGGGACTGCGATTGCGGCCTCAGAGTCTGCCTCGGCCGCGCGACGCATGGCCTGACGCTTCGGAGCATGTTCGGCCGTAGCAGCAATAGACTTCATCTGCTTTCCCAGCATGCGTTCCGGAAGTGCGGCACTGCCTGCAAAGACTGCAGACAACGTAACTGCAAAGAGTAAATACTTTTTCATACAAACGTGAAATTTAAAATGTGTGGTATAAGGTTTAAACAGCATCTATCGAACAAGAATGAGCAACAAAGATAAACAAATAAATTTAATACACCAACCAAAGCGTTAATTTTTGTTTTTCGTTTTTTATTTATTCGTTTAAAATGCTTAACTTTGCCAAATC
Organism: uncultured Porphyromonadaceae bacterium; assembly: GCA_947175545.1. Classification (GTDB taxonomy): domain Bacteria; phylum Bacteroidota; class Bacteroidia; order Bacteroidales; family Muribaculaceae; genus UBA3263. Next base: position 106,372 of record CAMWNI010000004.1, read on the forward strand.
AATAAAAAAATTAATCACAATTTCGAATATTTAATCAGATTATGAACAGCAAGTTCAGCTTTGTCCTCGTAATGGCGACCGGCCTCGCCCTTACCGGCTGCTCCAAAAAACTCGGCCAGATGAAAGCAGATTACTTCACGGTCAACCCCAATCCGCTTGAGGTTGTCGGCGAAAAAGTTCCCGCTACCGTTTCGGCCCGCATCCCCGCAAAATATTTTGTCAAGAACGCCAAGCTGACCGTTACCCCCTATCTCACTTATGCCGGCGGCGAAGCCCAGTCCACCCCCCTGACGCTTCAGGGCGAGAACGTCCGCGGCAACGACCAGACCGTATCATATGATAACGGCGGCACGGTCACCCTCCCCGTCGACTTCACTTATCAGCCCGAAATGGCCACGAGCAAACTTGAACTCGGCTTCACTGTGGACCAGGGTAAAAAAAGCTACGTTCTGCCTCGTGTAGCAATTGCGAACGGAGTCATCGCCACCGCAGCATTCGCCTCGGCCGAGAGCGCCACTCCGGCAATCGCCTCCGACAAATTCCAGCGCATCATTGCCGAAAAAGTCGACGCTGACATTCTCTTCCTTATCAATCAGGCCAATATCCGCGACAATCAGCTTCGCACCCAGGCCATGACAGGTCTGAATGCCCGCATCAATGAAGCCAACAAGGACGCACGTCAGGAAATCGAGGAAATCAACATCAGTTCATATGCCTCCCCTGACGGCTCGTATGACTTCAACTACAAGCTGGCTCAGAAACGCGAAGACACGACCAAGAACTACATGAACAAGCAACTCAAGGGTGTTACCTTCGGCGAACTGACCGCCGACTTCACCCCTGAAGACTGGGAAGGTTTCCGCCGCCTCGTCAGCGAAAGCAACATCCAGGACAAAGACCTCATTCTGAGCGTTCTGAGCATGTACAAAGACCCCGAAGAACGCGAGCGCGAAATCCACAACCTCAGCTCCGTATTCGAGCAACTTGCCGAAGAAATTCTGCCGCAGCTCCGTTACAGCCGCATCACGGCCAAAATCAACGTAATCGGCAAGAGCGATGAAGAAATCGCTCAGGCATATGCGACAAATCCGTCACTGCTCAGTGTTGACGAAATCCTTTACTATGCAACGCTGACCGACTCGACAGACAAGCGCTCGGAAATCTACTCGACCGCAGCTGAACTCTACCCGACTGACTACCGCACCTTCAACAACCTCGGCATGACTCAGTATCAGCTGGGCGACTATGACGCAGCCCGCGCATCGTTCGCTCAGGCATCACGCCTGGCTCCGCAGAGCGCTGAGCCTCAGATGAACATTGGCCTGGTTTCACTTGTCGAAGGCAAATATGATGACGCCCAGAGCCGTTTCGGCAGCGCCGCCGGCGTTCCTGAACTCGGCGAAGCCCTCGGCGTTTATTATCTGAAACAGGGCGACAATGCGGCCGCCGCACGCGCCATGGACGGAGTAAGCAGCAACAATGCCGCTTTGGCTCAGATTCTCACCAAGGACTACTCAACCGCCAAGCGCACCCTTGCCGGCATTGCCGAACCTGACGCAACGACCTACTACCTGACCGCCGTTCTCGGCGCACGCACCAACAATGAGTCGATGCTCATCAACGCCCTCCGCCAGGCAATCAAACTTGACCCGAAGATGGCCGCCAAGGCAAGCCAGGACCTGGAGTTCAACCGCTTTAACCTCTCGGCCGTACTCTAAGATGGAACGTAAATTCAAACGTGTTCTGCTGAAGCTGAGCGGCGAGTCACTCGCCGCCGGCCAGGGCCACGGCATTTCAACCGAACGTCTGGAACAGTATGCCAGCCAGATTCGCGAAGCTGTAGCACAAGGAATTGAGGTCGCAATCGTTATTGGCGGCGGCAACATTTTCCGCGGACTTCAGGGAGCCTCGCGCGGCTTTGACCGCGTCAAGGGCGATCAGATGGGGATGCTTGCAACCGTCATCAATTCACTCGCGCTCAGCTCGGCTCTCGAAGCAGTCGGGCAACCGGCCGAGGTATTGACCGCCATCGCTATGCACCCGATTGGAAAACATTACAGCAAATGGGCCGCCATTGACGCCATGAAAGCCGGCAAAGTTGCCATTCTGAGCGGCGGCACGGGTAATCCCTTCTTCACAACCGACACGGGCGCAGCCCTGCGCGGAGTCGAGGTCGAGGCCGACGTGATGCTTAAAGGCACACGTGTTGACGGCATTTACACCGCCGACCCCGAGAAGGACCCGACCGCAACGAAATTTGACCGTATCACATACGATGAAGTCTACTCACGTGGCCTGAAGGTAATGGACCTGACGGCTACGGCCCTCTGCAAGGAGAACGGACTGCCGATTATTGTCTTTGACATGGATACACCCGGCAACCTCGGGAAAGTCCTCGGCGGCGAAAACATCGGAACCTTAGTTTATTAACCATACCCTTAAATCATACAACCAAAAAAACATGGAAAATCAGGGAAAACTCAACACGATTATTGACCATTTCGACATAAAAGGCATTGTCAGCGAAGTAAAACCCCTTGGCAACGGACTAATTAACGATACTTACGTTGTCCGCACCGAGGGTGACACTCCGGACTATGTTCTTCAGCGCATCAACCATCACATCTTCACCGACGTCGAGGGCCTGCAGCACAACATCGAAGCCGTTACGCGCCATATCCGCCGCAAGCTCGAAGCCGCCGGCGAGACCGACATTGACCGTAAAGTCCTCACCTTCGTTCCGCTGAAAGAGGGAGGCAAGACCTACTACTTCGACGGCGAAAGCTACTGGCGCATTATGGTGTTCATTCCCCGCAGCAAGACGTTTGAGGCTGTTACACCTGAAAGCAGCCGCGACGCCGGACGCGCGTTCGGACAATTCCAGAACATGCTCGTTGACATTCCGGAAACGCTTGTGGAGACCATTCCGGACTTCCATAATATGGAACTCCGCCTGCGCCAGCTGCATGAGGCAGTCGCCGCCGACCCCGTAGGTCGCGTCAAGGAGGTTCAGCCCCTGCTTGACGAGCTTGAAAAACGCGCCGAAGAAATGTGTAAAGCAGAGCGTCTGCACCGCGAAGGCAAACTGCCGAAGCGCATCTGTCACTGCGATACCAAAGTGAACAATATGATGTTCGACGAGGACGGCAAGACGGTTCTCTGCGTGATTGACCTTGACACGGTGATGCCCTCGTTCATCTTCAGCGACTTCGGCGACTTCATGCGCACCGGCGCCAACACCGGCGCCGAGGATGACAAGAACCTTGACAACGTTGAGTTCAATATGGATATATTCAAGGCCTTTACCGAGGGCTATCTCTCGACCGCCAAGGACTTCCTGCTCCCGATTGAGATTGAAAACCTCCCCTATGCCGCCGCCCTCTTCCCTTATATGCAGACGGTACGCTTCCTGGCAGACTACATCAACGGCGACACCTACTACAAAATTCAGTATCCGGAACACAACCTCGTTCGCTCAAACGCCCAGTTCAAACTGCTCCAGAGCGTCGAGCAGCATACTCCGGAGATGAAAGAGTTCGTTGCATCACTGACTAAATAAACAATCAAATAAACACAATAACACCCCAATCCGTACATGGAAATCAAAGGTAAAATCATTCAGGCTCTCCCCGAACAGGGCGGCACCAGCAAGGCAGGCAACGCCTGGCGTAAACGCGAGTATGTTCTCGAAACACAGGAAACCTATCCCAAGAAGGTTTGCTTCAATCTGTTCGGCGACCGCATTGACCAGTATCCGATGAACGTCGGCGAGGAAGTTACGGTTTCGTTTGATCTTGAGAGCCGCGAATACAACGGCCGCTGGTACACGGACGTACGTGCCTTCAAGGTAGAGAAAGGCATGGCCGCAGTTCCTCCGGCTCCCTCCGCGCCCTCCGCTATTCCCGGAGACTTTCCCCCGGCCCCGGCCGATTTGACTCCCGCTGCCGGAGCGACCGACGATCTCCCTTTCTGAACTCCAACATAAATTTTCTGATAAACTTGACATTTCAGTGAATCAAGAAGGATTTGTGCGCGTTGGCGCCGCAGTCCCCAGGGTAAGTCCCGCGGACTGCGACGCCAATGCCGCGTCAATCATAGAACTTTGCTACCGACTCGCTTCGGAAGGAGTGCGGCTTGCCGCGTTTCCGGAACTCGCCATCACGGGCTACACCTGCGGTGACCTTCTGCTGCAGGATGCCCTGCTTGAAGGATCGCGCAATGCCCTGGAGCATATTGCCGTTGAAACAGCCCGGCTGCCGCTTGTTGCGGTTGTCGGCGTTCCGATGCGCGTCGAAGGCGTTCTCTGCAACTGTGCCGCCGTCATTTCAAGCGGAAAAATCCACGCCCTCGTAACGAAGACATATCTGCCGAACTACGGCGAATTTTATGAAAAACGGTGGTTTCACGCCCTACTTCATCCGAATTCGACCCTGTTTGAACTTGACGGGTTCCATTTCGGAGTAGAAATATGCGAGGACCTCTGGGCGCCTATTCCGCCAAGCCGCCACCTCTCGCTTGCAGGAGCGGAAGTCATTGTCAACTTGTCGGCGTCCAACTCACTCGTGGCAAAGCGAAAGGCCCTGACCCGCCTGATTGTCTCGGAGTCGGCATCGCAACATTGCGCCTATGTTTACTGCTCGTCGGGCTACGGCGAGTCAACAACCGACTGTGTTTTTGACGGCAAAGCGATTATTGCCGACAACGGATTTCTTCAGGCCGACTCGGCACGATGGCAACGCGACCCGTTCTTCGAAATGGCCGATATCGACATTGAGCTAATCAAGTCGGAACGCAACGCAAACGGCACATTCTGCGACTGCGCGCAACGCGAAAATTCGACCAACAGCTTTACGACCATCAACGTCACGCCAAAAACTCCGGCTGTAACGTCAGACAATTTCATACGCCGTGTTGATTCACATCCGTTCGTGCCGGCCGATCCGAAAGCACTTGCCGACAATTGCGACGAAATCGCAGCCATCCAGGCCCTGGGCCTTGCCCGCAGAATGGAGGCCTCCGGCTGCAAATCGCTCACAATCGGCATCAGCGGCGGCCTGGATTCAACCTTGGCTCTACTGATAGCGGTCAAGACATTCGACATGCTCGGCATTGACCGCAAGAACATCATCGCAGTGACGATGCCGGGTTTCGGCACATCAGGCAGAACAAAGGAGAACGCTGACGCACTGATGCGTCACCTCGGGGTCACGATGCGCGAGATTCCGATTGCCGATGCGGTCATGCAGCACTTCAAGGACATCGGCCACGACCCGTCATGTCATGACGTCACCTATGAAAATGCTCAGGCGCGCACGCGCACACTGATATTAATGGACATAGCAAACCAGACGGGCGGCATGGTTCTCGGAACTGGCGACCTTTCTGAGCTTGCGCTCGGATGGGCAACCTATAACGGTGACCACATGAGCATGTATGGCATCAATGCCGGAGTGCCGAAGACTGCGGTTCGCGAAGTCGTCAACCGGTTTGCGCAACTTGACGCCGAACTGGCCCCCACCCTTCGCGACATTATTGACACTCCGGTTTCACCAGAACTGCTTCCTGCCGACTCGAACGGAGCCATTGCCCAGGTTACGGAGGACCTTGTCGGCCCATACGAACTGCACGACTTCTTCCTCTATCACCTTGTCCGGTTCCGACGCCGACCGAAAAAGATTTTCATGCTTGCCTGCAAGGCATTCGAGGGTCAATATGCCCCCGAAACCATTGCAAAATGGCTAAAGACGTTCCTGCGCCGATTCTTTGCGCAACAATTCAAGCGTTCCTGCCTGCCAGACGGACCTAAGGTAGGAACGGTCGGCATCAGCCCCCGCGGAGACTGGCGAATGCCGTCGGATGCCGCCGCAACTCTCTGGCTCCGTGAAGCTGACGAAATCATTTCAACCATCCGCCAATGAGAATACTGCCTCTGCTACTATCGGCCATGACCGTCGGCAGCGCTTTCGCAGCCGAACGCAACGACACGCTCAAGGAAGTGACCGTTACAGCCATAAAACAATCCGAGAGCCTCAATCTGCAACCCATCGCCGCCACAACTCTCGGCGAGAAATCGATTGAGCGCTACAACATCACAACAATGAAGGACGCGTCCGAGATTGTTCCGAATTTTTACATTCCGGACTATGGCTCACGCATGACTTCGAGTATCTACGTGCGCGGTCTTGGTGCCAGAATGGACCAGCCGGCCGTTGGCCTGAACGTTGACAACATTCCGGTACTGAACAAGAACGACTATGACATCGACCTGTTCGACATTGAACGGATTGAGGTCATGCGCGGGCCGCAAAGCGTTCTTTACGGCCGAAACACGATGGGAGGCCTTATCAACATCTACACCCTGTCGCCTATGAAGTATCAGGGTCTGAGACTTCTGGAAGAATGGGCCAGCCACAACACGTGGCGCTCGGCCATGGGCCTCTATTACAAATTCAATGAGAAATTCGCCATGGGCCTCGACCTGAACGCGTATGCGACCTACGGCGAATATCCGAATCTCTGGACACGCAAACACTATCCTCAGCAGCACCATAAGGCCGATCAGGCCGAACAGTATGCCGGCAAACTGAAACTGGCCTGGCTTCCGAGGGAAGATGTCTCGGTCGACAACGTGATTTCGTTCAACTATAACCGCCAGGGCGGGTATCCATACATACAGATTGGCGAAAAACATGTCAACTACAACGACACGTGTTATTACGACCGCACATCGTTCAGCGAGGGACTGACGATCCAGTGGCGCGCGCCGGGCTTTACGCTCAGTTCAATCACCGGGCTGAGATATATGGACGACGACATGACGCTGGACCAGGACTTCACTCCGGAAAGTTACTTCACGCTGAGCCAGCGCCAAAAGGAGTGGACGCTGACGCAAGATTTCATTGCGCGCGGCAAGAAAGGCGACTACAACTGGATGGGGGGCATTTTCGGATTCATGCGCCACACGCGCATGGACGCGCCGGTCAAGATGCTTGAGGATGGTATCCAGCATCTGATTATCGACAACATGCCAACGTTCCTCAACCCGCAGTGGGACAGCGACCATTTTTATCTCTTATCTGACTTCACCTTGCCTGTATGGGGTCTGGCGGCCTATCACCAGAGCGAGGTTGAGCTTGACCGCTGGACGCTGACCGCCGCCCTGCGCCTGGATTATGAACACTCGGCCATGTTCTACGCAAGCGACGCTTCGACGGGTGTGACTGTTATGGGACGCCACATGGACCTCGAAGTACATGAAAAAGGCCACCTCAAGCAGCATTTCCTTGAATTGCTGCCGAAAATTACGGCAACCTACCGTCTGCCGATGCGCGAGGAGTCGAACCTCTACGCCTCGATAGCGAAGGGCTATAAATCAGGCGGCTACAACACACAGATGTTCAGCGATATTCTTCAGAACAAACTGATTCCGAACATGGGGGGGCAGCCAAAGCCTGACTATGACGTGAACACCGTTACGAGTTACAAACCGGAAAAATCGTGGAATTATGAAATAGGCGGACATTTCACCTGCGCACGCGGACGAGTCATGACAGACCTGACGGCGTTCTACATTGACTGTCGCGACCAGCAGCTGACCGTTTTCCCCGACGGGCAGACGACCGGACGCATGATGACTAACGCCGGACGGACCCGCTCGGCCGGCGTCGAGGTCAGCATCATTGCCCGGCCGACAGAACGTTGGGCTGTACGCGCCACTTACGGATATACGGACGCGCGCTTTATAAACTACACGGATTTCAACGAAAACGGCGAGAAAATCAGTTATAAAGGGAACATAATCCCCTACGCTCCACGCCACACGGTTTTCGGGTCGGTCGAGTATCGTCAGCCACTGCCGATGTGGTGGTTCAACGCCATTTCCATTCAGGCCGACTGCAGGGCCGCAGGTCCTATCTACTGGGACGAAGCCAATTTGCGACGCCAGGATTTCTATGCCCTTCCCGGAGCATCGGTCCGGTTGGAATTGCAGAACGTATCGCTTGATTTATGGGCGCATAACATACTAAACACGCGCTACGACACGTTCTATTTCAAGTCAATCGGCAATGAGTTCACCCAACGCGGCAAATCGCGTACGCTTGGCATGACTCTCCGCTATATCATGTAATAACCGGAACTCTTTCAACTCTATTATATACACCATAATCTTCAAGAAATGAAACATCTCCTTCGATTAATCCTTCCGGTGGCAGCTTTGGCCACGGTTTCCTGCACGAAATATGACTACAAACAGGAACTTGAGAAATATACTGACAATGTTTTCTTCGTAGCAGACCGCATTGCAGGTCAGACCCACGTATCGACCCACGGCGAAATCAGAGTTGAGGGAGACCTCGCGTCGCAGAGCTATATCGTCAAAATCGACAACGTGCAGCTTTCCGATGGCGCTCCATTGCGCTCGGCCTCAGTCAGCAATCTCCTTCAGTTCTATAAAGAGAAAGGCGAATCAGAGGAAGACAAACTGATTCCGCTCTATTTCTACTTCCCGCAGTCGTCGACCACGCGCACAAGCGGCGACCTCGACGTTTCGAACATGCGCTATTGTTACATCACCAACAGCTTCTGGATTTCATTTGCCAGCGACAGCAGATATGACATCTGGGGAACTCCGCGCGTCAGGAGCCTCTATGCAAACTATAACCGGACACAAAGTCCCGTATCCGCCGGTTATATCGTTGAGAACTCCCTGTGTCCGTCCTATAAGTTTACACTCAATGTTGAACACAAGACCGTCACTATCGTCGGCAACGGAGTCAGACTCCGCCAGGACGCGCAGGACCCGTCGAAGAGCCTTGACTTCAAGACGATGGAGCTTCGCGACATTCCAATAGAGTTTTCATCCACCGGCTATGCCTTTTTCGTCAACGAACTGATCCCCATTATCAACGGCGATCCGGCTCCGCAACATACAATTACGAACTTTCAGGCGGAAATCGCTTTTGACTATGACGGCAAGAAGACCTTCACGTATAAAATTCTGAACGGCGAGGGCCAGAACATATCCGTCGAGACCAAATTCGGCCTTACCCGTCTTCCTAACACTACCGATTAACCCCTCTCTCAACCCATCCGTATGCCTTCAATTTCGCAGCGCGGCAAAGACATGCCCCAGTCACCCATCAGGAAACTCGTCCCGCTCAGCAATGACGCCAAGCGCCGAGGCCTGAAGGTTTATCATCTCAACATCGGCCAGCCCGACCTCGAGACTCCACGCGAGGGCCTTGAGGCTCTAAAAAACATTGACCGGAAAATTCTTGAATATTCCCCTTCGGAGGGCCTGCACTCACTGCGGGAGAAGCTCAAGGGCTATTATGACAGGTTCAACATCAATGTTGACGTCGACGACATCATAGTAACCACGGGCGGCTCCGAAGCCGTGCTGTTCGCATTCATGGCTTGTCTGGATCCGGGCGACGAAATCATTGTGCCGGAACCGGCCTATGCAAACTACATGGCATTCGCAATCAGCTGCGGAGCAAAAATCATCACTGTCCCTTCGTCAATCGACACAGGCTTCGCCCTGCCGTCGGTTGAAGAATTTGAAAAACTGATCACGCCGCGCACAAAGGGCATCCTGATTTGCAATCCGAACAACCCGACCGGTTATCTCTACACCATGAAAGAGATGATTCAGTTACGCGACCTTGTCAAGAAATATGACCTCTATCTTTTTTCAGACGAGGTTTACCGCGAATTCTGTTACACCGGCGCCCCTTATATTTCCGCGTTTCATCTTCCCGGAATCGAGGAGCAGGTCGTTCTGATTGACTCGGTCAGCAAGCGTTACAGCGAATGCGGCATCCGCATAGGCGCCATTATCACCAAACATCAGCAACTGAAGCAGAGCATCATGAAATTCTGCATGGCCCGCCTCTCCCCTCCCCTTCTGGGTCAGATTGTCGCCGAGGCCTCTATTGACGCGGCTCCGGAATATATGCTGATGAACTATAACGAATACGTTGAACGCCGCAAGTTTCTTATTGACGGTCTGAACCGTATTCCGGGCTGCTACTCGCCAATACCGATGGGAGCGTTCTATACGGTTGTGAGCCTTCCTGTTGACGACGCTGACAAGTTCTGCGAATGGTGTCTGCGCGATTTCGACTATGAAGGCCAGACCTTATTCATGGCTCCGGCAAGCGGCTTCTATACTACCCCGGGCGCGGGCAAAAACGAAGTACGCATGGCCTACGTACTCAATAAGGAAGACCTCGGAGCAGCCCTCAAGGTGCTTGCCGAAGCCCTTAAAGCCTATCCCGGCCGTACAAATCCTGCATAAAAACCACTTTGCAAATTAAAACAGCGATGGATCTTTCCGTATCAGCCTATGGCGACGTAAAGGACCTTAAGTTCGACATTGCAATCCTGCCATGGGGCGCAACAGAGCCTCATAATCTCCACCTGCCTTATTTGACCGACGCGATTCTCGCTCAGGCAATAGCCGTTGACTCCGCACGGCTTACAGAGGAGAAGTATGGCATTCGCGCAATGGTTCTTCCGGCAATTCCGCTTGGCGCACAGAATCCCGGCCAGCGTGAGCTTCCGTTCTGCATTCATTACAGTCATCAGACGCAATTTGCGGTGCTTCGCGACATTGTTTGCTCACTCAATCATCAAGGCCTCCGGAAACTGCTGATTATCAACGGCCATGGAGGCAACACGTTCAAACCCTTCATCCGCGACCTCGCCGTTGAGTTGCCGGACTTTCTGATTGCCGTCAGCGAATGGTTCACCGTTCTGCCCGCAAAGGAATACTTTGATGCTCCCGGCGACCATGCCGATGAACTTGAAACGTCCGTCATGATGCACTACCGACCTGATCTCGTTGACCTGACCAAGGCCGGACCGGGCAAGGCTCGCCCCTGGCCCAGCGAATCGCTTCAGAAAAAAGTCGCCTGGATTCCCCGCAACTGGCAGAAGACCACTGACGACACCGGCATTGGCAATCCGGCCCTCTCAACCGCTGAAAAAGGGGCCAGATATGCCGCCGATTGTGCCGCAGCCTACGCGTCGCTACTGCGCGATCTGGCCACAATACCCATTCTTTGATACGATATTTCATTATTGAAGAAGCTGCCTTTCGGGCAGCTTCTTTTCTTTATTACACAAATGAACGCAATCGAGCAAGGAAACAAGCATTCTGTCTTGCAGTTCAAGCAAAATATGTAAGTTTTGCTACGAAAATATTGCACATGACGCACATTTTGTCTAATTTTGCAAAGAATTTCTAACCAATCTAATAATTATTCTGTTTCTATGAAGCGATTTATACTTCAAATGCTTCTGCCTATTTTTGCAGTACTTATTCCGGAATCTGCTATTGCCACCAGCTACCGGATTGACCTTGACGACGCCTCACGGGTGACCCTTCTCATCGGAGACCAAGAGTATACTGAAGCGGTCAATGGCCTGAACAATATTGACATGGGCAGCGAACGCTACCTACGCGTAATTACCAACAGCGGTAACCTTTTTACGGAAGTAACACTTATTGACGAATGGTATCAGGAAGAGACATCCTGGCTTGACCGAATAGCGACTTTTGATGACGGGCGCCAGTATATTGATCTTTATTCAACGTTTCCTGAAGACGAACTGTTCCGAATCCGCACCTCCGGAGCAACAGAAGCACGTTCGGCATCGTTCACGCTGACCATTGACGATCCAACCGCTATTGTCCTTTCACGCAAGGAGCAACCCGTTGAACTTACAGCCGGCGCCAACGAAGTAAAATTCGACCCGACGACCGAGGCTACGGTTGAAATCCTGACAGTTTCGAAACCGCTTTACAGCGTTACACACAACGGAACGGCTGTGAAAAGCGACTATCGTTATGTCCTGACCGTGGCAGACGGCGATGTAGTTGACGTCCAGGCCAAGTATCCTGACAAGGACTGCACAGTCACGATTAACGTTACGGGCAGCGGCGCAGAACATTTTATATCTTCAATGGATATTGACGGCACCCCCGCTTTCAACTGGGCGGCTCCCTTCACCGTCAAGGCCGGTACGGACGTGACTCTGCGCGGCAATACCACCGAATATGAGGTTGTCAACTTTGCCATTAACGGCACACAGGCCGTTTTCTCCAATCCGACAACGATTTTCATTGACAATGACGCCACTCTTGACATCGCCGTGCGCCGATATGCCTCGTTTGAGATGACGGTCAACATTGATGACCCCGCACGTGTTTCTGTTTATCGCGGTTACAGTTATAACGGCGACAAACTTGACCTCAAAGCTGGCGACAATATCGTTGAAGTTACCCGCAACACACCGATTCTCAGCGTTGTCCCCGCAGAAGGGTGCTATGTTAATACTATGAACATCGGTGGTTATGACTATGACCCTTATGAGTTGCAGATCGCGCCTATCATGGTCGGCTCACTGACCGATGATGATATCCTCACCATCACAACCGCCGAAATCGTGCGCGACCAGAATGCCGTTGTCTACGTCCACAACCTCGACCTTGTGACAGACTACTTCAAGTTCAAACGCGGCGACCTTTCTGAAGTTGCAATGACCGAGGGCTACAACATCCTTCCTTTCTATGACCGAGACAATGCGTTCAGAATAGAAACCGGCTCTCCCGTCGATGCTGTCGTATATCTCAATGACGAGCCGATTGAGCCTCAGCCCGGCAGTTTCAACTATGCACCGACTCTGACCGACGGTGATGTCGTGAAAGTTTTCTTTGACTATATGCCGGAAATTCATGATGTTAACATTGAGATTGACCAATCGTTGGGCAACGACGTTGCTGTTACAAAGGACTGTATCCGCACGATTATTCCCGGCAACATTAAGGCTACGACCCACACGCGCCTGACGTTCACCGGACTCAGCGACAAGCACGAATGTCAGGTGCTTGTTGACGGGAACACCTACGCCGGCCTCAAAGGCAAAGAGGAAGTATCGTTCACCGTCAGCGGCAACCATAAGATTCAGATTACCGAGGTCAGCGGAATTGCTGAAATTGGAGCAGACTACGGCACTAAGGCCGAATACATCACGCTACAAGGCTCACGTCTGAGCAGCCGCCCTTCATCGGGCATCTATATCCGCATGCTGGGCGGTAAAGCCACTAAGACGGTTATCAAGTAACTGCTCCCCATAAACCCGGGACAAGCCTTTGACCCGAAACATAAGAATCCCCGAACTCCGAGAGCGGCAGTCCGGGGATTTTCTTTGCGAAGCCGAGATTCAGCGGACTTGTCGGCGGATTCTATCTCATAGAGGCATCCTCACCGAATGGATCACGTACACTCGAAAAAATCTGCATAAGATGAACTACGTCCTCCGAGCCTTAATGGGACTTTTGATGCTGTCCACGACCGTCTTCACATCCGTCGGTCATGGCAAAGAAGAGGCTCGTCTTGACGCCGTCGCGGCAACTTATCAGAACGAAGCCCCCAAGCAACAGCCAATCCTATTGGTCGACAACGATACAGCAGACCTTGGGGCAATTAAAAAAGATGATATCCGTCAACACAATTTCAGAATCATAAATACCGGAACGGCTCCCCTTGTAATACATAAAGCGTATTCAGGGTGCCGTTGTACGGCAACTGAGTATTCGCCAGATCCGGTAATGCCGGGAGACACAACGATTGTCAAAGTCACATTCAACTCACAAGGGCGAGGCCCCGGCTACTTCACCAAGCTCGTGCGAATTCGCACCAACGCAACATCCCATCCTGTAAGATTGTATATCAAAGGCAGAATAACCGAATAAGAACGACCGTGACCAACGCCTCATCCCCTTCTCCCAAATCAACCGCAAAATCTACGTCAACCGCGCCGACCTCAACGCCTTCCTCCGCCAGCACCGAATCGAATCAAGAAAACAGCAAATACTGTCATGGCAATCGGTTGTGTTTTACGACATAACCGATTGCCATCTAAAAAATTCTTTGTAACTTTGCATAAATAGCAACCATAAAAATCTGAATATGGCCGAAACGGTTTAAACCAGCAGGCAGAGACCTCAAAGATAATAGCCAATATTTCAGAAATAGTATCCAAGTCATTGATATAGAACAATAGCTTATGAGAAAAATGAAGAATCTGCTTGCATTAACAATCACATCGCTGACACTATATGCCTGCTCAACGGCGCATCGCGATAACGGTTGGTATCCGGTGGATAATTCCAATAATATCGAAGGAAAAGCAATCGTAACGACAAATGATTTTGCAAAAGTATCTCTGGATACAGTAACTGATCCTGAAATTGCCTTTATTCAAGGAGTTTTGAAACAGGATAGGATTTCCGACTGGGCGGATGCGACAGAGCGAAGAATAGGTAAACGTATCGGGTTTGTTTACAAGGATTCTGTAATCATGGCTCCCACCGTAAACTGCCGTATAGAAAGTGGCAGTTTCTCAATCAACAACTCCGATAAACGGCTCATATTTGAGATATACAATTCTCTTGACTGTGATAAAATTGAACCTCCGTATGTAATGCCGCAGAAGAGTTATGCCACTGCCGAGGGCATGATAATGAGGATTGTCAGTCCTGACCCGGTTAGAACTCCGGTAGATTCTCTGATAGTGGAATTTACAAACAGTCGTGACGCTGAATTGACTACCGGAGAATGGTATCGAATAGATACCAAATCTGATGAAGGAAACTGGATTCAGGCACCGTACTCGAAAAAGTATCTTGACCTCTTGGCAAAGGGAACTGAGGTATGCTTCAATGGTATAGGATATTCATTGAAACCCGACGGCTCATTCAGAATGACAGTAAAGCCATGGCTTTATGATCTGAGTGATAAGTCTACCACTTACCGCCTTGTCAAGACATTCAGTTATCCGCCATATCCGATTCATAAGAGCGATACGGCATACGTTGAATTTCAAATCAGATAAATGCTTAAAACAATCAAATCAGCTATATGCCTTATAGTTATGACTACATGTGCCATGCAAGCCTCCGGCAGCACGGGGAATGACAATATTGTTTCTGTTTCTGCACCGGAATTTGAAAAAGAAATCAGATCTGATTCGGTTCAACTGGTTGATGTTCGCACTCCACAGGAATACGCCGAAGGGCATATTGACGGAGCGTTGAACATCAATGTGCAATCAGATGATTTCAAGGAGCTTGCCCAAATAGAGTTGTCAAAAGACTCAACCGTGCTTGTCTACTGTCGTAGTGGTCGCCGTTCATTGGATGCCGCCGAGATACTGACCAGCCTTGGTTACAATGTGGTTAACCTCAAAGGCGGTATAATAGAATGGAAGGAGGACGGTCTGCCGGTTGTGTCAGAGCAGGAGAATTAACTTTCGCTTGTCTGAATAGTCTAAAAAAGAAAACTGCAATGAGAAAGATTCTTTTTATATTAACTATGGTCATAGGTCTTTCGGCTTCACTCGTATCAGCTCAGGAACGCTGCGACAGGCATCACAATGACAGACCCGGTTATGAGCATCGAGGCCGACATCATCGTTCGCCATACTTCGTCAGCGAAAATAAAGTCTATTTTGATGGCAGAGAGATTAAAGGAGCTTCTGCTTCAAGTTTCTCCATTCTGCGCGACGGTTATGCCAAAGATACATGGAACGTCTATTATTGTGGCGCAAAAATGGACGGGGCGTCAAGCAACTCATTCAAGGTATTGGGCTATGGCTACGCCAAAGACACTTGGAACGTCTATTATGAAGGTAGCAAGATAGAAGGCGCATCTTCCGATAGTTTTGATGTCCTTTCCGATTGGTATGCCAAAGACACATGGAATGTTTATTTCGACGGCAAGAAAATCAACGGCGCGTCACCTGACAGTTTCAAGGTCCTTCGCGACGGCTACGCTAAGGATGCTTGGAACGTGTATTTCGATGCAATTAAAATTGAAGGAGCTTCCCCTGACAGTTTCAAGGTACTCCGTGACGGCTATGCTAAAGATACTTGGAATACTTACTATTTTGGAAGAAAAATTGACTGAATATGAAACGAACGACAATCAAACAGCGGGTGGAACTTAGCACATACTGCTGGATTATATCGGCACTCTCAAGCACGTTTATATGCGGAGTCTTTTTGTATGCCCTGCAACGACCGGATAATAATCTGACAGTATGGATTTCGGGAGCAGCTATCATTATGCTGTTCTTTTCAACTCTTTGTTATATGCCGCTATCAATTTCTTTGGATAATGAAAGCCTGAACATCAACAGACCATTGAAAATCAAATCAATTCCATTGTCGGAGATTGCAGATGTAAGGCTGTGCGCTCCTACTATGGGCGCAAAACGAATCTGCGGCAGCGGCGGATGGTTCGGATGGTATGGCTGGTTTAGGGAGAAAGACCTCGGCAAGTATTTTGCCTATTACGGCAAAGCCTCCGACTGCTTCCTCGTCACGCTTAAAAGCGGTAAGAAATATATGCTCGGCTGCAAGGATGCACACGAAATGGTCAATGCAATAAAAGAAAAAATAAATCAATGACAAGAAAATCAATTCTGTCGGTAGCCACGGCACTGACAATACTTACCGCCTCATGCGGAGGCAACAAGGAAAATAAAGAGACTGCCGACAATCAGCAGAAAGAGACCGTAGCGAATGTGGACGTGCATGGTCAGTGGTATCTGGAGAACATCGTATTCAGTGACTCCGACTATGTGCGTGTGCGTCCCGACGAAAGGCTTTCAAGCACACATCAGTATATCGTTTTTGAAGACAGCACATATTTTATCCGGACAAACTGCAACACAATTTCCGGCACATATGCCGTCAAGGGTGATTCAATCATCCTTGACGACGGAATGATGACCGAAATGGCCTGCGACAACATGGCAGTCGAGGACGCTCTCCGCAGGATTCTCCCGAATATCGCCACGGTCTATATCCAGAACGATTCCATCGCCCGGCTTGACAGCCGCAATCCGTCGGAATACATCGTGCTTCGCAAGGCCCCGATAGAGATAAAAAGAAAAAACTGAAAAACTTATGGAAGAAAATAAACTGACACCCTTCAGAGATGCACCCGACACGGCAGTAATTACATGTTGCCATGTGACAGACGATGGCGCACCAGTGCTTTACGTTTCACATGACGAGGATGACGGCATGTGGCAATTCCTATGTGGCGGAGAACATTCGGAAGATGAAGCCAGAATCGTCTCTCTGAGATATATTTATGAACTTGACCATTCGGTCGGTCTGCTGAAAGATATGCCTTGCGGCTGTTATGCGGAAAGGGAATCTCCGGCAGAGGAATGGATTGTGAACGGTTAAACAGGAAAATATGACAAAGACAATCTATCGTTCTAAAATCGACTGGTGGGTCTGGCTTGTAACATTAGGCTTTCTCGCAGTTATATGGCTATCGGCTATTGGCATGTCATGGTGGTATGTCGTTTTTGTATGTGGAAGTATGACCTTGCTTTATGCGTGGCGGATGTTCGGTTGCTGGTATGAAATAGACGGCGAAGATCTCGTAATTTATCAGTTTTTCAGACCAACCCGCTTGCCAATATCCAAAATCAAGGACGTTAAGAAAATCTCTGGTTATCTCGCTACAGCCGGCATGTCACACCTGCGAGTCTCGATAAGTTTCACAGACCGCTCGGTGTTGAAAAGCTTTGCTCCGATTGAAATCTCCCCTAAAGATCGCGATGGATTCATGACACAACTTAAATCTATCAATCCTAATATTGAAATAATATGTTAGGCAATCGAGAAAAACGAAATATCTGGTTGACGTTGACTATCATGTCAGGATTGACCGTGATTGACCGAGCAGTACGCATTGTGGATGATTCGGTTGAATGGTGGAACCTTTTATCCTCCATCATCATAACAGCACTATGCGCAAGGTTCTACATGTGTTATCGAAAGCAGGTTAAACGAGGGAATCTCTTTGGCCGGGTCAAAATATTCAGATGATTCAGATAGGCAGATATAAATTGGGATTCGCACCGCTGTCGATGATAGTTGTTTCCATCGGCTTGTCGGCTTATTCCATTGTTGCAGCCTTTCAGCAGGCACTGACGGAAGTATCTATGCCTTTGTCGCACATCATCATAATCAACGAAGGTATGGCTCTGCTTGCAACACTGGTTTATGGCATATTCGTTCACTTCGCTATAGCAATCATCAACCGACTGAGGAAATGAATATCGAAGAAGTCCGGGATTATTGTCTTTCATTGCCATTTGCCACCGAGAGATGCCCGTTCGGGCCGGACACGCTCGCACTGGAGATTGGCGGGAGAATGTTTTGTCTTATGACACTTGACGGACAGTGGGATTTTTATAATCTCAAAGTCGCTCCTGACTATGGAGTGGAGTTGTGTGATAGATTTTCAGGAATACGCCCCGGCTATCACATGAATAAGCGACATTGGATTTCTGTGGATTTCTACGGCGATGTACCGGATAAACTTCAAGAACAGCTTATTTATCATTCCTATTGTCAGACAGTAAAGAAACTCACTAAAAAGATACAGGCTCAGCTTGGTTTCACCGAACTATTGGATACTTTATGGAAGAACGACAGAAACAATTGAAGCGGTGCTTTTGGGCAAATCCAAAGAATCCTCTCTACATAAAATACCACGATGAGGAATGGGGGCAACCAGTTCACAATGATGCAAAGTTGCTGGAACTGCTTATTCTGGAGTGCTTTCAAGCGGGGTTGTCGTGGGAATGTGTGCTCAACAAGCGAGAGGCGTTCCGCGAAGCTTTCGATGGATTTGACCGAGATACAATCCTTGCATACGATGAAATAAAGGTTGATGAGCTTATGGCAACACCCGGAATCATTCGTAATAAGGCAAAAATCAAGGCGGCAATATCTAACACTTCAGTTTTCAAGTCTATTCAGGATGAATATGGTTCGTTCGATGCGTATCTTTCAGGCTTCTGTTCCAAAGAGCCGATTTTCGACCATACATCCACAATATCCACAATTTCAGATGCCCTGTCAGCCGACCTGCGTAAAAGGGGCATGAAGTTTGTAGGCTCTACGACAATCCACGCCTTCCTTCAGTCCATAGGAGTATTCAACTCACACGCCCCCGACTGCTATTTATATCAGGGCAAATAATAACATTATCCCCATATTGTTGTTAAAGTTATATGGCACGATACTCAAACATATTCGCAGGTGGTATGGCTTCCTGCAATCTAAACGGCAGAAATATCTCTATCATTAACGGAGAAGTGTATGTTGATGGAATTCACTATGTTCCGGAATCTGAGGCCGGAACGGGAGAAGACTACAAGCCATTTACACCCGGCAAGATGACAGACCACAAGTTCGATGTTTCATCGGATTTCGATTCCATCATATCGAAAGGATTTGTCGATGTGGTGTTCACTCAGTCTGATAAAGAAGACGATTTTGAGGTCAGAGGAAGACTGCCCGAGAATCTTATCAAAAAGATGAACATTGAGGTCTCAGGTGGAACGCTATACATCTCCATGAAATCAGGTTCATACGAAAACATTGTCGTTCATGGCGAAGCTCCCACAATCTATGTCACTAATAAGACCTTAAAAGATGTATCATCTTCAGGAAGCGGCGATTTTACAATCAATGGTAATCTGAACACCTCTGATGGATTCTCTGTTCGCAACTCCGGCAGTAGCGACTTCAAATCTGGTGTCATCAAAGCAGATAGTAAAGATGTTACTGTTTCCACATCCGGTTCGGGCGATATAGACGCAGGTGACTTCAAGGCAGAGACAGGCAAAGCCTCCATTGCCGGTTCCGGCGATATACGCTGTCATGTCGAGCGGCTCTCTGACCGAGTCAGAGGCTCAGGTGACATCCACAACAAATATTAAAACGTAACTGCCACACTCTATATTCGGGTATGGCAGTTGCTTTAAAGTGGTTTTGATCAGGTCTACTTTGCTCCTTTGATACGGTTGCAGCTGCGACAGAGCATTTGGCAGTTGTCGGCAACGGTTGTACCGCCTTCTTTCCACGGGGTGATATGGTCAGCCTCCATTTCCTCTAACTCGAAATGCTTTTGGCAGTGGACGCAGATACCTTTCTGACGCTCGTATGCCTCGCGTTTCTGCTTCTTGTCGAATGTTCGGAATGAGAGGTATCGCAAGTCGCCACTCAGCACATAACGGTAGATTCCGGCTTTCTTCATTATCTCATCATCTTCCATCAGGTCGTGTGTCTGCTTCTCGAGCGCGAAAGTGTCGTAGGTGTTCTCATGGAACTCGTCGTACATTGCGCCCCAGTCCAGACCTTTCATCTCGCGGCGATATTTCGGGAATGTCGAGCGAATCCAAGTTCCTTACCAGAATCTCCTTCGGCAATTCCGATTATCTCAAATTATTCAGGATTATATTTGTCCATGAAAGTTATCGGCACTCCCATCTCCCCAAAATAATCGCAAGGGATCTCTGCCGTCTTTGAAACATCAATTGCATCATAGTTGGCATACTCAGGATATTCTTCAGGAGAATATTTGTTATAGAGAATTATATCTTCATGTCGTTTCTTGATTTCCATATTAGTAAACCAAGTTACACCCGAAACTCTTATCATACCCTCCTTGTGGTTCCCGGCAGTAGCTTTATCCTCATATTGCGATATAAAATGACCTGCACCACCTTTGAAACCGTATCCCAACCAAAGTTTGTTCTCCTTTATCAAAGGAAATATCTCCTTGTATTTAATTGCGTTCTGATGACCAATAATCAAAAATTTTTTATCGTACTTGATGAGTTGAGCCAAATATTCCCTGAACAATGAAAACAGAGGATTTGTAACGACAATATCTGCCTCTTTCAAAAACGCAATGCACTCTGGAGAGCGAAAATCTCCATCTCCTTTGAGTGGTAAAACCTCAATCTCTTCATCGTCGGGAATGTTGTTCCCATTCTTATCGCCCTCATATACGAGATACACAGCCTGTTCACTTGTCCCCTCGGAAAACAGATTGACATCTTGACTCTTATAGCAGGTTGCAATCAGTTTCTTCAGGCCAAGGAACTCGAAGTTATAGGTGAAATATTTGAAAAAGTTACTGACGCGAGGGTCATCGCAGTTGCACAGTACGTCTTACCACGGAAATATTCGCGGTAATGACGCAGCTCATTATTTATGTCTTCAAGCTGAGTGTAAAACTCATCTTTCTTGGCTTCCTTTGCCTTATTGAGATTCTTGTTAGCCATTCTCTCTTGAAAAGAGATACTTAACCAAGTGCAAAGTTAATAAAAATAATCCGATTAGCAGTTACAATCTCAATAAAAAAACTGACATTTTTGTCGCAGGTTCAACTGGCAAGTGCAAAATTAGTGATTTGTTTGAAAAACTCAGTC
>CAMWNI010000005.1 GCA_947175545.1 uncultured Porphyromonadaceae bacterium
AGACTGAGTTTTTCAAACAAATCACTAATTTTGCACTTGCCAGTTGAACCTGCGTTGTTGGAAGAAGTGTTGGAAAAAATGAAAAATGTCAGAGAAAATTTGGCACATAAGTGAAATATGTGTATATTTGCATACTCATACATTTATGCAAACAAGCTTAAGTGATTAGTAATCAGATAATTACCCCCCCCCGTTGTAGTCGCGGATAGCCGCGTCCGGGGCATTGTGGCCTTTATTCTGAACCGTTTAACGGAGACGTTGAACCATGCGTGCGGACTTTTTTGTCCGGCGGCGGGTTTGACGTTTCTGTTTTTTTTGTACACATAAATAGTCTCGGAAAACAATAATTAAACAACAAATCATTAAAAATTTCCTTAACATGAAAAAACTTCTAATCTTATTCACCGGAATGCTGTGCAGCTTGCCGGCAATGGCCGACGGCTTCTGTGTGCTGGGGAGCAAACAGAGCAGGGAAGGATGGACCATTTCGGGTTGTAGTCAACAGGGTTCAAATGCAGCCGCTAACCAGGATGGAGACCTTTCCCGTATTATTGATGATGATGTCAATACATATTGGCACTCGAGCTGGAGTGTTCCTCATAATGACTATAATCATTTCTTCGTGATTGACCGAGGAGCTGAATCTACTGCTCCTGTCTATGGGTTCGGTTATACTCCCCGTCAAGATGCCTTCCAGGGAAATGGATTTGTGACCGAGTGCGATGTATATGTATTGGATGACATCTCCGGTCTTTCTACAATGTCAGGAGAGGATGCCGGTGTGCAAAGCGACGCTCACTCCTCTCTTGCAACTTTTATAGCCGACAAGACACCTGCCGGGCATGGTAGTTTCAACTACACATACGATGATTCCAATAATCGAGCCGAAAGTAAGGTGGCGTTTAGTAATCCGGCTAATGGACGATACATTCTTTTCGTTGCTACAAGAACTAATGGTGACACTAACAATAATGCCGAGAAAGGTAACGCATTTGCCAACTGTGCCGATTTCTGCACATATGACGGTGTCTATATTCCCTGCAACCAGGTGTTCCGCATGAAGATGCGTGCAACTAACACCAGTAATAGCTATGTGTATTGGAACGGAACTAATCCTGAAACCAAAAACGCCACTGACCAGAATGCTTTTGTTCCCGAACGCCTGTGGTATCTTCAGAACGCCGGTAATGGTAAAGTGACCTTGCACACCGTTGCCGAGAGTGGCATGATGGGCATGGAATTCACCACTGTCACCAATGTCGCTGCTGTTCTGTCGCACACTCCGACTGAGTTGACTCCCACTGTGAATGTCCAGACTATTCATGCGGATAACGCGGGATATGCACATACCGGTTTCTCCTTCCAGATTGCCGATCAGGCTTATGTCAATGATGCACAAAATAAGCTTGGTGTTTGGAATAATGCCGGTGCGCCGACCGACGGTGGTTCGCTCGTTACTTTCTATGCGCTGACTGATGCCGACATTGATGGCGTTACTAACGCTACCGAAGACGCAAAGATTGCCGCAAAGGCCAATCATACGCCAGAAAATATCAGCGCCTTGTTTGATATGACGAGTATATTAAAGGAAAAACTGGTAGCTCTCATTGCAGAGGCCAATGAAAAACTTGAGAATGCTTTTAAAGACGACCTGCCGGGCTATCACCCTGTTGACGGTGACCTCCACGATCGCCTGACGGCCGCTGTGTCTACAGCTGAAGGTTTTGTTGATAACACAGACGCCAGCATTGAAGATATTGAGGCTGCCATGGTCAACCTGCGGATGATGTTGCTTGAGGTTAACAATTTATATAACGGCCCCTTCTATGGCATCTACACAATCAATAACGCGGATAATCGTGGTTATATTTGCTATGTAGAGAATGAAAATAACTATGCCGTCTCTTCCGGCAAAGGCGGATATGAAATCCCCGGTCTTGATTCCGATGCATCTCGTTGGGCATTTGTCAACGTCAATGGTGTGCAGCTGCTTTTTAATGTGGCTTCTAAAAAGTTCCTGAAGCCTACCGGCACCGGAGCAGGAGATTCCTGGCTCCTGCTTGATGAGGGATATTCTCCAATTACGATTGCCCAGTCTGCTCAAGGTCTTGGCAAGGTAGAAATCAACTCTATCGTTGGAGAAACAATATATCACATGTCGATTTCTAACGGGTATGTTGCCGGTGTAACCGGATATTACGCTGCAAATGACGGTGGCGTTCCTTTCATTTTTGAGCGCGTCGGCGATCTCTCCGACGAACTCCGCGAGGAAATGGAAAATATCCTGATTACCCGCATGACGAACCCTGATAAGGTATACACAATCACCAACTCCGATACAGCTAACAATCGCGGTTCGCTTATTGCGGTTGAAAACACCCATCCTATCTACACCACCGGCAAGGCCGGCGTGGATCTCGATGCTGCCAATCCCAACCATCAGTGGAGCTTTGTTGACATCAACGGACAGAAGTATCTTTATAACATCGGTGCAGGAAAATTTGCAAACGCATACCTCGAAAAGCGCTCTGGCTTTGGCGACGCTAACTGGGCATGGCAGTTGAGCGATGCCGGAACTCCCGTAAGCGTTCAATATCTCGCAACCGGTAACCTTAACACTTTCCGCATCATGGGTGGCGAAAACTCGAATGGAAACGATGTTGCCGGCATGATGGTTATTAACAACAACTATGCTCCGGTTCCCAACTGGTCGCATGACGAGGATGGCAACGGCTTCATCTTCAACCTTGTTCCCGACGCAGCCCATATCGACGATACGATGATTGCAAAGCATGAGGATGCAACTAATCCCGATGCTCTTGCCTCGCTGAAGGTTAACACCGATATTCAGAACGACGACGTTGTCGGCAGCTACACATCGGACGCTGTCAGCACTTATCTCGCTGCCGTTGAGGCTGCAGAGAATGAAACTGACATCGCCAAAGCTCACGGCATGTACGTTGGCGCCGCCCACTATCTTGACATTGATCCGCGCGTGATGCCTCAGGATGGTCTCGTTTACACCATCTTTGACCTAACCGCTGAAGATTTTGTTCGCCCCAGCGAGGACTACGATGGTGGACTGCAGCTCGGTTGGCTTTACACTGCATCTGACAATGGTGGTACCTTTACCCATACCTTCGCCAATCCGCAGCCCGCAGAACCCATGCAGATTCGTGACGCTCTCTACTTTGACAATGTTTTGACTCTTCATAACGGCAACGTTGGCGTGAAGATGGCTCCCGCTGTCGGTCAGGTTTATCTGACTCAGGATGATTCTGAGTTTGGTCCTTATGTAATCACGCATACATCCGATCTATCCCACATAACCACCGGAATCACTGAGATTTCGGCCGAGAGTGGCGCTGAAAACGCTGTCTTTGACCTCCAGGGACGTCGCGTTAAGGCTAACGCAAAGGGTCTGCTGATTGTCAATGGCAAGAAAGCAATTGTGAAGTAATCTTTCTCCCGTTTTGATAAGATGATAAGAAACAACGATTAACATTAATAGTTTTTTTCAAATAATGCCGGCGGCTACCCCTGTGACAGGGAGGGCCGCCGGTCCTTTTTTTGCTCAAGTATTGGGGAACTGACGTTAATTTATTAACAAATTTTTGCTATGATAGGGTGGGTTTAAGAAATTTTTCGTAAATTTGCACCTAAATAGATAAAAACGTATAATTTTAATATGATCACGTTATCCATTTCCAATGGCGTTCTTGCTGTCACTGCGGCACTTACGGGTGTGGCCCTCGTGGCTCTCGCTCTCTGGGTTGCCGGCTTGATGGCTCCGCGCTCGTTCAATGAGCAGAAGGGTGAGGCTTACGAATGTGGTATCCCTACCCGTGGCACTTCCATGGCTCAGTTCAAAATCGGCTATTACCTCTATGCGATTTTGTTCCTGATGTTTGATGTTGAATGTGTGTTCCTCTTTCCCTGGGCCGTTCGCGCTCGTGAACTCGGCGTGCAAGGATTGACTTGTATCGCCGTATTTTTTGTAATTCTTGTGCTGGGTCTTGTTTATGCCTGGCGGAAAGGAGCCCTGCAATGGAAGTAACAACCAAGTCAATGCCTTACGAGGACTGGAAAGACAACGAATACATCGAATCGCTCGTCAGCGAACTGAAGGCCTCCGGAACTAACGTAATCGTCGGCTCGCTTGACAAACTGATTAACTGGGGCCGTTCAAACTCACTCTGGCCTCTGACTTTTGCAACTTCATGCTGTGGCATCGAGTTCATTGCCCTCGGCGCTGCCCGCTATGACATGGCCCGCTTTGGATGGGAAGTTGCCCGTTCGTCGCCCCGTCAGGCCGACTTCATGATGGTTGCCGGAACGATTGTTCACCGCATGGCCCCTGCTGTGCGTCGCCTCTACGACCAGCTCGCCGAACCCAAATATGTTATTGCCTGTGGCGGATGTGCCGTTTCCGGCGGTCCGTTCAAAAACTCTTATCATGTTCTTAAAGGGGTAGGGGAGATTCTGCCCGTCGACGTCTACTGTCCCGGCTGTCCTCCGCGCCCTGAGGCAATGATTTATGCAATCATGCAGCTCAGCCGCAAGGTCAAGATTGAAAAGTTCTTCGGCGGAGTGAACCGCAAGGAGAGCCGCAAAGAGTTTCTGAAAAACCATCCCGTTTCGGAAACAACAAATTAATCATCAGAGAATTCATCACCTATATATATTATATAGAATATGGCAAACATTCAGGAGACCATAGCCGGGCAGTTCCCCGAAGTGGAATTCGCACAGGGCGAAACGCTTGAGCTTAACGTTCCCGACGCCAAATGGCATGACCTTGCTGCCTCACTCAAAGAAGCTTTCGGCTTCGATAATCTCCGCGCCCTCATTGGCATGGACTGGGGTGAACAGCTCGGCATCGTATGCTATCTGGTCAATTCAAAGACTTACGAAATGATTCGCGTTAAAGTCCTTGCCGACAATCGCGAAGAGCCGTTCCTTCACTCTGTTACAGACCTTTTTGCTGTTGCCGGAATCTACGAACGTGAAGTTTTTGACTTCTATGGCATCAAGTTTATCGGCAACCCCGATATGCGCCACCTTTTCCTTCGCAACGACTGGGTTGGCTATCCCTTCCGCAAGGACTATGACACCAACCCTGAACTCAACCCTGTCCGTCTCAATCACGAAGAAACGCAAGACACCACGGTTGAATATGTAGAAGGTCCCGATGGCAAAATCCACACTGTGGAGCATGCAATCTTCGCTCCGGATGATTTCGTTGTCAACATCGGCCCGCAGCACCCCGCGACTCATGGTGTGCTTCGTCTGCGTACAGCCGTCGAAGGCGAAACCATCAAAAAAATCGACCTCTATCTCGGCTATATCCACCGTGGCATCGAAAAACTTTGCGAAGGACTGACCTATCCGCAGACAATTCACTTCACCGACCGCCTTGACTATCTCGGCGCGCTGATGAACAGCCACTGCCTCTGCATGTGCATCGAAAAAGCAATGCAGCTTGAAGTGCCTCGCCGCGCTCAGGTTATCCGTTGCATCATGGATGAACTGATGCGTCTGAACTCTCACCTCCTGGCAATGGGTACCTTCTGCATGGACCTTGGAGCAACAACTATGCTCTTCTATGCGCTGCGCGAACGCGAAACAATCCTCGACATACTTGAGAAAACTACCGGCGCACGCATGACCTTCAACTATAACTGTATTGGTGGCGTTCGTCAGGACATTGCCGAAGACTTTGTCAGCGACGTCAAGAAGCTCCTCGAAATCATGCCCAAGGCAATCAAGGAGTACAACAAGGTCTTCACCGGAAACATCATTGCCAAGAACCGTATGGAAGGTGTCGGCGTCCTCTCTCCGGAAGCCGCCGTTGACTATAACGTGACCGGTCCGGCCGCGCGTTCCGCCGGCTGGAACTACGATGTTCGCCGCGCGCAGCCTTACGGCATCTATCCTGAACTGCAGTTCGATGTCGTTACGCGCACCGAGGGAGACTCAATGGCTCGTTTCAAGGCCCGTATCACCGAAATGGAACAGAGCTGCCGCATCATTGCCCAGCTTATCGACAATATTCCCGATGGCGAAATCTGCGCCAAGGTTCCCAAGGTTATCAAGCTCCCCGAGGGCCACTGGTTCCAGGAAGTCGAAACCGGCAAGGGCGCATTCGGTTGCTACATCGAAAGCACCGGAACAACCTCGCCCTGGCGTATGAAGTTTAACTCGCCTTGCTTCTGCCTCGCCGGTGTCGTTGACCATCTGACCCGAGGCCAGAAGATTGCCGACCTTATCACCATCGGCGGTACGCTGGACTACATCGTTCCTGACATTGACCGTTAATTGCCGTCTCTCCATTCAATATCACAATCGAAATTATGCAAGACCTTTCATTCGTAACCCGCTGGATTGACAATCTTTTCCGTGTGGTGTTAGGCTGCCCTGAGTGGCTCACTGTTACTTTGGAGTGTGTGCTGCTCGGCGTTGTGCTTCTGCTCGTTTACGCCGTTCTGGCTCTG
Source organism: uncultured Porphyromonadaceae bacterium (assembly GCA_947175545.1). Classification (GTDB taxonomy): domain Bacteria; phylum Bacteroidota; class Bacteroidia; order Bacteroidales; family Muribaculaceae; genus UBA3263. The sequence continues at coordinate 6,495 of CAMWNI010000005.1, forward strand.
TTCTATATCTGGTTTGAGCGCAAAGTCTGCGCTGCATTCCAGTGTCGTCTCGGCCCGAACCGTGTCGGCCCCTTCGGTGTCCTTCAGCCGTTTGCCGATATGTTCAAAATGCTTATCAAGGAGCTTATCTCACTCAACCACACTGATAAGTTCCTCTTCGCCCTGGCGCCCTTCCTTGTGATTGTGGCTTCGATGCTTGCATTCGCTGTCCTTCCTTGGGGCAACGGTCTGCAGGCCATTGATTTCAACATCGGCATTTTCTTCCTCCTTGCCGTCAGCTCGATTGGCGTTCTCGGAATCCTGCTTGCCGGTTGGTCGTCAAACAATAAGTTCACCCTTATTGGCGCTCTCCGTTCGGGCGCGCAGATGGTTTCTTATGAAATCTCCATCTCGCTCTCCGTAATCACCATGGTCGTTCTTTGCGGCTCAATGAGCGTGCGCGACATTGTCATGGCTCAGGATCATTGCTGGTTCATCTTCTCCGGCCATATTCCCGCAATCATTGCCTTCCTGGTCTATATTATCGCGGGAACTGCCGAGACAAACCGAGGCCCGTTTGACCTTCCGGAGGCTGAGAGTGAGCTGACAGCCGGATACCACACCGAATATTCCGGCATGCACTTCGGCTTTTTCTATCTCGCCGAATACCTCAACCTGTTCATCGTCGGCGGCGTTGCCGCACTCCTCTTCTTCGGCGGCTGGATGCCCTTCCATATTCCCGGATGGGATGCCTTCAATCAGGTAATGAACTATATTCCCTCTGTAATCTGGTTCCTCGCTAAGGCCATTTTAATCACCTTTATCATGATTTGGTTCAAATGGACTTTCCCTCGTCTGCGAATTGACCAGCTGCTCTCTTTCGAGTGGAAGTATCTGATGCCAATCAGCCTTGTGAATCTCGTTCTGATGACTCTTGTTGTTGTTTTCGGACTCACTTTTTAAAAATCCCCAAATTTAACTCACAATAATGAGCGATAAATTCGGAAAAGTAGCCCAGGTAATCGGTCCTGTGGTCGATGTTGCCTTCGAAGGCGACGCAAACGCTCTTCCCCCAATCTACAGCGCGCTGAAAATAACGCGCCCCGACGGGTCGGAACTCATCCTTGAGGTTGAACAGCACATCGGTGAGGAAACCGTCCGCTGTGTCGCAATGGAAAGCACTGACGGCCTTTGCCGCGGCATGAAGGTCGAAAATCTCGGCCATCCGATTGCCGTTCCGACCGGCGAACAGGTCAAAGGTCGCCTGCTGAATGTTATCGGCAATGCAATTGATAACCTGAAGCCCCTTGACCGCACTGATTTGCGCCCGATTCATCAGCCTGCCCCCAAGTTTGAAGATCTGACGATTTCGACTGAAATCCTCCAGACAGGCATCAAGGTCATTGACCTGCTCGAACCTTACTCGAAGGGCGGCAAAATCGGTCTCTTCGGTGGTGCCGGCGTCGGCAAGACCGTCCTCATTATGGAGCTTATCAACAACATCGCTAAGGGCCATAACGGTTTCTCCGTATTCACCGGTGTCGGCGAGCGTACCCGCGAGGGTAATGACCTCCTCCGTGAAATGATTGAGAGCGGTGTAATCAAGTATGGCGAAAAATTCGCCGAGGGAATGGAGAATGACCAGTGGAACCTTGAGGATGTAGACATGTCCAAGGTCTCCGAAAGCCAGGCCGCTCTTGTGTTTGGTCAGATGAACGAGCCTCCGGGTGCGCGTCTGCGTGTCGCCCTGACCGGTCTGACCGTTGCCGAGCAGTTCCGCGACCAGGATGGCGGCGGTAAGGACATTCTTCTCTTTATCGACAATATTTTCCGTTTCACTCAGGCCGGTTCTGAGGTTTCAGCTCTGCTGGGACGTATGCCCTCCGCCGTAGGTTATCAGCCCACTCTGGCGTCGGAAATGGGTACCCTCCAGGAGCGAATCACCTCAACCAAGAACGGCTCGATTACCTCCGTTCAGGCAATTTATGTGCCGGCCGATGACTTGACTGACCCTGCACCTGCCACGACCTTCTCGTTCCTTGATGCAACGACGGTGCTTTCGCGTAAAATCGCCGAACTCGGCATTTATCCCGCCGTTGATCCTCTCGAGTCAACTTCACGAATCCTTGACCCGAACGTCATTGGCGAGGACCACTACAACACCGCCCAGGCCGTCAAGCAACTCCTGCAAAAGTACAATGAGTTGCAGGACATCATTGCCATCCTTGGCGTTGACGAACTCAGCGATGAAGACAAACTTGTCGTTGCCCGTGCGCGTCGCGCCCAGCGTTTCCTCTCGCAGCCCTTCTTCGTTGCCGAACAGTTCACCGGCGTTCCCGGTGTCATGGTTCCGCTGAATGAGACAATTCGCGGCTTCAAGATGATTCTCAGCGGCGAAATGGACCAGTATCCTGAACAGGCGTTCCTCAACGTCGGAACAATTGACGAAGCTATCGAAAAGGGCAAGAAACTCCTTGCCGAAGTGAAATAACCATCAACCGACCGAGCAATGACATTACGCATCATTTCACCCGCCGATGTAATCTTTGAAGGAGAGACTCAGGCTGTGACCCTGCCGGGTGCCATGGGCAGCTTCACCGTGCTGCCTCACCATGCCTCGCTCATCGCGACTCTCGTTTCCGGAAATATCGTTTACCGGACTGAAAGCGGCGAAGAAAAGTCCGTTCCGACCGAGGGCGGTCTGGTTGATGTCAATAATGATGTCATTTCCGTTTGCATTTATTAAAAACCGAGAATAGATGAAGAACCTGAAACTGATTCTTGCCCTGAGTCTTGCGCTGGTGGCGTTCGTGCTTCCGCAGCGCGCGGCGGCTTCGTCATCAGACGATGCCGAGGGTGGTTTCAGCCCCAAGGAAATTATTTTTGAGCATCTGGGCGACGGCTACGGATGGGAAGTCCCGTTTGACCATCACCATCGGATTCCGCTCCCTGTAATGGTCTGGGCCGACAACGGAACTTTCCATTGCTTCAGTTCCTCGCATATAGATAACCATGCCCTCTACATTGATGGTGACTATGCCTGGCAGGTTCCGGCCGAAGGCCCTAACAAGGGCAAGGTTGTCCGGATTCTCCCTGACGGAACTGAGCAGAAGCCGGCCTTCGACATGTCAGTGACCAAAAATGTCTGCGCACTCTGGATTGCAGTGCTGGTGACTCTTGCCGTATGCCTGCCCGTTGCCCGCTGGCACAAGAAGCATGGCTTCCTCGCGCCCCGCGGCTTTGTTGGGGCCGTTGAGTCACTGATGGAATTCATCTATAAGGGAGTAATCAAGCCGACTCTTGGCGAAGATTCTCGCAAATTCGCTCCTTATCTGCTGACCGTCTTCATGTTCATATTCCTGATGAACCTGCTCGGACTGATTGTTGTATTCCCCGGCGGCGCGAATCTGACCGGCAATATTGCCGTGACCCTCGTACTGTCGCTGATAACCTTCTTCTGCACGAATCTTTTTGCGCGCAAACACTACTGGAAGGAAATATTTTGGCCCGATGTGCCGATGTTCCTCAAGTGTCCTATTCCCATCATGCAGGTAATCGAACTGTTCGGCGCCCTGACCAAGCCGGCTTCCTTGACCGTGCGTCTTTTTGCAAACATGATGGGTGGCCACATGATTGTCATCGTTCTGACCCTGATTATTTTCATCATGGCCGATTTCGGAGCTGCCGCAACCGGCATGGCAACTGTGGTCAGCGTCTTCTTCAGCATCTTCATGCTCCTGCTTGACGTTCTTGTCAGCTTTATCCAGGCATTCGTCTTCACGATGCTTTCAACGACATTCATCGGCATGGCCCGCGAAAAGGGACATGACGAACACCACGCTCACTCTCCTGCAACAAACTGAAACAATTAAACAAAACAAACTATAATAAAATCAACAGAACTATGTTAGCTCTTATTCTCGACATCGCAATCCAGTATCTTGGCGCAGGTTTTGGCGCCGCTATCGCAGCAATCGGTGCAGGTCTCGGTATTGGCAAAATCGGTTCTTCTGCAATGGAAGCAATCGCTCGTCAGCCCGAAGCCGCTAACGATATCCGAAGCAACATGATTGTGATTGCCGCACTTATTGAAGGTGTTGCTCTCTTCGCAGTAATCGTTTGCCTGCTCTGCCTCTTCGTTTAATACAACAACTGACAATAAACTAATCTACCGTAACCTCAATGGAACTGTTCACCCCGGACTTCGGTCTCATCTTCTGGATGTTTGTGGCGTTTGCCGTACTCTTCCTCCTCTTGTGGAAGTTTGCCTGGCCCGCCATCATGAAAGGCGTTGATAGCCGAGCCGAGCTGATTGACAAGGGTGTACTGTATGCCCGCGAGGCGAAGGAACAACTTGATTCCGCTAAGGAACAGGCCGAGAAGTTTGAGGCCGAAGCGCGTTCGCGTCAGGCCGACATTCTGCGTGAGGCTGACAAAATGAAGTCGCAGATTATCGAGCAGGCCCGCACCGAGGCTTCTCGTGAAGCCAAGAAGGAGATGGAGGCCGCTAAGGCCGCCATCGAACAGGCCCGAAAGGAAGCTCGCCAGTCGTTCCGTGACGAAGTATCGGCCGCAGCACTCGAAATCGCAACTCAGGTTGTCCGCAACCAGCTTGCCGACCCCAAGGCCCAGCAGAAACTCGTTGATAACATTCTTGACCAAATCGAAACCGCCGACTGATAATGGACCAGGGACTCATTCCACGCCGCTATGCCAAAGCTCTGCTGATGTTCGCTGACGAGCATCGGACCGACGCTGCCGTCTATGAGGCGATGCAACGGCTTGACGCAACTTTTGCCGCCATGCCCGACCTGCAGCACAGTCTGATAAATCCGGCGGTGAGCGATAGTGACAAAATCAAGTTGGTCCTTACTGCCTGCGGTGCCGATGGCTCTGCCGCAGCTGAGGTCGAAGGCTTCGTGACTTTGCTGATCCGCAATCGCCGTCTGGCAACCCTGCGTCAGTGTGCGCTCGCCTATGTGCGCCTTTATCGCGATGCCAACCGTATCTACTGTGTGGCCGTCACCTCTGCAGCGCCTCTTCTGCCTGAAGAGTTGCAGCGAATCAAGACCCTGGTGGAACGTCAGCTCCCCAAGGGGGCCTCTGTCGAGTACTCCGAGGCTGTAGCTCCCGAACTTATTGGCGGTTTTACCGTCAGCATTGACAATGAACTGCTTGACGCGTCCGTTGCCAACGAACTCAAACAACTCCGATTTAAACTTTTAAGCCATTAATTCTCAGCAATGACTAACCCAAGCGAGATTTCCCAGATATTGAAGCAGCAACTCGAAAGCGTCAACCGTCAGGTTTCGTTCGAGGAAACAGGCTCCGTTCTTGAAGTCGGCGACGGCGTGGCCCATGTCTACGGCCTTGACAACGTCTGCGCAAACGAACTTGTCGAGTTCGAAAACGGCGTCAAGGGTGTCGCCCTTAACCTCGAAGAGAGCAACGTCGGCGTTATTCTGCTTGACAACGTCAACCGCGTGACTGAGGGAATGAAGGTGAAACGCACAGGCGAAATCGCCTCGATTCCCGTTGGCGAGGGTCTCCTCGGGCGCGTCATCAACGTCCTTGGCGAGCCGGTCGACGGTCGTGGCCCGATTGAAGGTGAGCTGATTCATCTCCCCCTCGAGCGAAAGGCCCCGGGCGTTATTTACCGTCAGCCCGTGAAGACTCCGCTCCAGACAGGCATCAAGGCCGTTGACTCAATGGTCCCTATCGGCCGCGGCCAGCGTGAGCTGATTATCGGTGACCGCCAGATTGGCAAGACTGCCATCGCAATCGACACCATCATCAACCAGCGTAAGAACTTCGAGGAAGGCAAGCCCGTCTACTGCATCTACGTCGCTATTGGACAGAAAGCTTCGAGCATTGCCGCAACCGTCGAAACCCTCCGTAAGTATGGCGCTCTGGACTATACGGTTGTTGTCAGCGCCTCGGCGTCTGACTCGGCTGCTATGCGCTACTACTCGCCCTTCGCCGGCGTTGCAATCGGCGAATACTTCCGCGATACGGGCCGTGACGCCCTCATCGTCTATGACGACCTCTCGAAGCAGGCCGTCGCTTACCGCGAGATCTCGCTGATTCTGAAGCGCCCTTCGGGACGTGAAGCTTATCCCGGCGATATCTTCTATCTCCACAGCCGTCTGCTCGAGCGCGCTGCGCGCATCATCGACTCTCAGGAAGTGGCCGAGAAAATGAATGACCTCCCCGAGGTGCTGAAGCCTATTGTAAAGGGTGGAGGTTCGCTGACCGCTCTCCCGATTATCGAAACCCAGGCCGGCGACGTATCTGCCTACATCCCGACTAACGTCATTTCGATTACCGACGGTCAGATCTTCCTCGAAACCGCCCTGTTCAACCGTGGCATCCGTCCGGCAATCAACGTCGGTATCTCCGTCAGCCGTGTCGGCGGCAACGCACAGATTAAGTCAATGAAGAAGGTGGCCGGCACGCTGAAAATCGACCAGGCTCAGTTCCGTGAACTTGAATCGTTCACCAAGTTCGGCGGCGACATGGATGCCGTTACCGCGCGCGTGATTGACAAAGGCCGCAAGAACGAACGCCTGCTGATTCAGCCTCAGTATAAGCCCTGGCCCGTCGAGGAACAGGTTGCCGTTATCTACTGTGGCACGAAAGGTCTGCTTGAGAACGTTCCGGCCGACAAGATTGCTGAATTCCAGCAGCGTTTCCTGATGGTTCTCCGCTCGTCTTATCAGGTTCAGGTCCTCGACGCAATCCGTGCCGGACAGTTAACCGACGAAATCACCGAAATTCTGACCAAAGTAGCAGCGGAAACTGCTGCTCAGTTCAAAAATTGATAATTACAAGAAAAGTTTGACAAATGGCAACCTTACGCGATCTTAAAGGACGAATCGGCTCTGTAAGCTCTTCAGAAAAGATTACCGGAGCAATGAAAATGATTTCGTCGGCAAAGATGAACAAGGCCGTGCGCGATATCAAGCGCCTGCTGCCGTTCCGCAACCAGCTGGAATCAATTATTGCTCACCTGCTGGAGGCTGACGCACAGTGCGTGTCGCCCCTGACCGAGGAGCGCGAGGTACGCCATCTGACAATTGTCGTTACCGGAAGTGACGACGGACTCTGTGGCGCCTACAACATTAACATATACAAAGAGCTGCTTGTCCATCTCAACTCCCTGCGTGAGGAGTTCCCCTCGGCTATAATCCGTCTGATTCCCGTTGGAGCCAAGATGGTTAAGGCCGTTGCGAAGCTCGCCGATGCCGGAATTGAGGTCGTTACGGACGCTCCGGTTAGCTCAAAGAGCGATCCTGACGCAATCAAGACCTTCACCCTTGGCCTTGAACGCGAATTTCTTGACGGCTCAACTGACCGTGTCGACTTTGTATACATGGGATTCATCAGCCCCTCGCGCCAGCGCGTGCGTTGCGAGCAGCTTCTGCCGGTTGCCAACGCGACCGGAACAGACTCGGGGTCTATGGCCGGCGGTCGTCCCTATCTGTTCGAGCCGGACGCCGGCGCAATTTTTGCCGAAGCTCTGCCCCTGATGCTCCTCAGCAGCGTTCAGGAAGGATTCAGCGAAAACCGCGCCTCGGAACAGGCCGCCCGAGTAATGGCAATGCAGAGCGCTAACGACAACGCCTCGAAACTTCTTGAACAGCTTCGTCTGGAGTACAACAAGCTGCGCCAGCAGAGCATTACCAACGAGCTGCTTGATATTCTTGGCGGTCAGGTCCGATAACTTTTCTATCATTATACAATCACGGAATAAAACAAAAACTGCATAAAACTCCAATTCACAAACCGACTATGGGTAGTGTAAAAGATTATTTCAAGGACTTGGGAGCAGGAATCGGCACGCTTGTCAAAGGCATGCAGGTGACCGGCAAAGAGTTCGTGACCAAAAAGGTTACGGAGCGTTACCCCGAGAACCGTTCGACGGTTCATGTGCCTGACCGCTTCCGCGCAATCCTCACTCTGAAGTATGACTCCGAAGGACGCCACAAGTGCATCAGTTGCGGTCTCTGCCAGCGCTCTTGCCCCAACGGAACCATCTCCATCGAAAGCCGTATGGCCGACATGCCTGACGGCAAGAAGAAAAAAAAGCTCGTCAACTGGGTTTATGACCTCGGCTCATGCACCTTCTGCCAGCTTTGTGTCTCAAACTGCCCGACCGGTGCAATCGAGTTCTCCAACGATTTTGAACAGGCCGTATTCACCCGCGAACAGCTTGTCAAGAAACTGAACTATCTGCCTGAGGCTCCGGACCCCGAACCCGCACCTGCGGCCGCCAAGCCGGAGACTCCCGCGGCGCCCGAGGCTAATTCATAAATTCCCCTTCAGCGATAAAAAAGACGTAAGTTATGGAAATACTTTATGCGATAGTGGCTCTTGCCATCATCATCTTTTCAGTCCTGACGGTCACCACGCGCAAAATTCTGCGCTCCGCGACTTATCTGCTCTTCACGCTTTTCGCCGCAGCCATCGTCTATTTCATGATGGACTATGAATTTCTCGGCGCAGTGCAGATTGCCGTATATGCCGGAGGTATCGTGGTACTGTTCGTGTTCTCAATCCTGCTGACAACCCATCCCGGAAGCAACAGCGAAAAGCTCGCTAACCGTCATGTGTGGTGGGGCATTCTCGCCGCAGTGGCCACGGCCGCAGTGACCGGCTGGGCGCTCCTGAGCCGCTGTGCCGACCTTTTCAGCTCCAAGCCTGAAATGGCCGATTACACCATGCAGGACCTCGGCAACGCAATGCTTTCGACCGGCCATGGCGGCTATCTGCTCCCCTTCGAGGCCGTCTCGGTTCTGCTCCTTGCCTGCATCATCGGCGCTGTCGTTGTTGCCCGCAAACGTTAACACTGATGACCATTTCATTTCTCACACTCTGAACAATGGAAATTAAACTGTTATACTATCTGGTGCCGAGCCTCGTCATGTTCTGCTGCGGTCTCTACGGATTCCTCACGCGCAAAAACATGATTGCAATGCTCATTTCGCTGGAACTCATGCTCAACGCCGTCGACATCAATTTCACGGTCGTTAACCGCTACCTCTTCCCCGGCAGTCAGGAAGGCATGATTTTCACGCTGTTCGCAATCGCCATTGCAGCTGCCGAGACAGCTCTGGCAATCGCTATCATCATCAACCTCTATCGTGTCACCAAGAAGGTTGACATCGACGAGGCTAAACAACTTAAAGGATAAACCCGTCTGAACGCATTATAATCATGGAACCTACAATTCCCATTCTTATTCTGTGTCTCCCGCTGCTGGGATTCCTCGTTCTTGGTCTTCTCGGACCCAAAATGAGCCATAAGGCTGCCGGCTGGTACGGTATCCTCAGCATGGGCGCCACAATGGTGCTGGCCTACATTACCGCCTGCACTTACTTCTTCAGCGGAGCGCCCGAATTCATCGAAGGCGGCGTCCGTCTGCAGCATGTCGTCTTTAACCAGGACTGGCTGAACTTCTACAAGGAGCTGACTATCCGTATCGGTTTCCTTCTCGACCCGATTTCGGCCCTGCTCCTCGTCGTGATCACGACAATCAGTTTCTGTGTCCACCTCTATTCGCTCGGATACATGGAGGGCGAAAAGGGCTTCCAGCGCTACTATGCCTTCCTGCAGCTGTTCAGCTTCTCGATGCTCGGCCTGGTCGTAGCAACCAACATTTTCCAGATGTACATCTTCTGGGAGCTTGTCGGCGCGTCCTCTTACTTGCTTATCGGTTTCTACTATCAGCGCCCCTCGGCCGTATCGGCCTCGAAAAAGGCATTTATCGTTACGCGTTTTGCCGACCTCGGCTTCCTGATCGGTATTCTTATTCTGAGCTACTTCACCGGCACCTTTAATTTCACTGACTTTACCGGCACCGTGCTTGCCAACGGCTCGTCGGTCAACGACCTTGTGACTCCGCTGAATGTCGTTGCAAGCTTCGGCGGTGCAACCTTCATGGGCTGCTCGCTGCTTACCTGGGCCCTCGTCCTTATCTTCATGGGCGGCATGGGTAAGTCGGCAATGCTTCCGCTCCACATCTGGCTCCCCGATGCAATGGAAGGCCCGACCCCCGTCTCGGCCCTCATCCATGCCGCTACGATGGTTGTGGCCGGTGTCTACCTCGTTGCCCGTCTGTTCCCGCTCTATCTGATGGAGGAGGCCGCTCTGACATTCATCACCGTTGTTGGCGCAATCACGGCCTTCTACGCTGCCGTTGTTGCCTGCACTCAAATCGACATCAAACGCGTGCTGGCTTTCTCGACCATCTCGCAGATTGCATTCATGATGGTTTCGCTCGGCGTTGCCCGTCCTGAAATCCACGAAGGTCTCGGCTACATGGCTTCGATGTTCCACCTGTTCACTCACGCCATGTTCAAGGCCCTGCTCTTCCTCGGCGCCGGCGCTCTGATTCATGCCGTTCACTCTAACGACTACACCGCGATGGGCGGCCTCCGCAAGTATATGCCCGTCACTCACATCACCTTCCTTATCGGCTGTCTTGCAATTGCCGGCATCCCGCCCTTCAGCGGATTCTTCTCGAAAGATGAAATCCTCTCGGCTTGCTATGAAAACAGCTTCGTATGGGGTGCATGGATGAGCATGGTTGCAGGTCTGACCGCGTTCTACATGTTCCGTCTCTACTACCTCATCTTCTGGTGGGACGAGCCGGACTATGGCCACCACAAGCCTCACGACGCGCCCTGGATGATGTCGCTTCCGCTGATTTTCCTTGCGTTGGTCAGCTGCTGCTGCGGTTTCCTCCACTTCGGCAAGTTCGTGACCTGGAACGGCGAACCGTATGACATCCATATCAACTGGACCGGCGTTGCGATTCCCTCGATTATCATCGCCGTGCTTGCAATCGCGCTCGCAACCGTTATGTATCGCAAGAAGAACGATCTCCCCGCCAAGTTCGCGAAGGCAAGCTGCGGTCTCTGGACAGCCGCCCACAATCGCTTCTACTGGGACGAGATTTACCTCTTCATCACTCATAAGATTATTTTCAATGGCATCTGCCGGCCGATTGCATGGTTTGACCGCCACATCATCGACGGAACCATGGACGGTCTCGCATGGTGCGCCCAGCGTCTGAGCGTTACCATTCGCCCGCTCCAGAGCGGCAATGTCCACAGCTATGTTTACGTTTACCTCTTCGGCGCCCTCCTGCTGGGCGGCGTAACCGCAGCGGTTGTCCTGCTCTAAATCCTAATCACCGAACCAATCAAGACAAGATTAATATTAGCTATGTTTTCCAATCCTCTGATATATTTTGTGGTAATCCCGGTGATTATGCTCCTGGGCATTTACCTCTGTCGCAACATGGCTCAGATTCGTGCGGTTGCCGTGACCGGCTCGCTCGCTCTGCTCGCCCTGAGCGTCTGGCTGCTCGTTGACTATCTGGGTCTGCGTGCTGCCGGAGCTGACGCCCCGATGCTCTATCGTGGTGACTGGACCTGGTTTTCCGCGCTCAACATCCAGCTGAGTGTTGGCGTTGACGGCATTTCGATTGCAATGCTGCTGCTTTCAAGCATCATTTTGCTGACCGGCTCGTTCGCTTCATGGAAAATCAATCCCCTTCCCAAGGAGTTCTTCCTTTGGCTGATTCTGCTTTCAATCGGCGTGTTCGGCTTCTTCATCAGCATTGACCTCTTCACGATGTTCATGTTCTATGAGGTTGCCCTTATCCCGATGTACCTGCTGATCGGCATCTGGGGTACCGGACGCAAGGAGTATTCCGCAATGAAGCTGACTCTGATGCTTATGGGCGGCTCGGCCTTCCTGATGCTCTCTATTATTGGCATTTATTACAATGGCGTCCCCGAGGGTGTTGAACGCACTTTCAACCTTCTGCAAATTGCCCAATATGATGCAATTCCGCATGACTGGCAGTGCTTCCTCTTCCCGATGGCCTTCGTAGGCTTCGGTGTCCTCGGAGCCATGTTCCCCTTCCACACCTGGAGTCCTGACGGTCATGCCTGCGCGCCGACCGCGGTTTCGATGCTCCATGCCGGCGTGCTGATGAAACTCGGCGGTTACGGCTGCTTCCGTGTCGCTATCTATCTGATGCCTTACGCTGCCAATGAGCTTGCCTGGATTTTCCTTATCCTGACCGGCATCTCGGTTGTCTACGGTGCATTCTCCGCATGCGTCCAGACGGACCTCAAGTACATCAACGCTTACTCTTCAGTGAGCCACTGCGGCCTTGTTCTTTTCGCAATCCTGATGCTGAACACTACCGCAATGACCGGCGCAATCATGCAGATGCTCTCTCACGGTCTGATGACGGCCCTCTTCTTCGCCCTTATCGGTATGATTTACGGTCGCACCCACACTCGTGACATTCGCGAAATGGGAGGTCTGATGAAGATTATGCCTTTCCTTGCCGTCTGCTACATGATTGCCGGTTTCGCCTCGCTCGGTCTTCCGGGTCTTTCCGGTTTCGTTGCCGAAATGACCATCTTCGTCGGCTCGTTCGAGAACACTAATACGCTCAACCGTGTATTTACGATCATTGCATGCTGTTCAATCGTAATCACTGCTGTCTACATTCTCCGCGTTGTCGGCAAGCTGCTTCTCGGTCCGGTTTATGACAAGCACCATGAAGAGTTGACTGACGCAACCTGGTGGGAGCGTACCTCAACTGTCACTCTGATTCTCTGCGTGGCTGCAATCGGTTGTTTCCCCAACTTCTTCGCAAACCTCATCCGTACAACATTCTCGCCCGAGATTTTCAAGGTGCTTGGAATGTAATTACTGAAAAATCGTTATTGAACCAATGGATTACTCACAGTTTTTAGTAATGAAACAGGAAATCGGCCTCCTGGTCGTGTTCCTGCTGGTCTTCCTCTATGACACCTTCATGTCGAAGCGGGCTAATGCGGCCATCTCCGGCTTTACGGTCCTCCTTGTTGGTCTGCTGACCGTCTACGGATTCTGCTGCGGCTGTCCCGGCGCAACGGAGTCGGCTTTCGCCGGAATGTATGTGACCTCTCCTGTAATCGCGTGCATCAAGAACATTCTTAACGTCGGCGTACTGATTGTTCTGATTCAGTCAATCAGCTGGAACAACTCGGAGACTCAGGCCATTCGTCGCGGCGAATTCCTGGAACTGATTCTGGTTACTCTCTTCGGAATGTACCTGATGATTTCCGCCCGCCACTTCCTTCTGTTCATCATCGGTCTCGAATGTGCCTCGCTGCCCCTGGCTGCTCTCGTTGCCTTCGAAAAGAACAAGTATGAAAGCCATGAGGCCGCAATCAAGTATATGCTGACCGCCGTCTTCTCCAGCGCCATCTTCATGATGGGTCTGAGCTATGTCTACATGCTGACCGGTTCGCTTTACTTTGGCGAAATCGCTTCGGTTGTCGCAACCGAAAGCGTTTCAGTTCTGCTGATTGTCGCTCTTGCCTTTGTGGTTGCCGGCGTTGGCTTCAAGCTCTCGCTTGTTCCCTTCCATCTCTGGACCGCCGACGTCTACCAGGGCGCGCCGACGTCCGTAACCTCTTATTTGAGTGTGATTTCAAAGGGTTCGGCTGCTTTTGCCTTCCTTGTTATTCTTACTCAGGTTTTCGGTGCGGTCTATTGTCAGGTCTGGGAGTGGATGCTCTATGCTCTGATTATCTTGACAATCACCGTTGGTAACCTCTTTGCCCTGCGTCAGACCAACATGAAGCGCTTCCTGGCCTTCTCGTCTATCTCGCAGGCCGGTTACATCATGCTCGGCATCATCGGCAACAACGATATGGGCATGGCTTCGCTGATGTACTATATCCTTGTCTACATCTTCTCTAACCTTGCTGCTTTCGGTGTTATTCAGGCAATCGAGAATGCTACCGGCAAGCTTGACATGACCGACTATCGCGGTCTTTACAAGAGCAATCCTCATCTCAGCTTCGTAATGATGCTTGCGATGTTCTCTCTGGCGGGTATTCCTCCCTTCGCCGGCTTCTTCTCGAAGTTCTTCATCTTTACCGGCGCCCTGAGCGGAACGACCTCCGTAGCGCTTTACGTTCTGGTGCTGATTGCGTTGATTAACACAATCGTGTCGCTCTTCTACTATCTGCTGGTTGTGAAGGCAATGTTCCTCAGCAAGGAAGAGCCTGTTGTTCCGGCTTTCAAGTCGGCATGCTCCGAGCGTGTAGCAATGTGGGTTACCGTGGCCGGCATCGTCTTCCTTGGCATTGTCAGCTGCTTCTACAATGACATACTGTTGCTTTGCCAGCAGTATGGTCTTGCAGGCGCTCTCGTCTAAACAGGTCCCGTCCCCTCATGTTTCAACAACATTAAGGACACGTTTCAACCTCCCCATAACCAAAAATGCGGCAACTGATCCGGAACTCCGGAAAGTTGCCGCTCTTTTTTTAGATCCCCGTTCCCGGGCGTTAGCAAATATTGGGAACGGGGCTTTATTTCTCTCTCCGCAGGTCGTTAACCGGGCAAGACCGAAACTTGATCGGGCGCGACGTGGCTCGCCCGGAAGGAACTTTACGGGGATGACCGAGGAACAGTCCGGTTCATTCGTGTCCCGATATGAGGACACGCCCCCTCCTGTGACTGTGCAAAGTCTCAACCGCTTGATCCTTCAATAATCAATATAGAAGTCAGAATATGATTTTATGGCACGTAGAGTCCCGGTTGCCTGTAAGGTGAAACAAAAACAGGTGTGATGCTCCTTGGCTTGCTTAAGCTTCCATCTGGTTGCGGACTGCGTGAGGCAGAATCATCGTTCTGCCCGTCGGTAAGCGATTCAGCCTCCACCGGGTTCTCAATCGGGTTCTCAATTGACTGTCGCGGGGCTTTTCCGAAGTTGTAGAAGTCTGAATCGGTGCAGTCGAAGAGATTGAAATCTTCAAGAACGGAGCGCACGGTCTCGGGGTCGGCGTGGAGTTCATAGGCAATACGGCCAATGTCGCTGCGTGAGCGCATGGCCCGACGCATGCCGAGATATTCAACAAGCATGACATAAATGCCGTAGCCGGCGGCGCCATGGGCGATAAGCAGGTCAATAATGCGTGAATCCTTACGTGATGCGATTCTTCTCATAGTGTCTGATTAAGTTTGCTTGGTTGTTAAAATCTTTGCAAAGTTACAACATTTTTATCCCTTTGTCAAGACTTTTACCCAAAAAGTTTTCAACATTATGCCTTCTTTTCGTGTTTCGCGCCGTAAAGGTCTCTAAAGGAAGGAGGTGCGGAAGTGGGCGTGGATGCGGGCAACGGCTGCGGGCGACGGATGGACGCCATCGGTGGCGTAATAGGCGTAGTCGCGCAGTTCATCTATTAGGGTTTCGTAGGCGGGAAAGTATGTGACGTTGCTCAGTTGGTCAATAGCGAGCAGGAGAGTGGCTTTGCTGAGCTGATTGCCGTGAAGTCCGTCGGCGGTGTGGCGGATAGGGCTGACGGTAAAGATGAAGTGTTTGTCGCGGAAACGGTCAATCAGCGGCTGCCATGCGTTGACAATCTCTTCGACAGAGAGCCGGCGACGCAGAAATTCGCGGTCGGGGAGCTTATGGCAGTTGCAAACGACGTTGCCCCGGCGTTCAAATACATAGGCCGTGCCGAACGTGATGATTATGTGCGTGGCGCGGTGCAGGGCGGCGCCTCCCGTCGTCATTGAGGCGTTGATTTTATCAATGGCTTCTGCCGGGGTAGCGGCGGCAAGGCGCGTGTGATGGTCAAGAGAGCGCCAAAGTCCCTGAACCTGAATGAGTTCGTCGGCACAGTAGCGTCGCCCTTCTGCAAGGTTGACCAGCGTTTTGGCTGCCGATAGCGGATTGTAGACATTGCCCGTGGGGTTGATGCACACGTCGAGTCCGTCGGCGGCAAGAAGCGAGCCTACTTCGGTCGTGAAACATGAGCCGAGCATCAGCAGTGACGATGATGCCGAGATGCGGATTTCGCGGTCCGGACGAAGTTTCAGTTCGGTCATAGCATTTTGTAATCAATGCTGAGAACCTGGAACTCCGTGCGGCGGTTAATCTGGTCAGCGGCGTCCTGATCCTCGGGGCTGAGGGTCTCTATGAATTCGGGGTTGAGCAGCGTACCTTCCTCAAACTGAGGGAACTCGCGCGCGAGTTTCTTGGTGATGACCTTCGGACGCGACTTACCGTAGCCCTGCGGCTGGAGGCGTTCAGGCTCGATTCCGGCGGCAATCAGATAGTCAATGACGGAGTCGGCACGGCGGCCGGAGAGTTTCATATTATACTCCTCGGTTCCCCAGCGGTCCGTGTGGGATGCCATTTCGATTGTGACGTTGGGGTTTTCGCGCAGAATCCTGACCATTTCGTCGAGTGCCTCCTTCGATTCGGGGCGCAGCGTCGCTTTATCGAAATCGTAGAAGATGTTTTCAACGACGACGGGCTTATTGATTGACGCAAGGATGAAATCAACGCCATATTCGGCGTCTTCCTCGGCAGTGTCGGAGGTGAACTCCTGGCGAGCGTTAAGAAAGCCTTTTGCCCCGGCAAGCATCGTGTATTTGACGCCGCGCTGAAGCGGGAAGCGGAACGAGCCGTCTGACTTGCCGATGGCCTTTTGGTTCGAGCCGTCGTTGCCGACAATGCGGATAACGGCATCCGGAACCGGCTCCTCGTCGCGGTCGAGAACCCATCCGCTAATCCATATCTGGAGGTCAGGAAGTTCAAACGTGTAGATATGGTCATAGCCGCGCGCATCGCCTCTGGACGAAGAGAAGAACCCGCGTTCGCCGCCGGTCGGGTCAAAGGTGATTCCGAAGTCGTCGGCCGCTGAGTTCATCGGTACGCCCATGTTGGTCACATTCCAGCCGCCGGAGGGGGTCAGGCGCGCGCTGAAGATGTCAAGACCGCCCATTCCGGGGCGTCCGTCAGTGCTGAAGTAGAGAAGCGAGTCGGTGCGGACGTAGGGGAACTGTTCGTTGCCCGGAGTATTGATGAACTCTCCAAGATTTTCGAGCGAGCCGGCGCGCTCTTTCAGGTTAATGCGCCAGATGTCATAGCCGCCCTGGCCGCCGGGCATGTCGGAACTGAAGTAGAGCCAGTCGCCGTCGGGGCTGACGGCCGGGTGACCGTAGGATGAGAGGGTATCGGCTGTGATTTCAAACTTTTGTGGAGCGCTCCATGAGGCGTCGCTTCTCTGCGACGTGAATATCTCAACGACCGTGCTTGCGTTTGGTTCGCGCCGCGCGCGGGTGAGATACATTGTCTGGCCGTCAGGCGAAAACGAGCATATTCCCTCTTCAACCTCGGTGTTCAGTTCGCCCTCGACCGCCTCCGGTTTCTGCCATTGACCCTGTTCGTTTTTCTTCATGACCCAGATGTCAGGCTTCTTCGTGCCGGTGATTTCGGAGCGATTGTCGCCCTTGACCTTCTCGTTTGTGGTTGTGTAGAAGAGTTGGTCGCCGTCAGCTCCGAGAAACATCGGCGCATAGTCCGAGCGGCGTGAGTTAATGAGTTTGTGCTGTCGCACTACATAGCGGGTCGGCGCTTCCTTGAGTTTCTGGGCCTGTTCCGCGCCCGTCAGCCCGGTTTTTGCTTCCTGATTGTCAGGCGCAAGTGAAAGAAACTGACGGTAATTGGTGATTGCAGGGCCATACTTTCCTTCGGCGTGGAGGCTCTGCGCCAGGCGCAGAGTTGCCATGGAGTCTGCGGCGCCATAGCGGATGGCGTTCTGATAGGCGGCCGAGGCGCGTGCATCCTGACCGAGGCGGCGGTAACATTCGGCCATTTTCAGAGCAACTTCGCCGCGCTGGAGGCGCTCTTCACGCTTGGTCAGCTTATTGTAGACTTTCCGATAGGTCCGCGACGCATCGTAGAACTCGCCGCGCCCCATCTGCTCATCGGCAACGGAGAGTTTCGCTCCTCCGCAGGCGCTCAGAACCATAGCCGCCACTATCAGCAGCAAAAATTTTCCAAATCGTTTAGTCATGACAGATAAATAACGCATAAATAACGCACGCGCGCGTCAGCATATTGCGCAATTGAGAACAATTCTTTAAATTTGCGCCGGAATTTTAGCATAAAAACCGTATGAAAAAAGAAACTCCCGTATTGTTGCTGACCGGCTACCTCGGCAGTGGCAAAACAACTCTTCTAAACCATATCCTGACCAATCGTCAGGGAATCCGCTTTGCTGTGATTGTGAACGACATTGGCGAAGTGAACATTGACGCATCGCTGATTCAGAAGGGCGGCATTGTCGGCCAGGGCGAGAATCAGGACGACCTTGTTGCGCTGCAAAACGGCTGCATCTGCTGCACTCTGAAAATGGACCTCATGAAGCAACTTGCCGACATTATCGCAACCGGCAAGTTTGACTATATCGTCATTGAGGCGTCAGGCATATGCGAACCGGCCCCCATTGCGCAGTCGATCTGCACGATGCCTCAGCTTGGCGGGGAATACACGGAGCATGGCGTTCCGAGCCTGGACTGCATCGTGACCGTTGTCGATGCCCTGCGCATGGCCGCTGAATTCGGCTGTGGCGAAAACCTTCAGGCGCCTGACATTGACGATGAAGACATCGAAAACCTCGTGATTCAGCAAATTGAGTTCTGCAACATCATTCTGCTCAACAAAATCTCTGAGATTTCGGCTGAGGAAGCCCGCCGCGTACGCAAGGTTGTGTGTGCGCTTCAGCCCAAGGCGGAAATAATTGAGTGTGACTTCTGTGACGTTGAACTTGACCGTCTGATTAACACCGGCCTGTTTGATTTTGAGAAGGTTGCGACTTCCGCTGCATGGGTTCAGGAACTGGAAGGACATCACCACGATGATGACGATGACGACGACCATGACCACAACGAACATGATGATCATGAGCATCACCACCACCATCACGAGCATGGCGAGGAGTGTCATTGCGGCCATTGCCACCATCACCACCATGACCACGGCGAGGCTGAAGAGTATGGCATACAGACGTTTGTCTACTACCGTCGGCCCGGAATTGACCTGAGCAAATTTGACCGCTGGGTTGCAACAGAGTGGCCCTCGAACGTGATTCGCTGCAAGGGAGTCATCTACTTTACTCAGAATCCGGACATGAGTTATCTGTTTGAGCAGGCCGGCACACAAAAGAACCTGAAAGAGGCCGGCTACTGGTTCGCGACGGCTCCGAAGGAAGAACTTGAGCAGTTCATGGCTCGTGACCCTCAGCTTCGCCGTGACTGGGATTCAGAATATGGCGACCGCATGGTCAAGCTGGTATTCATCGGACAGAATCTTGACAAAGCGGCCATCACCGCCGCCCTTGACAAACTCTGAAAAACGTTCCCAACAAAGGGATAACAGGCATTTATGCAAAAAAACAGAGAGGCGATTCCGGCGTCTCTCTGTTTTTTTGTATGGGGTCAGTGGTGCGGATGGTGACAGTGGTGGTGTTTTGCCATCTCGCGGGCCAGTTTGGCTTGTTTTTTTGCAAGTTTTTTTTGTTGCTTAATGTATTTCTTGTATTGTTTCAGCTGCTTTTTGCTTGGTTTGCATCGGTGGTGGTTGCAGGGAGCGGGCGGCGGGGGAGGGGGCATCATCCGGCCGTAGCTGTTGCTGACGTATGCAACTGCACCCTGCGGCGTCAGGCAGACTTCATAGCGAACCTTGGCAGAAGCGTCTGCAGTGGCGAATAGAATCGCGGCAGCTGCAATCAGGGGTGTAATCCTTTTCATAACGTCAAAAAGTTTTTGAAGGTTAAACGATATTATATAGACGTCGTAACCCCCCAAAAGGTTTAAGCCCCGTTCTCCAATATTTGTTAACGCCGGAGAACGGGGGCCTGAGATTAATGCGCATCGAGCCAGTTTTCCGCAACTCCGCTTGAAACCGTCAGAGCCACCCGTCCTTGATAGGCGGCCTGCATTTCGCTCTCGACAAGGGTCTGAAGCGCGGGTAATTCGTCAGGCACTACGTTGAAAATCAGTTCGTCATGAACCTGCATAATCATGCGTGACTTCATGCCTGACGCCTGCATCGCCGCATAGATGCGGACCATTGCCGCCTTGATTATGTCGGCGGCAGAACCCTGAAGCGGAGCATTGATTGCATTGCGCTCGGCATAGCCACGCACAACGGCGTTGCGCGAGTTGATGTCAGGCAGCATGCGTCGGCGCCCCATAACAGTAGAGACATAGCCTTTTTCGCGCGCATGGGATACTGTGTCGGTCATATAGGCCTTGACTCTGGGATAAGAGCGGAAGTATCCCTCAATCAACTGTTTGGCCTCCTGACGGCTGATGCCGAGTCGTTCCGACAGGCCGAAGGCGCTGATTCCGTAGATAATTCCGAAGTTGGCGGTCTTGGCTGCGCGCCGTTGGTCGTCAGTCACTTCGTTGATGTCTAAGTGGTTAATCTTGGCGGCTGTGGCGCGATGGATATCCTCGCCGTTGGCAAACGCCTCAATCATGTCCTCATCTCCTGAAATGTCAGCCATCAGGCGCAACTCAATCTGAGAATAGTCAGCCGAGAGGAGCAGGCATCCGGAATCGGCGATGAACGCGCGGCGAATTTCCTTGCCGTCGTCCGTGCGCACGGGGATATTCTGAAGGTTCGGATTGTTTGAACTCAGGCGTCCGGTTGCCGTGCCGGTCTGGTTATAGGTTGTGTGAATCCGTCCCGTCTGAGGGTTGACAAGGGCAGGCAGGGCGTTGATGTAGGTCGCAAGCAGCTTACGCAAACCGCGTATTTTAAGGATGATGTTGACCAGCGGAACTGTTGCTTTATACTTTTCAAGCACTTCTTCGGTCGTTGAATAGCCTCCGGTCTTTGTGCGTTTGACTTTGGTGTCGATTTTCAGTTCGCCGAAGAGAACCTGACCAACCTGGGCCGGCGAGGATATGTTGAACGGATGTCCGGCGATTTCAAACGCCTGACGCTCCAGTTCGGCACACCGTTCGGACAGTTTGCCGCTCATTTCGTGGAGAATCATCGAGTCGATGCGTACGCCGGTCCATTCCATGTCGGCCAGCACAATGACGAGGCTCTGCTCAAGCTCATCAAGGGCCTCGGCATTCTCGCTGCTGATTGCCTGACGCAGCGGTTCGTAGAGCCTGAGGGTAATGTCGGCCGCCTCGCAGACCGTATTGACCATGCGTTCTGGCGGGATCGCACCATATTTCTTCGCGCGTGACGGATCGTCGAAGTCCAGCGTCCGGTAGCCGTCAAGACGTTCGGCGGCAACGTCGGCAAGCAGATGTCGATATTCCGGCTGGAGCAGGTAGTGGGCAACTGCCGTATCGTAATGTCCGGCCGCCCAGTCAATTCCCTCGCGGCGCAGCAAAAGAATGTCGCGCTTCAGATCATGCGAGACAACGGTCAGCTCCGGACGCGCAAGCAGCGGTTTCAGTTCGGCGAGGCGCTCCTGCGGAATCCAGACAGCCCGTTTCGGAGCAACGGCGACGGCCGCTCCGTGAATCCGGGCCGTCATCGGTTCGGGACCGACGGCATAGACCGTCAGGCCGATTATTGGCGCCGTCATAGCCTCGGAAAGCACCTCGGCGGCATCAGTGCTGTAATCTTCCGTCAGGCTCGGCCCAAGGTCCGCAGGTTCCGCGCCGTCCATGTCGAAAAGCGAACCCATGCCGTCGTTTGGCGTTGAGGCCACTTCCTTGGCCTCCTTTGCCGCAGCAGAGGGGAGTCTGAGCAGGAACGATTTGAACTCCAGTTCCTCGTAGACCTCGCGTAGCGCTTGATAGTCAGGTTCGCAGCGGCGCAGGTCGTCAGGGCCGACGGGCAATTTCAAGTCCGTACGGATCGTTGCCAGGTCCTTGCTCAGCAGAATCAGGTCGCGGTTGTCGCGCACCTTCTCCTTCAGCGCACCTTTGATTTCGTCGACATGGTCAAGCATGTTTTCAACCGATCCGAACTGCATTATGAGTTTGACAGCGGTCTTCTCGCCGACGCCGGGACAGCCGGGAATATTGTCGCTGACGTCGCCTTCGAGCGCCAGCAGGTCAATCACCTGTCCGGGGGAATCAATGCCATAACGCTCGCAGACCTGCTGCGGCCCTCTGACTTCGAATCCCTGGCCTTTCAGTGCCGGGCGATACATGAACACGTTGTCCGTCACCAGCTGACCGTAGTCCTTGTCGGGGGTCATCATATAGGTTGTATATCCCTCGGCGGCAGCCTGATGGGCCAGCGAACCGATAACGTCGTCGGCTTCGTACTGCGGCAGTTCGACAACGGGGATGCACATTGCCTTCAGAACCTTTTTGATGTAGGGAATGGCAATGGTGATGTCTTCCGGCTGTTTCTCGCGCTTGGCTTTGTAGTCGGGAAACATTTCGTGGCGGAATGTCTGTCCGCCGGGCGGGTCAAAGCAGACTGCCAGATGGGTCGGCGACTCTTTTTTCAGCAGGTCGTCAAGCGTGTTGATGAAGCCGAAGATGGCCGAGGTGTTCAGTCCCTTCGACGTTACCCGCGGATTGCGGAAGAGCGCGTAGTAGGCGCGATAGATCAGCGCGTAGGCGTCAAGCAGAAAAAGTTTACGTTCCATAAGGTCAAAAAAAGAGTGTTAGTTCTGGACAAGTACCTGCATTTGGCAGCCGGCACAGTCAAAGTGGAGCCGAAGCGGGCGTGGCGCGCCAACGAGAGTAAGCGGTTCGGGCCATTCGCGTCCCTGCGGCGTCAGCAGGCAGCGTCCAAGTTCGCGCCGCAGGCAGTAGCGCATGGTCATGGCCGCAGAAGGCGTGCCGCCGCGTTCGGGCGCAGGGGCGATTGGTCCGGTGACGCCGTGGGCGCGCATGACCGCCTCGGCCAGCGGATTGGCAACATTAGCCTCGGCGGCCAGTGAGGAGCCTTCGGGCCAGAGGGCGTCAGGCCGCTCGGGCGCACGCAGCGGACGCTCCATCCGGCATGCGATTTCAGCCTGCAATGCGTCGGTCAGTGAGCGGCGCAGGCGCGTAAGGACCGACGCCGGAATAAATTCGCGTCCCAGGCGGTCATCGAGATTGCGCAGGGTAAAAGGCGTGTCGCCGAGTTTGCCGATAACCTTACGTCGGGCCTCAAGCTGCGGCGTGCGGGCTTCGTCAGTGTGTGAGAAGTCGATTGTCGCCGATGCGCTGCCGGCGGCTTCGAGAATCAGCATCATGCCGCTGCGGCGAAGCGTCAGGTCCAGCGGAATCCGGCGTTCGGCGGTGTTTGATGCAAGTAGCGTGTCGGCAAAACGTTTGTCGGCGTTGCGGCGCAGAGCGACTCCGGGTTTCAGTCCCTCCGGAGCCAGATTGCCCGCGCAGATGATTGTGCGCGGCGGCTCAAAACGGTTAACGCGGAAGCCGACCGTGCGGTCGCGAAACCGGAAGTTCAGTCCGTCGCCATTGGTCAGTCTTGCCGGCCGTTGCAGTTCAATGCGGTTGCCGCGGATCGACTGCACGGTGCCGATTTCGGCGCCAAGGCTCTTGGGCGAGTCTGGAGCGGCAACGCCTGTTGCCTTTATGTCATAGAGAAAATGAGAGGTGAAGCCGCGGTTGAACGACCGGCTGACGTCGGGTGTGAACGTGCGTTCGACCTCGCCGAGCGATGTGCGGCTGACGCCGAGCGAACGCAATTTGCGGTCATAGGCGCTGACAACGTTCTTTACATATTGTTCGTCTTTCAGTCGGCCCTCGATTTTCAGCGATGACACTCCGGCCTCAATCATTGCTCCGAGGTCGTCAAGGCGGTTCAGATCGTGGAGCGAGAGCAGGTGTTTGCCCTTGGCAAGTATACGTCCGCGTCCGTCAACAAGGTCGTAGGGCAGGCGGCATATCTGGGCGCACTCGCCCCGGTTTGCCGACCGGCCGCCGCATTGCAGCGATGCGTAACATTGGCCGCTGTAACTGACACAGAGCGCGCCGTGGACAAACCCTTCGAGCGGCACCGTCGTTGCCGCGCGGACGGCGCGAATCTCTTCCAGGGTCATTTCGCGCGGAAGCACAATCTGGCTGAATCCGAGGTCCTGGAAAAAGCGGGCTTTTTCCGGGGTGCGGATGTCACACTGGGTTGACGCGTGGAGAGCAATCGGCGGCAGATCAAGGCGCAGAAGCGCGAGGTCCTGGACAATCAGGGCATCTACTCCGACGCGATAGAGTTGACGGATAAGGCGCTCAACATCTTGAAGTTCGCCGGGGTAGACAAGGGTGTTGACCGTTACGTAGACCCGCGCACCGAATCGGTGGGCATAGTCGCAGACGGCGGCGATGGATTCCGGCGAGTTGCCTGCTGCGGCGCGGGCGCCATGGCTCGATGCGCCGATGTAGACGGCGTCTGCTCCATGATTTATAGCGCAGACGGCCACGGACGCATCCTTGGCCGGCGCCAGGAGTTCAATCGAATATTTCGGGGTCCGGGACATATACGGGCGTGCTTGTTGTGTCAATCTGTGATTCAATCTGCTGTTCGAGCCTGAGAAGACGTTTTTTCTCCTTTTCGAGTTCCTTGATTGTTTTTTTCAATTGTTTGCGACTCTCGGCCGAGGCCGCTCCGGAGGCCGGCGCGACAATGCGTCCGGCGCTATGGAAGTGCTGGCGGTAATATTTTTCGTTGAGCGAGCTTTCAATGACTCCGCGCGATGTCGACGCATGAATCATCTTGCCTGAGCCGATGTAAATTCCTACGTGGCTGACGGCTGACGAGCCGGAAGTGGCGAAGAACACGAGGTCGCCCGGGGTAAGTTCCTGTTCGCTGACAGGAAGGGCAAAGTCGCGCTGCTGGGCCGACGCGCGCGGCAATTGCAGGCCGTAGACCTCGCCGAAGAGAACCATCACCATTCCGGAACAGTCTGTTCCGGAGCGCGTCTGACCTCCATAGCGGTAAGGGGTGCCGATCCATTTCCGCGCTTCGCGCACAAGGCGTCCGGTCTGGTCCTCGCTGACCGGAACGGCATGGCTGATGCGCTCCACGTGGCGCACGGGAGTCGCGATTCGCTTCGACGACGAACATCCGCCGAGAATGAATCCACAAAACAAAAAAAGCCATACGAAGGGGTGCTTCATACGGCAAAGTTACGAAAAATATTTGAAATCAGTTGTGCTGGAGATGCGTGAGAAGATCGTCGGCCTGGTGGAGGCCCGAGCCGCGCCACCGGACTTCGCCGTTGCGGAACACGATGAGGGTAGGAACGGACTGAATCCGATACTTTTGCGCGAGTTCTTCGTTGCGGTCAACGTCAATCTTGATAATATTGGCGCTGTCACCAACCTTTGTCTTTAATTGCTCAAGAATGGGGGACTGCATTTTGCAAGGCCCACACCAGGTTGCGTAGAAGTCAACGAGAGTCGGTTTGTCACTGTTTATGAGTTTTTCAAAATCTTCCATAGTTTTCGTCGGTTAGTCTTGGTTGTTGTTTTTCTAAAAAGAAAACAAGCGAAACCCGGTTGAGGTTCCGCCTGTTTTTGTTAAATAGTCTTAATTGGTCAGCGGACAAGGGTTTTCTTGCCGTTGATAATGTATATGCCGGGGGAACTGATGCGGCTGATGCGTAAGCCCTGGAGGTTGTAGATAACGGTCTCGCCCTTGGTGCTTTCGATTTCGTCAATCATCGTTGGCGTGGACGGATTGTTTTTGATTGCGAGCAGGGCCTGATAGTGAGGCAGAAGGGCATCGTAAGAGGCATCGAAGTTCGAATGGTCGGCGCGCGAGGCGTTGATAACGACTTCCGAGTTGTGGATCTGGCGGATTGCTGCTTCCAGTGTCTCGGCGTTGGCGTCAGGCCATGATTCTGTGTCCGGTTCCGATTCAACGTCATATTCGCAGAGAACAAATTCGCTGACGGCAAAGTAGTCGTGGCCGTTGCTGGTGCCTCTGTTGGTGCTATTGGCGTTTTGCCGGCTCTTTGAAACGGTAAAGCGCACAAACTGAGTTCCGGCCGGAACGCTGAAGGTTTCGGACTCGAAGGATGTGTTGTGGGTTAGCGGCAGCAGATTGTCAAGTTCGCGGGCAACAGTCCAGGTTTCGCCGTCGGCCGAGTATTCGATTATTGCTTCAGCGGGCGCGAATGTGTTACTGTTGTGGTTGCGGGTCGTGTAGGTCAGGAGCATGTCGGTTTCGGTAGCCGTTGTCGGTTCCTGAAGACGAATCTGGATGTGGTGGTCGTTGCCGTCAGTAGTGTTGCTGTTGTAAGTGCTGTGGAAGAACGTGTTCGGATTGTTGTCAAACAGGACTTCCCATGACGACAGATGGTCACTTGTGTTCTGACCGGTATATTCGGCATTTGTGCTGTACTGGTCGGCTGACACTGACAGAGGAATCACGTTCTCGGTGTTTTCACCCAGTTCTGCGGCGAGGGCGCGGGTCTGTGCGATGAGTTCGCGCAGACGCTCTATGTTGCGGTTCATTGCATTGAGCAGAGTGGTGTAGGCTTCCGTCAGGCTGTTGATTGCCTCGGTGCGCTCAGGGTTGGTTGCGCCGGGGTTTGCGATAGTCAGTTTTGCGGCTTCGATGTTGTTATAGACGTCCATCAACATTTCCGGCTCGACGAAGGTGAATTTTTCGACCGGCGTAGCGCTTTCAGCAACGTTGAAGGCTTTCGAGAGGCGAAGTTCCGAGATTACGAAGTAGTTATGACCTGCCTTAGAGTCATCTGGATTCGCGTGATTGACCATGAAGCGGATATATTTCGCATCTTCCGTCAGTGAGCAGGGGTCAAGAGCCTGGTCGGTCGAGAATGCGGTTGTCAGTCCGGACGTGATATTGGCGACATCGGTCCATGTTTCGCCGTCGGGGCTGCACGCAAGTGTTACGTCTCTTGGAGAGAATACCTGAGCGTTAGCCTTCTGGTAGCGGGTGCGGTAGCCGAGAACGAACTGATTGAAGAAACCGCAGTTTTCGGGAATCCGGATGCTGATGTAGTGGTTCAGTCCGTCAGTGGTTCCTTCGTCGGAGTAGTCGCTGTGGAAAATTGTCTGGGCATCATCGTCGAACAAGTAGCTCCATGTCTCGTCTGTGAAACCGTCGCCCCACTGGGTAACCTTACAGGGTGCGTTGGTGAAGAGGTCGTCGGGGGTGATGTCGACGGGTTCGGTACGGATTGTGGACTCCACGGTGCCGGCCTCCGGAAGCAGGGCTTCGGCCTTCGCAATGATGTCGTTGAGGGCGAAAATCAGCGATTTTGATTCGGAATCGTCGGCAAGTTCAAGTGTCCAGAGCGAAGCGGAAGCATTTGGCTCCCAGCGGACAATGCGGCCGTTGTTGTCAGCATGGATGGCATTATGGGCTGCGTCCGAGTTGGCAACGACAGCAACGAACTTCAGAGACAGGGGCTGGATTGTCCACGACTGTTCCGGCTCGGAAGTCAGCGGCATAGCGCTGTTGTCAGCATCTGCGAGTTTGAGATACTTATGGTTGCTGACGTTCTGAATGAAGAATGAGCCGTTTTCGTCGGCCGGAATGAAGTACCACTGCTGCAATTCATCGTTTTTGTTGACATTCTCAGCAACTGCAACCGGCACGGCATTATTGTTGTTGTCGCCGGTTCTCACACCGTAGATGCCTTTCAGCTGGTTGGCGGTGAAGGAGTAGATATTGTTCGGGACAATGTTGATGATGTTTTCGGCCGACGGAGTAATCGTTTCAACCGCGAGAACTTCCGGATTCAGCAGGTCGTAGAGTTCAGTGGCGTTTTCCTCAGTGATTTCGTTGTTGTCGAACTTGGCCTTGACTTCATCGCGGGCGGCGATAAGAGCGTCGGCCACTTCGGGTTTCAGGTAGCCAACCTTGGTTGAAGTGGGGTCGACATTGGACAGCAGGTCCTCGGCGCGTTCAAGCAGGTCGGCGATAATGGTCAGCCGTGATTCAAGGCTGCCCTCGCGCACTGCGTCGCGCACGGGAACCTCCACGTTGTTGCTCTGGATAACGCTGAAGGAAGCTTTGCCTTCGGCGATTTTCTTGGCTGTTTCGGCCGATACTTCAAAAGTCTTTTCGTTGGAAAAGCCAATCAGTTTGCCTTCCTCGTCGTAGATCAGGAAGCCGACGCCACCGGTTCCGTCGCCTCCGACGGTCACAGCTGTTCCGCTGACGGAGAATTCGTATTCGCCGGAAACCGCGTCACGGCCTTCGATGAAGTCATTCAGACCGCCCATTTCGCCGGCATCAGCGGGACGACACCAGTCGGCATAAGCCTGTTTGGTTGAGCCGACACGGTCATCAATGAATATGACCGCATTATTCTTTTCCCATCCGTTTTCTTCCGCCATTTGCTTGATGTCGGCTTTCCATTCGGCAATGTCCTCTGCCGAGAGGTAAGAGGTGTAGGACGTGTAGTCGCCGATGTAGAAGCCGTCCTGTTCGACAAAGAAGCCCCAGGCTTCAAAGAAGTCGGTCAGATCCTCGCCGGCGGCGATGCAACACATCTTGGCGAAGTGCAGCAGGTCGTCTTTCGCGTTAAGATGTTCAGTGCTGTTCTTTTGAAGCGGATTTTCGCGTAGCAGTTCGTAGAGGCGGGGATAGAACTTTTTGTTGTTTCCGGCAGCATGGTAGTAGAGCCAGAGCTGGAACCACATGCGGGTTGTTCCCCACGTGTCATGCTGGTGGAAGTTATAGCCGCGGTTGAAGAAGTCGCGCTGGACCGATGGGAGTGACGCACGCGATGAGTTCACGCCGCGATAGAAGAGGGCTACGTTTGAGAACACGTTATTACTTTCTTCGGAGGTGCCGGCGATTTTCATCGGGCCTTGGTTCAGGTGGCCGAATTCGTGGGCGGGACCCCAGAGGTCCATCGTCGGGAACTGCATGATGATGGAGCGGAGGGTTGATATGTTGTAGGTTGAGCGATACCACGTTGCGCTCATGAAACCTTCGGTGCTTGAAATGCCCATCAGGCGATTGTTGAAGTAGAGAGAATAGTCACTGGGAGCAACTTCATCGCCTTCGAGCGTGTCATACCAGTCGCGGCCGGCGGCCTTTTCGGCGAGGATGACGTCGTCGCTCATGAGACCCATTATGAGCATTTCGGCGACAAACATTTCGTCCCAAGCCCTCAGAGTGGCAATCAGGTCGAAGTTTCCGGCGTTATATTCGTCGCGTGTCAGCAGATTCTTCAGACAGGGATTTGAGTTGCCCTCAACGTCGAAGAAGTGCATATAGAGCAGGCAGTACTTCGAGATTATGCTGAAGCGGGGATGACGCGCGCGTTCGCGGTAGTAGAACCAGTCCTCATTTGTGTCAGGAGTGTAGAGCGCGTCGCCTTCAGCGTTGAAGAAGCCGTTGATTGAACCGCCTTCGACGTGAATTTTGATGTCGTCATAGTCCGTCAGCGGATGTAGGCGGGTGCGGCCGGAGTTGGTGTTCACGACGTAGTAAACAACCATTTCGGCGCAGTCTTCATTACATTGAATGATGTTCAGACCCTCCGTAAGTTCCGTTCCGTCGTTGACAACGTTGAGTTTGTTGACGCTTGATTCGAAGGTTCGCGGCGCGATATAGAGTGTGGAGCCTTCAGGGGCGCCTTTTTCGACCATGACGTATAGGGTCGTGCCGTTGTCAGAGAGGATGCCCGTCGGGTTGTTGAAGTTGGTGTAGGCCTGGATGCAGGTCATTCCGGTAATGCCGTCGCAGTTTGAGTAAGGTTCGACCATCTGGACGCGGAATTTCCGGGCATGTTCGCTGTCCCATTGAATTTCGGCGTTGACGGGGTCGGTTTCGGACCAGTCGCCGGTGCGGACTTTCATGACCATCTGCCGGAGAGTGGCCGGTAGCGACTGATAGCGTGCGTCAGCCTCAATGTCCTCGGCGCTCATGGCGCTGTATGTGGAGTTGAGTTCGGTGCATGTCTTGTCCGTAAACATTGCGGCGAGTGTTGCCTCTATGTTGTCGGTTTTGACATATTCCCATGTCTGACGCTGAGCTTCGATTTCCTCGTCGGTGAAGTTGTTGACCATGGTGAGGGTCCACTGGGTCGGTTTTGCGCTGCTTTCCCATCCGACAATGTTATGGTTGCCGTCTTCGTGGGCATAGCCGTAGTTTTTTGCCTCGCCGGTGCTGTTTTTTACGCTAAGAGGCTGTAAAACGACGCCGTTGGCGGCAATTTCGACGTACATGACGGTTTTGGCCTCGTTCGGTTTGGAGGTATTGACAACTTTCCATTGCGTACTTCTGCCCATTGAACTCTGAAGGACGGAGCCGGTGTCGAAGTTGCGGAGCATAAATCCGGTCCCGTCGGCGTTCGACTCGACAAGCCAGAGCTGACGCAGGCTATTGTCGTCAGTCTCTTCGCCGATGGCGGAGTTATTGTTGTTGTGCGAGAGGGAGCGTCCGGTATAGTTTGCATTTGTCAGGCGATAGAGTTTGCCGTCAATGACTTCGGTCAGAGGGGAGTCGGGCCAGGTCGCTTTTACGGCTTCGATTGCAGCGTCGTCATAATCTTCGATACGTTGCACGGCCCATTTCGAGGCATTTGCGTCACGGTCCCAGGAGTAGAGGCGATGCTGGTCGTCCTCATGGGCGAAATTACGCGAAGAGGCCGCGACGCCTTTGGGGCCGATTGCGAACAAGTCCGGCTCCTCGGTCTGAGGTTCAATGGTCAGCAGCGTTGATGATTCGCAGGGGTATGGCGTGCAGGTCCAGTAGGCCTGTGTTCGCATCGGACTGTTGAGATAGAGGCCGGAAATGAGGTTGCGGAGAAAGAATCCGGTCCCGTCAGCGTTTGATTCGGTTATCCAGAGCTGAGACTCGTCAGCGGTGTCAGGCGTAATGCATGTGACGTTGCCTTCGCCGTTGACCGCATGGAAAGCTCCGCCGCGAAGATTGTTGATAAACTGATAGACGCGGTTGGCGCGGAGCGCGCGCGGATACCAGGCGTCCTGATAGCTTTCGAGGGTTGCAGCGTCCATGTCAACCAGGGTCAAGGTCCATCGTGAGGCCGAACCCTCAGAGGCGGGTCCCCAGCATTGGAGTTGAGTGCCGGCTGAGCCGTTAGCATGGGCATAACCTGCCTGAAGCGGATGCTCATCCGGATTGAAGCCTACAGCCTGAATGGTGTTGTTGTCGTTGAAAATGAACGACATTGAATCTTCATCCGGGCTGGCGGTTAACGTAGTGGTCCAGCGTGCGCTCGTCTGAATTGGCGATGTCATGTAGTAGCCGTTGGCGAGTCCGCGAAGATAATAGGCAGTCCCGTCAGCGTTTGAGTGGGCCACCCAAAGCTGGTTCGGGTTTGTTTCGTCAGGGTTCTGAATCGTGATGATTCCGGGAGATTCAGGTGCTTGAATAGCCAGTTGGTTATGGTGGTTTGTGATTTGGTATACACCACCGTCAACAAGGGTTATCGCCTCCGTGGTCATGGCTGCCGAAGCCACGAGCAGGGATGAAAAAAACAGTTTAAGGTGCATGAAACGAGATAGAAATTTTGGGTATGGTTTAAGGTTTATCAATTTCGGAGAAAAGAGCGGAGAAGGCTTCGGATTTTCATGGATTGGGGGTCCGAAGCCTTTAGTCGTGTCGTAGTCAGATCCGTTGGCTACCGGCAAGGAAGTCGGCATAGGCCAGGCGGATGCCGTCAGGCAGTTCCGTCGAGTAGGTCCAGCCCAGGCGGGTTGCCTTGCTGACATCGAGGAGCTTGCGTGGCGTTCCGTTTGGGCGCGAGGTGTCCCATTCGATTTTGCCTTCATAGCCGACTGTCTTTGCAACGAGTTCGGTAAGCTGCTTGATTGTCAGTTCCTTACCTGTCCCGGCGTTGACGGTTTCGGCGTCAGAGTAGTTATTCATCAGGAAGACGCAGAGTTCGGCCAGATCGTCGACATAGAGGAATTCGCGCAGGGGCGAGCCGTCGCCCCAGCAGGTAACACTTTCGGTGCCGGCAAGTTTTGCTTCATGGAAACGACGAATCAGAGCCGGAAGGACATGGCTATGTTCCGGATGATAGTTATCGCCGGGTCCGTAAAGATTAGTCGGCATGACGGAAATGAAGTCTGCGCCGTACTGGCGGCGGAGATATTCGCAGTACTTCAATCCGGAGATTTTGGCCAGAGCGTAAGCCTCGTTGGTCTGCTCAAGTGGAGAGGTCAGCAGGCAAGATTCCTGCATTGGCTGCGGAGCCATGCGGGGATAAATGCAGCTTGAGCCGAGAAATTCGAGTTTTTTACACCCGTTGCGCCATGCCGCGTTGATTACGTTCATTTCGAGCATCATGTTCTGATACATGAAGTCGGCAGGCTGCTCCGAATTGGCTCCGATGCCACCGACCTTTGCTGCGGCAAGGAAAACGTAGTCAGGTTTCTCAGAGGCAAAAAAGGCTTCGACCCGGTCCTGGCGCGTAAGGTCCAACTCCGCGTGGGTCCGGGTTACGATATTTTCATAACCTTGCTTGCGGAGTTGGCGCACGATTGCCGACCCGACCATGCCGCGATGGCCGGCAACATAGATTTTATCTGTTTTAAGCATCATTCTTGTCCATTTCGGCGCGAAGATGGAGTTTGCGTACAAATTTCATGTCGTGTTCAGCCATGATGCGCACGAGTTCGTCAAACGATGTTTTTGTGGGGTTCCATCCGAGTTTGGTTTTGGCTTTAGTCGGGTCGCCGAGAAGCTGCTCGACCTCGCATGGACGGAAATATTTCGGGTCGACCTCAACGAGGACTCTTCCGGTCGCTTTGTCGACGCCGATTTCGTCCACTCCACGGCCTTTCCATTCAAGTTCGATGCCGACGGCGGCAAACGCTTTGGTCGCGAACTCGCGGACGGTGTGCATCTCGCCTGTGGCGATGACGTAGTCCTCAGGTTCTTCCTGCTGGAGAATCAGCCACATACATTCGACATAGTCGCGGGCGTATCCCCAGTCGCGGCGGGCGTCAAGGTTGCCGAGGTAGAGCTTATCCTGAAATCCCTGGGCAATGCGGGCTGCCGCAAGTGTAATCTTGCGTGTTACGAACGTTTCGCCGCGGCGTTCGCTCTCATGGTTGAAGAGGATGCCGTTTACGGCATACATTCCGTAGCTTTCGCGATAGTTCTTGGTTATCCAGAAGCCATATTGCTTGGCAACGCCATAAGGCGAGCGGGGATAGAACGGAGTGGTTTCCTTCTGAGGCACTTCCTGGACCTTGCCATAGAGTTCAGAGGTTGAGGCCTGGTAGATTTTGCAGCACTTCTCCATGCCGAGGATGCGTACTGCCTCAAGCAGACGCAGCGGGCCTATGGCGTCGGCATCGGCCGTGAATTCAGGCACGTCGAACGACACTTTTACGTGGCTCTGGGCCGCGAGATTGTAGATTTCGTCAGGTCGCACTTCTGCAATGATGCGCACAAGCGAGGAGGAGTCCGTCATGTCGCCCCAGTGAAGGTTGATCAGTCGTGACTGTTTCATGTCGCGAACCCATTCGTCAAGATATAAATGTTCGATTCGTCCGGTGTTGAACGAAGAACTGCGGCGCATTATGCCATGAACTTCATAGCCTTTTTCAATCAGGAATTCGGCAAGATAAGAGCCATCTTGACCGGTAATGCCGGTGATAAGAGCTTTTTTCATCGCGTGTGATAATTAGTTATTCGAAATTAATACACATGATTAGGTCAGGAGGTTAGTTTTAGTTCAGGCCGCGGTTGCGGAGCAGGGCGTCGGGGGTCGGTTTGCGGCCGCGGAAGCGCTCAAAGAGCGTCATCGGGTCTTCGCTGCCACCGGCCTCGAGGACGTTCTGTTTGAACGAACGTGCGGTTTCGGGGTCGAAGATGCCGCGCTCTTCAAAGAGTTCAAATCCGTCCGAGTCAAGCACTTCGGCCCAGAGATAAGTGTAGTAGCCGCTGGCATATTGGTCAGAACCGAAAACGTGTTTGAAGTAGGGCGAACGATAGCGGAACTGGAGTTCGGCCGGCATCTGAAGCTGTTCGGCAACCTGACGCTCAAAGTCCATTACGTTGACTGAGTCGTTTGCGCCAAGGTTAAGGTGTCCCCATGCAAGGTCGAGAAGAGCGGCGGTTGTGCGTTCACCGACGGCGAAGCCCTGGTTATGGGTGTGGGCCGCTTCGAGTTTCGCAATCAGAGCGTCGGGGATGACCTCGCCGGTTTTCCAGTGGCGGGCATAGCGCTTGAGCATCTGCGGAGCGGTTGCCCAGTGTTCATGAATCTGGCTCGGCAGTTCAACGAAGTCGCGGTCAACGTTCGTGCCGGCCTGTGAGCGATACCGGGCGCGCGTCAACATTCCGTGGAGTCCATGGCCGAATTCGTGGAAAAGAGTTTCAACCTCGTCGAGACTCAGCAGGGCGGGGGCGTCGGCCGTCGGGCGCGAGAAGTTGCCGACGTTATAGACAATCGGGGCAATGCGGTTTCCGTCAGGGTCCGTTCCGGAACCCTTGAATTCACTCATCCAGGCACCCTGGCGCTTGGTCGAACGGGGGAAATAGTCGGTCATGAAAGTTGCGACGTGTTCGCCGGTTGCAATATCGGTCATTTCGTAGACGTTGACTTCGGGATGATACTTCGGGGCGTCGGCAACGGGAGTGAATGTCACGCCGTAGAGGGTCTCGGCCATTTTGAACACACCCTGAAGAACAGAGTCGACAGCAAAGTACTGGCGCAGCTCGTCTTCGTCAAGCTCATACTTTTGCTGGCGCACTTTTTCGGCATAGTAGGCGTAGTCCCACGGTGCAATTTTCTCAGGGGCTATTTTCTGCATTTCGTCAACTTCTTCATGGACTTTCTTGCGGGCGGCTGTCCAGACTTGGTTTAGCAGCGATTCGGCGGCTTCGGGCGTCTTGGCCATTACGTTGGCCGTTGCATAGGCGGCAAAGTCAGGATATCCGAGCAGGCGGGCCTTTGCCGAGCGGGCGCGGACAATCGCGTTGATGACCGGAGCATTGTCATATTTGCCGGAGGAGGCGAGCGATGTGTATCCCTCATACATCTGGCGGCGCAGGTCGCGGTCATCCGCATACTGCAACACGGGCAGACGGCTCGGACCGTGAAGGGTGAAGACCCAGTTGCCCTCCGGCAGGTTGCGTTCGGCGGCGGTCTCGGCTGCTGCCGCAATCACTCCGTCGGGAAGTCCGGCCAGACGCGCGGGGTCGCTGACCGTGATTGCGTATTCGTTGGTCGCGTTCAGCAGGTTCTTGTTGAAGCGGAGAAAGAGGTCGGTCAGTTCTGTGTTGATTGCCTTGAGCGAATCCTGGGCCGCAGGGGACAGGAGCGCGCCATTGCGCACAGCGTTGCGATATTGCTGCTCGACCAGGCGGTTCTGCGGGCCGGTCAGGCCGAGGTCGGCGCGACGGTCATAGATGCTCTTGATGCGCGCAAACAACCGGGGGTTCATTGCCATTTCGTCGCTCCACTGCTGCTGAAGGGGATAGAATTCCTCGGCCACGGCGGCAATCTCGTCGGTTGAGTTTGCTTCGTCGAGGGCGCTGAAGAGCATTACGACGCGTTCCATCAGCTGGCCAGAACGGTCAATTGCCAGGACGGTGTTTTCAAACGTCGGTTCGTCGGGGTTGGTGACGATGGCGTCGACTTCGGCGCGCTGGGCGGCGATCGCTTCGCGCAGAGCGGGCATGTAGTCTTCGGTCTTGATCTGTTCGAAAGGCGGAATGTCAAACGGGGTTTGATATTCAGACAGGAGCGGATTGGTTCGTTTCATTTCCGGAAGCTTGTCAAAAGCGATTGCGGCGGCCGCGCCTCCAAGAAGCACAGCGCCGACAACCGGCAAAATCAGAGACTGTTTCATTATGCTGTAGTATATATAATAATGTGTATAGGTTTATCAGAATCAAATTATTCGGAACATGTAGCCGAGGGTACATTCAATTGACATTCCGCGCGAGGCTCCGAAGACGTCACGGCGGCTTGAGGGGAACACATTGGCCAGTCCATAGTAGAAACGGCCTTCGAGCAGAATCGAGTGTTTTCGGCGCAGGCGCATCTCAACTCCGAGGCCGCCTGCAATTCCATAGTCGAATTTGCGTCCAGGCTCCATGGCAAGTTGCTCGTAGCGGTGGTTGCGCGGAAAGTTGCTGACTGATTCAATGTTGCGATAGTTGAAGTTGGCGGTTGTTTTGTCGCCAACCATATAGCCTATTTCCGGGCCGAGATTGATGAAGAATCTCCATTTTTCCGACCCGAAGAAAATCTGGGTCATTATGGGTAACTGGAGATATGAAAACTGTCTTTTATAATCAAGGTTGGAGTCGCTGTTGAATTTTTCGGCCCAACCGCGCTGGGTGAAATTCAGTTCGGCGACGAGTCCGAAATGGTTTTCCTCGGTGTAGCGCAGGCAGAGTCCGGCAGTCATGCCGGGCGTGAACTTCTGGCGCACGGTCGGCGACCATGACATTTCCGAGAGCGTCGCCCCGCCTTTAAAGCCGATGGCGAGGTCAGGCGTATAATAGCGCTGGGCTGCCACGCCGAAGGGGGCGAGACAGCCAAGGACGAGCAGCGTCAGAGCGCACAGGCGGTTTGTCAGAGTTTTCACAGCAGGATTGCTTCTGTTGAGCCGGCAGGCGTGAAGTTAATGAAGTAGAGTGCGGCGTTTTCATATCCGCCCCGGTCGGAAACACGTACAAAGCGGAATGAGTTCTGGATTCCTTCATGGGCAGTTTCGGTCACAGGCGAGTTTGCGGCCTCCAGAATCCAGGCGGCGGTGTCATAGCCGAGCAGGGCGCTGACCGGCGTTGATCGGTCAAGAGGCGAGCCGTATGTTTCTTCATAGATGTCGGCGACATTTTTCCAGCCTGGCGCGAGCGGATTGGAGGCGAAACGAGAGTAAATTGTCGTGTTCAGCCGATGAAGGCGTTCTTTGATGTCGCCCTGGAGTACAATCCATTCCGGATAGCCGAACAGGGTTGCCGTTTCGTTTGAGGCGCGATAGCTCTCAAGCGTGGGCAGAATGCGCATCAGAGCCTCGCGGCTGTGTGACGTTGGGATGAAGACGTAGTCGTGTGCCTGGTCAAGGGTGGCGAGGTCTTCATCGGTCAGCTTGCCGGCATAGTCAATTTTTTCATACGGGATGCCGTTGGCGATGAGAGTCGTTGTCAGTTCAGAGGTAAATCCGGTTTTTTCGGCGGGAATATCTGTCGCGTTCAGCAAAATGACTTTCTTTTCGCTGTTTGCTTTGCAAAATTCGCGGATGGCGGTGAGATACATCCTGTCGTGCGAGATGTTGCCCTGGCAGACTGACAGGTGAGAGTGATGTTCGGGATTCTTGACGGCAAACAGGTTGAGGACAATGCCGCCAACAGAGTCTATGGCCGCTGCAATCGTGTTGATGCTTAGAGAGTCTTCGGGGGCAATGATGAAGTCTGAGTTGACAAGTTCCGGCCGGGTCATCATGGCTTCAACTTTGTCGGCCGAGCCTTCAGAGTCAAGGGCCAGAAGTTTTATGGGGCGGTCGGTCTGCTGACCGAGGGTCTCTATTCCAAGCATGAAGCCGCGATAGAAGTTCGTGAAATTCTCGGCAGACTTGGTAATGTTCTCGCTTTCGAGCATGAAGGGGAGAATGACGGCAAGACGGAGAGTGTCGGCCGGCTCTTCCATGGGCGGGGCGGCTGTCGTTGCCGGACTGACGGTCTCCGGTTGCAGAGGGTCGAAGGGCGGGGCCTCCTGTCGCGTGGCGACTGACGTGGCTTTCTGTTCGGCCGGGGCGTCGGTGTCGGTTGGAAATATGAGGGTGTCGCCGGCGCGCAGACCGTCCTTGACGGCCGGATTTGCGGCAATCAGCTGGTCGCGTGTTATGCCGAGGCGTCGGGTTATCGAATAGACGGTTTCTTTTGAGGTAACACGATAGACGTAGTATCTTTTGCCGTTAATGGTTTCCGTCGGCAGGTCAAAGTTAAATGCTGCGGCGGCAAGCGTGCATGAGGCTGCAAGAATCAGGGCTGTCTTTCTTAGCGGATTCATCAGTTTACTGAAGTCGGATTGTTGTGAATTTAAACGTGAGGAGGTCAATGAGCAGCAGGCGGTTGATGAGCGGTTCGCCAACTCCGGTTATAAGTTTGATTGCTTCTGCCGCCTGCATTGCGCCTGCAACTCCGGCAACAGCGTTGAGAACTCCTGAGTTAACGCAAGAGCTACAGTTTATCTGCTCGGAGGTCGGCGCTTCGGGGAAGATTTCGCGATAGAGCCTCGATCCGGGCAGCTGGGTTGTCAATTGCGCTTCGAAGCGGCTGACGGCTGCAAAGCAGAGGGGTTTCGCAAGGGCTGCCGCGGCGTCGCTGAGCATCAGGCGGGTGGGGTAGTTGTCCGTGCAGTCAATCAGCAGGTCGTAAGCCGAGGCGACTTCGGCAATGTTGTCAGCCGTCAGCATGACGTTGTGGAGCCGGACCTTGACCCCGGGGTTCAGGGCCTTGACTGCGGCTTCGGCGCTTTCGGTTTTCAGGCGTCCGACGGAGTCCGTGCGGTGAACGATTTGTCGCTGGAGGTTGCCAAGGCTGACGCGGTCGCCGTCGGCAATGCCGAGGGTGCCTACTCCTGCCGCCGCGAGATAAAGCAATACGGGCGAAGCCAGAGCGCCGGCACCACAGACAAGCACGCTGGCGGACTTTAGCTTTTGCTGGCCCGGCAAGTCAATCTCACACAGCGCCAGATTGGCTGCGTAGCGTTCGTTTTCTTCGTTAGTTAAACCGTTCATAATTACACCGCAAATATACAAAAATAGCCCCAAATGTCCAAAAACATGTAAAAAGTTTGTGTTTTTCAAGAAAAAAGTCCGTAAATTTGTTGACTCTTAAAAGCAAGTATTTAATAACACAAAAACAAGAAAAACAATGAAAAGTAAACGCAGTCTTAAAAAGCAAATACGTTATATCTGCGGTGACCTCGTCGGCGAGTGTCTCCTGATTGGTGAAATCTGTCCGGAAGAGAAACAGGATGAGGTAGCCCGCCTGGTGGTTGACCTGGCTGTGCTTCAGGAACAGACCCTTGGTCACTGCTCGTTCAGCTTTGACAAGTCGGTGCGCGACTTCGGTTCGGTGTCAGAGTATAAGCAAGCCAAGAGCCAGTATGTCCGCAAGGCTTACGCCGCACTCCATGACCAGTTCAATGCCCGCCTGAGCGAGCTGGTTCACCGGATGAATCAGATTGCCGGCCTGGCAAAGGGCGAATGAAACGACTCAGCTCGCTGATTCTGCGCTGGTGGGGCTGGAAAGTGTCGGTTACTGTCCCTGACTATCCGAAGTCGATTATTTGTGTCGCGCCCCATACGAGCAATTGGGATTTTATCCTTGGCAAACTGGCTTACGCCTCTATTGGGCGTAAGGCCGGTTTCCTGATGAAAAAATGGTGGTTTTTCTGGCCCCTCGGCCCTATTTTCAGGAGCATGGGCGGCGTGCCTGTCGGCGAATGCCCCGGTGTTTCGCTGACCGCACAACTGATTGAGCGCTTCCGGACCTCTGACAAACTCAATATAGCAATCACTCCGGAGGGAACCCGCTCGCTGAACACCCGTTGGCGCACAGGGTTTCTCCACGTTGCCATTGAGGCGAAAGTCCCCATCACACTGGCTTCGATTGATTTTCCTTCGAAGACAATCAGCATGCACGAAACCTTCTTCCCGACGGGTGACATAAAGGCAGATATGCTCAGAATCAAGGAATATTACCGACCGTTTACTGGCAGATTTCCTGATAAATTCTCAACTGAAACCGAACCCGATGGCAAATAATCCGTTGACAATCGCCGCCCTGCCGCTTCAGATTGTGGCGGCTGACCGCCGGGCCAATCTTGACGCCGTCGAGCAGGCATTGGTGGCTCTCAGGCCAGGCACGGACCTTCTCGTGTTGCCGGAACTGTTCTCGACCGGCTTTGTGGCTGATCCGGAGACGGTCAGCAGACTTGCCGAGCCTGACAACGGCATGACACTCACACGGCTGCGCGAACTCGCGGCCCGTTTCCGTGTTGCGCTATGCGGCTCAATGCTCGGGTGCAATCCTGACCGGTCTGAATTTTACAACCGTGCGTTTTTTATCGAGCCTAACGGTGAGACAACTTACTGTAACAAGCGCCATCTTTTCTGCCTGAGTCCGGAAGCCAAGCTGATGACCTCCGGACGGGGCGGTTACGCCACAGTCCGCTTTCGTGGGTGGAGCATCGGTTTCGGCGTCTGCTATGACCTTCGCTTTCCCGTCTGGTGCAGAAACCGGACGGTCCATGGTTCGCCGGCCTATGATGTTTTTGTGTTTGTCGCAAACTGGCCTGAAGTGCGCGGCTATGCGCTTGACATTCTGCTCAGGGCGCGCGCAATTGAGAATCAGGCCTACGTTGTCTGCGCTAACCGGTCCGGCTCTGATGACTATGGGTCATATGACGGACAAAGCTATCTGGATGACTTTATGGGGCGCATCGTGGCTCGTTCGGAGTCGGCAGAGGTAATCTACATGACGACTGACCGCCGGGCGCTCGAATTTGCGCGACGCAGGCTTCCGGCGGCTAATGACGCTGACGAATTTACAATTAATTATTAACTGATAACATTATTTTTCCCTCCAAACCAGTGAAACTGAAAAATATCATTGCAATTCTGCCGATAGCGGCTTTAGGTGCATGCACGTCGCCTAACCCGAATCCGTCGCCTGTTCCTCCGGATCCTATTGAGGTTCCCGGCGAGGGCTTCACTCCGGATTACAGCACGACGTTCACGCCTTCTTATAATTACGACATCGTTCCTTATGGCGGTGAGGTTGCGGCCGACGCTCCGCAATATCCGGCCGCGGACGACGGACTGAATCCGCAGCTGACACCGTGGAAATATATTGTAGACGTCAAATTTGACGGCTTGTCGACTCCCGACGTCAGAATGCAGACCGGATGTCCGGCAACGGTTTCGATTGCGGGATGTGACGTTGATCTGAATCTGGGTGACGCGGACTACATTAAAGTTGTTGTCCATGGCAGTTGTGACGCCGGTTCGCTCCGCATTTCGGGCAATCGTCGCCACATGCTTCAGCTGAACGATCTCCATCTGGCGTCCACAGATCGTCCGGCAATCAACGACCAGAACGGCAAGAGGGTGTTCCTGGAACTTGTCGGCCAGACAACTCTGGCTGACGGACGGGAGTATGCCGCCGTGCCTTCGGGTGAAGATCGCAAGGGATGTTTCTTTGCCGAGGGCAACGTGGTTGTCTGCGGCGACGGCGTTCTTACGCTCCGGGGCAATTACAGCCACGGATTTGCGACTGACGGCTTCCTGTTTGTCAACTCCGGCGCCACGCTGGCTGTCACAGACGCCGTGCGCAACGCAATTCATGTCAAAGGCTCGTCCAGCGAGGCCAATGCGTTCCGCGGTGTAGAGATTGTCGGCGGCTATGTCTATGCCAACACTTCCGCTCCGCGCGGCAAGGCAATGAAATCCGACTCTAACATAGTTATTCGTGGCGGCGAGGTCAATCTCAATTGCTCCGGCGATGCGGCCATTGACCCCGATGACGGCAGCCTCAGCTCAGCAGCCTGCATTAAGTCGGATCTGACGGTTCAGATTTCGGGCGGCGCGGTCAGCCTCACGGCTACGGGCAACGGCGCCAAGGGCATCAAGGCTAATGGCTCAGTGACGCTTAGCGGTGGCGAACTCACAGTTGCACTCAGCGGCGACGCGATGCAGGGCGGGGGCGACTCGGCCACGCCAAAGGGTATCAAGGCTGACGGAAACATGATGATTAACGGCGGCGGTAACTATGTTTCGGCGCGCGGAATCGGGGGCGTCGGCATTGAAGCCGGCTTTAATCTCGAAATCAACGGAGGCGTGACTTACACGTTCGGCCCGGCGCAGGGAATCTGTTGTGGAGGCAAACCGGTCTATAATGGCACCGGTGTGCTGCTTGCGGGAGGTCTGCGTAACGCCAGGTTCCCCGGCATGCTCGAACAGACGCTGACCGACGTGCCGGCTCTGACGGTATCTTCAATAATGAGCGAGAACGGCAAGAAACTGCTTGGCTCGTTCCG
Organism: uncultured Porphyromonadaceae bacterium; assembly: GCA_947175545.1. GTDB lineage: Bacteria > Bacteroidota > Bacteroidia > Bacteroidales > Muribaculaceae > UBA3263. The sequence goes on from CAMWNI010000005.1 coordinate 48,248, forward strand.
CTGGCCCGTTGCGATGAAGAGCGCGAGCCTGATATTCCTTGAGCCGACCGCCACGGTCCAGTAACGTTTCTCCTGCCTGCCTTTCTCCCTATTTACGGAAAGCATTAGCAACGGCGGGATGCCATCCCTCGGAAAGAGGCTGGCATCTTGCCGTTGTTTTTTTATGTGTAAGATTTGCAAATATTTGTCAGTTAATCGGATTTTACGTAACTTTGCGGTCGATAAATTTGTCTGAACCACATTATTACGTTTTTTCAATCACTATAATTTTTTTGAGTTTATGACTAAGCTTTTATTGCGTCCGCTGGCATTTGCCTGCTGCGGAGCGTCGCTTTTGTTGTCAGGATGTGTCGACGATAGTTTCGACCTGGACAATATGGACGAGACCACGCAGATTAAAGTAAACAACCTGACGATTCCGCTCGAATTCAGTGAAGGAATCAAGTTTGACGATGTAGTTGACCTGGAGGGCGAGGAGCTTGTCGAGGTTGACAGCCGCGGACATTACGTGCTGCTCAAAAGCGGTGAATTCGAATCTGATCTGATTGAGATCAATGAAATCAACGCGATGCCGAATGTAGCGACATTTGTGAGCGAACCGGTTAACATCAGCGGAGTGGCCGGCATGAAGATTCCGTTCAATGCCGAGGGCTATGCAAGGTTCGATTTTGCCTTCAGTCATAATGACGTTGATGCCTATATCCGCGACATCAGGAGCGCGGAAGTTGATTTTGACATCAATCTGAGCGTTTCAACAGGAATTGCCTGTGAGTTCACGAATCTTTGTTTCCGTATGCCGGCAGGAATGACCGGTCATGTTGCGGGTAACTACGGCGACGTTTCGGAGGAAGGCTCGCTCATCACGTTCAGCCGCGTCAACGCACCCAACGGAGAGTTCTCTTTTGTATATCATGTTACGGCTCTTGACGTTCAAGCGGCCGGCGGCAGTTTTGTCGCGAAAGGGAACGGCGATAAGGGAACTTTCAGTCTCTCGAATTCGATTTCGCTGGTCAGCGGCGAAATCGAGGCCCTCGAAACGCGTTCCGGTGAACTTCAGGCATCGTTTAATCTTGGCTCAATTCGGGTGAATTCTATTTCCGGCGGTATACGCTACAAGGTTGATGACTTCAGCGAGTCGGCCAATCTTGACAATCTGCCGGACCTGTTGACCGACAAAAACACGCGTCTGGGTCTGTCCAATCCGCAACTTTACCTGCGGGTTCACAATCCGTTCGGCAAGTATGGCGCCAAGGCGTCGACCGATATTACCCTGAAGCAGCAACGCGCCGATGTTGCCGATTTCCTTCCGGAAAGTACACATTCGGTGACCACATCGAGTCCGGTTCAGGTTTCGACGGCCGAGACGCAGACTTTCCTCCTTGCGGTTTCGAAGCCAGACTATATCTATGAAAAGTATGCGGAGGCTGTGTGGGATGAGAAGTATGCGCTGCCGGGGCTGGGACATATCGTTTACGGCATCGGACTGCCTGACGGTCTTGACTTCGTGTTTGCCAACCCGTTGCTGGACAGCGACAATGTTGTCGGTTTCCCGATAGGCCAGCCGGTTGGACGTGTCCACGGCGATTATACCTTCTATGCTCCGCTTGATTTCAGCGCCGGTTCGCAGATTGTCTATTCGCAGGAACAGTCTGACTGGGGTCTGGAAAATTTGGCCGTCAATGGACTGGAAGTCGCTGCCGACGTGAACAGCAGCATCCCCGTTGAGATTCTTCTGACTGCGGTTCCGCTTGTCAAGACTGACAACGGAGACCTCGTTGAGGCTGACGGAGTGGAGATCAGCCCTGTCACGATTCCCGCGATGGCCTCAGGCACGTCAGTCAGCCTTAAAATGACCGGTGGCGAGATTTATAATCTTGACGGAATGCGCTATACGATAACCTTACTCTCGGCAAGTAAAGGCAACGAAGGCGCTCTCGGACCGGAAAACTCGCTTGACCTGAAGAACCTGAAGATAACCGTCAGCGGTCATACGACCTCACTGAAGAAGATGATGACGAGGAATAATCGCAGGCAAACCAATCCAATCAAATAAGAATCACGACAACTATGAGACTTCATATAATAAAGCGTATGGCTGCGGGAGCGATGGCTCTCAGCGCTCTGGCGGCAAGCGCCCAGAGCCGTTCAGCATATTTTCTTGACAATTACACATATAATTTCCAGCATAACCCTGCCATGGCCATTGACCGTCGCGGCGATATCTCCTTTCCGCTTTTTGGCAATCTTAATGTCGGTACGAGCGCTAACGTCGGTCTAAAGACTTTCTTCTTCAAGGGGAGTGACGGCCGTCTGATGAACTTCATGAATCCGCAGGTCAATACCAATAAGTTCCTGAGCGGAATCAAGAATCATAATCGCATCGGACTGGAGATGCGTGAACAGATTATGAGCGTTGGTTTCCGCGCGCTTGGAGGCTACAACCATATTAGCGTCGGCGTTGTCGGCGATGCACAGATTCGGATGCCCAAGTCGATTTTCTCATTCCTGAAGGAGGGTATCAGCAACCGCACGTATGACATAGGACGCATTGACGCAAACGCCCATGCCTATACCGAAATAGCCCTTAATCATTCTCATTCGCTTGAAAACCTGTTGCCCGGACTGCGCGTCGGCGGCACATTCAAGTTTCTGATTGGTTTCGGTAACGTCGACATCAATTTTGACAAGGCGGACCTTCGGCTGGGAAAAGACGAATGGAACGCCATTACCAACGGCACGATGCGTGTCAATATACCGGGCGTGCGTCTGCTCACCCATACTAATGACGAGGGCCGGGAATATGTCGACGATTTTGAGTATGATTCATTCAGCATTGGCGGATATGGCATGGCTGTTGACTTTGGTGCGACCTATCGGCTCAACAGCGACTGGGATTTCGCTCTCGCATTCAATGACATCGGTTTCATCAACTGGAAGTCGAACGTTGAAGCGACAACGAATGGTGACCGCATTGTCTCAACGCGGGACTATCCGCTGAATCCTTCCGAATTCGAAGATTCGTTTGACGATTTTACGAATGCAATTTCCGGCCTCTATCAGCTTGACGACAACGGTGACACCGGTTCACGCTGCCGCGCCATTGCCGGAACGATGAAAGCCTCGGCACGCTATTCGCTTCCGATGTATCGTCGGCTTTCCTTCGGCCTGCTGAACACGACCCACATGCAGAAGCGCTTCGCATGGACTGAATTCCGTTTGAGTGCCAATCTCACACCCGTCGACTGGCTTGGTCTCGGCGTTAACTACGGCCTCGGCACCTTCGGATCCTCCTTCGGTTGGATACTGAACATCGCGCCCAAGGGATTCAACCTCTATGTCGGCATGGACCATACCATTGGCAAACTGTCCAAGCAGTATGTTCCTCTGAACCTGAACAGCCAGCTCAGCCTCGGTCTGAACTTCCCCTTCTGATAATATTTCAGCATAAACGCAGAGAGCTTTCGCTTTGTTTTGGCGAAAGCTCTCTGCGTTTTTTTATAACAGGGGAATCGGATTGATTATGAATGTTGAAGAACACAGGACTGTTGAAGCGTAAAAAAACACTTGAAATAAATTTTATTTCCAAGATTGAATTAAAATTCGTATCTTTGCCGCTGCAAGACCGCAGGCGGAGTTTGATTATTGGACAATGCGTGCGGGGCTTGCGGAGACATTTTAATTTAGATTGCGTTTACTGAAACGCTCTTTCTTGACGTCTTGAAACTTCGCAACTTTCAAAATCGTAGTCAAGAATGTGGCAGACACAGTGGATGCCTGATGAATATGTACAAGAATACTGTTGCAGCGCGTAAGCGCTGTTACGGAAAACTATACATATTCTGCGTGAGGCCTCTGCGTTGTTTGCCCGTTCAACTACGATGGGCAATGCGAAGGCCTCAAGGCGTGGAACGGGCAGCAAGTATGGTCGTCACGCATTTTTTTTAAAAAGCCTGAATCCGGCGACATTCGGCTCTGATTTAGTATGCTAAACGCAATCTTTTTTTATCGTATTGAACGTTGGTTGTATCTCCATCACATTCCTGTCCTTCCTAAATTAATAGAGTTGTTGATTTTTCTGATGTATAATTCTAAAGTACCGTATCAGGCCGTTATCGGTGCAGGTACAAAATTAGGTTATGGCGGAATGGGAGTAGTGATTCACTGTAAGTCAATAATAGGGAGCAAATGTATAATTGCGCAGCAGGTCACCATTGGAGGCGGAAACAGTCGTTATCCCGGTGTGCCGGTTATAGGAGATAATGTGTACATTGCGAAGGGTGCAATTGTCTTTGGAGGCATAAGCATAGGAAACAATGTGGTTATTGGCGCGAATGCCGTTGTTAATAAACCAATTCCTGATAATGCAATTGTTGCCGGAATCCCTGCAAAAGTCATTAGGATAAAAGATGATGCGGTTACGGGTAAGTGATGATATATAACGGTGATAAACTGTTAAAAGATGTGAATTTTTGGGGCGGGTTTTTAAATTTGGTGAAAATTTCGTAACTTTGCAGCATCAGCAACGGAGGGGGCTACGGCTTCTTCCTTAATTTTTATAATAAACCGATGATTGATAAAGCGTTGATTGAACAGACTGTCGCCGAAGCCCTCCGCGGAACGGATATGTTTCCGGTGGAAATCAGCGTCAGCGCCGACAATAGAATAGTCGTTGAGGTTGACTCAATGACGGCCGTAGATATAGACTCATGTGTGGCGCTGAACCGCGCAATTGAGCAGGTTCTGAACCGCGATGAGGAGGATTTTGAACTTGAAGTCGGTTCTGCGGGACTTACGTCGCCTTTTAAAGTAAAGGGTCAGTTCGACAAGAATATCGGCAACGAGGTTGAGGTGCTTACCCGCGACGGACGAAAGTTTACCGGCACCCTGGTGGAGGCCACTGACGAGGGCTTCACCGTTGAAGTTGCCCGCAAGGTCAAGCCCGAAGGCGCCAAGCGTCCGGTCATTGAGATGCAGCCGGAAACCCTCGGCTATGGCGACGCCAAGACAGTGAAATATGTAATAAACTTTAAATAAAGAAATTTAGACACCGAAAAATGGCAAAGAAAACGGAAAACACTAATATGGTGGAGCGTTTCGATGAGTTTAAGGAATATAAACACATCGACAAGACCACGATGATCAGTGTGTTGGAAGAGAGTTTCCGCAATGTGCTGGCCAAGATGTTTGGAACCGACGAGAATCTGGACGTTATCATGAACCCGGACAAGGGTGACGTGCAGATTTTTCAGAATCTTGAAGTTGTTCCCGACGGCGAGGTGCAGAATCCGAACCTGCAGATTTCGCTGAGCGACGCCCGCGCCGACAATGACCCCGACGCCGAAATCGGCGAGGAACACACTAAGGAAATCATCTTCGCCGACTTCGGCCGGCGCGCGATTCTGAATCTGCGCCAGACTCTCCAGAGTAAAATCCTCGATCTGCAGAAGGAGGCAATCTATACGAAGTTCAAGGAACTTGAAGGTGAGTTGATTACTGCCGAAGTTTATCAGACCTGGAGCAAGGAAATCCTGCTGATGGATGAAGAGAAGAATGAACTTCTGCTTCCGAAGAGCGAGTCAATTCCCGGCGACTTCTTCCGCAAGGGCGAGATGGTCCGCGCCGTCATTGCCAATGTGGACAACAAGAATAACAACCCGAAGATTACCGTCAGCCGCGTCAGCGAGCAATTCCTTCGCGCTCTGTTCGAACTTGAGGTTCCTGAGATTCACGACGGTCTGATTAACATCCGTGCCGTTGCCCGCATTCCGGGAGAGCGCGCCAAGATTGCCGTTGAAAGCTATGACGACCGCATTGACCCCGTTGGCGCATGCGTCGGCGTGAAAGGTTCGCGTATCCATGGTATTGTCCGCGAATTGCGCAATGAAAACATTGACGTGATTCCCTGGACTTCAAATCCGTCACTGCTGATTCAGCGTGCGCTCAGCCCCGCCAAGGTCAGCAAAATCCGCCTTGACGAAGAGGAAAAGCGTGCAGAGGTTTTCCTGGCTCCTGAGGAAGTCAGCCTCGCAATTGGCCGCGGCGGTCAGAACATCAAGCTTGCCTCGATGCTTACCGGCTATGAAATTGATGTTTATCGCGAAACGGGCAATGAAGATATTGACGATATCTATCTTGACGAGTTCAAGGATGAAATTGACGAATGGGTAATCGACGCCCTGAAGAATATGGGCCTGACGACTGCCAAAGCCGTTCTCGAGACCCAGCGCGACATTCTGATTGAAAAAGCCGACCTTGAGGCCGAGACTGTCGATCAGGTTCTGTCGATTCTCAGCGCCGAATTTGAGGAGGAGGCTGATAACACAGCCGACGCCGCCGCTGACGAGGAAGAACCCACGGCCTGAAACCCGGGCCGGCGACAGAACGACAGGGATACGGCTTCCCGGTTAGAACAAGACATTGACAAACTCCTTAATCAACATTTTTTATAGAAAGCAGCAGTAAATGGCGAAATTGAAATTAGGAAAAATCGCAAGTGAACTTAACGTGGGGCTCAACACGGTTGCAGAGTTCTTGCGCAAAAAAGGCATTGAAGTTGAGGAGACTCCCAACTTCCGTGTAGAAGAACAAACGTGTGAACTCTTGATTAAGGAGTTTGGTGCGGGCAAGAACATATCTCTGTCGTCCAAGTCTCCCAAGGCAACCGCGCCTGCGTCGGATAGCGCCTCGGCGTCCAAGGCCGAAGTGAAAAAAGCCCCGGCAGGGCCGAAGGTAATCGGCAAGATTGACCTTTCGACCGGTCAGCCGGCCAAGGTTGAGAAGAAACCGGAAGCGAAACCCGCTCCGGAGGTCAAACCTGAACCGGCCAAGAAGCCCGAACCCGTTGTTGAAAAAGCCGAACCGGAGGCCGTAAAGCATGAACCGGCGCCTGAGGTAAAACCTGAGCCGAAGCCCGAACCCGTCAAGAAACCGGAGCCGGAGCCGGTTAAGGCTGCGGAGCCGAAGCCCGCGGCCGAGCCTGCGAAACCTGCACCGGCAACGCCGGAGCCGGTCGCAGCCAAGCCTGCGCCGAAAGCCGAACCCGCGCCGGCCAAGCCGGAGGCGGCTCCCAAGCCCGAACCGGACGTCAAGAAGCCGGAGCCTGTCAGCGCAACTGTTGCTGAACCGGAGAAACCTGCTGAGCCTGAGGTTTTCCGTCTTCACACGTCAGACGAGCTGAGGGATCGTGCGCCGCAGTTCAAGGTGCTTGACAAGATTGACCTTTCGGCCCTTAACCAGTCGACCCGCCCCAAGAAAAAGAGCAAGGAGGAACGCCGCAAGGCTGCCGCCGCTGTTCAGCAGGGAGCTAACGGAGCCGCCGGCGACCGCAAGAAGCGTAAGCGCATTGGCTCGAACGAGAAAGTCGACGTTACGAAGGAGCAGGGTAGCAATGGCCGCGGCAACAACGGCAACGACCGCAAACGCGGCGAAAATGCCGGCGGAAACGGCAATAACAACCGCAAAGGCGGAAATAACAACGCATCGAATAACAACGACCGCAACCGCAAGCAGCGTGAGCGTCAGCAGCAGCCTGAAGTCAGCGAGGAGGATGTCCAGCGTCAGGTCAAGGAGGTTCTGGCACGCCTGACCTCCAAAGGCCCGAAGGGACAGAAAACCGGCGCAAAATGGCGTAAGGAAAAGCGCGAGGCCTTCGCAAACCGCGAGCAGGAGCGCGCCGAACTTCAGCAGGCCGAGAGCAAGGTGCTGAAACTGACTGAATTTGTTACGGCCAATGACCTGGCTTCGCTGATGAACGTGCCTATCAACAACGTCATTGCAACCTGCATGCAGATGGGCGTGATGGTCAGCATAAACCAGCGTCTCGACGCCGAAACAATCAACATTGTTGCCGATGAATTCGGATTCAAGACCGAATATATTTCGACTGAAGTCAGCGAGGCTGTCACTCAGGAGGAAGACAAGGAGGAGGACCTCGTTCCGCGTCCGCCGATTGTGACCGTCATGGGTCACGTCGACCACGGTAAGACCTCGCTGCTCGACTATATTCGCCAGGCAAACGTCATTGCCGGCGAGGCAGGCGGCATCACGCAGCATATCGGCGCCTACAACGTCACTCTTCAGGACGGGCGTCACATTACCTTCCTTGACACCCCGGGCCACGAGGCGTTTACGGCAATGCGTGCGCGCGGTGCCAAGGTGACCGACCTTTGTATCATTATTGTTGCGGCCGATGACGCCGTCATGCCCCAGACTGTCGAAGCAATCAACCATGCCGCGGCAGCCGGTGTGCCTATCGTCTTTGCAATCAATAAGATTGATAAACCGCATGCCAACCCTGACAAGATTAAGGAAGAACTCTCGCAGATGAACTATCTGGTTGAGGACTGGGGCGGTAAGTATCAAAGCCAGGAGATTTCGGCAAAGAAGGGCCTCGGTGTTGAGGACCTGATGGAAAAAGTGCTGCTCGAGGCTGAGATGCTGGACCTGAAAGCCAACCCTAACCGCAATGCCGTCGGTTCGATTATTGAATCGTCGCTTGACAAGGGGCGCGGCTATGTTGCAACGGTGCTTGTACAGAACGGTACGCTCCACGTCGGTGACATTATCCTTGCCGGAACGCACTATGGCAAAGTAAAAGCGATGTTCAACGAGCGTAATCAGCGCGTAACCGAGGCCGGTCCGGCCACTCCGGTGCTTATTCTCGGTCTGAACGGCGCTCCGACTGCCGGCGACACATTTAACGTGATGGACTCCGAACAGGAAGCTCGCGAAATCGCAACCAAGCGCGAACAGCTTCAGCGCGAACAGAGCGCCCGCACCCACAAGATGATTACCCTTGAGGATATCGGTCGCCGTCGTGCAATCGGCAACTTCCAGGAACTCAACATTATTGTCAAGGGCGACGTTGACGGCTCGATTGAAGCCCTGTCAGACTCGTTGCTGAAACTGTCAACCGAGGAAATCCAGGTGAACGTCATTCACAAGGCCGTCGGTGCGATTTCAGAGAGCGATGTCGACCTGGCTGCCGCATCCGATGCAATTATTATAGGCTTCCAGGTTCGTCCGAGCCAGGCCGCCCGCAAATCGGCCGAGCGCGAGGGTGTTGACATTCGCCTCTACTCGGTTATCTATCAGGCCATAGAGGAAGTCAAGGACGCGATGGCCGGCATGCTTGCCCCTGAAATCAAGGAGGAAGTCATCGGCACGGCTGAGGTTCTTCAGACCTATCACATCAGCAAGGTCGGAACGATTGCCGGCGCCATTGTGCGTGACGGTAAAATCAAGAGAGGCTGCAAGGTGCGCCTGATTCGTGACGGCATTGTGCGCTACACCGGCGAACTCGGTTCGCTCAAGCGCTTCAAGGATGATGTCAAGGAAGTGCTTTCCGGCTACGACTGCGGTCTTAGCATCGCAGGCTATAATGACCTCCAGGAAGGAGACCTCATTGAAGGTTTCGAGGAGGTCGAGGTTTCACGCTCAATTTGATCGCTCACATAAACATAGGCTCTAATTTAGGCAACCGCGCAGCCAGTATTGACCGCGCGGTCGCCTTGCTTTCTGATCTGGGCGAAGTCAGAGCGGTCTCGTCTCCGTTCGTCTCCCGGGCGTGGGGCTATGAGTCGGACAATGAGTTTCTTAACGTTGGTGTCAACCTCGAAACAGACCTTCCGTCCCTTGACCTGCTTGAGGGCCTGAAGAGGATTGAACGTCAGATTGCGCCGGAGGGAACACACCGGACAGTGGATGGCGGATATGCCGACCGCGAGATTGATCTCGATCTGATTGCCCGCGGCGCTGAGCTGATTTCCACTCCGGAACTGACGCTTCCTCACCCGCGGATGCGGCAGCGGGCATTCGTTCTCGGGCCGCTGGCGGAACTGATGCCGGAGTGGCGCCATCCGAAAACGCACCTGACTGCGTCAGAAATGCTCCGACTGATACAATAAAAGTAGCGCCTGATGCGTTTTTTCAAAAATTAAGCTTAAATCATTTATCACAGAAATGAAACTTAGACACGTTGCAATCGGTTTCGCCTCGCTGGTCATCGTCCTGACCGGTTGTTCGTCAGGTAAGACCCGCTTGCCTTATTTTACTGATATTGATGTTGAAAAACTTGAAATTCCGGTAGGTGACTTCTCAGTCAAGATAGTGCCGGACGATGAATTGCTGATTAATGTGTCTGCCGCCGACCCGGAGGCAGTCGAGGCTTACACGGTGCCTTACCAGCATCCGCGCCAGCGCGATTTTAATTTTCCGTCAGGTCAGACGCGCGAGAGTTTTGTGCTGACCACCCGCAAATCGAATCTGTCACTTCAGCCTTACGTTGTCAGCCCTGAGGGTTTCATCAATTTTCCGGTTTTAGGCAAAATTCATGTAGCAGGAATGACGCTTGAGGGACTTGCCGACTATTTGACTGAAAAAATCAGCGAAAAGGTTGTTGATCCAATGGTCTCGGTTGAACTTACCAACTTCCACGTCAACGTTATCGGCGAAGTCAACCATCCGGGAATGTTCATTGTCAATCGCGAGCGTTTCTCAGTACTTGACGCCATTGCCGAGGCCGGCGATCTGACCGCCTACGGCGAGCGCAACAACGTAATGATTATCCGCGAGGAAAACGGCAAGCGCGTTGCTCACCGCATTAACCTCAACAAGGCTCAGGCGCTTGAGTCGCCTTTCTTTTTCCTGCGCCAGAACGATGTTGTCTATGTTGAGCCTAACACCGTACGTCAGGCCAATGCCAAGGTTGACAATGACCGTCAGTATCGTCTTTCCATGACTTCGGTAATTGTCAGCGCCGTTTCAGTAATCGCCTCTCTCGCAATCTCCCTTTTAAGATGATAAGCCCCTGCTAAGAGATATGGAAGAAAATAAATCAGAGTTGATTGATATAAAAGGCATCTTGCGCGAATTTTCCGCCAAGTGGCATTGGTTTTTGATTTCGGTTGTCTGCTCATGTGCTGTCGGCTTTCTGGTTTCAAAAATCGTCAAGCCGCAGTATGAGATCAGGGCAAACGTAATCCTGACCGAAAACAACGCACTCGGGTCAATGATGGCTGCCGGAGGTCTCAGCGGAGTGTCCGCGCTTCTCGGCGGCAATGCCAGCGCCGAGGATGAGGTTGAAATTATGACGTCTCACTCCGTGCTGAAGGAGGTTGCACGCACCCTGGGGCTGAATGAAATCCGTTTTGACCGTCCGGCGCCCCTGATGGCTACGATGCTTTATAAGAACTATCCGATTGACGTAGTCCCGGCTCCGGAGATTCTGGCTGACACGATGCGCGTTGGCTTGCAGTTCCGAATTGTGGTCCATAAAAACGGACTGGCAGACATTTCCGTCAAGGCGCGAAAAAAGACAATTTACAACGAAAAAGGCAAGTCTCTGCCCTGCGTTGTTAATCTTCCTTATGGTGATTTCACCGTGGTGACAACTCCGAACTACGTTAAGGGAAAGAAAATCAAGAATCTTATAAACTTCACTAACTATGACGTTGCGGCTGAGAATCTCAGAAAGCAGATTGCCGTGGCGCTCGCCACGAAGCGCTCGCAGATTATCACGATGCAGATGATTACGGACAACGAACCGTATGCCTGCGATGTGCTGAATACGCTGATTGAGAAATACAATGCGCGCGGCCTGCGTGACCATCTGGCGCAGACCGGGGCTACGGCCGATTTTCTCCGCGACCGCCTCCTGATGATGCGCCATGAGCTGGACTCGACCGAGACCGCGCTTGCAAGATATAAGACCTCGGAGGGCATCACAGAGCTTGAAAAGGATGGAGCTGTGATTTATCAGCGGATGATTGAGGCTGAGAAGGAACTGGCCGAGCAGCAGGTGCTTACGCAGCTTGCGCGTGTCACACTGACTCAGGTGCGCAACAGCGCCCATGACAATTCGCTGATTCCGCAACAGAGCGCCGACCCGATTCTTGCGGCACAGATTGACGCTTACAATGGTGCGATTATGGCACGCCTGCGCATGGAACAGTCTGCTAAAGGCGATAATCCTTCGATTGTCAGAGTTGATGAGCAAATCAAGACTCTCCGTTCCAATCTGATTTCGACCCTTGAGGCTGCCGTCAGCAAGGGCGAGCAGATGACTGCCGAGTATCGCAAGGTTTACGACGAAGCGTCGGCCCAGGTCAGCGGCCTGCCAAAGCAGGAACTTTCATACCGCTCCAAGGTCCGCGACCAGACGATTCAGGAGGAAATCTACCTTTTCCTGCTCCAAAAGCAAGAAGAAACCGCAATTCTGATGAACAATACGCTCCCGAAGGGTGCGATTGTTGACGAGGCTTACTCGCTCAATGAGGACAAATCGCTTTCGACGAAGGTTCTTCTGGCACTCTTCTTCGCTGTCGGCCTGTGTATTCCGCCGGCATTCATCTACGGTAAGAAACTTCTCGGCAAAAAATGACCACTGAAGCCCTCAGTCAGCAACAGGCAAAGCCTCCCTATTTTACCGCCCCGGCCCGAGACTGGGGGCGGGCCATAGGGTTTCTGCTTCTCTGCTCGCTTGCAGGGCTGAAGTTCTATCCGGCGCTGATATTTATTGCCTTACTACTTATTAGCCGAGTCCGATGGCGTAAGGACCGCTATTTTTTTCTTGTCGAATTCATAATTTTCTGTACGGGGTCGGGGCTTGTAGGCTATTCGACTTATGCGGTGCGTCCGTGTGACTTCGCGTTCATTTTTGCTGCAATCGGCATTATGATTTACCGCAAAAACGGACTTGTCAGGCGCATTACGCTTGCAATGCTCGCTTACTTTGCCGTGTTGTTCATTCTGGCGTTCATGTCGATTGAGCCGATGAAGAATCAGATTACCCAGATACGCTATTATCTTCTGATTATAGGGTTCTTTATCCCGTTGGTTACGTTTGCTGACAAGGATTTTGATTTTCGCCGACTGATGTATGTCATTATTCTTCATGCGTTGGCAATCTGCGGTTTCTATGTCATTGACACTTTTGTGCTGACTGGTTTCATTCTGACTCCCGGTTCGCATTCATGGGGCGTGTCAACGATTACGGCTCCTGTCATTGCAACGTTTACGCTTACGCGCCATTATCCTCCTGGCCTTTACTGGCTTCTGCTGTTGATTATACCTCTGAACTATAAGTTGATGCGGCTTCGGTGGTATCATTGGGCGCTGATTGCTCTCGCATTGGTTTCCTCCCGCACCAATTCTCTGCTGTTCGCCCTGATTGTCTGTTTCGTGTTTTTCAGACCGAAAATCCGTCAGGTGATGATTTATACGGTTATCGGTGCGGTCGGCCTGACCGGACTATATCTGACCGACAAGGCAATCGGCGGCTCGCTGCGTTTGGCTGACAATATTGAATCGTTCGGAATGTTAAGCACGGCAGTCGATGAAGAGGATATTGCCGATTTCGGCAGCGGACGAGTCGCGCAGATTCTTCCGAAATGGGAGCTTCTTTACGATTTGAAGCGCGAATGGATTGGATTCGGTTTCTTAAACCGCGAAAAAACGACCAATCCGATCTTCCAGATTGAAAATCAATATTATTCGGACCAGTCGAAGGCCGAAGAGGCTGCAACCGGCGTCGAAGTGACCGAGATTCAGACAATTCTTGACGTCGGGTTTATCGGTCTGATTGCACAGATGGCATTCTATATAGGCGTCTATTTCATGATTAGGCGTCTTCGATACTCAAATTATTATCTTTGTCTGCTTGTCGGTTTTGAAGTTCTGGGAGTCGGCGGTTTCGCCGGGTTGAACGGCATACAGTATTCGCTGCTGATTCTCGGCATGATTCTCGGAGGCATTATTCTTGCTGACCGGCGCAGTACAAAACCGATTGCATCAACCGAAACTATCTGACATGAAGATACTCCATCTGATATTCACCATGAAAACCGGAGGCACGGAGAGCATGCTTATTGACATTGCTAACGAGCAGTCCCGAATGGGCCATGACGTATCCGTGATGGTCATTAACCGAGGGTCGGAGCCGGATTTGCTCGCCCAGTTTGATTCCGGAGTGAAGATAATGGAGATGAACCGCAGGCTGCGTTCGCGCAATCCGATTCCGGTTGTCAGGACAAATCTGGCTGTCATGAAACTGAATCCGGATGTTATTCACGTACATAACGAGCGGGGCGTAAACATTCTGATGCCGCTGCTGCGCAGAAGAGTAATACAGACGGTTCATACAACCGGCATAGGTCTTCAAGGTTGTCAGCGGCAAACGCCGATAGTGGCAATTTCGCAGGCGGTTGCCGATGACCTTAAATCGCGTTGCGGACTGGAATCTGAAGTTGTCATGAACGGAATCAGGACCGATGAAATCAAGCGCAGACAGCCGTCCGAACGGTTTGACCGCGTTGTTTGCGTTGGTCGACTGGATGTTGAGGTCAAGGGCCAGGACCTGCTTCTGAAAACTCTGACCTGCTTCCCTGACCTGACCCTTTCGCTTATTGGCGATGGCGAGAGCATGGAGGGTTTGAAGTATCTGGCCAGGGACCTCAGAGTTGCCTCGCGGGTTGAATTTCTCGGCAAGATGAGCCGCGGGGAAATCTATGAGACGCTGAAGGACTATGATATGTTTGTCTTGCCGTCGCGCCAGGAGGGATTCGGGCTTGTGCTTGCCGAGGCCATGGCGGCCGGATTGCCGGTCGTGACCTCAGCGCTGCCGGGTCCGATGGAGGTTATTGACGGAGGGCGGCTCGGCTACATCTTCGAGCCTGATTCGTCTCGGTCGCTTGCCGAAGCCCTTCAGCGTCTTGTCAATAACCGGGATGATGCGCAGCGCATTGCCCTGACTGAGGGAATTGACTTCGTTGCGCAGAATTTCAGCGTGACGAAAACCGCGTCACGCTATATTGACCTTTACGGGCAATACTTTCCCGCCCGGTGCAGGGTCTGAAAATCAGGATTGTTGCGATTTGAGGTATTCTTCACAACAGAGCTTTAGTTCGGAATACCAGTCGGCACCGAAACGCTCGGTCAGCGGTCCTTCGAGAAACTGATAGAGGCGGATGCCCTCGCGGCGTCCTTTGGCGCGCGCCGGACGGCAGATGTTCCAGCGGTGATAGTTGACGGCGGTGAATGAGTCATATTCCGTCAGCCGCACCGGATAGAGGGCGCATGAAATCGGTTTGCGCCATTGCGTTTCGCCACGGCGATAGGCTCCGTCAAGGGCGCAAAGACATACCCCTCCGGGACCATAGCAGGTAAAGGCACAGTTTCGCCCATCAAGAATTGTCGTTACCAGGTCTCCTTCTTCGTCGACGTAAGCAACGCCGTTTCGCTTTACTTCCTCGACAGCCCGGGGCAGCATTTCTTTCTCAATAGCGGGTAGAGCGCGACGAATTTCGCGACATTCGGCATCGGTTACGGGTGCGCCGGCGTCACCTTCGATGCAACATTCGCCTTTGCAGGCGTCGAGGTCACAGCAAAAAAATTCTTCAGCCAGGTCGAGACTGACCAGGGTGTTCTGTATCTGAAACATGATTTGTTCTTCTTCGATTGTCATTTTATGATTGTTGCACTGAGAAGGCGCTCAAAGCGTGCGCCCGGCTCCCGCTGATAGAGGAGCAGCAGATATTCATTGTCGGTTTCGTAGTAGTCTCCCTCAATCGGGTTGCGCTCTGATTTGTCAGCCGGGCTGACCACATACTGATAATTATAGAGGCCCTGTTTGAGCAGCAGCGTTTTGACGTAGGCGCCGAGCTGCTCGTTATAGACCATTCTGGAGTCAGCGTCAAGGCGGCGGTTGGTCAGGTCGCCTTCGAGATAGACATCGCCATGGCTTAGGCGGGGCATTTCGAGTTGGAAATGAGTGACGAGATAGTCTGCCTCAATGTCCGGGTCGTCGCTGAACAGCAGATTTGGGAAAAAACGGCCTGCCTGTCCTTCGTCGTAGATGTAGCGGTCATAGGCTCTTGGCTTGTCGGTCAGCAGTTTGACGTGAAAGTAAGGTTCAATGAGCATGTATTCCTCAATGCCCATGCCCGGATAGCGCACATTTGTTGATTCAAAGCGTCGGTATTCATTCCCCGCGGGGAAAATAAGTTCTTTCTGATGGGCATAGACTGTGCGCCCGGGAAGGATTCGCTGCGGTTTGTCAAGGCTGTGTGTAAGCGAGCCGTTGCGGACAATCACGAGCCGAAGGTCGTTCAGCGGGTCGGCAATTCGCGCACCTTCAAGGTCGGCTTCGATTTCAAGCTGTTGATGGCGTGAATTATAGTCAACGTCTGTACTTGAGGTGATTTTAGCGCTCAACGGCACTTTTTCTTCGCTGACCATGAAGCGGGCTTGTAACAGAACCTCGTCAGGGTCCGAGTCGTCGAAAACCTGAATCAGATAGTTGCCGGAGAGAAGCGGCTGAATGTCTTCGTTTGGCAGAGTCAGGTCGTAGTGGACGTAATGGACAAGAGTCCGCTGCGAAAGCGCGTAGGAATATATTTCGCCAATGTTGAATCCATTGACAAACTCGGTTTCGGAAATCTGAGTCGGATTCCAGTCTGAGTCGCAATGAATCAGGCGGTAACGGAGATAGCGGTTGTCTTCGGCCAGTTCGTCGAAACTAAGCCTGACGAAACTGCCTCCGGCCCCGAGGGTTAAAATCGGGGGCAGAAGCGGATTTTCGGCATTGCTGATGCGAAGCGACTTGAAATCGGGGTCGAAAACTCCGGTGCGGGTGTCAGTTGTTGCAAAAGCAACAATCGCCACTGTCAACAGCAGCAGTAAGTCAATAGCCCTCTTCATTCATAATTTCGATGGCGTCACAAATCAGGTCTGTACAGGGTTTGCGGCCGGGTTTGCGCAAGTCGCGACAGGCAATCTGGCCGCAATTGCGCTCCTCGAACTTCTCAATGAGCCGGCGCACCTTGGCGTAAAGTTCCTGCTTGGTCTCCGGTCCGGAATATTGCTTCATTGCGGCAACAACGGCCATAGCGTTGGCTGCGCCGCAGATATTTCCCGTTGCGGCAATCCCGGTTCCGAGAGCGGCTACGGCAGATTCAAGTTCAGGATTATGGACCATTGCGACACATTGGGCGCAGTTAAAACCCTGCCGACGCAGTTCGAGAGCCTGTTTTTTCAGATTTTCTACCATACGATTGGTTCAATATTGTGGAGTTTGAGATAGGCGTTGGCGCGCGAGAAGTGGCGACAGCCGAAGAAGCCGCGATGGGCGCTAAGAGGTGACGGATGGGGCGCCTTGAGAATCAGATGGCGCTGAGAATCAATCAGCGGAGTCTTTTTGCCCGCGTGCGCTCCCCAAAGCAGGAAAACGAGATTGTCGCGTTCGTCCGACAGGGCCTTGATTGCCGCGTCGGTCATCACTTCCCATCCCATTCCGGAGTGCGAGGCCGGGCGATGGGCTTTCACGGTCAGCGACGAGTTCAGCAGGAGAACACCCTGTCGGGCCCATCGGGTCAAATCGCCGTCGGCGGGCATCGGAGCGCCGGTGTCAGTCTGCACTTCCTTGAAAATATTGAGCAGCGATGGCGGCATCTGCACTCCGGAAGCAACGGAGAATGCCAGGCCGTTTGCCTGACCCGGGCCGTGATATGGGTCCTGGCCGATGATAACAACCTTGACCTGTTCAAACGGACAAGCGTCAAGTGCGGCGAAAATCTTGCCGGCGGGCGGGAAAATAACGTCATTCGCATACTCGTTGCGAACAAATTCGGCAATTCGAGACCATTCGTCGGAGGCGAATACCGCGGCAAGTTTCTGTTTCCAACTTTCGTCAATTCTTATCATAACCGCAAAGTTACAAAAAAAACGGCGCACCGGCAACCCGTATTGTCGGACAGGGTCTAAAGTGTTTTGCTCTCTAATGGACAGATTTATGATTTTTTAAGACGTATGACTGGCGGATTTTTCGTAACTTAGCGGGCAAAACAGACAAATTGAGACATGAAACTCTTCCCAAGAATACTGATACTGACCGGACTGTCAATGCTTCCGCTGATGGCGTCGGCAAAGTCATCTATTGAGAAATATCATGACGAAATCGCGGAAATGAGCGTCGATGCCAATCTGATGTCGCCTGAAGTCCGTAATAAGTTCATTGAGCCGGTCAAGGCCCGCATGGCTGACCTTTGCGCACGGTTGAGGAAGGCAAACCTTGATGCTGACGCCAATGAGCGTGGCGGGCTTGTCGTTGCGGTGACGATTCCGGCTGCTGAGATTTTCGCGCCGAACGACACGCTGGTGGCGCCATACGGGGTCAAACCGCTGATGACGCTTTCACGCCATCTGAAGGTTCCGGACTATTATAAGGTGCTTGTTACGGTTCATAGCGATGACACCGGGAACGAAGACTACCTTAATCACCTCACGCGCACACGAGCGGATGCTATTGTCAACTGGTTTGAGAGCCAGGGCCTGAAAACCGACGGAATCATTCCTTATGGCATGGGCTTCGACGAGCCGCTCTCGGTTGAGCCGAGCCGGAGTGCCAGAGCGCTGAACCGCCGTGTGGAAATCTATTTCGTGCCGGGTCCGAAGATGATTGATGATGTTAAATCTGGCCGTTAACATTTTTTTTCTCTAACTTTTGTGCGTTTGCCGTGTTTATCTTATAAAATTTAATCTACGAACCTTAAAAAAAGAAAAAACGGCTATGAATACCGCACCACTTCAAGGAATCAAGGTAATCGACTTCACGAGCGTGCAGTCCGGACCTTCGTGTACACAACTTCTTGCATGGCTTGGCGCTGACGTGATCAAGATTGAACGTCCCGGCACCGGTGACGCCACCCGTGATGAACTTCAGTTTGATCCTGACTGTCCGAGCTATTACTTTCTGCAACTCAACTCGGATAAGAAATCGCTGACACTTGATGCCGCCACTCCTGACGGCAAGGCAATTCTGACAAAGCTCCTTGAGACGGCCGACGTGTTTATTGAGAATCTTCACCCCGGAGCAATGGATAAGCTCGGATTTTCATGGGATGTGGTTCATAAAATCAATCCCCGCTGTGTCTATGCGACAATCAAGGGCTTCCCGGTGTCAAGCAAGTATGCTGATCTGAAGGCTTACGAGCCAGTTGCGCAGGCAACGGCCGCCGCCGCTTCAACAACCGGTTTCTATCAGGGTCCGGAAGCAATGCCTACGCAGAGCGGCGCAGCCCTCGGTGACTCGAACACCGGCATGCACTGTGCAATCGCTATTCTCGCCGCGCTGCTCCAGCGTCAGCACACCGGTGAAGGCACTTTCGTTTATCAGTCCATGCACAATGCGTGTCTGAACCTCTGTCGAATCAAGACGCGTGACCAACTGACCCTTGACCGCATCGGCTATCTGACTCAGTTCCCGCAGTATCCTGACGGCAAATTCGGAGACTTCGTGCCTCGCGGCGGCAACATTGAGGGTTCCGGCGTGCTTGGCTGGACATATAAGTGTAAAAACTGGGAAACCGATCCGAACGATTATGTTTATATCATTCTTCAGCGCGGAGCCAAGGATTTCGAACTCGCTTGCAAGGCAATGGGCTTCGAAGACTGGCTGACCAACCCGGATTTCAACACTGCAGATGCACGTGATCGCCACAAACAGGAAATCTATGACCGCATCGGGAAGTGGGCAATTGATAAGGACAAGTATGAAATCACCGATATTCTCGGCAAGGCAGGAGTCCCCGTCGGCCCCGTGCTTTCAACTAAGGAAATCATGAACGATGAGTCGCTCTATGACGGCAACACTCTTGTCCGCATCAATCAGGGCGGCAAGATTGGTGAATTTGTAACCGTCGGCGTTCCGTTCACAATGAGCAACTATCAGCCGACTTACGGCCCCTGTCCGACTCTTGGCGGAAACACGGAGGAGATTCTTGCCGACTATGGTTTCACTCCCGACCAGATTAAGGCGTTTGCCGCCAATGGCACCACAGCCCCTTTGAGCAAGCCGGCAAAGTAAAATCGGAAAACACACAGACATATTATGGCAAACACAACAAATACGGCGCCGGCGGCTCCGAAATTTCCGGAGCAGGTAACGGGAATGTATATTCTCGCGCGAGCGCTGAAAAACATAGGAATTAAAAATGTTTACGGTCTGGTTGGCATCCCAATCACGGAGGCCGGCTATATGATTCAGGGCCAAGGAATCCGCTTTGTCGGATTCCGCCATGAACAGCAGGCCGGCATGGCGGCTGCGACCGAAGGCTATCTGACCAAGACGCCCGGCGTGCTGATGACTGTTTCGTCGCTCGGCTTCCTGAACGGTCTGACGGCCACTGCCAATGCGACGGTCAACTGCTATCCGATGATTCAGATTTCAGGAGCCAGTGACCCGACTATGGTTGACATGAATGTCGGTACATACGAACAGCTTGACCAGCTGAACATGGCCCGTCCGCTGGTAAAGGCCGCTTTCCGTTGCAGTCACGCGAAGGACATTCCTGCGGCGGTCAATCGAGCCTATCGCGCGGCGATTTCCGGTCGTCCGGGCGGTGTCTATATTGACATGACAACTCCGGCGCTCGGCGAAATCATGGATGCTGCCGAGGCTGAGAAGTTGCTATATCAGCCTGTTGACCTTTATTCTCCCGTGGCTCCGAATGGCCAGGCCGTTGACCGCGCCGTTGAACTGCTGACCTCGGCCAAGCGTCCGGCCATCCTGCTTGGCAAGGGTGCGGCTTATGCTCAGATTGACGACAAGATTAAGACCCTTATCGAGACTTACAACATTCCTTATTTCCCGATGTCTATGGCTAAGGGTCTGATGCCCGATGACGGTCCCCTCAGCACCCTGTCATGTCGTACAACCATCATGGAGCAGGCCGACGTCGTTGTCATGATTGGCGCGCGTCTGAACTGGTTGCTCAGTTTTGGCAAGGGCAAATGGAGTCAGACAACCAAGTTTATCCAGCTTGATGTCGATCCGGAGGAAATGGATGTCAATCGCCCGATTGCCGCTCCTGTTGTCGGCGATCTCGGACTCTCCATTGATGCGATTTTGGAGGCGATGAAGGACAAGACAATGAGTATGGATCCGCAGTGGGTTTCGTCGCTTCGGGCCGAGACTGCGGCGAAGAGCGCAAAGTTTGCCGAGCGCTTGAAGGATGCTGCCGGTCTGAATCCGATGCACCACTGGACCGCTCTCGGCGTCATCAAGCCGATTTTGGCCGAGAATCCTGACGTTATACTCATCAACGAGGGCGCCAATACGCTTGACGACACCCGTGACGCAATCAGCATGACGCTTCCACGCCATCGTATTGATTGCGCAACCTGGGCAATCATGGGCATGGGCATGGGGTCCGCAATCGGTGCCGCCGTCGCCACGGGTAAGAAAGTCGTTGCAATCGAGGGCGACTCGGCATTCGGCTTCTCCGGGATGGACTTTTCGACAATCTGTCGGTTCAAACTTCCTGTTACCGTCGTTGTGTTCAACAATGGGGGTATCTACAACGGAGTCGGAGTGCCTATGACCAAGACTTCCGATCCTGCGCCGACCACCCTCGACATCTCGGCCCGATATGATAAACTTGGCGATGCGTTCGGGGCAAACACTTACTATGCTCAGACTCCTGACGAATTGCAGAAGGCCCTGACCGAGGCAATCGCCTCCGGCAGACCGAGTCTGATTGATGTTCAGCTCGCCGCGGACTCCGGGGCGGAATCCGGCCATATCGGTTACCTGAACCCTGCACCCTTACAGAATATTACCGTTTAACCCCCTCCCGTTTAAAATTCAACTGAGAGAATATGGAACACATTATTCTATATGCGATTGTCCCGATATTCGTCGTGATGATTGCCGGATTCATTTCCGGAAAGAAAGGCGTATTCACTGGTGAGGATGCAAAGAAGTTCAATAAGGTTGTTCTTGATTTTGCATTACCTGCCGCCCTGTTCGTCTCTATCGTATCCGCCAGCCGCGAAATGCTTGTTGACGATTTGAAACTGTCGGTAATTTCGGCTGTTGGAATTATGGCGATGTTCATGTTAGTCTACTTCGTGTTCCGCATGATCAAGTCCAATACCGGTGCCGATGCGGCTGTCTCGGCCCTTATCAGCGGATCTCCGACAATCGGTTTTCTCGGATTCGCCGTCCTGGAGCCTATTTTCGGCACTACGCCGCGCGTGGCCCTCGTGGTGGCCATTGTCGGAATCGTTGTCAATGCAATCGGTATCCCCGTCGGACTGTCGCTGATGAATGCATCGCTCAATCAGCAGAGTTCCGGCGGGAAGAAGACAAGCGCGTGGACGCCGGTCTTGAAAGCGCTTGCCCAGCCTGTTGCCTGGGCGCCGATTCTTGCCGTAATATGGGTGCTTGTCGGAATCCCGTGGCCTGAATGGGCAAGTCCGTCGTTCAACCTGATTAAGGGTGCGAATGCCTCGCTTGCTGTGTTCTCCGCCGGTATTACGCTGAGCGCCATCAAAGTGAAGATTAACGGGCAGGTTATCCTCGGTTCAATCATGAAGATGATTGTCATGCCGGCCTTCGTCCTGCTGCTCGGACTGTTGTTCCATATGGATCCTCTCAATCTGAAGATGCTCGTTGTGGCTTCCGCTCTGCCGCCGGCATTCTCCGGAATCATCATTGCCGATGAATATAACACCTACGTCAGCAACGGCACGTCATCTCTGACTCTGTCAATGATTCTCTTTGTGGGCGCCCTGCCGCTCTGGATCTGGCTGACCGACGTCTGCATCGCGGCCTTCTGAATTTGAACAGATTCTTCCAAAGAAATTAAAACCGCCCGTCGCATTCCGGCCGACAGGCGGTTTTTCTTCTTTGTTCAGCGGACAAGGGCATAGCCCGCAAGGGTTGCGGCGATGCAAAGCGTAACGGATCCGACTGCATAGGCAGCCGCGCCGGCCCAGTTGCCGGACTGAATCAGCGTTAAAGTCTGGTTTGAGAAGGTCGAGAATGTCGTGAAGCCTCCGCAGAGTCCTACGGAAAGAAACAGCAGCATTCGGCCCTGAACCGTTCCGATGGCAGCGCCAATTATCAGCGAGCCGAGAATGTTCGCAATCATCGTTGCTGCGAGTGGTTGCGCCGTCAGCATCAGCGTCAGTCCATATCGGGCTACGGCTCCAAGCGCTCCGCCCGCCGCCACTATAATTAAATTAGGAATCATTCGGTCTGTTGAGTAAATGAATGGTTTATAGTGCAAATTTAAGCATTTTTGCAAAAATCCGGACCCAGCGGAGTTGAGAAAAAATTTTTCATTAACTTTGCGGTCATGATTAGACCGTTTTCAATGGCAGATCTGGCGGAAGTGACTGAAATCTGCAATCATTATATACGCACGTCGACGGCGACGTTTGAGCTGGAGGAAGTCTCTCAGGAGCAGATGGCCCGGCGGTTCTGCTCCGGCATGCCCGGACTGGTGGCGGTTGAGGACGGGCGCATTGCCGGATATGCCTATGTTCACCCCTGGAAAGAGCGTGCGGCCTATGCGCCGACCCTGGAGCTGACAATTTATCTTGCGCCGGAGTATTGCGGGCGTGGACTTGGTGAGCAACTCGCTGCGAAAGTCATCAGCCTTACGCGCCGCACGGGGCGCTATCGGTCGGTCATTGCGTGCATTACCGCCAATAATGAGCGGTCAATCAATCTTTTCCGCTCTCTCGGATTTGAGCAGGTGTCGCTTTTTCGTTCGGTTGGTGAAAAATTCGGTCAACTGCTTGACGTTGTTGACCTTCAGTTATTGCTCTGAGAGGAATTCGATTTCCTGGCGCAACTGAGAGGCGATTCCGGCGGTGAGCGGTTTGGCCGAAAGGGTTTCAATAGCTTTCCTGGCCGAGTCTTTTGCGCCGGGAAGCAGATTCAGAAGCAGACGCAGTCCGGCGTAGCTCAGTAGCGGATTCTCGCTTGCGGCGGCTTTGACGGCTATGGCCTCGGCGTCAGGGTGACGGCGCAGCGATGCGTGGCATAGAATGTCGGCCTCTTCCGCGCTTCTGACCTCGGAAAGCCATTGAGGCTGCGGCTCAGGGGCGACCATCGGCGCCAGCAGGCGCGACTCGCGGCAGTCTGAGTCGGCCCAAAGGGCTTCAGCCAGGGCGGAATCCTTGCCCGCCATGGTCGCTATTTCCCTTAACTGGATAATGTTCAGCCCGAAAATTAGCTTATGGGGTAGGGAGCATTGTTTGCGCAGACTGTCGGCCAGAAGGCCGTTTCTGAGTGCGAAAAAATGCTGTTTTGCTTCGCGAAGCTCCATTATTTCAGAATCTCAATTGCTTCTTCGACGCTAACGAGCTGCTGTTCGCCGGATTGCATGTTTTTTAACGTCATCTTGCCCTCGGTCATTTCGCTTTCTCCGACAATGGCGACATATGGAATATTTTGCGCGTTGGCATAGGTCATCTGCTTTTTCATCTTGGCCGGGTCTGGATAGATCTCAGCCGCAATGCCGGCGCGGCGAATGCCGGAGAGCATTCTCATCGACGCTGCGGACTCGCTTGCTCCCATGTTGAGGAATAATAGTTTAGCTCCGGTCAGCAGGTCGGCGGGGTAGAGATTCAACTGATTCAGCACATCATAAATGCGGTCCGCTCCGAAGCTGATGCCAACACCGCTGAGTCCCGGCATGCCGAACACGCCGGTCAGATTGTCATAACGTCCGCCTCCGGTAATAGACCCGATCTGAACGTCAAGCGCCTTCACCTCGATTATTGCGCCGGTGTAATAGTTCAGTCCGCGTGCAAGACTAACGTCAAGGTCCAGTTCGGCGCGCAAACCGAGGTTCTTCACCCCGTCAACTATCTCGCGGAGTTCCTCAACACCCTTTTTGCCTGTTTCAACATTGGCCAGCAGTTCGGCGAGTTTGTTCAGGCGTTCCTCCACTGTGCCGTCGATCTTCAGCAGCGGCTCCAGGGCGGCGATTGCGCCGGCCGACAGACCGCGCTCGGCCAGTTCGGCGTTAACTGCCTCAAGCCCAATCTTGTCCAACTTGTCAATGGCAACGGTGATGTCAATAATCTTGTCAGGCTCGCCAATGAGTTCGGCAATGCCGGCAAGCACCTTGCGGTTGTTCAGTTTGATGGCTATGCGGATTTGCAGACGCGAAAAAACCTCGTCGATAAGCTCCAGAAGCTCAACCTCGTTGATGAGAGAGTCTGAGCCGACAATGTCAGCGTCACATTGATAAAACTCTCTGTAACGACCCTTCTGAGGGCGGTCGGCGCGCCATACGGGCTGTATCTGATAGCGCTTGAACGGCATTTGGAGTTCATTGCGGTGCATAACGACGAAGCGTGCAAACGGCACGGTCAAGTCATAGCGCAGACCTTTTTCGCAGAGTTGCGAGGTGAGTTTGCCCCACTGGCCCTCCGGATTGTCAACTAAGGTTTTATCCACTCCGCGCAGAAAATCGCCGGAATTCAAAATCTTAAACAGAAGTTTATCGCCTTCCTCGCCATACTTGCCCATCAGAGTGCTGAGGTTTTCCATTGCCGGAGTCTCGATGGGGCTGAAACCGTAAAGCTTGAAAACGGAACGTATAGTATCGAAAATATAATTGCGGCGAGCCATTTCGGCGGGCGAAAAGTCGCGCGTGCCTTTTGGAATTGAAGGTTTCATTCTGTTAAAGTTGATTTTAATATTTTGCAAAATTAGCAAAAAAATCCCTATTCCGCAACAGAAACAGTTTAAGAAAAATCAAGGGCGCTTTGCTGTAAAATCAGATAGGACTCCTTTCCCCGCCTTTAACAAACGATTGGGGAATTGGGGCTTTAGATGGGGAACCACACGAATACTGCCGCATCCCAGACGGCATGGGAAATAACCAATGCTCCGAGGCGCGAGGGATAAAAGCGGTAGATAATGCCCCAAAAGCCTCCGGCAACGAGCGCGGCCATCACGAGCATAAAATTGCACGATCCGGCATGAACAAGCGCATAAATCGTTGTCGCGATTACGAATCCAATGTTACCGCCCCATTTTTCTGTCATTTTCTGTTGCACGAAGCCTCGCCAGAAAATTTCCTCGGCAGGACCGATAATTATCAATAACAGCAGCGATAAAAGCCACGGGGATATGGATTCCTTGAACGAATAGATTGCGTTGACCTCTGTGCGCGCAAAGTTAAAAATGAGCTGTGAGAGCTTGTCGCCAATCCAGAACGCAGCCCACAGTGCCGCGGCACTCGTTATTCCGATTACAACGTCAGTAGTCGAGATGTGAATGCGTCGATACCAATCGCCAAAGCAGGTAGACATTACGGTGAGTGTGACAGCGGCAATGGTCATCACAACCCAAAGATTTACATGAGGAGCTGTCAGCGGAGAGAACATAACAGTCCAGAAAACCAGTGCGACTAAAATTGCGTTGTAAACTTTTTTCATTCTCTTGAATCAGATTAAGCAATTGATGCAATTACAAAGGATACACACAAGAGCAGACTGAACACAAGCTGAAGCTGGGCCGTGGCGGCGTCGAGGGCCAATATGCGATTCGTGTCTGTGGCGATTGAATGGCTCATTGCCTGTACATTCTTCATGGCCGGAACTAACGCAATCAGAGAGATAAGCGTCCATGCCGGAAGAACCCCGGCCGTCACCAGAAGAATTATTGCCGCAAACGGTATCAGGATTTCGGCAACATATACGGCTTTGGACTTATTAAATCCAATGAGCATGGCAAATGTGGTTATGTGGGCGCGTGCGTCAGTCTCTATGTCGCGGGTGTTGTTCACGTGCAGGATTGCAACCGTAATGAGTCCAACCGGGATTGCAAGCCACATGGCTGACCATAACATCGTCCCTGTAAGCACATAGGAGGTTCCCAGGAATGGCAGAACACCATATGAGAAAAATATGGTAATATCTCCGAATGCCCTATATTTAAGCCACGGATAAAAAACGGTAAAGATAATTCCGGCAATCCCAATCACCAGAGTCCACCATCCGGACATAAAGCAGATGCAGAATCCAATCACCATTGCGCAGACCAATAGTCCAATGGAAAGATGCTGTATCTCCTTTTCTGAAAAAGCTTTAGACGTAAGAATCTTAACGCCGTAGCTGTCGGCTGTATCCACTCCGCTGCGATAGTCATGCAAATCGCTCCATGTGTTGCCAGCTGCCTGAAAAAGAACCATCGCAACAATAGCGAGTAGGCCGTTAAGCCATTTCACATTATCAAAATTCAAGTCGTGTGCCACCCACAAGATATAGGCAATCGACACAAGAACAGGCATCACTGATGCCGGAAATGACCATGGGCGCGTTGCAAAAAGCCATTCTTTGAAACTATGTTTACTCATAATCTGTCTAAAAAAAAATATTAAAACAAGACTGCAAAGATACGAAAAATTTCCGACACAAGTTTCATGTCTCAACGGTATGGATTGATGCGCCCTGCATTTAATTCAAGTATAGCGCAAAATCAGCTCCGTTTAAGATCGTTTAACTTTTATGGGCGACAATATTGCCCGTGTGGTTCCTAATTTTGCCTTCAAATAACTCAATCAACACTCTAACTTATAAAACTATGTCAGTCCTTTTAATGATACTCATGTGTTTCGCTTGGATTGGTCAGGCTCTCAAAGACGGCAGCGACATTCACTAACCCCCTCCACCCGTATAAAAAATGCTTGCAGGCTAATAACCTGCAAGCATTTAACCCTAAAAGGGTCGGGGTGAGAAGACTCGAACTTCCGACCTCCACGTCCCGAACGTGGCGCGCTGCCAACTGTGCTACACCCCGAGAAGGCGAGTGCAAAGTTACACACTTTTTTTTTTATTTGCAAATTTATTTTACTCTTTCGGGATTTTTTGCAATAAATTCTTTCCAACTTTTCGGCCCGGCGGCTATTTGCGGGCGCATGCTCTCGTAGTGGTGACAAAGGGCAGCGGCCAGGCCGTCAGTGGCGTCAAGCTCTGCATTTTCAAGCATAGAGGAGTCGATATTGAGGATGCGGCGAAGCATTTCTCTAACTTGCTCTTTCGAGGCGGCGCCGTTGCCGGTGATGGCCATTTTGATTTTTCGAGGTTCGTATTCGGTGATGGGGACGTCGCGGGCCAGTGCGGCGGCCATGGCAACGCCCTGGGCGCGGCCGAGTTTGAGCATAGATTGGACGTTCTTGCCGAAGAAGGGGGCCTCGATTGCCATCTCGTCAGGAAGATATTGTTCAACCAGGCCGAGAACGCGTTCGTAGATGCGCCGTAGTCGGAGATAGTGGCTTTCGAAGCGGCTCAGTTTGATGACGCCGAGCGCAATCATCTGAGGTTTGCCGCGGCGCACGCCAAGTATGCCGTAGCCCATCAGGTTCGTGCCGGGGTCGATGCCTATTATGATTTTATCCCATTGATCCGTCATAATTCAATCTGCTCCATTATGGTTGAGAAGGCAGTGAAGGCGTTGACGCCGAAGTTGGCTGTCATTTCGGCTGCTAAGGGAGCGGCGATTTCTTCGGCAAAGCGTTTGGCTTCGCTGACAGAGGGAAAGGGAGTCTGAATTGCGAGACGGGCAATGCCGTCGTCTGCCGGCAGACGGAGACACACGGGGTTGCCACATCCGGATACGGCACATGCGCGGAGCCAGCGCGATTTCAGCACCTGGAGTACCGCCGGCTCTATTGCGGGGTCAAAAAAGAAACTTGTATTAAATAATGCGTTCATATAAGTGCAAAGTTACGAAAAAATCCGCTAAATTTGCACTCATGAATCTGATTGAAGTCGAAACGCTTGACCATTACGGTCTGGAGCCATATGCCGGGCTGACAGAGGCTCAGTTGCGCAATCGTCTGAATCCGGCCGACGGGCTGTTTATTGCCGAGAGTCCGAAGGTGATTGACGTTGCGTTGCGCGCGGGCTATGAGCCTGTGTCGCTTCTGTGTGAAGCAAAACATATTGCAGGAGATGCTGCCGACATCATAGCGCGCTGTCCGGAGGATATGCCGGTCTACACTGGCGCCCGCGAACTGCTTGAGGCGTTGACCGGCTATCGGCTGACGCGCGGCGTGCTGTGTGCCATGCGCCGGATGACGTTGCCGTCCGTTGCCGACGTCTGTGCCGGCGCGCATCGGGTTGCCGTGATTGATTCGGTTACGGACACTACGAATATTGGCGCTATTTTTCGTTCTGCGGCCGCGCTTGGAATTGATGGCGTGGTGCTGACGCCGACGTCTTGTGATCCGCTGAACCGCCGTTCGGTCCGTGTCAGCATGGGGTCGGTTTTTCTGGTCCCATGGACATGGGGTACGCCGGCTCAGCTTGAACAGCTCGGGTTCAAGACGGCAGCGATGGCTCTGACGGACGATTCTATCCCGATTGACTCGCCGCAGCTTGCGGCAGAACCGCGGCTGGCGATAATTCTCGGCACCGAGGGCGACGGACTCGCACCGGAGGTAATCTCGTCGGCCTCCTATACTGTAAAAATTCCCATGTCGCATGGGGTTGATTCTCTTAATGTGGCCGCGGCTTCGGCTGTGGCATTTTGGCTATTGAAATGGCAGGAATAAAATCATTGGCGAAAGATACGGCTATCTACGGACTAAGTTCCATCGTCGGCCGCTTCCTTAACTGGCTTCTTGTGCCGCTCTACACCATCAAACTTGCCGAAGCGGACTATGGTGTGGTGACTAATCTCTACGCCTATGTGGCATTGACGATTATTGTGCTGACCTACGGCATGGAAACCGGCTTTTTCCGTTTCATCAACCGTGAGGACTGCAAGGACCCCATGAAGGTCTATTCAACGCTGCTCATTGCGTTGGCGACGACATCCGTATTATTTATTATAGGTGTATTCGCATTCTTGTCTCCTCTGAGCCGCGCCCTTGACTGCGCTGCCCATCCTTCTTATATATGGATGCTGGCAGTGGCCGTTGGCGTCGACGCTTTTTCCTCTATTCCGTTTTGCTATTTGCGCTATCAGAGCAAGGCGGTTACGTTCGCAGTGCTGAAGTTGATAAACATTGGCATCAACATCGGGCTGAATCTGATTTTCTTCCTTGTTATTTTCAATCCGGAAATAGGCCAGGGATATATCTTTTTTGCCAATATGATAGCCTCATTGGCACTCATTCCGCTGCTTTGGCGCGAACTGAGGGGATTTCCATGGCGTTTCGACGGCGCGCTGTTCCGACGCATGTTCAAATATTCTTTTCCGCTGCTTATTCTCGGCATTGCCGGAAATATGAATCAGAATCTCGACAAGATTATTTTTCCGTTCCTGATGAAGGACAGTCCCGATGGAATGGCCCAGCTCGGCATATATGGCGCCTGCTGCAAGGTCGCACTTGTAATGATGATGTTCACCCAGGCTTACCGTTTTGCTTACGAACCGTTCATTTTTGCCAAAAATCGAGAACAGGGGGGCGATAAACTGAATGCGTACAGCGATGCCTTGAAGTTCTTCGTCATTTTTGCGATGTTGATTTTTCTCGGTGTGATGTTCTATATGCCGCTGTTACGTAATTTCATCGCGCCTTCTTATCAGAGCGGACTGCGTGTGGTCCCCATAGTGATGATTGCCGATGTGTTTTTCGGAGTGTTTTTCAATCTCTCGCTCTGGTATAAACTCACTGACAAGACAATCTGGGGAACGTGGTTCTCGCTTGCGGGGCTTGCCATCACCATTGTCCTCAACGTCGTTCTTGTGCCGAGAATGGGCTATATGGGATGTGCATGGGCCGCCTTCGCTTGCTATGGGGTCATGATGCTCGCAAGCTATTTTGTCGGTCTTCGCAAACATCCGCTGCGCTACCCGGTCGGACGCATGAGCGCTTACTTCGTCGGCGCACTTGCATTGTGGGTTATCGGTTTGCAGATTGATTTCGCTTCCGGATGGCTGACGATGGCGGCCAGGACGCCGCTGCTGCTTGTCTATCTGCTGGCTGTTGTCAAGTTTGAACGTATTCCTCTGTTACATAAATAATGAAAATCGCGATTCTCTCAACTTCGGCTACCCTGGGAGGAGCCGCAATTGCCTCCGCACGCCTTGCCTCCGCTCTGAAAGACCAGGGCCAGGAGGTGCGCCTGTTTACGCTTGACGGGGTTCGGCGCGAGCGCACGCTGCCGTTTCTTGCCGAACGGGCCGAAATCTTTGTTTCAAACGGACTGAACCGTGACAATCTGTTCAAGGTGTCGACCGCGTCGACGGGCAGAAGCGGAATTGTTGAAGAAGTTCTGAGCATGGCGCCCGACGTGATAGTTCTCGGCTGGGTGAACCAGGGATTTCTGTCGCTCGGGCAGATTCGTAAACTCGGCTCCCACGGAATTCCACTGGTCTGGGTGATGCACGACATGTGGAACCTGACGGGTATCTGCCACCATTCGCTCGGCTGCACCCGTTTCACAGGCGAGTGTGGCTACTGTCCGATGATTAAGACTCCGATGCGTGGCGCCGGCGACCTCAGCCATCGGGTCTGGAGCCGGAAGGAGCGTCTCTACCTTAGCGTGCCGATGCGCTTCGTTGCCGTCAGCCATTGGCTTGCCGACCTCGGGCGGCGTTCGAAGCTGATGCGCGATAATCCACCGGTTGTTATTCCTAACGTGTTTCCGATGGAGAACTTCCGCATTGGCCCGAAAGAAAATGGCCTGATAATTATGGGGGCGGCACGCCTTGATGACCCTATCAAGGGGCTTCACCATGCAGTCGGCGCCCTCAACCTTCTGCAAGGCCATCCGACGGCTCATGTCTGCTTCTTTGGTGAGCTGCGCAATCCTGACGCGCTTAAGGGCCTGAAAATTCCTTTCGAGTATCTCGGCCCGCTTGACGAGGCGGAGGTCGTCGAACTGATGAGCCGAGCCTGCGTCGTGCTTTCGTCGTCACTCTACGAAAACTTGCCGACAACCCTTATCGAGGGCCAGGCTTCAGGTGCGATGCCTGTCAGCTTCGACCGTGGCGGTCAGGCTGATATAATTGATCATCACCACTCCGGATTTCTTGCCCCGTTCGGCGATGAAGCGGCTCTTGCGCGTGGCCTGCAGTGGGCTATCGAAGGGCCGGTGGCGCCTGAAACACTGAGAGCGGAAGTCGAACGTAAATTTTCGGCTAAAGCAGTGGCCGGACGCATGATTTCGCTTTTTGAGGACCTAAAATCGACTTTTTCTGCTGAAAAACATAAATTTTTTTGAAAAAAGTGAAAAAAATTAAAAAAAATGTTTGCAGATACAAAAAAATGCCCTAACTTTGCAGCGTTTTTGAAACATGAAATTTTGAAATCGTTTTATAAATCTTTTTAAATCTTTAAAGAAAATGAAAAAGTACATTATGATGCTCGCTGTAGCTGCTGCTACCACTCTCGTTGCTTGCGGTAACAAGGAAGCTAACAACGAAGAAGTTAACGCTGCTGACTCTGTTGCTGTTGAAGCTGCTGAAGTTGTTGAAGCTGAAGTTGTTGACACCAACGCAGTTGAAACTCCTGACACTGTAGTAGCTGAAGTTGTTGAAGTTGCTGAATAATTTCAACTCTTAAGAGCAAATAAAACAAAACAGAATTTAAGTAAGCGGATTTGACTGATTCGGTCAAATCCGCTTATCTCTTTTCTCTCGAATGAATCTGAAGACGTTAAGAAAACAGACTCTGAGCGGATTGGCGGATGCCGTCGGCGCTTCTGAAGCGCGCGCGATGGAACGCATCATACTTGAGGATCTGCTGATGATGACCCCGGCACAGGCACTGGCCGACGGCGAGCGTGACATCCCTGATTTCATGGAAGAGAAAATCCGAAGCATAGTCAGTCGCGTCGCCGGAGGCGAGCCTCTTCAGTATGTGTTGGGGCGCGCGCGGTTCTACGGTATGGACCTCAGAGTGAGTCCGGACGTGCTGATTCCGAGGCCGGAGACGGAGCAGATGGTCGACATGATTGTCGATTGCTTTGGCGGGCGCCCGGATCTCAGAGTGCTGGACCTCGGAACCGGATCCGGATGCATTGCAATCGCGCTTGCCCGAAATCTGAAGTTTCCGGAGGTCTGCGGTGTTGATATATCGGAGCGTGCAGTCGCGCTTGCGCGAGAGAATGCCACCGGCCTTAATGTCAGTAACGTCGATTTCTGCCGGGGTGACATACTTGACCTTCAGTTGCCGGGAGAATGGGACATAATAGTCAGCAATCCGCCTTATATTTTAAATTCGGAGGCGGCCGCAATGGAGTCTCGTGTGCTTGACTTTGAGCCTCACCGGGCCCTCTTCACGCCTGACGACGACCCGCTGCGATTCTATACCCCTATAATCGAATATTGGCGCACACACCGCGCGCCGGGGGGGATGTTGTTCATGGAAATTAACCCTCTGTGTGCCTTCCGCTTCACCGGAGCGGAGATTGTCAAGGATTTTTACGGCAAAGACCGCTTTGCCATATATGGGCGATGAAGCGCGAACTGACCGAGAAAGAGGCTTACAGCCGTTTGGCCGACATGTGTGTCGCGGCCGACTATTCCACCGGCGAGACCCTTGAACGCCTTCGTGGCTGGGGAATTACGGGACGCGTGGCTGTTGATATTGTCCAACATCTTGTCGACGAACGCTTTATCGACGACGAGCGCTTTGCGCGCGCCTATGTGCGCTCAAAGGTCAATCATTCCGGCTGGGGGCGCGTAAAAATCCGCCACGCGCTTTTTCAAAAAGGAATTGAGCGCGAACTGATTGACCTTGCCATTGATGAAGAGGTGGACATTGACGTTTACCACTCGAATCTTGCCGATGCGTTGCGTTCGAAGGCGCGTTCGATGCCTGACACGCTCGATGCGGACTGCCGTTCGCGTCTGTTGCGTTTTGCTGTTGGCCGGGGCTATGAGCCGGGTCTCGTGATGGAGATGATTCCTGAGGAGGATTTCTGGCGCTATGAACCCGATAATTGAATCGCTGCTGTCGCTGCTTTATCCGCGTGTTTGTCCGGCGTGTGGCGAACTGATGGTGGAGGGTGAGCGGCTGATGTGTCTGAAATGCCGTCTCTCGCTACCGCTGACAGGATTTGAACGTTCACCGCAGTGGAATCCGATGATGGAGAAGCTGATGTGTCGCGTTCCGGTTGAGCGTTGCAGCGCATATTTTCATTATAGGCGCGAATCCCCGCAGGCGCGACTGATTCATCGGTTCAAGTATGGAGGTCAGCCTTCGCTCGGACGCGAACTGATGAAAGAATATGCCCTTGCGCTCAAGCCCCTTGGCTTTTTTGACGGAATCGACGCGGTCTCTCCGGTGTCGCTCAGTTTTGTGCGACTGGTTTTGCGCGGATATAATCAGAGCTATCGGCTTGCGTGTGGAGTCAGCGACGTCACCGGGTTGCCCATCGTCAGGACGCTTCGTGCGGCTCATCATCGCTCTCAGACGCGGCTCGGGGCCGACGCTCGCGCGCGCAATTCAGGAAGAGGCGTTTATCGTGCGCTGCGTGATAATCTGGACGGCATTGACCATCTGCTGCTGATTGACGACATCGTGACAACCGGATCCACACTCCGCGCCTGTGTTGAGGCGCTTCATCTGGAACGTCCGGAAATGCGCATATCGGTTCTCGCTCTTGCGTCGACGCGCCTTGATTGACACAGCCCTCAGATGATTCAGGTTAAATTTCTCTTACAATTCTGTTGCAAATTGACATTTGTTGTGCTAATTTGGTTAAATTTGCAATGTAAAAACGCGAAAATCAATGGTAGACTCAGCGACCGACAGCAAATTTCTGGCTCTTGTTGCCACTAACGATGACAAGTTAGGGCAACTGATTGCGGCCATGTTGACTCCGCTCGGGTTTAACGTACATCTTATCCGTCCCGGAGAATCGCGCGGCAAGCATATAAATGATTTCGCGTTGCTGATTATTGATGGCGACCCGGTTTATCCGATTAATAATATCGAACCGGCAATCGTTGTTATTTCTCCGTCAAATCATATCGCCGCCTACGATGACGGAGCAGACCTTGTCATTAACAAGCCTCTTGAGGCTAATGTTTTTCTGGCGCGTATCCGCTCGGTTCTGCGCCGCTATGGAATCCGGCTGTGAATCCGCTTCCTGCTTCACTTCAGTCTGAATTTATCGAAGCCGGCTGTGACGAGGCCGGCCGCGGATGTCTGGCCGGACCGGTGTTTGCCGCGGCTGTTATTCTTCCGCCTGATTTCTCTCACTCTTATCTGACCGATTCGAAAGCGCTGACCGAGCGCCGCCGCAACGAAATGCGCGCCATTATCGAACGTGAGGCAATCAGCTGGAGCGTGGCTTCATGTTCCGCTCAGGAAATTGATGAAATCAACATCCTGCGGGCGTCAATTCTTGCAATGCATCGTGCGCTCGACGGCCTGAGCGTCGTCCCGGAAATGGTTATTGTTGATGGCAACCGGTTTGCACCATGGCGCGCAGGAGTCGAATGTCACACAATCGTGAAAGGTGACGCCAAGTTCGGTAACATTGCGGCAGCCTCAATTCTTGCGAAGACCCATCGAGACGAGTTCATCGAACGGGCGGCTATTGACTATCCTCAATATGGCTGGGACCGGAATAAGGCCTATCCGACGCGCGAGCATCGCAAGGCGATTGCTGAATTCGGGATTACGCCGCTCCATCGGCGCACTTTTCGTCTGATCTGACCAAAAAACTTACTTATGAAGAAGAAAATCGTTTTTCTTACCGGAGCGGGCGTGAGTGCCGAGTCCGGGATTTCAACATTTCGTGACTCTGACGGCCTTTGGGAAAACTATAATGTTATGGACGTATGTTCGGCTGCCGGATTCCGTCGGAATCCGGCGTTGGTCCATGAGTTCTACAATGCACGCCGACGCCAGCTTTCAGAAGTTGAGCCTAACGAGGCCCATCGTGCAATAGCGCGGCTGATGGACCACTATGACGTGTTTGTCGTCACGCAGAATGTCGATAATCTTCATGAGCGTGGCGGAGTGCCGTCGGACCGCATTATTCACCTCCACGGCGAACTGATGAAGGTGCGTGCGGTCAATGACGAGTCGAAAGTCTACGAGTTGCAGTCTGAGTTGAGTGAGACTACGACAGAAACGCTTATTGACGGTCATCATGTGCGTCCCCATATTGTTTTCTTTCAAGAGGCTGTTCCGATGCTCGAACCGGCGGCTGAGATTGTAGCCCGGGCGGATGTCCTGGTGATTATCGGGACCTCGCTGGTTGTCTATCCGGCTGCGGGACTGGTGAATTATGTCCGGCGTGACGCCCGGATCTTTTATATTGACCCGCATCCGGCCGCAGTTCCATCGCGCGTGCATGTGATTGCCGCGACTGCAACCGAGGGCATGAATATACTGATGGATGAACTCCGTGATTTATGAATCTCCGTTGGGGGCAATTCTGCTGACCACGTCTGACGGTCATCGCCTCAGCGGGCTGAAGTTTGTGGATGCTGCGGCTGTTCCCTCCTCGGTCGCGGCGGGGGAATCTGTGGCGGTTCTTGAAGAAAGTGTGCGCTGGCTTGACCGTTTTTTTGCCGGTAAGAACCCTGGATGCGTTCCTCCGCTAAGTCTCCGGGGAACGGAGTTTCAATGCCGTGTTTGGCGCGAGCTTTGCAGCGTCGGTTACGGTCGCACGGTTACTTACGGCGAACTTGCCCGTCGGGTGGGGTGCCGCAGTGCGCGTGCGGTTGGCTTGGCACTCGGGCGCAATCCGATTTTGCTGATGATTCCGTGTCATCGCGTCGTTGCTGCTGTCGGTCCCGGCGGATACGCCGCGGGTCTGTCGCGCAAACTCGCTTTGATGCGCCTTGAAGGGGTGGAGCCTGTTTTCCCCTTTAAAGTTTAGAGGCTGTGATGCGCTTTTGCGCATCACAGCCTCTAATGTTGTAGTCTGGAAGAATAAGTTGTGGTTTACTTCAGAGCGGCCTTTACGGCGTCGTTGGGAACCATTTCT
The DNA here is from genome assembly GCA_947175545.1 of uncultured Porphyromonadaceae bacterium. GTDB lineage: Bacteria > Bacteroidota > Bacteroidia > Bacteroidales > Muribaculaceae > UBA3263. Next base: position 84,953 of record CAMWNI010000005.1, read on the forward strand.
TCCTTGAAGATGTAAGCACCGGTTTTCGGTGAACGTTCCATCTTGATGATTTTGCTGTAGGTACGGCCTTCACCCTTCTGCAGTGAGGCCACGGTTTTCTTTGCCATTTCCTATTAGTCTCTTGGTTAGGGGGTGAATAGCTTATTTAATCTCTTTGTGAACAGTCACCTTCTTGAGGATGGGGTTGTACTTCTTCAACTCCAGACGCTCAGTTGTGTTCTTGCGGTTCTTGGTGGTGATGTAGCGCGAAGTGCCGGGCATTCCGCTTGCTTTGTGTTCGGTGCATTCGAGAATTACCTGCACGCGATTACCTTTTGCTTTCTTTGCCATGGTTTTTCTGTTTTATGCTCCGAGTTTAACCGAGGATGATATATTCTTTGAGATAACCTTTTTCTTCAGCCTGACGCATAGCGGCGTTAAGACCAAGTTTGTTGATGGTGCGAAGACCATTTGCGGAGATGGTGAGGCTGATCCAAGCCTGACGTTCGGGCCAGAAGAACTTCTTCGTGAAGAGGTTTACGTTGAATTTACGTTTGGTACGACGCTTCGAGTGCGAAACGTTGTTACCGGTCATAGCGGTCTTGCCCGTGATTTGACACATCTTTGCCATTGCTGTTCGGATTTGTCGTTCTTATTGGTTTTGTTTCCTTAATAATAACTCACTGAAATTTGCGCAGTTGAGTCTTCTCGCCTTCGCTCATATCGCCTGCGGACGCATCACTTTCCGTTGGCTTTCCCGGCTGAGGTGGCTCTAAACGCGGTGCAAAGTAACGAATTTTTCGTGACTTATGCAAGTTTTTTGATAAAACTTTTTCCCTTTGCTTTGCTTTTCGGATCGCAGCCTTATCTTTTTGGGGATTACGTCTTGTCAGAATTGAAGCATCGCTCTGTCAGGATGCGATTATTGCAGTTTCAGGATATTGTTGACATTAGTGTTTAGGACTTCGCTGACTTTGTAGACGTAGCGGGAGGCGTCGAGGAAGAGGTTGGAGTTGACGCCGTTTTTTCGGTAGGCCTTGAGGTGATCGGAGAGTATGCGCAGGTAGCTTTTGATACCGGAGGTGGAGGCGCCTCCGGTACGCATGGTCACGCAGTCGAGGGGAATGTAGCGGATGGGGATGCGCTGGATGTAGATCAGACGAAGTAGGTGTTCGAAGTCGGCGGCGATGCGGAAGTTGATGTCGAAGCTGCCGTGGCGGTCATAGACGCTCTTGCGGCAGTAGAAGGTGGGATGGGCGGGTTGGAAGCCGAGTTTCATCATCCAGGGACGGAAGGTGCGTGAGGAGTAGTAGCGGACGCACCGGCTGAGGTCGGAGTCGTCGACGTAGTGGACGTCGGCATAGACGGCGTCGATTTCCTGATCGGCGAGTTCGGCGGCAAGGGTTGCCACGATTGAGTCGGCGGTGAAAAAGTCGTCGGAGTTGAGAATGCCGATGATGTCGCCGGTGGCCATTGCGATGCCTTTGTTCATGGCGTCGTAGATGCCGCGGTCTGGTTCGCTGACGTAGCGCAGACGGCCTTGGTAGAGTGGTTCAAGCTCACGGACAATGTCCAGTGTGTTGTCAGTGGAGGCTCCGTCGACTATTATGTGTTCGATCTGTGTGTAAGTCTGCCGCAACACTGACTCCATTGTATCGCGCAGTGTCGCACCGCTGTTGTAGGTGGCGGTGATGATGGAGATTTTCATTGAGTTAAATGTTGTGTTAGATTAACAAGTATGACGAATTGTGTATGGACAAGTGGGGGGAGGCGGAGTTGTAACGTTGCTTTTCAGAGGCTCACGCCGTATTCTTCACGCAGCATTCGGGTGATTTCTGCGGGGTCGTTGCCGCATCTGCGCTTGATTTCATAGACTTTGGCGTCGACAAGAGTGCGGTACCACCAGCCTTGTATGAAGGTAAAGATGAAACCTTCCTTTCCGTCGCGCCATGCGCCTTTGGCGAAGTAGCGATAGAGGAAGTAGGCAAACGATCGCCAGAACAGCGGCTTGCGGGCATAGCTGTGTTTCTTCCGCCGCTTGCTGCCGGCCTGATCTGACAGATGTCCGTTTTCCGGCTTGTTAGAGAGGCGGAATTCAAGGTCAAGCAATTCAGCGGCTTCGCGCACAGCATAATCAACATGTTTTTTACAGAACCACGAAAGGTTGTTGAGGTTGTGGTCACAGAAGTCGTTGAGGCATTCGTATTCCCGTCCATCGTTGAGAACGATATGCTCATCCATGAGTCGCTGTTCGTAGCGGCCATGCCCTTTTCGGAACAGCCGTAGGATTTTGACCGGATAGATTCCACGCTTCATCCAATGGTCCATGAATATGTGACGACGTTTGAATACTATTCCGTTTACATCATTCTGTATGTATGGTATGGTTTCTTTAAGTTCCTTGATTAATTCCGGCAATAGATATTCATCAGCATCAAGGCGAAGGATCCACTCTGTATCAATCGCCAGATTATCAAGGCCCCAGTTAAATTGGTCAGCTTGATTTCCTGGCCATTCATGCTCAACAACATCCGCGCCATAGCTTCGGGCTATCTCTTGGGTGCCATCTGTAGAATGGCAGTCTATAACATAGACTTTTCGAGCAATCTGATTTACATTTTCCAGACAACGAGCGATATGTAGCCGCTCGTCTTTAGTAAGAATAATGACTGTTATGTCAAGCATCTTTTATAATACGTTTCTTAATGAATTTCGCAGGGTTTCCACCGACAACCGACCATGGTTCAACGTCTTTGAAGACAGCAGCTCTTGCACCAACGACGGCACCTTCACCGATGGTGACTCCCATACCGACGAATGCTTCCGCACCAACCCAAGCCTGATCTCCAATAGTGATAGGTGATGTAATAAGTTCGTGATTTGGCGAGGTTATATCGTGTCCAGCGGTGCAAAGGGATGCGTCTTGTGATACGACTGAGTTTTCGCCTAATATGATCTTATCTTTATTGTATATCTTAGTCCGAGGTCCAATACAACTATGTGCTTTCATTGTAAGATTCCAAGGCGCAAATATTGTTGAGTCCGGATAAACCATTACATGTAATGGCAATTCAGCTCCAAAGCATCGCAAAATCAGGTTTCGGATATAACGGAGTTGGCCACCAATTAGCACTCTGAATATTGTATTACTCACAAATATCCATAAAAGTCGCTTAATACGATGTGGCTTGTGTTCAGAATACAGTGAAAGGTTCATGATATTATCGAATTAAACAATGCATTCCATTCCTTTATAATAAAATGTAATTCAAACTCTTTTGAAAACTCAATAGATATAGAAGACATAGTTCTAAGTTTTTCAGTATCTTGCATCAAATCTGAAAGAGTTTTTGCGACAACATCAATGTTGTAAGGAGGCTTTATAACAATCCCACTGCAATTTTTTACTATGTCATAAACGGCAGGAAATGATCCCAAAATTACCGGAACAGTCCCTTGTGACATAGCTTCACCAATTACAAGCGGGAAACCTTCATATTCGGACAGCAGTAGAAGTATTTTTGCTCTTTTGTAATAATTTAATGGAGGTTGGAATCCTTCAAAACTTATATTTTCAAGCCCCATAGAAGTCGCTCTTTCTTTCAGATTGATTAAATCAGGGCCATCGCCGACAATCGTCAAATGCCAATCCGGATGATGCAGTCTAATAGCATTCCAAACATCAATTACTCTATAAGTGTGTTTTTGATTATATTCCACTCTGCCGACATATATAATCTCATTAATTTTTTTATGATAATTAGTGCTATCAATATCAGAGATCGTAATTGGATTTCCTAATGCAGTTACTTTAGGCAAATTTTTTTTTAGGATATAATTCCCTAATATGGGGATAAAACTTGGAGAGAGTACGATATAGCGATCGGATGTTTCATAGACATAACGTAATGATATCCTGGAAATACTTTTAATAATCATATGCTTTAACCGATTAATCAATCGGTTACCTTTCCCCTCAGAAAGATTAATTTCAATCTGCTGAATGCGGGCATTCATATTTGGAATATTATGATGCACTGTTATCAGCCGACATTCGGTTCCAATTGTGGCTTTTTTGCATAACCGTGCAACATACCAAGGCACCGCCCATTGGTTAATAAGGTATTTTATGCCATTATTGCGTATGATTTGTGACAACTTAACCTTATTTTTATTGGTCAAGACTGGGTAATCCAATTTATAGAGTTTAATCTTTGGATTTAGTTCTTTTGCAAGTTTCGGTACTGGTTGTTCAAATGAAACAATAGACACGCACATTCCTTGTTTGACGAACTCATTTGCAAGTACAGTTGTAACTTTTTCAACACCACCATAGCTTGGATATATACCCATTAAGAAGAGAATATTCATGCTGCTATGCCCTTTGAGATAAGGGAGGACAGCATGAAAGTACTGTTTTTACCCCCCCCCCTGAATTAACAATATTTAACATTCTGTTTTTTATGAATTTCGCAGGGTTTCCACCGACAACCGACCATGCTTCAACGTTTTTGAAGACAGCAGCTCTTGCACCAACAACGGCACCTTCACCGATGGTGACTCCCATACCGACGAATGCTTCCGCTCCAACCCAAGCCTGATTACCAATAGAGATGGGCGATGTGATAAGTTCGTGATTTGGCGAGGTTATATTATGCGATGCTGTACAGAGAAATGCTCCCTGGCTGACAGTGGAGAATTTTCCAAGACGGATTGGCGCAACATTATAGCAATCGACATCCGATGCAATACAAGCATATTCGTCCATTTCAAGATTTGCGGGATAATATACTTTGGCCGAGGAATAAACAGTCGCAGTTGATGCTATTTTCGCGCCAAACAAACGGAGTAGAAAGCGCTTCCAACCAGATCCTATTGATCTTGGAAGCCATTTTGCGCCAACAGTCCAGACTATGCTCCAAAGCAGCCTGATTATCTGATGTTTGCGCCCAAGATGGTTTACATAATGTTTTTCCATATCAAATTGTGTAGCAGAAATCCGGCTTGTCGGCTCCAGTGATGAGCCAGTGGTAGAGGTCGAGCATCATCCCTGCAACTTTATGCTGCTCGTATTTTTCTTCAATAAGCATCCGTCCGTTGTAGCCTTTCGCGAGTAAAGCCTCTTCGTCAAGGGACATAAGCTCGCAGATTACTTCAGCAATGGTTTCGGGGCTGTTATCACGCCACCATCCGCAGTTATTTTGCTCCAGTTCAGACCACGGTGTACCAAGGGAGGCATAAACTGGTGTACCACAGATAAGCGCTTCGGGAACTATCATGCCAAAATTTTCTTGAAGAGAGGGGACGAATAGAGCGCGGAGTCGATGTAACCTGTCATATTTATCCAATCCGGACACGAAGCCTACGAACCGGACCATGTCATTAAGCCCTATGCGCGAGATCTCGTTGCGCAAAAACTGTTCATATTCCGGACTACCGCTACCCATTATTTCTATTGTAAAGGACCGACATCCTTTTTTTAAGGCAAGAGCTGCTCCTTTAAGCAGATTCTCAACCTTTTTGATTGGATCTAACCGACCAAGGTAGCCAATAGTAAGATGCGGATCAATTGTTTCTTTCATACTGACGCATTTGGGTATAACCACCGGATTAGGAATAACGGCAATCGGCCCTTTGTAGCCGAATTGGCGACAATATCGCATCTCATCTTCGCATGTCGCATGGATGCAGCTTGCACGGTGGATGTCGCGGTTGAACCATGTCCACAACATCGGCTTTTTCTTCCAGCTTTTAATTGCCAGCGCAGTTGGATATAGCATACCGTGGGGAGAAAGTACATAAGGTTTGCCAATGTGGCGGGCATATCGGCAGGTGAGATGGTTACAATACATCCACAATGCGTTGCAGTGGTACAGATCGTATTCTGACTGAAAGAGTGCCTGCTTGAAATTAGAGGATATTTGCAACGGCGTGCGCCTGTCATCAGTTACTTCGATAAGCCATCGGCTATCTTTGCCTAAATTATCGCCGCGAGGACTCGTGAAGGTCAGTAGATCGACAGTGTTGGTCTGGATTGATTCAAGTCCATCCAGGAGATCGCGAGTACACGTGCTGGGGCCTCCCGAAGACACCGACATTCCAGAAATCGTCTGAAGTATTCTCATATTTTGATTACGCTTTTGAGCAAGGGCCGTCGATATACTCAGTATCGCGACCTTTGTTTAGATTATCAATCAAGGATAGTAGACGCTTTGCCGCTGTCCGCGGGCTATATACTTCGCTCATTAAGCGATGTGCATTATATCTCATCTTCTTTCGCTCTTCATCGTGTTCCAGTAACCACTCAACTTTACGATAAAGGTCATCGAGAGCAGCCATGTCAGGATTGTCGAAATGAGATGATAACTCCGGACTCCGGAACGAAAAGCCAGTCTTGCCATTCTCAATCAGGTATGGTGTACTTCCGATGTCACTGCTGGAAACAAGTACACAGCCATTGGCCATACACTCGTTTGCCACTGCGCCCCATCCCTCATTGCGGTCAGATGTGAAAAGGAATATTTCATGTTGACGCATATCGGCCATCAGTTCTTTATTTGGCTTGTTGCCGATGAAATGTACAACATCATCAACACCGAGGCTTTTTGCCAGTTCAATAGTACGACTTTTGAATTCACCCTCGCCGTACATATCCAGTCTGAAATTATATCCATTTTCCTTGAGCCGGCGTGCCATCATAACAGGTAATTCGGGATGCTTCAGTTTAATATATCTTGCACACCACATAAGTCTTGTGAAAGTCCTTGATGAGGAAATATACTGTGTCGCGTCAATATCAAAATCGTTTACAAGGGTGAAATATCCCCATTTATAGCACTTGTTGTTGAATGTTAGAAGTTTACGCTGATCATTTGCTGCAAAACCGCTGCAACATAACTTGTACATATGTTTGTGTTTCCATCCTCCAAGATGGTAGGCTAAAAACATACGCAAAATCGTTGGAGAAAACAGATTTTTCCAACCTTTTTTTAGCCACCGTTCACTCATGTCGAATGACAACAGTCCTTTTTTCATGCGGGCTTTTTCAAACGGTAGAGCAGACAACCCGGAGAAAACGCAGCATTCGGCTGTCAAGGCCAGTTCCATCGCCTTACAATAGCTTTCGTCTGATTCCCAAGCGCGCAATAGATACGGCCGGCTTCCGTAGTTTTCCATACTCCCTTTTTGGTTGCCGTCATTGGGCTTGACAAGTTCAACAAAACAATAACTATGGTTGGTGAGTTCCCATAGGTTGTCGGCAACATTGGCCTGATGGTTGTTGAGTATTATCGAATAAAAAACAAGTTTCATTGTTATTGTTCGGATTATTTCATCTCGTTATCACACGACAATTAAATTTCATCAGTCGAATATTGCAGAAAGTCACGTGATACGCCGATAGTTAGCCAAAGCAAAAAGGCAAGCATGCTTCCGCCATAAAAGATATATCCCTCAGCAATCATGTGGACAAAGAAAAACGTGAGTATGCCAAGCAACATTGCTGCCTGTGGCGATGAGTCGATCCAAAGTTGATAGTATGTACCAAAAAGTATCGGGAATAAGAGAATAGCACCAATAAGGCCTGTCATAGACAGGATAATAAGCCAAGAAGATCCCGATTCTACCATTCCTGAATCTTTATTATATCCATCGGGATTAGCGCTCAGATTTAGATCAATGGCATCAAATCCTACTCCTAACAGAGGATGGTCTTTAAACTCCATAATGCGGGTCCCCCATAGAGTTTCGCGGGACGAATACGCGCTTCCTGCGACTACATTGCCTCTGTATTTTTGCATAACGGGGTCCAGCGCACTGCCCCAAATGGGGAATGTTGCAGTAGCGAGCAGGATTGTTCCGGTAACTACTTTTATAAACTGCGCCTTAGTTCCTGTGAGTTTGTAAAGGAGTATTGTTATTGCGGCAATAGCGCCCATAAAGGCTGACCGAGAAGCTGAAAACATTACTGCGATTATGCACAGTACACTGAAACACCAGTAAACTCTGGAGTGGCGAGTATATCCCATCCAGCTACAAAAGATACATCCTATTCCCGAAATAGGCCCGAGAAGCATAGAGTGGTGTGTTAGACCTCCGAATGTACCGACTTGAAGAATATTATCCAAGGTACTTGACGTAGCGTAATTGATACCAAGAAACCGCGCAAAGAAAGAACAGACTCCAAGGAAAGTGCATACTACGAGAGCGATAATAAAAATTGTTCTGCGGTTCTTAGCTTGTTGAGGACTGATAATCAATGGTGAAACACTAATAAGAAGCAGGCAAAACAACACAAATCGTTCCCAGCAGCGGAATGAGCTATCCGGATCAACTATCGTCAGCTGAACGGGTATATACATCAAGAATGTCAACAATGGCTTGCAAAATGTCAGGTCTGATGAATGGAACAAAATATATAGTGCATAGCCTATATAAACTCCATAGATAACATTTGATGGTATTGACGGCAAAAAGGCCATCAACTGCCATAATGCAATACATGCAAACCATAGCGTCGGTTTATTGCATGAACGATAAAATGAAACTATGAGTCCTTTAATCTCTGGAATGGACATAATTATGAAAATGTTTGTTTGGGGTGCATTTCAGACAAGTAATTCAGATAAGATTTGACAAGGACGTTGATGTCGCATGGATATTGCAAGGTTTGAGCGATAGGTTCTTTTATTTGTCGGTTAATCAACGTCGCCAAAGTTTCGTAGTCATGAGGCTTAATCAGCCATTTGTCGCGATCGGCTTCGGGAACATATTCTGAGTAACCCTGATTGATGCATCCGATAAAAGGGACTCCGCATGCGGCGGCTTCGGTATATACACAGCCGAAACCCTCAAAATAGCTCG